>NZ_CP016428.1:1237500-1856250 GCF_001693385.1 Bradyrhizobium icense
GGGGGTAGTTGGGGTCTTAAATATCCACACGGCGACTTTGGGGGGCTGTAAAGAGCCGCGTGAATTCCGTGAATTCCTCTGTTTGCGGATTCCTCCGTTAGCGTACGACTGAGTTACCGGAGCTGGTGATCGCCACCGGCTTGCCGGCCTTCATCACGCCCGTACTCGCGGTCTGGGTGAGACCTTCATCCGAGGTGTTGCGTGCGGAGATGCTGAACCCGGCGACCACGATACCTGCCACAAGGGCCACGACCACGATCTTGAGATGGGTCGTGCGATCTGCGCTGTAGATCGAATGGTTCATGGAAGTCTCCTGCCGCCTTCCGGCCTGTAGATTTATCGGATGCGCCGACAGGCTGGTTCAACGTCTCGCGTCAGGAAACGTAGGAATCCGGGATCCCGTTCCAAAGAGGCGATCACAAGCCGGTGAAAAGACTTGAACTACCGCGATTGGAACGCCCGGGGCGGTCACCTACCATGAATAAATATTCAGCTACCATAATGACTTATGCGGAAGCCGTCGCCTTCGAATGCCGAATGGCGCGGGATCGGCCATTTTCGACAAACCATTTGCCTGTGGCGAAAATGCTTCGGCAGCAAACCGCTGATTTGCCGTTATTTTCGGCCCGCGCCTAGATGCTGCCGACCGTCTTCAGCCGCGCGCGGGGATGGATTTCCGCCTGCGACAGCACGGTGGTTTGCGAGCGGAAGCGCTCGACCAGCGAGCGCACGAACGGCCGGATCGCAGCCGACGTCACCAGCACCGGCGCCTCACCCTCGCGTGCCGCCTGCTCGAAGGCGTTGCGGACGCTTGTCATGAACTCCGACAGTTTTGAGGGCTGCATGGCGAGGCTGCGCTCTTCGCCCTGGCCCACGATCGATTCCGCAAATGCCTGTTCCCACCGCGCTGACAACGCGATCAGCGGCAGGTAGCCGTTGTATGTGGTATTCTGGGCGCAGATCTGGCGCGCCAGGCGAGCGCGGACGTGCTCGACCATGATGGCGGGGTTGCGCGAGAACGCGAGCGCGTCGGCGATGCCTTCGAGGATGGTGGAAAGGTCGCGGATCGAGATACGCTCTGCCAGGAGTAGCTGCAGCACGCGCTGGATGCCCGACACCGTGACCTGGCTCGGCACGATATCTTTGACCAGTTCACCCTGTTCCTTCGGCAGGTCCTTCAGCAGCTTCTGTACCTCGCCATAGGATAAGAGGTCGCTCATGTTGTTCTTGAGCAGCTCGGTCAGGTGCGTCGACAGCACGGTCGCGGCATCGACCACGGTGTAGCCCTTCAGCGACGCCTCTTCCTTCAGCGCGGCATCGACCCAGGTGGCGGGCAGACCGAACGTCGGCTCGACGGTGTGGATGCCGGGCACGCCGACCTGGTTGCCGGCTGGATCCATGACCATGAACTGGTTCGGCCAGATCTTGCCGGTGCCGGCGTCCACTTCCTTGATCTTGATGACGTAGGTGTTGGCCTCGAGCTGGACGTTGTCGAGGATGCGTACCGCCGGCATCACAAAGCCCATTTCGATGGCGAGCGAGCGGCGCAGCGCCTTGATCTGCTCGGTCAGGCGGTCGGTGCCGTCAGGACCGTTGACCAGCGGCAACAGCGCATAGCCGAGCTCGATCTTGAGGTCGTCGATCTTGAGCGCGCTGGCGATCGGCTCTTCGGCCGCGGCCTGGGCGGCAGCGGCGGCGAGTTCGGGCGCAGCGGCCGCGGCGGCTTCGGCCGCCTTGGTGACGTGGTTGTGGTTTCGCGCTTTCCAGGCGAGCGCCGCGGCGCCGCCGCCGAGCGCCAGGAACGGCAGCATCGGGATGCCCGGCAACAGCGCCAGCACCAGCATCACGCCGGCGGACATGCCGAGCGCCTGCGGGTAACCCGAGAGCTGTTTCATCAGCGCCTTGTCGGCCGCACCGGTGATGCCGGCTTTCGACACCAAGAGGCCCGCGGCGGTCGAGACGATCAGCGCCGGCACCTGCGTCACCAGGCCGTCGCCGACCGTCAGAATGGTATACGTGCGAGCGGCATCGCCAAAGCTCATCCCCTGCTGGGCGACGCCGATGATGATGCCGCCGATGACGTTGATGAACACCACCAGGAGGCCGGCGATAGCGTCGCCGCGGACGAATTTCGAGGCGCCGTCCATGGCGCCGAAGAAGCCGCTTTCGTCCTCCAGCGCCTTGCGGCGAGCCTTGGCGGTTTGCTCGTCGATCAGGCCGGCGGACAGATCGGCGTCGATCGCCATCTGCTTGCCCGGCATCGAGTCCAGTTGGAAGCGGGCCGCGACTTCGGCGATGCGACCCGAACCCTTGGTGATGACGACGAAGTTCACGATCACGAGAATCGCGAACACGATAATTCCGATCACGAAATTACCGCCCATCACGAAATTGCCGAAGGCTTCGATGACGTGGCCGGCGGCGGCCGTGCCCTCATGGCCGTGCGACAGGATGAGGCGCGTGGACGCCATGTTCAGCGACAGCCGCAGCATGGTCGAGATCAAGAGCACGGTCGGAAACGACGAGAATTCCAGCGGCGTCTGGATGAACAGCGCCGTCATCAGGATCAGGATCGACACCGTGATCGAGATCGCCAGGAAGAGATCCAGCACGATCGCCGGCAGCGGCAGGATCAGCACCACCAGGATGGTGAGGACGCCGAGCGCCAGCGCCAGATCGCCACGCTTCAGGATATCGCCGACTTCACCAAGGCTTGGAAATTTGCCGCTTGCGCCTGCGCCGCCCTGACCCGCCGTCACATCGACCATGGTAGCCGCTTCCCCCCGCGTCTGCCGCCATCGGGCGCCAGACGTCTTGGCGGCGGCCGAAGGGCCGCCGTTCCGAAAGTGAGGCACCGCACTGGCGTCCACGGGGTTCCTCCCGTTCTACGCGGCCGACGACACTCGACTTCACCCGGCAATTTTTGCCCGGTGTATGGTTAGCAAAGGGTTAACGGCAGGTGGTTAAGGCCGTCATTCCGGGGCGATGCGTCAGCATCGAACTACGATGTGCAAGCGCACATCGGAGAATCTCGCGCCCCACACCGAACTGTCATACCCCGCGCATGCGGGGTATCCAGCACGCCGCGGCCCATCGGCTCTATCGCTGGCCTCTGGAATATTGGAACCGTTCGCCCAAAGAGAAGAGGGCGCAGAAAATGCCGGGTGCCGGCTGGCACCCGCGGTCTCGTGTGCAAGAGATTGCGAAGATGCGCACACGAGCATACAGGTACAGCCGGAGCATTCCGGCATTCCCTGCGCAGTGGGTTTACGGCTTATGCCGAGCTCTCCCTGGAGACGAATTCCTCTTGCCACCATCGCCGGCGAATTGACGATCCCGCGCGGGCGCCAGGACCACACGGTTTTGCCGTACGCTTCAGCACCGCTCGTCTGCCGCGTTGGCCGCCAAAATCCGTCACCTGCATTTCACGGGCGTCGACGGCCTTCCTTTCGAACTATTCCTGAGTCAGGCTTCAAATGAAGTTGGGTACGCTCAATGACTCCCTGAGCGTCGTTTTGAACTCGCCGCGTTAGGCATTAGCGCGAGTTCCAGTTGGGAGCGTAGGCAGGGCTTGCTGACGCAGACTTTCTCGCTTATCTGACTTCAAGGTGATGGGGATGGAGTCCCCCGATAACCGCCGTCTCGGCTGATGACTCCTACCGGAGCGCGAGAGCGCAGGTAGGAGTATGCCCAATGACCTTTCAATCCATCCTTTCTGTAGCGGCCGGCGGCGCTCTGGGATCAGTTGCACGATACTTGGTCGGCATCGGCTCAGGTAAGCTGTCCAGAAGCGACTTTCCGTGGGGCACGCTGATCATCAACGTGACTGGCTCATTTCTGATTGGCGCATTGGCAGGCTTGATTGCAGCCAAATGGGACCTGTCACAGACGATGCGGATGTTCCTGACAGTCGGCATCTGTGGCGGCTTCACAACGTTTTCGACGTTCTCCCTCGACGCTTACTACTTAATTGAACGCGGCCAGACCTGGGCATCATCTGCTTACGTGGTTGCGTCGGTAGCGCTGTCCGTTGGAGCACTGATCGCCGCGTTGCGGCTCGTGCGGGCACTTCCCTGAGCATGAAAAATCTCCTGCTCTCTTGGGTATTTTGGGCGTTGCTTTCCGCAGCATTCGCGGCCCTAACGGCCGTCTTCGCAAAGGTCGGCATTGAGAACGTCAACTCGGACTTGGCGACGTTTATTCGCACTGTGGTCATCCTGTTGGTGGCCGCACTGATCGTCTACGCCTCGGGAGGCTGGCAACAGCCGTCCAGCGTTTCCTTGAAGACGTGGGTGTTCCTCATCCTCTCGGGTGCCGCGACAGGCGCTTCCTGGATTTGCTACTTTCGCGCCTTGAAGCTGGGGGATGCCGCGCGTGTTGCTCCGATCGATAAGCTCAGCGTCGTCTTCGTGTCGGTTTTCGCGGTGCTCTTCCTCGGTGAACGACTTTCGCTGCCAAATTGGCTCGGCGTGACTTTGATCGCGTGCGGTGCCGTTCTTGTTGCCTACCGAGCATAGCAACGTCCTGATGGGGATCACGACATACGGTTAGCAAGTAGATCCTATGGGGTGACAGGTGGTCAGGAGGTAAGCTGAGTTTCCAACCATCAACTCACCGCGAGGATCCGCATGAGCAAGGCGATGTGCGGGGCTCGGCATAACCAGCCCGGATGTCGCTTCGCTCATCCGGGCTGCGCTTGCTTTCTCTACACGCGTTCGGCTGGTGCTAACCTCCTTTACCCAGGCAAGCGATCCCGTTCCTCCATTCAACGTTCGCGCGTCGGGAACATCCACGCCGGCGTTAACCCTATCGGCAAACAGACTGGACGTGGCTCGAGTTGTTACGCGAGCCGCCGCCAAGTTGCCTCATTAGATCGGAGAATTTTCACCGGCACTAAACCAATCGGAGGAGCATCATGCTCAGAATGGTGTTGGTGGGCCTCCTCATCCCATTGGGTGTAGGAGCGCTAGTGGCAATGGAACTCGGAACGCCAGCGCGTAATGCAGAAGTGGTCGTCCAGCCGCTTGCCGAGACAACCGTGGCCGTTTCCGATTCACATGTTGCATTGGCGAAGGCTGATCGACTTGAAATTGCTGCGCCGAGCATCGAGACACCGGCGCAACCTGCGCTAGTCGACGAACGTATTTCTCCGTCGGAAGACATCAGTGTCGGTCCTTCGGAGCCCCCAAGGGTGATCAACCGCCATCGACACGATTCCAAATCAAAGAAGGTCGTTACCGCCGCCCGTCCAAAGAAGGTCGCCGCCGCCCGTCCTAAGCCGAAGCCAAAGACCACCGTTATCAAGCGAACGACCATTTCCGAGCGGCGAAAGGCCGTCAGCGACACCGAGCCCTGTCGGCTGAGCGCGTTTGGTGGCTTGCGCAAGGCCTTGAATTCAGTCGACTGCGAAATCTGATTCATTGGAATGGCTTCGGTGTAAGCACGCGGTCCGAAACTTCGTGCTTCAAGGAATCAGCAAGCAGCCCGCATGAGCGCACGCGATATGCGGGACTCGGCATGACCCGGATGTCGCTTCGGCTACGCTTGCTGACGATCGCGCGGACCTCAATCGCGGGGCTCAAATGATCACGTGCAACGCCGACAGCACTCAACGCTCGCGCGCAGATTCGCCTGAAAAAATAAGCCTTTAATGGTGAACGAGCTCACACCAGGAGCTCGAGCGGCGGGTCCATTTTGCTGGCTCGGGGTGATCGAGATGCGCGACCGAATTACCATCCCTAAGTTCGTCGTCGGCGAGCTGCCGGAGTTGAAAGGCGAAGGCCGCGACCTGCGAATAGATGCCTGCCGAGGCATCGCGCTGTGGTTCATCTTTCTTGACCATGTTCCCAACAATATCGGAGCTTGGCTGACGCTGCGGAACTACGGCTTCAGCGATGCCGCGGAAGTGTTCATGTTCGTCTCGGGCGTAACCTGCGCGCTGGCCTACGGCAGGGCATGGCGCTGCGAGGGCTGGACCGGAGTGATCAGCCGAACGCTGCGGCGAAGCTGGGACATTTATGTCGCATTTCTGCTGCTCACGCTCGCTTGCGCCATCCTGGTTCACCTGGCGGGCACTGGCCGTCTTGCTGACGAGAGCAATACGCGTATCTTGCTGGACCATCCCGGCGCGACGCTCGCGCGCGCGGCGGTCCTGCAATACCGTCCGGTCAATACCGACGTGTTGGCAGTCTTCGTGCTTCTTCACCTCTTGTTCGCGCCGCTGCTGTGGCTGCTGCTGCGAGCGCCGAACGCGACGCTTGGCGCCTCGCTGGCGCTTTATGTGTTGGTGCATGCCTTTGGCTGGACCTTCCCGGCGTGGCCGAACGGCCACTGGGCTTTCAATCCGCTGGCCTGGCAATTGCTGTTCGTGCTTGGCGCGTGGTGGATGATCGAGGGCAAGAGGCCCCGGTCATGGGTGACGTCACGCACCACGCTTATGCTTGCCGCTCTGTATCTGCTCTTCACCCTGGTCATCGCATTGAGCTGGCGCATCAAACTGCTGGAAACACTGATCCCGGAGGCGTTGGCGAAACTGACTTACCCATTGGACAAATCGAATCTCGATCTATTGCGCCTGCTGCATTTTTTGGCCCTTGCGGTTTTGGCGTCATGGCTCGTGCCTCGCAATTGGCGAGGGTTGACGACGCCGGTGATGCGCGGCGCGATCCTCTGTGGCCAGAACTCGCTGCCAATCTTTTGCCTCGGCGTTCTCTTGACGTTCGCCAGCCACGTGGCGCTGCTCGACATTTCAGACGGACTTGCGATGCAGATAGCATTGAGTCTCACTGGCATCGCAGCGATGATCGTGACCGCAACTCTGCTAAGCTCGATCAGCATCAAACCCAGGCAGCGATCGCAACAATAATGCGCATCGTTGCGCATGCGATCCGAATGGCGCTATACATTTCCCATGTCCCGCGATTTTCGCCTTGATCGCACTTCCGTCGACGTTCTCAACTATGAGATCGCCCAGGATCAGGCCGTGGCGCTCGGACGGATGGGGCGAGCGCTGGAAGCGGCCCTCGCCAGGCTGCGGGAGTTCGATGCCACCCAGCCACGCTCGGGCGCGCCGGCGTCAGCGCAACAGGCGCGGCGCATCCTGGTGACGGAGGCCGGCCACGCGCTCTGGATGTACGTGGTGCAGCGAGAGGCGTGTGGCTTGCGCGACAGCCGCCCTGTCATGCGCGACTATAACGTGCCGAACGAGGTGCAGCAGTGCATGGGAGCGGTCCCCGCTACATCGAAGCTGTCAACAACGTGACTTACTGAGTTGCAACGCCCCCTCGAGGTTCGAGATGGTAGGAAGCCACCTTGGACGCCTTCCGCGGCTGCTCTCGATTGCAGCGGTTACTGCTCTTCAGCCCAATCCGTTTTCTCGCAGTTGAGGCAGCGGAGGAGGCGAAAGTTCTTGCCCTGGCGACTGTCGAGGATCGCCACGGGCCGCGCTATGCCGCCGCAATGATTGCAAGTTGGATGATGAGGCGGATGACACCGCCCGGCGTCGCTCGCATCTCGTACGTCCTTCATCGCACCCTCCTCTAAGGGCGACTCACGTAAGACAAAGCGCACGCTGGTTCCAAGAACGCGTCCGGGTCGGCCTTCGATGCGCGAGTTGTCGTGCGAACGGCAGAAATCAGCGTTAACTCAACAACAGGCACCAGTGAGCACAAAAAGCCGAAGCCAAGAACCAGGCGAACCGTCAATTTTCTAATTTAAAAGCCAGATCCTTCCGCTCCATAACTCATCAAAAGTGTCAGGGACGTAATTCGGCGCCCGCGCTTGCACGGCTTCCTCAGGTGCCCACGCTTGCACGGCTTCCTTCGGCGCCCACGCTTGCGCGTCCAGTGGATTGAAGCGCTTCTCCGGGACTATGTTCACAACATCCTTGAGCAGGGGTTGCGCGGACACGCCCTTCCACTCCAGCAAGTCTTTCGAAAGCCCCGGCTTGCCTTCGTACCAGCATTTTCGTCCGTCGATGAGACGATACGACCACCATTTTCCATTCGGATTCGACGGCGCCGCGGCGCTGCATTGCTGTTTCGCTTCCACACTTGGCATTCCCAACAACAACAACAGCGCAGCAACCAAGGCCGTCAAAGTCATTGATGAAAGCCGCTTGCTCATTTGCGTAGCTCGAAGCAACTACGTTGCTGCAAACGGCTCACAGCAGCCATCACATCGGGGCGTTCGAGAACTTCAATCAACTTGTCGAGGATACGCTCATTGTCTTGCGGGCGGGGTTGCAGGTATTCTTCCAGTATGAGTTGCGCCTCGCCAATTGCCTGAATAGCCAATTGTTGATCAGTCATACTCGTTACTCACAAAAGCGCCCCGCTGAAAGAAAGAAGGCAAATCAAGACCCCATTTGGAATTTTCCCCCGATTTTTATCGGAGTTCCATCAAATTTTATTTCAATGGTTGGCGGAACCAAGCATTTGATCAGCCAGTAAGTCATTGATTCAGATGAAAATCTCGTTGCGCCATAAGATGGGCAAACGTGTGCTTGACCGGTCAGCGGCGGAGAAGCGCTTCCCATCCATCCCACGACTTTGGACTGCGGCTGAATGCTGGAATGAACCTCCTCCGAATGAGTGAGCACCTGCAGCAGGCTCAGAGAGCTACGCGGTGTCGAATGGAAGGACGTCAATGTCGGTCGTTTACCGAGCGTACAAGCGACAGGCGGCGGCGATGGGCGGCAAGGCCGTTTCCCGGTTTCGCCGCACCGGCGCTGGCCACCGCGATCGAGAAAGTGCCCTCCGCCGATCGTGGATTCACGCGATCATGTTCGACGGCCACGCGTCCAGGTCCATCTGCAAAAAATCTCGCGTGGGGAAAACTCCACTTAGGTCAACCGAACTGCATTGTTCGACTCGGCAGACCGTGCTCGCTTCCACCAAATTTAAGTTTGATTTGCGGGGCAAGGGAGTTGAGCCAGTTTTCCTTTATGCTTCTGCTCGTGATGTCCCTGATGCTCACCGTGTGCGTCGGAGTGGCGGCTTGGCGCATATCCGATGACCGGGCGGAAGTTACCGGCAGCACTTCGCCGGCATTTATCCACATGCGTTGAAAATCAAGGCCTCAACTCCTGGCGGAGCCGAGGCCCTTGCTGCAGCAGGGATGTAGGATGGGTGGAGCCACGCACTCCGAACCCGCGCGAGCGGGCGGCTCAATCGCAATAGCTCCACCGGCCATAACCGTCGTCGCATCGCGCCCGCGCGCGGTAGGGCACGGGCAGCGGTGGCCGCGGCGCGTATTCGCCCGCATAGTCGTATTCCTGCGCGTAGTCGGAATAGGCGGGCGCGCGTTCGACGTAGACGGGCTGTGCGGGGTAGGGCGTTCCGTAGTCGCCATAGACCGCTGCCGGTGCGCGGTAGGCGGGGTCCGGCACACCGTAAGAGCGATATCGGTAACCGGGTTCCGCGTACGGCCGATAAGCCGGTCGCGGGCGCACATTGATGTTTGCGGAAGGCGCATAGATTCCGCCTGGCGCGACGTAGACGGATGATGACAGGTCGCTGGCCGCGGCGGTCGCGGAACACAGGACAACAAAGGCCAGCGTGAGCGATGATCGGTACATGTGTGAAGCCTCCAACTACGCAGCGCCGCGCCAGCCAGCGTGGTTAATTTTCGCTAAACAATTCGCAAGGCGCAATGATATTCTGCACGACGAAGTGTGCCATTTCTGGACTGCGCACATTTTCATCGGCCTCGTGAGTTGAGGAACTGTGATGCCTATCGCAATTGCGCAGCCTGGCAGTTGAATGTGAATGCCCGGCATAGCAGCGTCATTGCGAGCCAACGGGTCGCGCGAACGTGCGTCCGATGACAGGCTCCGCGAAGCAAATCCATTGAGCCGCAGAAAAAGCATGGATTGCTTCGTCGCTTCGCTCCTCGCAATGACGGCTCGAGGATTGTCCTTATGAACGACTTCACCATCCGTACGATGCGACCCGACGAGATATCGATCGCAATCGACTGGGCCGCGGCCGAGGGGTGGAATCCGGGCCTTGTCGACGACGCCTGCTTTTCATCTGTCGATCCGGGAGGGTTTTTCATCGGCGAGATCAATGGCGCGCCTGTCGCGACTGCCTCCTGCGTCAATTACAGCGCGGGCTTTTCCTTTCTCGGCTTTTACATCGTGCGGGCAGATTTGCGCGGCAAAGGTTATGGCTTGCGAATATGGAACGCGGCCATCGCGCATGCCGGCGCGCGCGTGATCGGGCTCGATGGCGTGGTGGCGCAGCAGGACAATTACAGAAAATCCGGCTTTCAGCTCGCTTACGCCAACGTCCGCTATGGCGGCATGGTCGCGGCCCCGAGTGCGGCGCAGGCCGAAGTAATTGATTTGAGCGAAGTCCCGCTGGCTGATGTGGAAGCAGACGACGCGACGGTGTTTCCGGCGCGGCGGCCGGCGTTCCTGCGGGCCTGGATCGGCGCGCCCGGCCATGTCGGGTGCGCGGTCGTGCGCGATGGACGGCTTGCGGGCTGGGGTGTGATCCGGCCGTGCCGGAAGGGCTTCAAGATCGGACCGCTGGTTGCCGACGACCGCACGACCGCCGAAGCGGTACTGTCCGCCTTGCTCGCCAGGGTGGGCGGCGGCGAGGTGTTTCTGGACGTGCCCGGCATCAACCGCGACGCGGTCGCGCTGGCGGAAGGTTTTGGGCTCGCGCCGGTGTTCGAGACGGCGCGGATGTATACCGGCGCGATCCCGCCGCTGCGGCTGGAGCGGGCGTTCGGCGTCACGACGTTTGAACTGGGGTAGGGGACGGAATGTAGGATGGGTGGAGCGAAAGCGATACCCATCCTACGGTTAGTCCTGTCATTGCGAGCGAAGCGAAGCACTCCATCGCGCCGCAAGGAAATTGCTTCGTCGCCTCGATCCTCGCAATGACGGCGCCCGCGGTGAATATTACCCGTCGCCCACGCGTTCATCTCGTGACGTCCGCCTCGACGCCGAAAAAATTTCCCAGCTCACCATGAAGATCGCGGCGATCAGCGGGCCGATGACGAAGCCGTTGAGTCCGAAGACTTCGATGCCGCCCAGCGTGGAAATCAGCACAACGTAATCCGGCAGCTTGGTATCCTTGCCGACCAGGAATGGACGCAGCACATTGTCCACCAAGCCAATGATCAGTACGCCATAGGCGATCAGCCCGATGCCCTGCCAAACGGCGCCGGTTGCGAGAAAGTAGATCGCGACGGGAAGCCAGACCAACGCGGCTCCGATGGCCGGCAGCAGCGACAGGAACGCCATCAGCACGGCCCACAAAATCGGCGCGTGAACCCCAAGGAACCAGAACGCCAAACCGCCGAGCGCGCCCTGGACAATGGCCACCAGAACTCCACCCTTGACGGTGGCGCGAACGACATCGGCGAACCTGGTGAAGAGCGCTGATTTCTGATCGCCGTGGAGTGGAACAGCCTGCTTGATCAGGTCCGCCACTGCCCTGCCATCGCGCGTCAGGAAAAACAGCAGGTACAACATGATGCCGATGCTGATCACGAACTCGAAAGTGTTCATCCCGATGGTAAGCGCCTGGGGAGCCAGAACCTGACCGCCCCTCATCAGGCTGGACGACAATGTGTCGCGAAGCCCTGAAAGATTTGTCAGGTTGAACCGTTCCAGCCAACCGGTAGCCCAGGCCGGCAGCGCATCGAAGACACGCTGGATGTAGCCGGCGAAATCATATTCTCCGGACCTGATCTTCTCAAAAAGACTGGTTGCTTCCTGCACCAGGGAGGCCGCAACCATCGCCAGCGGTATGAGCACGATCGCGATGATGAGCAGGACGGTTACCAGGGCCGCGAGGTTCGGCCTGCCGGGCATCGATCGCAGCAGCGCCCGATTCACCGGCGCAAAGATGACGGCTACGATGATCGCCCACAGAACGGCGCCGTAGAACGGCTGCAAAATCCAGGCGAATGCCAGCGTAACGGCAAACAGCAAGAGCAGAAAGGTCTGATCATCAATCCTTCGCAAGGGGCGTCTCGTTCGCTGCTTTCCAGTTCGGCTGCGCCAATGCCGGGACCATGGATCCGGTGCGCTTGTCCTCGCTTGTATAGCGGCTTTTCGAGCCTGTACCGCGTCCGTTTGCAGAATTTCCGGAACAATGTAACGCCCAGGATCGCTCGAGCCTGCGAACCCGTCACCTCGCTGGCCGGCGCGCGTCCGAGGCGCGGCTCAACTGAAATCAGGTGTCAACCGGCTGCGTTCCGACGAAGCGCATGTAAGGGCTTTGCCCGGCCGGTCCGAACAACACGACGGTGTAAGGCTGCGGCGTCCCGCCTTCCATTCCGGGTGACCCGACCGGCATCCCGGGAACGGCAAGGCCCTTGGCGTTCGGACGCTCCGCCAGCAAGCGCTGGATCGCGAGCGCGGGCACATGTCCTTCGATCGCATAGCCGCTCACGACCGCGGTGTGGCAAGCGGCGAGCTCAGGCGGAATGCCATGCTGCTGCTTGACCGGCGCAAGATCTGTGGCCTCATGCACATCGACCGGAAAGCCGGCCGCGCGCAGATGATCGACCCAGTCCGAACAACAGCCGCAGTTCGGATCCTTGTGGACGGTGACCACGGGGTTGGCGGCAGCGGCGAACGCGATCGTCCGGCCTGCCAGCATGGCGGCGATCGCGCCGATGAAGGATCGCCGGGCGATGCAATGCAGTATCTCGCTCATCGATTTCACCTTTTCCGTTGGACTATCCACCCAGGACTAATCCTGCATGCTACTTGTTGAGCCGGGCCAGTATTTGCTTCATCTGGTCGATCTCCTGCTGCTGTCCCTTGACGATCTCGCTGCAGAGGTTCCCGAGTTCTGCATCCGAAATCGCAGACCGCTCGCACATCAGTAGCTCCCGAATGGTGCGGGATCATCGACTTGATGAATTGCACGTCGGCGACCGCCGTCTGGGTCCGGATGCCCAGGAAGAACAGCACCAGCGCGAGGAGGGCCGCGCCGCCGAACATCAGGGTTCATCCTGGTGTCCGGATACATGCCGCGCATCACCAGCAACTCGATGATGAGCATCGGCGCGGCCATCAGCCCCGCCATGTAGAACTGGTTGACGTTCGGGTACACGTCCGCGAAGCGGTCGATCATCGCGTACATCAGGATGAACATCGCGATAAAGGATAGCGCGGTCATGACGGCGAGATGACCATAGCGGTGCTTGTGCATAGTCACTCCTCGAAGCCGCCGGCAACTATACCGGGCAAGCGTTGTCCGGCCCGACACCACCGTCGCGATTGCACTACAGAAAACGCGAAGGCGCAACGGTGGTTCCTCGGCCTGTGGTCCGATGCTGTACCCCGTGATGCGCCCCGGCGATCCCTGAAACTGATCTCAATCAAAGCGGCGCGTTCGTTGCCCCTTGCTCCATTTGTTGGGTCGTCGAAATCATCACCGGCGTGCACCACAGCGACCGGTCACTGGTCGCGACTGAGAATGCGGCTGAGGGACCCTGCGACTCTCGCTGGGTCCGAGCTTCAAGGTGACCCTTTCGGCCGCTGCGTCCATCGTTCGGACCTCAACCCGTCCGCGAGCTTGCAAGTGGACGACTTCCGCCCTATGTAAAGAACGGATCAGAAACGGCCTCATGGCCAGTCCATCGATCGCTGATGCGCGACCTTCCGGGTCGTCTCTGACGGGGATGGAGGTTGTCATGAAAGCGCCCGCCCTATTCCTTTTCCTTGCCGCGACGGCTTCGCCAGCAGTGCTCTACGCTCAGGAGCGGCCTGTCGACGGATCGGTCGGGGCCATCCGAACGGTCGTTTCCGGCAAGACCTGTACCGGAGACGATGTCCTCATCTTCGGAAAAAGCGTTACCGGAGCGGCCGGCACGTTCGAACGCAAGGGGCGTCCGAACGGCAGCTACGCCGTTGGCTACGGTACGATCCTGATTCGTCGCGGCCAGGACCTGCACGGCCACGTGACGTCGGTTTCCGTACCCGACAAGATGCTGTACCTGAGCACGGGCACCTACCGGTGCTCGGATTAGGATCGAGCAGCGGCGGCCGGTTTTCGACGATTTGCGACTTGCGGCCGCCTTCCTCGCCAGGGCGGCGCCTAGCATTCGCCGGCTCTATTTGCCCTTCTGCATTTTCGTGATCGTGATCCCGGCTGCAGCTCGCTCCGCTTCGAACTGAACCTTATCGCCGACCTTGATCTGCTTCAGAATCGCCGGATCCTGCACACGGAAGACCATCGTCATTGGCTCCTCCATGTCGAGGCTCTTGATGGGGCCATGCTTCAGAGTGACCTTGCCGGCCGCCTCGTCCACTTTCCTGACTTCGCCGTTGACCATTTCGGCCCGCGCCAGGGGAATTCCAATTCCCAGGACGAGCGAGACCGACAGAGATGCTATTGCGAGTTTTTTGCTTTTCATACTCGTTGCCTTTCACTGCAGTAGAATACTGAATCGAACTACTTCACGACCACCGTTCCAGTCATTCCGGCTTCCCGATGGCCGGGGATCAGGCAGGAATATTCGAATTCGCCCTTCTTGGTGAATTTCCAGATCATCTCGTTGGTCTTCTTCGGCGCAAGCCGCTTCCCGTTCGGATCGTCGTGCTCCATGTCGGGATTCTTCTTCATGGCTTCGGCGTGCTTGAGGTTCTCCGCCGTAGTCGCGAGGATGAATTCGTGATCGAGCTCGCCGTTGTTGCGCAAGATGAACTTCACCTGTTCGCCCTTTTTCACCTCGACTTTCGCCGGCGTGAACAACATCTTTCCGTCCGTCTCGCTCATGGTGACCTGTACGACCCGAGCGGGCTTCTTGGCGTTGCCCGGCTCTCCCGCTGAAAAGGAATCGTCGTGGTGATGATGGCCGGCAGGGCCTTCCCCGGCATACGCCGGCGCCGCAAGCAGAGCGGTGGCGGCGATCGAGATCAGAGCGAGTTGTTTCAGTTGCACTATCTTCTCCTGTTGATGCCTGAACGCATTTGAGAGCTTTCACATTTTCATGTGCTTCATATGTGTGGGCTTTCCGCCCCTGGTATCCTTTGCAGGTGGTTTCGCATTGGCCGGTCCTTGTCGTGCGGGCTCATTCGATGGCGCCTCGACTTCCCAGGCGACCGTGCCTTTCGGAAACTGGTATGGACCCGGATCCTTGTAATCGTCGCGCGCGAGTCCCTCGCGGATCTTCATCACCGTGAACATGCCGCCCATCTCGATCGGGCCGAACTGGCCGGTGCCGGTCATCATCGGCAGCGTGTTGTCGGGCGCCGGCATTTCCATGTCGCCCATCGCCATACCGGTCGAACCCATCACCATGGCGTCGGGCGCGAGCTTGCCGACGGCCTTGGCGAGGTCCTTCCGCGACACGCCGATCAGGTTCTTCACGTCGTGGCCCATGGCGTTCATGGTGTGATGCGACTTGTGACAGTGAAACGCCCAGTCGCCGGGATTGTCGGCAAGCACATCGAATGCGCGGATGGCCCCGACCGGCACGTCAATAGTCGTTTCAGGCCATTGGGCGCTTTCGGGCACCCAGCCGCCGTCCGTGCAACTCACCGAGAAGTTATGGCCGTGCAGGTGGATCGGGTGGTTGGTCATGGTGAGGTTGCCGATTCTGACCCGGACTCTGTCGCCGAGGCGGACCGGCAGCGGATCGATGCCGGGGAATACACGGCTATTCCAGGTCCACATGTTGAAGTCGGTCATCTCGTTGACCTTCGGCAAATAGGTGCCGGGGTCGATCAGGTAGCTCGACATCACGAACACGAAGTCGCGGTCGACCGGGCGGAACGCCGGATCGCGCGGGTGTACGACGAACATGCCCATCATGCCCATCGCCATCTGCACCATCTCGTCGGAATGCGGGTGGTACATGAACGTTCCGCTGTGCTTGAGCTGGAACTCGTAGACGAAGGTTTTGCCGGGCGGGATGTGCGGCTGCGTCACCCCGCCGACGCCGTCCATGCCTGATGGCAGGATCATGCCGTGCCAGTGCACGGTGGTATGCTCGGGCAGTTTGTTGGTGACGAAGATGCGCACCTTGTCGCCCTCGACCGCCTCGATGGTCGGCCCCGGCGCCTGGCCGTTATAGCCCCACAGATTGGCCTTCATGCCCTCGGCGAATTCGCGCACCACGGGCTCCGCAACCAGATGAAATTCCTTCCAGTCGCCGTTCATGCGCCACGGCAGCGTCCAGCCGTTGAGCGTGACGACGGGCCGGTACTCGGGACCCGAGGTCGGATGAAGCGGCGGCTGCATCACCGCCTTGTCCATAGTCGGCGCTTCCGGAATGGCGGCGGCCTGCACGCGGCCGGTGACCGCGCTGGCACTGAGGAGCGCGGCGGTGCCGAGAAATCCTCTGCGTGAAAACATGGCTTGTCTCCTTTAGTGCCCGCCGCCGGCGGCAGGCGCTGCCGCGGCCGTGGTCGTTGGAGTTTCCCTTGCGGCACCCGAGCCGCCGCCGTTGACGGCGGTCTGCAGGTCGGACTGCGCCAGCCAGAATTGCCGTTTGGCGTTGATCGCCGCACGCAAGGAGGCGAGGCGCTGGCGCGCTTCGGTCAGGAGCGCGAACACGTCGATCTGCATCGAGGAGAAGCGGAGCTGCATCTCCTCGGTGATGATCTGGCGCAAGGGCAGGATCTCGCGCTGATAGTGGCTGGCGATGTCCCAGGTCGAGCGGTAGACGCGATAGGCGTCGCGCGCTTCCGATCGCACGTTGATCGCCTTCTCGGTGAGCAGGTTGAAGGCCTGATTGTAGCGCTCAACGGCTTGCCGGACCCGCACTTCGCCGCCATCGAAGATCGGGATCTGGAACTCGATGTCGAAGCCGCGCTCCCGGATGGGCGGGCCGTCGCCCTCGCGGATGCGTTTGGATATCCCGGCAAGATCGAGCAACGTGACAAAGCGGGTTGCTTGAACGAGGCCGAGCGATTTTTCGAGCGCGGCCAGTTCCATGCGCGCGACCTGCAGGTCGATGCGATGGCCGACCGCGTCGACTTCGATGGATGGAAGCGATTGCGGGTGCCGCGGCAGTGCAGGCAACCGATTGGGCAGCCGAAAGTCGAGATCGCTGCCCCACAGGCCCATCAACCGCGCAAGCCGTTCGCGGGCGCTGGTCGCCTCCTGGCGTGCGCTGCCGAGCTCGGCGGTGGTTTCGGCATAAAATACCTGCTCGCGCGCCTGATCGAGCTTGTTGAGCGAGCCGGTCTCGCCGAGCTTCTTTGCAAGTTGTGCGGTGCTCTCGGCCGTCGATTTCGCGTCGGTCAACAGGCCGACCATCTCATTGGCCGCAACGGTGCGGAAATAGGTTCGCCGGACCTCGGCGGCGAGCCGCAGCGTCTCCAGCGCGGCGCGGAGCTGCGCCTGACGAAAACGTTCGCGCGCGATCTCGGAGCGGAACGGCAGGGTGGCGAGCGCCAGAATGTCGCCGACGACCTGACGTTCAATCTCGTAGCTGCCGTTGCCGGAGATGCGGGATATAGCGAACACCGGGTTGGGCGGCAGGCTCTGCTCCACCAGATCGGCTTCCGCCAGTGCGAGCTCGTTATAGGCGGCCTGCAGGCCCTTGTTGCTCAACAGCGCGACCTGCACGGCGGTATCGACGGTGAGCGGGCGGCCGAGCAGGCGGCGCACGGCGCCGCCGGTTCGCTCGGCGCCATCGGCCGAACGCACGAAGGCGACGTCCTTGCCGATGGTCTGGCTGGCGACGTCGGACACCACGGTCATCCCGGAATCCGGCGAGAACGAAGCGCATCCGGAAAGGCCGACGCCCGCTGACAGCAGCAGGGCGATGGCCGGCGTGCGCCAGATGAAACTAATGCGCATGGCTATTCCCGCGTTGTTTGGGCGTGACGCTCTCGTTGCGCTCGCGCCAGGGGGCGGGCGTCGAGGGACGCAAGGAAGTGTAGGGCGCAATCGTCGAGCGGTAGCCGACACGGGCTACTCGTGCCGCTGGATCGGCGGGATCGGCGCCGGCGACGCGCGTGGTCGCAGGTGTACAGCCCGCGGCCGCAATCGCGATGGCGGCGATGGCGCCGCGGACCGCTGACCTGAAGATGGCATGGCGTCCGCCCACCGAACCGGTGGCGCCGAACCACGCATAAGATTGCGCAGACATGAATGAATCCCTGATCTCGCTGTGGACCACGGGCGTGCACGCGCTGTGGTCGCGCGGCTGCCCACGTCGCTACGTCGGATCAGGCGATGGGAGGACGGTAATGAAGAGGGGGCGCCTCACCCGGCAGGCGCCAGGAATTCTCGGAGACGCAGAGCGAGGTCGGTTGCGAGGGTTTTACAACCGTCGGTAGATCGGCCGCGATGCCGGAGACACAGAGCATGGCGCAGCACGGCCCCGGCGAGGACTTGTCGTGTCCATGCTTGGCCGGCTCATGCGCGGTGTTGCCCGAATCGGCGTCATGGCTTTCGTGCTCGTGATGATGCTGATGCGCGCTGCCTGCCGCATGCTCGGAGTGATCATGCGTATGCGTCGCGGCGACCGGCTGAAGCGCGATCACCAGGCATGACGCGCCGTCGCCGAGCGCCAGTGCAACGCCGGGCGCCAGCACGCAAAACAGATAGAGCAGGGCGACAAACCACCCCGCTTTGGCGCGTTTCCGTCTGGTCAGGCGAACGAACATTGCAGGCAAACTAGCCTCAATCGCCGATTCCGCCAAGGGCGTGACGCCGTCCCCATCACAACTGCATGCCTAACATCGCGGCATTGTGGCTTGACCTTGGGCGATTTGACCCCGAAGTTCCGCCGGCCGTGGTAACTTCTTCTGAGCTTTCCCGAGATTCCGACCTGTTCGTTCCCGATTCGCGTCGGGCGTGGATCCGGCTTGCCGTGGCCGTGCTGATCGGTTCGCTCGGCAGCGTCGGCATGTGGTCGGTGGTGGTCGCGCTGCCCGTGGTGCAGACGGAATTCGCCGCGAGCCGCGGCACCGCTTCGCTGGCGTTCACGATGATCATGCTCGGCTTCGGTTCCGGCGCGGTGCTGACCGGCAAGATTACCGACCGCTACGGCATCGTCACGGCGATCGGGCTCGGTATCGGCATTCTGGGGCTCGGCTATGTCGTCGCGGGAATGTCGACCTCGATCTGGCATTTTATCCTGGTGCATTTTGCCATCGGGCTGTCCTCGTCCGCCACCTTCGGGCCGCTGATGGCGGAAGCCTCGCACTGGTTCGACCGCTACCGCGGGCTCGCGGTCGCCGTTGCCGCCAGCGGCAATTACATCGGCGGCGCGATCTGGCCTCCGGTGGTCAACTACGCCATCGAGACGACGGGCTGGCGCACGACCCATATCGGGCTCGGCATCTTCACCGCGGTGGCGATGACGCTGGCGCTGATCGCCTTGCGGATGCTGATGGGGGCAGGGGGCCAGCGCGACCACGAGAACGCGCCGCCGCCGCGCGTCGATTTGCGCCTTTCCACCAATGCGCTGACCGCGATTCTGTCGCTTGCTGCGATCGCCTGCTGCGTGGCGATGTCGATGCCGCAGGTGCATATCGTCGCCTATTGCGGCGATCTCGGTTATGGCGTGGCGCGCGGCGCCGAAATGCTGTCGCTGATGCTGGGTTTCGGCATCATCAGCCGCATCGGTTCAGGCTTCCTCGCCGACAAGATCGGCGGCATCCGCACGCTCCTGATCGGCTCGGTGGCGCAGGGCACCGCGCTTCTGTTCTATCTGTTCTTCGACAGCCTGACCTCGCTCTACGTCATCTCGGCGATGTTCGGCCTGTTCCAGGGCGGCATCGTGCCGAGCTATGCCATCATCGTGCGCGAGGCGATGCCGGCCTCCGAAGCCGCCACCCGCGTCGGCATCGTGATCTTCGCCTCCGTGTTCGGCATGTCGTTCGGCGGGTGGATCTCGGGCGCGATCTTCGACGCCACCGGCTCCTACATGGCCGCGTTCGAGAACGGGCTGGCGTGGAACGCGCTCAACATCGGGATTATGGTGCTGCTGTTGATGCGGGCACGCAAGCGGCTGGCGATGGCGTGAGCTCTTTTCTGACGCGTTTTCTTCATGCGAACCGGAATCCACTTCGCTCGAAAACGCTATGTTAAACCGCCTGCCCGGCCTTCAACAGCGAACATCCCGTAATCTTCAGACTGCCGTCCGGCTGTTGCTCCAGCGTATACATCGCTTCCCAGGCTTCGCCATTGTCGTCGACGATGTGAACGCGTTGCGCGATCCGGCCGTTGGCCGCGCGCGCCTCGCCGAATTCGAAGCTCTTGTGGCGATAGACCGGCGCGTAGCCCTGCCGGACCATCTGCATGAAGATGTCGGCCTGCGGGAAAATTTGCCTGATCTCGGGCGCGGCGTGGGAATAGGCAGACGTGGCGTCATCGCGAGCGAACGCCTGCTCCTGCGCGCGGATCACGCTCTGGGCGGCGGCGACGTCGTCGGCGAGAGCAGGGGCGCCCAGGCCGATGAGGAATGCGAGAACCAGAACAAGAGCGCGCATGCAAATGCCCCCGGACTGGCGGTGCTTGCCACGGTGCAGACAGGTGGAAATTTATACCCGCCGGCACGTGGGCGGAAGTACTATTCGCTTAAGCCGTCAGGCCCGGATGAGGAACAAGCTGAGGCACTTATCGTTTCTCTCGGGGAGGAACGCCCGATGACGCTCACACGCGGAAACATTCGCGGTTATGAGTTCGATCGCATGGTGCTGCTGTTCTCCATGATGGACGGGTCCAGGGAGATTCCCTGCGCCGTCAGCGCTTCCGCGATGGACGATCTGGAGCATGCGTCGCGCACGGCGACCAGCCAGCGCGAAGAGCAATTCCTGCGCTTGCGCGACAGGATCGAACAATGCGCGTCGCGCAAATTCGATGCCGGAGAGTTGGAGGGGACCCCGCCCGGCATCATCCTGCGCAGCATCGATTTTCGCGGTTAGCTCTGTTGCTGGCCCTGCTCCAGGCGATGCCATCGCCGCGATGGCAGGCCGCCGGGTGCGAATGCGAGTCCAGGAGCGGTATCGTTCGCGCTGACATCCTTGGTCGACCCGGTGGCACTGCGGCTATTAGCTGCATGGCCGCGATCACCGCCCCTGGAACACCGCGGCGCGGCGCTCGATGAAGGATTGAATGCCTTCGCGCGCATCGGCGCTGTTGAGCACGCGCTCGCGGACTTTCGGAATGTAGGCGATGGCGGCGGCCTCGCTGTGATCGACATACTTGAGGGCCGCTTCCTTGGTGACTTGAATGCCGAGCGGCGCATTGCCGGCGATGATGTTGGCGAGCGTCATCGCGCGCTCGATTTGCTCGCCGGCCGGCACGACTTCCTGGACCAGGCCGATCTCGCGGGCGCGCGTGGCGGTGAATTCATCGCACAGGAACAGGTGATACATCGCGTTGCCCCAGCCGGTGCGCGACAGGAATCGGAAATGCGCGCCGCCGAGCGGGGCGATGCCGCGCTTTGATTCCATCTGACAGAAGCGGGCGTCGTCGGCGGCGACGACGATGTCGCCGGCCAGCATCAGTTCGATGCCGATGGTGAAGACGATGCCCTGCACCGCCGACACGATCGGCTTTTTGCAGCGCTTCTGCAGGCCGAAGACGTCTACATTGCCTTCCTTGAAATTCCGTTTCTCGGCGTTGGGGCCGAAGAATTTCGGCATGTCGAGACCGGCGGTGAAATCCTTGCCTTCGGCGCAGATGACGCCGACCCAATAGTCTTCGTTGTTGTGCAGTTCCGTCAGGGCATCCGACAACTGCTCCATCATCGCGGGCGAGAACGCGTTCTTCTTGGCGGGGTTGTCGATGATGATCCTGAAGATGCGATCATGGGTCTCGGTGCGGATTTTTCCTTCGGCGCTCATGGTCTTCCCTCTCGGTCCTGATTGTTTCCGGAAAATGCTGTACTGGGCGCGCGCGTCTATCGCTCGTATTTGACGGCGAGTGCGGTGCGGATTGCCGCGGCGCGTTCCGGCGAAAAGTGCGATGCGCCATGTTCGAGCAGGTCGAGGAACGACAGCACACCGCCGCGCGAACCCCAGCTTCCTTCCTCGATGATACGGAAATTGATCCACCAGCCGGGCGAGGGCGTCTTCATCCCGCAGGCGTCCGCAAGCGCGGCGTGAATATTACGGATGACGGTGGCGCGATCCTCGCGCGTCCAGCAGCAGTCCATCACGACGACGTCGAGCACCATCACGTCGCTGGGCTTGTCGGAGAGCAACTCTCCGCCGTGCGCGATCATATCGAGCGGCCGCTCGACGAAATGGATTTGATAGCCTCGGCGCGCCTCCGGCGTGAGTTTCCCGACTTCCGGCACCAGCACGGCATCCGTCAGCGTTTTGGCCAGCACGCGCCGCTGATCGGCGTTCAGGCGCCCTTGCGGGGTCATCACATGGATAAAGGTCATCGCGCGCTTCCTTCTGCCCTGGCCTGCTTACTGACTATGACAGATGGCATAGTCCAGATCGGGCTGGCTATGTCAAGCGTCATATTCTAGGATGAGCTATCCAGGCGACAAGGATCTCCGATGACGTCAGATACCCGCGCAAAAATGGTGGCAGGCGCCGCCGACCTGATGAGCCGCCGCGGCGTCAACGCCACCAGCATGCGCGAGGTGGTCCGCCACACCGGCACGCCGCGCGGCTCGATCGGCCATCATTTTCCGCGCGGCAAGCAGCAACTGATCGAGGATGCGCTGGTGTTTGCGGGCCGGCAGGTCAGCGGCCCGCTGGAGCACTTGACGCAGTCGCGCGGCGCGATAGCGGGCCTGCGCACCTTCATCGCGCTGTGGCGTCAGACGCTGGAGAAGTCGAAATTCCAGGCCGGCTGCCCGGTGCTCGCGGTCGCGGTCGAGCAATATGTCAACGATGCGACGGAGAAGGCCGGCGAGCCGGACGAAGCCGCGCAGCGGCATCTGCTCGATCTTGCCGACGGCGTGTTTGCGGACTGGCAGCGCATCATGTTCACGGTGCTACGGCGCGAGGGTGTGGCGCCTGCGCGCGCGCGGCGGCTCGCCGCGCTCGTCATCGCATCGACGGAAGGAACGGTCGCGATGTGCCGCGCCGCGCGCAGCGCCCAGCCGCTCGATGATGTGAGGCAGGAACTCGAACTGGTATTGTCGAGCGCGCTGGAGAAGTAGGCCGACATGCAGGACGCGTGACGTTTCATTCAGCCATTTCCTGACTTTTTGGCTCAAATCCTTGGCGGGGTACCCCGAATGCGCCGCCCGCGCGTTGCGCAGATCAGTTATGGATCGCGTTTTCACCCAAAATGCGTAAGGAGGGTGCAGATGAGCGAACAGGAGAACCGACAACTCGTTGAGCAGGCCTACGCAAAGTTCAAAGCCGGCGACATCCCGATGCTGTTGCAATCCATGTCAGAGGACATCACGTGGCAATTGCCACAGGTTGAAAACGTGCCATTAGGTGGCAAGCGACAGGGACGCGACGCGGTCGGCGAGTTCTTTTCGACGCTCGCCAGCCTAATGGACGTTCGTTCTTTCGAGCCACGTGAGCTCATTGCTCAGGCAGACAAGGTCGTCGTGCTCGGTCATTACGACTGGCAGGTCAAAGCCAACGGGCGGACCTGGGAGAGCGACTTCGCGCACGTCTTTACCGTCCGTGGCGGCCAGATCGTAGCTTTTCAAGAATACATGGACACGGCCGCGACTGCCAAAGCCTTTAATCAAGCTTGAGCAATTGCGGACATCGGCAAGCGGTTGCATGTTGTGCCGTCGCCCCGGCTCGAGCGCGCCAAACGGAATATCTTTCGCGCCGCCGGGGCTGGCCGACCGGTTCCTCAATGGGTCAGCAGGCACTGACAACCGAGAATTTTCAGATGCTGCCTAGCGTTATAGACCTCCTCGCCCTTCCCAGTACGTAGGCATCCCGTAGTGCCGGTGGGTGCGCGTTTCCCAGTCTCGATCCTGCCAGGAGTCATCGCTGAACTCCGGCGCGTCCCTCAGCTGTTGCTCGGTGATATTGGTTCGAAAACCACCAAGCGACGTATCAAATGTCAGGGCGCTCCACGGGATGGGATAATGGCTGTGGCCCAATCCGACAAATCCGCCAAAGCTCATGACGGCATAAGCTACGCGACCTGATACCTTGTCGATGATGAGGTGATCAATCTCACCGATGTTCTTTCCATCTGCTCCATAAACCTCGGTTCCATGAATGTCTTCGCTTGAGATGCATTGATGATCCGGATGGGCTGTTGCGCGGGCCATGGCTCGGCTCCCTTCACAAGAGTGAATTTTCGTCGACATAACTCGACCGCTACGGGGGTCGTTCCTGGCAGCGGAGAACATTTCACAGCACGGCCAGGGGTTTTGGTGCGGCGCAGGGAGCCTGAGCGTTCGCCTCCAATCGTAGTGTCCGCTATTGGCGGGACATGCCGGTGGGCGATTACGAGGTGTGCTGCCGCAAAGGCGGAGACGGCTGCCATTCAGAGCGCTGCAGCGGATTTATGATGGGGTGGACGCCCCGCCGACGGCATCGATGTGCCAAAGTGGAGATGTTGAGCACCACTTAAGGGAGGCGTCCGTGTCAGAGGTTATCATAATCGGTCTGGATATCGCCAAGCATGTTTTTCACGCGCACGGAGCGGATGAGCGGGGTCGAGCGATATTCAGCAAGCGGATCAGCCGAGGAAAGCTGCTGGATTTCTTCGCAGCCCAGCCGAGTTGCACGGTAGCGCTGGAGGCATGTGGCGGAGCACATCACTGGGCCCGTCAGCTCACCCAACTCGGCCATGAAGTTCGGCTGATCCCGCCCGCCTATGTAAAACCGTTCGTGAAGCGGCAAAAGAACGACGCGATCGATGCCGAGGCGATCTGCGAGGCAGCGCAGCGGCCGAGCATGCGGTTCGTGGCCGTGAAGAGCGAGCAGCAACAAGCGGCGGGTCTGGTGTTTCGGACCCGTGATCTGTTAGTGCGGCAGCGAACCCAGCTCATCAACGCGATTCGGGGACACCTCACTGAATATGGTTGGGTCGCGCCCAAGGGACCATCGCATGTGGCGATGCTTGCCGACCTGATCGAGGAAGAAGAGATGGTCAGCTCGCTTCCAGAAGCGGCCCACACCATGTTCCGAGTGATGTTAGACCTGCTCGCCGGCCTCAATGGCAAGATCGCGGATCTCGACAAGGAGATCGCCCGACGTGCCCGCGAGGACGAAGTATCGCGAAGGCTGATGACCATTCCCGGCATTGGCCCAATCTCCGCTACCGCGATCACCGCTCTAGCACCGCCGGCCGAGACCTTTGCCAAGGGCCGGGACTTTGCCGCCTGGCTGGGTCTTACGCCTCTTCAAAGATCGACAGGCGGCAAGCAGAAGCTCGGTGCGACATCCAAAATGGGTGAGCGCACACTCAGGCGCCTCCTCATCATCGGCAGCAGCGCCGTCGTGCAGCAGGCAAGCAAACGGGGCGCACCAAAGGGTTCGTGGCTCGAACAGATGCTGGCTCGCAAACCACGCATGCTGGTAACCGTCGCGCTCGCCAACAAGATGGCGCGGATTGTCTGGGCACTACTTGTAAAGCAGGAAAACTACAGAGCTCCGGTCGCCGCCAAGGCGTAAGCCTAGTGGGCCTGAGGTCGTCAGAGATGTAGTCGGTCGAAGGAGGGTATGGCGCAACAGTCGGCGAGACGGGGCCGGAAGAACCAGATGTACTCATCGTGCCTGGAGCACGTATTTATGATTTGGTTCCGGTCCGCGAACTCCCATACGGGCCCGCAGCTCCATCGCTGCATCAGAGGCCGGACAGATGGCAGCATCCGACTACGCGCCAATCTTCTTCAAAAACCGCTTGCATCTCGCGGGGCGTCCACAGATGAGTGCGCGCTTTGGCTTCTCAAAACGTCGGCGGCGTGCAGGCGCTGATCACTTCACACGGTTTTCCTCCGACGCAGCGGAAGCGGTGCGGGCGGCGGCTTTCGAAATAATAGGCGTCGCCCGGGTCGAGGATACGGCGCTCGTCGTCGACGGTCACCTCGAGCCGGCCGCTCACCACGATGCCGCCTTCCTCGCCGTCATGGGTCAGCGGCACCCGCCCGGTGTCGCTACCCGGCTCGTAGCGTTCTTTCAGGATCTGCAACGCGCGGCCGAACAAATTGTCCCCGACCTGGCGGTAGGAGATTGGCTGCTTGCCGATTTCGGTCAGCTCATCGGAGCGGTAGAACGCCTTGCGCGGCCGCTCCGGCTCGATCGCGAAGAATTCGGCGAGCCCCATCGGCAGCCCGTCGAGGATCCGCTTCAGCGCGCCGACCGACGGGTTCATCTGGTTCGATTCGATCAGCGAGATCGTCGAATTGGTCACGCCGGAGCGCTTTGCCAGCTCGCGCTGCGACAGCTTGTGCCGGGCCCGGACGAAGCGGAGTCGCCCACCGATATCGACGCTCATCGAAAATCCCTGTTGCAGATGTTTCGGATCGAACAAATATGCCCCGACGGGGTGAGCAAAATCAATGGGTTGCAGGAGTGCAGAAAAGGACTTGTTGTGGCTTCCCGAGCGTGGCCCGGTGGTATCTTGAGCTGCCAGCAAAGGAGCTAGACCCGTGACCGTTCACCAAAAGCCGAACACCCTGCAGACCGACTCGTTCTGGATGCCTTTCACGGCCAACCGGCAGTTCAAGAAAGCGCCGCGCCTGTTCGCCTCCGCCGAGGGCATGCACTACACCACCGTCGACGGCCGCAAGGTGATCGACGGCTCCGCCGGTCTCTGGTGCGTCAATGCCGGCCACGGCCGCCGCCAGATCGCGGCTGCCGTCGAACGGCAATTGATGAATCTCGACTTCGCGCCCTCGTTCAACATGGGCCATCCGCTGGCGTTCGATTTTGCCGAGCGGCTCACCGAGATCGCGCCGAAGGGGCTCGATCGCGTCTTCTTCACCAATTCGGGCTCGGAATCGGTCGATACCGCGCTGAAGATCGCGCTGGCCTACCAGCGCGCCATCGGGCAGGGGACGCGGACGCGCCTGATCGGCCGCGAGCGCGGCTATCACGGCGTCGGCTTCGGCGGCATGTCGGTCGGCGGCATGGTGGCGAACCGCCGCGCGTTCGCGACCCATCTGCCCGGTGTCGATCACATCCGTCACACCCATGATCTCGCCCGCAACGCCTTTGCCAAGGATCAGCCCGAGCATGGCGCCGAGCTTGCCGACGATCTTGAGCGGATGGTGGCGCTGCATGGCGCCGATACCATCGCCGCCGTCATCGTCGAGCCGGTGCCGGGCTCGACCGCCGTGCTGCCGCCGCCGAAGGGCTATTTGAAGCGGCTGC
Organism: Bradyrhizobium icense; assembly: GCF_001693385.1. Taxonomy (NCBI): domain Bacteria; kingdom Pseudomonadati; phylum Pseudomonadota; class Alphaproteobacteria; order Hyphomicrobiales; family Nitrobacteraceae; genus Bradyrhizobium; species Bradyrhizobium icense. The sequence goes on from NZ_CP016428.1 coordinate 1,264,700, forward strand.
GCGAGATCGCCGACAAGCACGGCATCCTGCTCATCTTCGATGAGGTCATCACCGGCTTCGGCCGCCTCGGCACGCCGTTCGCGGCGGATTATTTCGGCGTCACGCCCGACATGATGACGACCGCCAAGGGCATCACCAACGGCACCGTGCCCTGCGGCGCGGTGTTTGCCAGCCGCAAGATCCACGACGGGCTGATGACCGGGCCTGAGGGCACGATCGAGCTGTTCCACGGCTACACCTATTCGGCGCATCCGACCGCCTGCGCCGCGGGCCTGGCGACGCTCGACATCTACAAGGACGAGGGGCTTTTGACGCGCGGCGCGTCGCTGGCCGAATACTGGCGCGATGCGCTGCATTCGCTCAAAGGTCTGCCCAACGTGATCGACATCCGCAATTGCGGCCTGATGGGCGCGGTCGAAGTCGCGCCGCGCAAGGACGGCGTCGGCGCGCGTGGCTATGACGTGATGGTCGATTGCTTCAATCGCGGGCTTTATTTGCGCATGAGCGGCGACAGCTTTGCGATGTCGCCGCCCCTGATCGTCGAGAAGAGCCATGTCGACGACATGGTTTCGATCCTCGGCGATGCGATCAAGCGCGTGGCCTGATCCTTGCTCGCAAGGAAAGACAGAAGCCGCGGCGACATTGCCGCGGCGGATGCGTGAGGAATCGTGAAGACAATCGTTCTCGGCAGTGGCGTGATCGGCGTCACCACAGCCTATTATCTGGCGCGCGCCGGCCATGAGGTTGTCGTCGTCGACCGTCAGGCGGAGCCTGCACAGGAAACCAGCTTTGCCAATGCCGGCGAGGTCTCGCCCGGCTATTCGTCGCCCTGGGCCGGCCCCGGCGTGCCGGTGAAGGCGATCAAGTGGCTGTTGATGCGGCACGGGCCGCTGGTGATCTGGCCCAAGCTCGATCCTGTCATGTGGATCTGGGGGCTGAAGATGCTGCGCAACTGCACGGCAGAGCGCTACGCGGTCAACAAGAGCCGGATGATCCCGATCGCCGAATACAGCCGCGATTGCTTGCGAGCGTTGCGCGCCGAGATCGGCATCACATATGACGAGCGCAGCCGCGGCACGCTGCAGCTTTTCCGCAAGCAGAAGCAGCTCGACTCGACCGGCGACGACATCGCGGTGCTAAAGCAATATGGCGTGCCGTACGAGCTTTTGGATCGCGCCGGCTGCATTGGCGCGGAGCCCGCGCTCGCGGCCGTGAAGGAAAAATTCGTTGGCGGGCTCCGGCTGCCGCAGGACGAGACCGGCGATTGCCATATGTTCACGCAGGCGCTCGCCAAGGAAGCAGCAAAGCTCGGCGTGCAGTTCAAGTTCAACACGACGATCGAGCGCTTGGTCGCGGACGGCGGCAAGATCACCGGCGTGGTCACCAGCGCAGGCCTGTTGCAGGCCGACGCCTATGTCGCAGCGCTCGGAAGCTGGTCGCCGCGATTGCTCAAACCGATCGGCATTTCCGTTCCGGTCTATCCGGTGAAGGGTTATTCGATCACGGTGCCGGTCACCGATCCCGACGGCGCGCCGGTGTCGACCGTGATGGACGAAAGCTACAAGGTCGCGATCACGCGGCTGGGGGACCGCATACGCGTCGGCGGCACCGCGGAAATTTCCGGCTATTCGAATACGCTCGATGCGGCGCGGCGGGCGACGCTGGATCATTCGCTCTCCGACATGTTTCCGCGCGGCGGCGACCTGAGCAAAGCCAGCTTCTGGTGCGGCCTGCGCCCGATGACCCCGGACGGGCCGCCGATCATCGGCGCAACGCGCTACAGCAATCTGCACCTCAACACCGGCCACGGCACGCTCGGCTGGACCATGGCCTGCGGATCGGGACGGGTGATGGCGGATCTGATATCGGGGCGGAAGCCGGATATCGATGTAAGCGAGCTCAATGTGAGCCGCTACGATCAGCGGTTTGGCTAGCGCTGTCATTCCGGGATGGTGCGCGAGCACCAGACCCCAGATGCGCAATTGCGCATCGGGGAATCTCGAGATTCTCGGGTATGCAATGGCATACCCTAGTTCGATGCTTCGCATCGCCGCGGAATGACGACCCAACTCTACACACCCACGGCACGACCGCCTTGGCATCATGGGCGGAATAGAAGACGCGGCTGGTGTCGCCGCCGTCATCACTTCTGGTCGGGCGGATCGAAGGCTCGAATCGGAGGCAGCTCTCCCTCATACTTCTCGCACTCGACTACCGTCACCTGACCGCAGCAACCTTGCGCGAGCCGCGACGTGCCGATGTCGCGCGTGAGCACGTTCGGGTTGCCATGAACGCAAAGCGGATGTTCTGCTGCGCCGGCTTCTGGATCGTACCAGGCGCCGGTGGACAATTGCACCACGCCGGGCATCACGTCGTCTGAAACGGCGGCGGCGGCCAGACACGCACCGCGATCGTTGAACAGGCGGACGATGTCGCCATCCGCGATGCCGCGGCGCGTCGCGTCGACGGGGTTGAGGCGGATGGCTTCCCGGCCGGCAATTTTCCTGGACTGGCTGTAGGCACCGAAGTCGAGCTGGCTGTGCAGCCGGGTCGCCGGCTGATTGGCGATCAGCGTCAACGGGTGGTGCGAATCCGGCGGTTCGGTCGACGGCAGCCATGCCGGATGGGGCGGGCAATCGTCATAATCGTAGCCTGCGATGGTTTCCGAATAGATCTCGATCTTGCCGCTCGGCGTGGGCAGCTTGTTCTTGACGGGATCGTTGCGGAAGGCGCGCAGAAAGCCGCCGTCATCGGGGGCCGATGGCAGCGCGAGCTCGCCGCGTTGCCAGAATTCATCGAAATCCGGCGCATCCCAACCGGCATCGGCAAGCGCACGCCGCGTCGGTTCGTAAAGATGGGCCAGCCATTGCCTGGTATCGCGTCCTTCCGTGAAAGCCTGTTCGACGCCCAATCGCCGCGACAGCGCGGCAAAAATATCGAAATCGTCACGCGCTTCGCCGATCGGGTCCACGGCCTTGCGCATCGCGACCAGCCTTGGATCGGTGCCTGCGGCGCCGATATCGTCGCGCTCCAGCGTCATGGTCGCCGGCAACACGATGTCGGCAAACTTCGCCATCGGTGTCCAGGCGCTCTCGTGCACGACAATGGTTTGCGGGACATTGAAGGCCCGCCGCAGCCGATTGATGTCCTGGTGATGATGGAACGGGTTGCCGCCCGCCCAATAGATCAGCTTGATGTCGGGATACCGCATCGTGCGGCCGTTGTATTCGAACGCTTGTCCCGGATTGAGGAGCATGTCGGCGACACGTGCGACCGGGATGAAGTCGGCCGTGCCGTTCTTGCCTTGCGAGAGCGTCGGGATCGGAACCGCATTGAGACGACGGCCGGTGTGGCCGAGCGCACCGAGCGCGTAATTATATCCGCCGCCGGGCAGGCCGATCTGGCCCAGCATGGCCGCGAGCACCGCGCCCATCCATACCGGTTGCTCGCCATATTGCGCCCGCTGCAGCGAATGCGAGACCGTGATCAAGGTGCGTCCGCGCGGCAGCCGGCGGGCGACGTCGACGATCGTGCCGGCCGGAATGCCGGTAATGTCGGCGGCCCATGCCGCGTCCTTTGGCGTATGATCGTCGCGGCCGAGCAGATAGCGTTCGAAGATATCGAAGCCGGTGCAACAGCGCGCTACAAAGCCGCGATCCCACAGATTTTCGACAAGGAGCGTGTGCGCGAGCGCCAGCATCAGCGCGACATCGGTGCCGACCTTGATCGGCATCCACCGGGCGCCGGCCTCTTCCGGCATGTCGTCGCGCAAAGGGGCGATGCCGTAGAAGACGGCGCCGCGGCGCGCTGCCCTTTGCATCGCGTCGCGCTCGATGTGCCGGCTGATGCCGCCACTTGCGACGTCCGAGTTTTTCAGCGCCATGCCGCCGAAGGCCAGCACCGTGTCGGTGTGCTCGGCGATCTGATCCCACGTCACGTTGTGACGCGAGACGGCTTCGTAGCTGCCCATCACATGCGGCAGGATCACGGCCGAGGCGCCGGCGCTATAGCTGTTCACCGAACGCACATAGCCGCCGAACGCGGTGTTCAGAAAGCGGTGAACCTGGCTCTGCGCGTGGTGGAAACGTCCGGCGCTGGACCAGCCATAGGAGCCGCCGTAGACCGCGGCGGCGCCATGTTCGATTCGGATCCGCGACAATTCGCCCGCGAGCAGGTCGAGCACTTCGTCCCAGGGGCACGCAACGAATGTCTGGTCGAAGGTGCGCACAGCGGGTGCGCTTCGGTCCAGCCACGCCTTGCGCACCATCGGCCGCAGGATGCGGGCCTTGTGGCGCATCGCCGTGGTGAAATTCCGCAACATCGGGGAGGGCGCCGGGTCGTGCTCGTACGGCTTGATATCCAGCGTCGCGCCGTTCCACCGTGCCGAGAAAGCGCCCCAATGCGCGCTGTGTGGGCTCCAATCCTCTCGGGCTTGATCCATTCCTTGTTCCAGACCGTCGTTCATGACGCCTGCGTCACGCAATTCACCCACAGCACGACCGCTTTCGCATCTTTCGCGGGATTTGAGAAGCGGTGCGGGCGGCGGCTGGCAAAGCGAAAGCTGTCGCCAGTCCTGAGCGACCAGGTCTCGGCGTCGACTGTCAGCGTCATCTCACCTTCCAGCACCAGCCCCGCTTCCTCGCCGTCATGCGTGTAGAGTTCGTCGCCGGTGTTGCCGCCGGGCTCCAGGTGCACGAGAAACAGGTTGAGGCGGTTTTCCGCACCCGCCGGGCTCAGCAACTGCTTTGAAATCCCCGTGCGCCACAGTTTCAGTTCGGCGCGCTGCAACTGGCGCGTCACCACGCTGGAGGCCGCGTCGTCATTGGGCTGCGAGCCAAACAGCGCGGCGATGCCGACGCCGAGTACATCGGCGAGCGTCGCCAGCACGCGAAGCGAGGGCGATGACAGGCCGCGCTCGATCTGGCTGAGAAAGCCGATCGACAGGTCGGTCTTCGCTGCAATCGTCTCCAGCGAAAGCTTGTGTTCGCGGCGCAAGTCGCGAATGCGGCGGCCGACCGCAAGGTCCATCGCCGGCTCGGCTGGTCTGGCGGCAGTCTTCGCCCTCGACCTGGCCGTCGCCTTTCCGGCGGCCCTCGCCTTGGCCTTGAACGCCGGTTTCTTTATTCGCTTGCCGCCGCTCACGTCAGGACCGCCTTCTTCATGTGCATGAAAATCGCTTGCAAACCCCGGGGAAGTGTGACCACAATTTCATATTAGTGAAAATAGGCCTGAACGGCGTTGCCCGCAACTCTTTGGTTTAGGGCGCGGGCAGGGCCGGGGCGGTGTGCAGTTTCAGGAGGTGGTGCGATGGCTCTGAAGCGTCTCGTTCAGGCCGCAGTGGCGGCCATTGTTCTCACAGCCGCAATGCCGGCATCGGCGCAAAAGGTATTGAAGGTGGGTTCGACGCCGACCGGCGTGCCCTTCACCTTCCTCGATACCAAGACCAACAGCATTCAGGGCATTATGGTCGATCTCATCACGGAGATCGGCAAGGACGCCGGCTTCCAGGTGCAGATCGAGCCGATGCAGTTCTCGACCCTGATTGCTTCGCTCACGTCCAACAAGATCGACATCATCTCGGCGGCGATGTTCGTCACCCCGGCGCGCAAGGAAGTGATCGATTTCTCCGAACCGTTTTACAGCTACGGCGAAGGCCTGCTGGTGCCGAAGAGTGACACCAAGGCGTACGCCAAGCAGGACGATCTGAAAGGCGAGGTGGTCGGCGCGCAGGTCGGCACGGCATTCGTCGATGCGCTGAAGAAGTCGGGCCTGTTCAGCGAGGTGAAGGCCTACGACACCATTCCCGATATTCTGCGCGATGTGAACGCCGGCCGCCTCAAGGCCGGCTTCGCCGACTATCCGATCCTCGCCTATAATCTGAAGCAAGGCGGTTTCCCCGAGGCGCGCATCGTCGAGAGCTACAAGCCTGCAACCGTCGGCGCGGTCGGCATCGGCGTGCGCAAGGGCGACACCGAACTGCTCGCCAAGATCAACGCCTCGCTCGCAAAACTGAAGGCGAACGGCACCGTCACAAAGATCCTCGATAAATGGGGCCTGAAGGCGCAGGGGGCCTGATGCAAGCCTTCTGGCGCGACGCGGTCGAGTTCCTGCCGATCCTGATGAGCGGCGTGGCGCTGACGATCATCGTCACGATCGGCTCGCTCTTGCTGTCCACCGCGCTCGGCCTGGTCTGGGCGTTGATGCGGGTATCCGGCATCGGCATCTTCACAGGCTTCAGCGCCGGGCTGATCAACGTCATCCGCGGCATTCCGATCATCGTGATGTTGTTCTATCTCTACTTCGTGATGCCGGAACTCGGCCTCACGCTGACCGCGCTGCAGGCGGCAATCCTCGGTCTAGGCATCGCCTATTCGGCCTACCAGGCGGAGAATTTCCGCGCCGGCATCGAGGCGATCGACAAGGGACAGATCGAGGCGGCGCAGGCGATCGGCATGGGCTGGTGGGCGACCATGCGCCGCGTGGTGTTGCCGCAGGCGGTTAGAATCGTGCTGCCGCCCTACGGCAACATCATGATCATGATGCTGAAGGATTCGTCACAGGCTTCGACCATCACGGTCGCCGAGCTCGCGCTGCAGGGCAAGCTGATCGCGTCCTCCACCTTCAAGAACACCAGCGTGTTCACGCTGGTGGCGCTGATGTATCTCACCATGAGCATCCCGCTCATTCTTCTGGTCCGTCACTTCGAGAAGCGCGCGGGCCATAAATGATCGAGCTCACCAACGTTCACAAGAGTTTTGGCAAGGTCGAGGTGCTCAAGGGCATCACGGCTTCCGTCGAGAAGGGCGAGGTGGTCTGCATCGTCGGCCCCTCGGGCTCCGGAAAGTCCACCATCCTGCGCTGCATCAACGGGCTGGAAAGCTATGACGGCGGCGATATCCTCGTCGAAGGCGCGCGGGTCGACCGCAACGCGCCCTCGATCGTTGCGATCCGGACGCAGGTCTCGATGGTGTTCCAGCGCTTCAACCTGTTTCCGCACCGTACCGCGCTGGAAAACGTCATCGAGGGACCGGTCTATGTGAAGAAGGAGCCGCGCCCCGCGGCGCTCGAGCGTGGCCGCGCGCTGCTGGCGCAGGTGGGGCTTGCCGAAAAGGCCGACAGCCATCCGCCGCAACTCTCCGGCGGTCAGCAGCAGCGCGTCGCGATTGCCCGCGCACTTGCGATGCAGCCGAAGGCGATTCTGTTCGACGAGCCGACCTCCGCGCTCGATCCCGAGCTGGTCGGCGATGTGCTGTCGGTGATGCGCAAGCTCGCCGACGACGGCATGACCATGGTCGTCGTCACCCACGAGATGGGGTTTGCCCGGGATGTCGCCGACCGCGTGCTGTTCATCGATGGTGGCGTGATCGTCGAGCAGGGACCTGCGAAATCGGTCCTCAACCAGCCGCAGCATGCGCGCACGCAGGATTTTTTGCGACGCGTGCTGCATCCGCTCTAAGCATCCGGTTACGATGATGAACGCGCCCGCACCATTGCCGCTGCCGCCAAGTCTCTACGCCGATACGGCGGTCGCGCCAACACCGACGCCGCCGCTCGATGCGGACAAGAAGGTTTCCGTCGCGATCATTGGCGGCGGCTTCACCGGCCTGTCCACCGCATTGCATCTGGCCGAGCGGGGCGTGAATGCGATCGTGCTGGAAGCGCAACAGCCGGGCTGGGGCGCATCGGGCAACAATGGCGGCCAGGTCAATCCGGGCCTCAAGCACGATCCCGACCAGATCGAGGCCGATTTCGGCGCCGAGCTCGGCGGCCGCATGATCGCGTTTTCCTACGGCACCACCAACTACACGTTCGAGCTGATCCGCCGCTACCAGATCGCCTGCGAAGCGCGGCAGAACGGCACGCTGCGCGCGGCCTATAACGAGCCGAGCGCCGCGGCAATCGAGAACACGGCAAAGCAATGCATCCGGCGCGGCATGCCGGTGACGCTGCTGAATCGCGAGCAGATGCGGGAGATGACCGGCACCGACCGCTATCTCTGCGCCATGCTGGACGATCGCGGCGGCGACCTGCATCCCCTGAGCTACGCACGCGGGCTGGCGCGCGCCGCGATCGCGGCCGGCGCAGCCGTGCATGGCGAGACGCCGGCGCTCTCCTTGTCGCGTGAAGGCGCGCAGTGGCGCGTTGAGACGCCGCGCGGGATCGTGCGCGCCGAAAAGGTGCTGCTGGCAACCAACGGATTCACGGATGATCTTTGGCCGGCGCTCCGCCGCACCATCGTGCCGGTGTTTTCGTCGATTGCCGCCACCGCGCCTTTATCTGAGGAGGTCGCGCGCGAAATCATGCCGACGCGCTCGGTGTTGTACGAGAGCGGACACATCACGGTGTATTACCGGATCGATGCGCATAATCGTTTGCTGATGGGCGGACGCGGGCCGATGCGCTGGATCAGCAAGCCTAGCGATGTCGCCTATCTCATCCGCTATGCCGAACGGCTGTGGCCGCGGCTGAAAGGCGTGACCTGGACGCATGGCTGGAATAGCCGGCTCGCGATCACGCCCGATCATTATCCCCATGTGCATGAGCCGGCGGAGGATCTTCTGATCTCGCTCGGCTGCAACGGCCGCGGCGTCGCGCTCTCGACCGCGATGGGCGCGCAACTGGCACGCCGTCTCGTCGGCGGCAGAGATGCCGTGATGGATATGCCGATCTCAGGCATCAAGCCGATGGCGATGCACGCGTTCTGGCCGCTCGGCGTCACCGCGGCCGTATTGGCCGGGCGGGTGCGGGACCGGCTGGGCCTATGACTCGTCGCATCAACAGCTAGAGAGAACAGCCGGCTGGCCCGTAAGCAATCCAATTGACAATCTATTTCGTCATAAGTATGATCATCAAATATTTGATGATAATGGACTACTGCATGCGTCCTGCAGCCAAAAACCCGCACTACGAGCCTGCACCGCTGATCCTTGGGCGTGGCGGCGTTCCACTCCGCCGCATTTTGGCGCCGCTGGTACGACGGCTCCAGCAAATCTGCCAAAGCATGATCGCCGAGGCGCTGGAGGACGCAGGCCTGGTGCAGCTTGAGTTTGCCTTGCTGGCATTTGTCGATGACGTGCCCGGCATCAGCCAGCAGACGCTGTCAGAAGCGCTGGGAATCGACCGAAACAACGTCAGCCTCATCGCCGACAAGCTTGAAGCGCGCGGCCTTCTGATGCGGACGGTGAACGGCGCCGATCGCCGGGCTCGCGAACTCCATATGACGCCCGAGGGCAGGAAACTGCGGCGCCTCTGTATTCCGCGGGTTCGCCAGGCCAACGATCGAATCCTGACGTCGCTGAAGGCCGGCGAGAAAGAACTCTTTCTCGACATGCTGGTGCGCGTGGTGGAAGCCAATCGAGTGCACGCACGCCCCGGGGGCGGACGGCGCAAGCGCGGATCGGTCAAATCTCCACAGACAAAAGGGAGGCCAAGCCATGCTACGTAGAGCGCTCGTCGTTCTGACTTCACTGTTTGCGATGGCAATCGTCTGCGCCTCGGAGCCCGTTCGCGCCGAAACGTGGCCGCAACGCACGGTCAAAATCATTCTGCCGCTTCCCGCCGGTGGCGGTACTGATGTGGCGGCGCGCCTCTTCGCCGAGGAGCTTTCTCGACGGTGGGGACGGCCCGTAGTCGTCGAGAATCGTCCCGGGGCAGACGGCATTGTGGGCGTCACAAGTTTCGTCAATGCCAATGATGACCATACGTTGCTGTTTTCATTCGCAGGTCCGATCTCGATCAATCCGTTGATCCACGACAAACTGCCATACGACCCGGTTCGCGATCTGGTGCCGATCGCGGCCGCGATCGACAATTTCTTCGGAATTGCGGTGTCGACGTCGAGCGGGGTGCAGACGATGGATTCGTTCATCACGGCGGCGCGGGCTTCTCCCGAGCGATTTAACTGGGCCGCAACCGCGGGTCTGCCGCACTATATCTTTCTGGCGCTGCAGAAGAAGAACGGACTGGCACTGACGCAAGTGCCTTATCGTGAGTTCGCGCCGGCAGTGCAGGATCTGGCCGAAAATCGCATTCAGGTGTTGGTGACGACGCCGTCCTTCATGCTGCCGGCGGTCGCAAGCGGCAAAGCAAGGCTGCTCATGGTCACCAATCGACAACGCTCGCCGCTCGCCCTGGATGTGCCGACCGCGGAAGAAGCTGGATTCCCGGAACTAACCTTCGAGGGTGTCGTGGGCTTCTTCGGCGGACGCAACTTGCAGGCTGCGGTTCGCGACAAGATTGCCGACGACGTCGCTGCCGTGGGCAGAAATTCTGAAGTTAGTACTCGGCTGCGGGCGGCTGGCGTCGAGGTCCGCATCCTGATGCCTGCGCACTTCGCCGGCGCCATTGAAGAGCAGCGCACCAAGGTGCGCCAGATCGTGTCGAGCGCTAAGGTCGCCCGCTGATCGTGTGGCGATTGCCGGAAGCGAATCGAGGAGGTCGAGCGATGTCCTTACCGGAAAGCAGCTCAGGTGTCGCACCGTCGACAGCCTTGTGGCCGCTGATCACCGGCTACATGCCAGCGCGTGCGGTTCATGTGGCGGCCGAGCTTGGTATCGCCGACCTGATTGCGACTGAGGCGAAGACGGCAGACACTTTGGCGCGCGAAACCAATGCCGCACCGGCACCGCTTCGCCGGTTGCTGCGCGCCTTGGCCAGCATCGGTCTGGTCGAAGAACTGGAGTCCGGCCACTTCGCGTTGACGGCGGCGGGAAGCCACCTTCGGTCGGATGTGCCCGGTTCGATGCGAAACGTCGCCTTGATGTTCGCGGCGGCGAGCGTGCCTGGAAATCCTGGGGAGAACTCCTTCACAGCGTGAGAACCGGCGAATCCGGCACGCGCCGCGTCTACGGTGTCGGGACGTTCGAATATCTGGCCGCCAACCCGGACGAGGCTGTCATCTTCAATGCGGCGATGGCCGAAAATACCAGGCGGCTTACCGAGCTACTGGTTTCGACGTACGATTTTTCCCGTTTCCAAAACATGGTCGATATCGGCGGCGGCAACGGCGCCTTGATGGCTGCAATTCTCGCCGCCAACGCAGGCGTCCACGGCGCTGTGTTCGATTTGCCCAGCGGAATTGCGCAGGCGCCGCGGTGCCTCGCCGACGCCGGTGTTGGCATGCGATGCGAAGCTATCGCCGGCGATTTCTTCCGCTCGGTGCCCGAGGCCGCCGACGCTTATATTTTGAAATACGTCATCCACGATTGGGATGACGCGCAAAGTGTGAAGATTCTGAGCAACTGCCGCAAGGCCATGCATCAGAGCAGCAAGGTGCTGCTGATCGAGCGCGTCATGCCAGAAAGGATGGACGCGACGCCGATCTGTCAGCGAATAGCCATGGCCGACATGAACATGCTGGCGATGCCCGGCGGGCAGGAGCGCACCGAACAGGAATATCGGATATTGCTTGAGGCCGCCGGTCTCTCGCTGGAGCGGACCACTGCGATGCCGGGCTCGGAAATCAGCGTGGTCGAGGCGAAGCGCGGGTAAGCGACCCCGCTGGGGCTATAGTGTGCGCGGGGCGCCGCGGACCTTTGATCGGCTAAACAGAAATCACAGCTTGCCTTGGACGGAACCTTCCATCCCCGGCGAACGTTCGCTTGCGCAGGGCCCATTTCGAGGAGGTCAAGATGCGCAAGCAGTTGCTGTTATCGACTGGAGTTATTTACCTGATGCTGGCACCGGGGCTGTCGTATGGTCAGGCCCCGGGCGGGAGAAGTGAGGAACCGAAGCAGATGCAGCCGAGCGATCGTGGCAAGGGTGCTGCATCGCAAGAACGCGGCGCCGAGCGAGCGCAGGAACGCGCCAAGGGTGCGGAGCAGAAGGCTCAAGGCGCAGCGGATCGTGAAGAAAGAGGAGCCGGTTCCCGGCAGGCGGGCGAGAAGGGCAAGGCTGCACCTGGGGCCGAGCGTCCAACGGCTGCGAGCGAAGACAGCAAGCGTGGCCGCGGCGATGATGCGAAGAAGGCCACGGAGCAAACCAAGGGCGCCCGCCCGGGCGATCGGGAGGCCGATCGCGGCCGCGATGCCAAGGAGAGCGCTAAGGACAGTGCCAAAGACAGAACCAAGGGCACCGCCGAGTCCGAGAAGACCAAGAGCGGAACAACGACATCCCAGAAGGAGCGCGAGGGCACGACCACCACGCAGAAGGAGCCGAGCCGCGATCAGCGGGACAGAACCTCGAAGGATGCGGCTGAGCAGGGCAAGGAGACGAGCCGGCCGGCGACCGCGACTGAAACCACGCGCACGCAGACCCAGACCAGCCAGACGCAAGACCGCCAGCAGATCTCGACCGAGAAGCAGGTGCGCATCTCCGAGACGCTGACCCGCGAGCGTCTCGCGCCGCCGCAGCGCAATCTCAACATCTCGATCCGGGTAGGCGAGCGGCTCCCGCGGCATGTGCGCGTGCAACGGCTGCCAGCCACGATCGTCTCGATCGAGCCGCAGTACCGCGGTTACGACTACTTCACGACCGAGGAGGAAATCGTGATCGTCGAACCTCGAACGCAGCGGATCGTGAGCCATATCCCGCGTGACGCGTCGCGCATTCGCGCCGCAGGCGGAGCGACGACCGGCGACCGTGCTACCGACGCGATGGCACAAGCCGGCGGAGCGCCTTGCCGTATCATGCGCCGGGATACCGCGGGCAATCTTACCGAAGTCTCACCCACAACGGTTGGTTCGACCGCACCGCCGGACTCGATCAGCGTCACCGTTCGTGCGCCGGGCGGCGGAGGATCGACGAACCCGATTGCATTGGGTGCGTCCGATGGACAGATCGTTGTCGCCATGCAAGGTGGCGATTGCACGGTGACGATCGAGCCGCAGACGCGGTAGGGATCGGCGCGCGTCCATCGGCGGGTGTGGGCCGATCGCCGTCAAGAATAGAGAAGTGCGGCACCTAGTCGCCGCACTTTTTTTGTCGCCGCTGGCCATCAGGAAATTTGCTTCGGTCAGGCGTTTCGTGCTCTGCGTCCGGATGGAATCGCAGAGATCAAGATGTGACGGCGATGCCGCAATCACGCCTCCCTGCCATTTCGACGCGCCACTGGACAACGACACGGCTTGATTGTATCGTCTCAAGGTCGCATTTCATAAGCATGACAATTACAAGTATTGACCCAAAATGATTGCATGGGGGCAAGATGAGAATTGCCGCTTATAACATTGAAAACCTCTTCGACCGTCCAAGGGCGATGAACCTGAATACCTGGCAGGACGGTAAACCGATCCTCGAAAAATTCGCGAAGCTAAACGCGCTTCTCGGCGAGACGACCTATTCTGCCGCCGCCAGGACGAAAATGGCGAACCTGATGATCGAGCTGGGACTCGAGCGGAGCGATGAGGCAAAGTTCGTAATTCTCAGACGTAACAAAGGCGGCTTACTGAAGAGGCCGAACGGTGGCGGCATTCAGATTATCGCAAATGAGCGCGCCGATTGGGTAGGCTCGCTCGAATTGCGAGAGGAGCCGATCGATGAAAATTCGATGCGCAATACGGCGCGCGTACTTTCTGAGCTAGATGCCGATGTCGTCGGTGTCATCGAGGCAGAAAGTCGACCCGCCCTGCGGGATTTCAACAAGCTCATCCTTCCGGCTGTCGAGGGTACGCCCTTCCGCCATGTGATGCTGATCGACGGCAATGATACGCGTGGTATCGATGTCGGATTGTTGTGTCGCGAGGGATATCCAATCGCCTCAATGCGGAGTCACGTTGACGACCAGATGCCAAATGGCGAGAATCTCTTCTCGCGGGATTGTCCGGAGTATGTCGTGGAAACTCCGAAGGGCAATCGTCTCGTCATTCTGGTCAATCACTTCAAGAGCAAGGGTTTCGGTACCCCCGCTCAATCGGATGCGCGCCGCAAGGTTCAAGCGCAACGTGTGGCCGAAATCTACAAGGGGCTGATAGATGCCGACGAACAGTATGTTGCAGTTGTCGGAGACCTGAACGACACTCCCGATAGTGATCCTCTTAAGCCGCTGCTTGCGAATTCAACGCTAAGGGATGCCTTTTCTCATTCAGCGTTTGATGACGGGGGGTATCCTGGCACTTACGGTTCGTGCAGCGAGGCAAACAAGATCGATTACCTGCTGCTCTCGCCGGCGCTGATGGCGAAGGTGACCAAGGGTGGTGTGATCCGCAAAGGCATGTGGCCGGGCGTTAGGCCAAAGAAGTGGGACGTATATCCGGAACTGCAGGATAAGCGTGACGCTGCTTCAGATCACGCCGCGGTGTGGGTTGACGTCGACATCTAGGTCGTAAGCCAGCCCCGGAAATCGCGCGGTAAACGAGGCGATGCCGGTCGTTCAATTTTCTGCCTCGACTTGCCGCCTCACCCCTCCGCTACCGCTTCGCTCCAGGCGTGGAACGGCTCAGTGGCGCCGCTGTTGGTTTCGCCGTCGCGCAGCACCACGCTGGGGCAGGCGAACTTCATCGGTAGGTTCTGGATGCGTGCCTCCTCGTAATCGAAGCGCGAACCCAACGCTTCGCGCGCGGCCTGCGGCAGGCGGACGTCGCCGATCACGATCGCGCCTTCGCTGGCGTCGATGCGCGGCTGGTGGATCGCCGCATCGAGATCCATGCCGTAGTCCATCACAAACGACAGAAGCTGGCTCACCGCCGGCAGGATGCGCCGGCCGCCCGAGGCGCCGACTGCAACGCGGCGGCCGTCCGCCGCCTGCGCCAGCACGGGCGTGTAGTTGGTCAGGCAGCGTTTTCCCGGCGCCAGCGAATTCGGCGTGCCCGGGGTCGGGTCGAACCACATGATGCCGTTGTTCATGGTGATGCCGGTCTGGCCTGATACGAATTTGGAGCCGAAGGTGGACAGCAAGGTTTGCGTCACCGCGGCCATGTTGCCGTCGCGGTCGACGGCCGAGAAATGCGTGGTGCAGGCCGGCGCCAGCGTTTCGGCGCCAAGTGCGCGCCTGCCGTCTTCATCGCCCATGTCCTTGAGGCGTTCGCGATACGCTTTTTGCAGCGCCGATGCATAGGCGATGTAGGCCGCCGCGTCCGGTCCGCCGCGCGCAGGCTCGAGATTTTCCTGCAGCAAACCAAGCGTGCGCGCCAGCGTCGGCCCGGCGGTGAGCTCGGGCGTCGCGAACACGCTGCCGCCGCGATAGGGGATCGCCAGCGGCTCGCGCACAACGCTACGAAATGGCTTGAGATCCTCGACCGACAGCGCGCCGCCGGCGGTCTGGATATCGGCGGCCAGGCTCTGCGCCAGATCGCCTTCGTAGAAGTCGCGAGGGCCGGCGCTGGCGAGCTGCGCCATCGTGGCCTTGAGCCTGTCCTGCGGCATGCGGACATTGGACCTGATGCCCCATTGCGGGTTCGGCGGCAGGCCGTCCTGCAGATAGGCGGCGGCGCTCGCGGGGTAACGCCGCAGGTCTGCCGCCGCGCTCGAAATCATCACTGTGGTCCACCAGTCGACCGCAAGCCCTTCGCCGGCGAGCGCGGTGCTCGGCGCCAGCAATTCCTTCCACGGCAGCTTGGCGTGGCGGCGGTGCGCCTCTTCCATGCCGGCGACCACGCCGGGGACGGCGATCGAGCCGGGGCCGTGAATGTTGCGGTCGTCCTTTACCCGCGGCCAGGGGAAGATGTCGGAAGCCGCGCCTCCGCCGGTCAGCGGATAATCTTCGGCCCGCAGGCTCGCCGGCGCGCGCATGCCGTAATCGATCACCTCATAGCGGTCTTCGCGCGCCCGGTACAGCACCATCGCGCCGCCGCCGCCGAGCCCGCTCATCCAGGGTTCCAGAACGCCGAGCGCAAACGTCGTCGCGATGACAGCGTCGACGCAGTCGCCGCCCGCGGCCAGCACCTCGGCCCCCACCTGCGCCGCCCTGCTTGATTGCGCGGCGACGATGCCGCCTTTGGAGGTGACGGCCGGCTTGCGTATCACTTGGGTGCTGGAGAACTGGTCGCGCATAGGGGGCTTTCGTATCTGGTGGTTTTAGTGGTGCGGGCGATCTGGCGGCGTCACGCTCTCAAGATGGTGAAATTCGTGAACTAAACTTGGGCGTGACGTGAACAAAAGTCATGCTGATTGTCGCGTGGTTTGAATTGGCCTTGCGTTTCAACAATGGCACATTGGCGAGTATCGGGCGATATGCAAAGGAACATGCCGACGTGACCGCGGATGCATTCATTCACCTGCCGGATCTTCGTGCTCGGGTGACCCGGCCAGAGCAATCGCTGCTCCGCCTGACGCCGGAGATGTTTGCGATGTGGGAGCAGCGGGCGCGGGCGGCGGGATGGCCGGCAGGCGGGCGGCTCTCGGACAAAGCGATCGAGACGTCGCGGCTTGCGGTGCTCGGCGATCACCCCGATGGCGATGACCTCTGGATCTATTCCTACGGCTCGCTGATGTGGGACCCCGGATTTCACTTCGCCGAAGTCCGGCTCGCCGACGTCGAGGGTTATCAGCGGCGTTTCACGCTGAAGATCAATCTGGGGCGGGGATCGCACGACTATCCGGCGCTGATGCTCTCGCTGGAGCCGCAATGGGGATGTTGCCGCGGGCTGGCGTTCCGGATTGCGGCCGATTCCGTCCATGCCGAAACCGCGATCCTGTGGCGCCGCGAGATGCTGCGCGGCGGCTATGCGCCGGCGATGGTGCCGATGGCGACGCCGCAGGGACCAATCACCGCACTCGCCTTCACCTCCAACCGCTCGCACCCGAGTTATGTCGGCGAACTGCCGCTCGCCGACACCGCCGCGATGATCGCAAGCGGGAAGGGTGTCCTCGGCACTAACTTCGAATACCTCGTGCAACTGGCGACGCAATTGCAGGCGTTGGGGATCGAGGACCCCTACGTTGCGCAATTGCATGCGCAGATCGAGGGCGTTCCCGGCTCTTGAGGCGGTCCACCTGTGCGACCCTGCGGCGTCTATTTTCAAACAATGTTTCAGGCTGATTTGCCGTACACTCCGGCATCCTGACGCAAGTGCAGGACGTCGATAGGCGGCATAGTAGAAGCCGCGCGAGAGACCGTCGACGCCAAAGCAATTAATTGGAGGGGCGCGCATGGCCGGGGAGATCAAGTCGCACTACGAGGTCGTTGTCGTCGGCGCCGGCGTGTCGGGCATTTACCAGATCAAGCGGCTGGCCGATCTCGGGGTGGATGCGCTCGTGCTCGATGCCGCCCCCGATCTCGGCGGAACCTGGTACTGGAACCGCTATCCCGGCGCGCGCTTCGATTCCGAGAGCTACACCTACGGCTATTCCTTCTCGAAGGAACTGCTCGACGAATGGCACTGGAAGGAGCGGTTTTCGAGCCAGCCGGAGAATCTTCGCTACCTCAACTACGTCGCCGACAAGTTCGATTTGCGCAAATACATGCGGTTCAACCGCAAGGTCGAGGCGGCGGCGTTCGAGGAGGCCGGTCATCTGTGGCGGCTGAGACTCGATGACGGGCGCGAACTCACTTGCCGGTTCCTCATTCTGGCGGTCGGGTTGCTCTCGATACCGACTCCGCCGCGGCTGGAGGGCATGGAGACCTTCAAGGGGCGTTCGTTTCATACCTTTTATTGGCCGCACGAGCCGGTTGAACTCTCCGGCAAGAAGGTCGGCATCATCGGCACCGGCGCCACCGCGATCCAGGTGATCGGCGAGATCGCCGACAAGGTGGACGAACTCACGGTGTTTCAGCGTCGTCCGAACTGGAGCGCGCCGCTCAACAACAGCCCGATCTCGGACGAGGAGATGGCCGACATCCGTTCGCGCTACGACGAGATCTTTGCCGCCTGCAGGCGCACGCCCGGCGGCTTCGAGCACGAGCCGGACCGGCGCGGCTTCCATGAAGCCACCCGAGAGGAGCGGATCGCGCTGTGGGACAAGCTCTATGACGAGCCCGGCTTCGGCATCTGGCTGAGCAATTTTCGCGAGATTTTTACCGACGAGGCGGCCAATGCCGAGTTTTCCGCTTATATCGCCGATCGCATCCGAAAGCGGGTGAAGGACCCGTTGACCGCGGACAAGCTGATCCCCAGGGATCACGGTTTCGGCGTGCAGCGGGTGCCGCTGGAGACCAACTATCTCGAAGCCTACAACCGCGACAACGTGCATCTCGTCGATATCAGCGAGACGCCGATTCTGCGCGTCACCGAAACGGGCCTGCGCACCAGCGTGCGCGACTATGAGCTCGATATCATCGTCTACTCCACCGGCTTCGATGCCATCACCGGCGCATTCGATGCAATCGACATCACCGGCGCGGGCGGAGTGAAGCTCGCCGACGAATGGCGCGAGGGGCCCTCGACCTTTCTCGGCATGATGGCCCATGGTTTTCCGAACTTGCTGATGCCGACCGGCCCGCAGAGCGGCTCGGCCTCGACGAATTTTCCGCGCGGCATCGAGAACGGCGTCGGCTGGTGCATGGGCCTGCTGG
Organism: Bradyrhizobium icense; assembly: GCF_001693385.1. Taxonomy (NCBI): domain Bacteria; kingdom Pseudomonadati; phylum Pseudomonadota; class Alphaproteobacteria; order Hyphomicrobiales; family Nitrobacteraceae; genus Bradyrhizobium; species Bradyrhizobium icense. The sequence continues at coordinate 1,283,088 of NZ_CP016428.1, forward strand.
GCCATATGCGGGACCGCGGCTACACGCGGGCCGAACCAACCGTGGAAGCGCAGGCGCGCTGGACCGCGCACGTCACCAAGATGTACGCCATCATGCTGATGCGCAAAGCCAAGTCGTGGTTCACCGGCTACAATTCCAACATTCCCGGCCACGAGCACGGCAAGACCCGCTACCTCGTCTATAATGGTGGCACGCCGAAATATGTTGCTGCCATCACCGAGGTTGCCGATAAGGGGTATGAGGGGATCGTGTTCGATGCGGGCGCACGGGTAGCGGCAAGGTCCGCGGCCGCCGCGGAGTAAGATGTGAAGGCAACGTAGGATGGGTTGAGCCAACGGGTCCGGCCTTCGGCCGGCCCGGTGGCAGACTCCGCGAAACCTATTGTCTTTGGAAAGGCGATGGGTTTCGCAAGAGCTCAACCCATCCTTCGAGTTCGAGTTCGATCGTCGCGCTCGCCTTTGCCCGCATCCCGTCACTGCGTCCGCAGCAGGCGCCTGGGATGAACGCCATCGACATAGCCCATGAACGGCGGATGGATCGAATAGCCGATCAGCTCACGTGCGCGCTCGGGCAATTTGCTGGCGACCTCGGCAGGGACGGCGAGCGCCATGTTCTCGAGTTGCCGCACCCAGCCCACGCAATATTGCGGCGTGATGATCAGGCGCGGCCGGTCCGACCGGTTGGCGCCGCTACGGTGCCATAGCGTTCCCTTGGTGATGGCCAGCGATCCGGACGGCATGATCAGCTTCACGGCGTCAGGCCTGTCGCCTTCCTCGTGACCGGCTTCGTTGGTGAAGTGAGCGGGTTTCACCGCGCCGTCGATATATTGCCCGTCCCACAGATGGCTTCCGGGAATAATTTCGGTGGCGCCATTTTGCTCGGTCGTATCGTCGATCGCCCAGAACGTGCTGATGCCAAGGGCAGGGCGGGGCCGCGGAATCTTCACGCCGCTGTCGTCGAAGTGCCAGGGCTGGACGGTCTCACCGGGATGGAGATTGATCGCGAGCAGAGCAGACAACAAGCAGCTCTCGCCGAGTTCGGCTTCCACAAAGGCCATCGCGAGTGGATGGATCGCGAGCTCGGCGAAGACAGGCGATTTCGCCAGCAGTGCATACACCCGGTTGGTCCTGGTGCCTTCGAAATCGTTGCGGCCGAACAGATCGCGCGCCAGATGCGGCGCCAGCGCCGCCCGGATTTCGGCGACGCGGTCGGGCGCCAGAACACGTTCGAAGACCAGGTAACCGCTGCGGTCGAACTCTTCCTTTAAGGAGGCGAATGAGCGCTCTCCGAGCCAGGGCAAAACCTGCTCCGCTGTCGCTGCCATCGGCGCTCTCCCTCGTGAGCCCGGTCGAGAAGGCTTCTTGCGATATATCTTACGCAACTACGGGGGATTTTCACGAGATTTCTGCGGGGTCAACGGTGGCGCAAATCATGATCGCGGTGCGAATGCGTAGCGGAACGTGCAGCTCGGCGCGCCCTGCATAAGGGTCTGGTCGCGCCTGAGGCTGACCTCGTTGCCGCCGGCTGCCGCGATATCGAAATCGGTGGCGCAGACCAGCAGCGCGCCGAGCTCCGGCTCGCCCAGCGCGCGGAAGAATTCCGCGAACCGGCAATGCGTGACGTCGAATTCCAGCGCCGCCTCGTCGTGCCGGCGCATCTCGACCGTTACCTCCCGCTCGGTGACTTCGGAAAGCGCGGTATGCATGGTCGCCCATTTACGCCGCGCGCTGCCCTCGACGCCCTCGCCTATGGCGGCGAACAGCGCCTTCGACCAGTCGCGCAAGGCTTGTCTCGCAATCGCGTCAGCCTTTTCCTGGCCCAGTTCCGCGCGCAGCGCCCGCAGCATCGGCACCAGCACCTGCGCCTGGATCCGTGTTTTGTCCAACAGCGACAGGCGGGGATTGACCATGTAATCGTCGAGTACGTTCATCGCAGGCTCCCTTCGTTTCCCGACCTCCAGCGAGATATTGCTGCGGGCGAGGCGAGCGCAACCGAGATAAACTGAACGATTGACTTAGAAAATCTGATGCATGACTCTCGGGAAATGCGGCATGCTCAGGCATGGGGCGGGACAGCGGACAATTCGAACCAGGATGGGTTATCGATTGCCATCCCAAGCCGGCGCCAAAGCGGCACAAGGCGTCAAGGCAGCGCAAACGCCGACCGTGAGCGGCTCAAATCCTTTGGCCGCTCGAATGAAGTCGAGCGGCCGCAGCCCTGCACGCCTATCCCGCAGCCGCGTTGACCGTGACCGGCGAAGCGCCTTCGCTCTCTTCCAGCTTTCGCGGCAATCCCGCAAAGCTGCGCAGCGCTTCCGCCATCTTTGCACGTCCGCTGACGCCGGTGATGACCACATCCACCATCATCAACGACGTGTGGATGTGGCCACGCGCCTGTAGCTGCTCGACCGGGACACCCGCGTCAGAAAGCGCCTTGGCATATTCGATACCCTCGTCACGCAGCGGATCGAACTCGCAGGTCGCGACGAACGCCGGCGGCAAGTTCGCCAGACTGCCGCGCAGTGGCGAGGCGCGCGGATCCGTCCGGTCGGCCGGTGAGCAATAGATGTCCCAGAACCAGAACATCAGCGAGCGCGTCAGGAAATAACCTGCCGCATTGTCGGAATAGGATGGACGATCGAACCGGCAATCGGTGACCGGGCACACCAGGAGCTGGCCTGCGATTGGCGGACCGCCGCGGTCACGCGCGAGCTGGCAGGTGACGGCGGCGATGTTGGCGCCGGCGCTCCAGCCCGCCACCAGCAGCGGTCCCGGTTTGCCGCCGAGTTCGGCGGCATGTTCGGCGATCCAGCGCGTTGCCGCATAGCCATCCTCGGCCGCCGCCGGGAAGCGATGCTCGGGCGCATGGCGGTAACCGACGCTGACGACGATCATCCCGCTGCGGCGGCAGATGTCGCGGCAGAACGGATCGTCGGATTGCTCGTCACCCAAGACCCAGCCGCCGCCGTGGAAATAGACCGCGATCGGGTGCGGCCCTGGTGTGGCCGGCCGATACAGGCGATACTGCAGCAGACCATCGGCGCCGTGCAGCACGCCGTCGCCGACTTCGCCGACGGGCCGGCCGGCCGGACGTCCCTTGTTGAACTCGGTGAGGAAGTCGCGCGCGCCCTGCGCGCCGAGCGACTCGATCGCCGGCAGATTCATCTCCGCCAGCATGCCAAGCACCAGCCGCACGTCCGGCTGCAGGCGAACCACCTCGCCATCGTTGCATTGCTCTGCAATGTTCGGGCCCGACAGTTTGAAGCCCAGCATGCCGCGGGCGACCACCTCGTTGCAGATGCTGCGGTAGGGACCGACGCCGCCGGTATAGGGCATCACGCCCCGCGCCTTGCCGGGGACATTGGCGCCCGTGTACCAGGTGTTGGCGAGCCGGTGCAGCGTCAGCATCGAACAGTCGGCCATGTGCTGCGCCCAGCCGGCCTGTGCCGTCTCGGTCGCGTCGATGGTCGTGAAGCCGGCCTCGCGCAGCGCCGCCAGCCGGTCGACCACCCAGTCGACATGCTGCTCGATCGAGACCGCCATGTTCGACAGCACCGACGGGCTGCCCGGGCCCGTGATCAGGAACAGATTGGGGAAGCCTGAGACGGTGAGTCCGAGATAGGTCTGCGGGCCGCTGGCCCAGACGTCGGACAGCGATTTACCGTTGCGGCCAGTGATCGGATGAACCGCCTTGATGGCGCCGGTCATGGCGTCAAAACCGGTGGCGAACACGATCATGTCGACGTCGAACGTGCGCTTGTCGGTCGTGATGCCGGAAGCCGTGATCGATGTGATCGGCTCCTGCCGCAAATTCACCAGCGTGACGTTGGGGCGGTTGTAGGTGGCGTAGTAGTTGGTATCGAGACAGGGCCGCTTGGCGCCGAATGGGTGATCGTGCGGCGTCAACGCTTCGGCCATCTCCGGCTCTTTCACGATGTTCCGGATCTTCTCGCGGATCAGGTCGGCGAGCAGCGCATTGCCGTCGACGTCGACGCCCTGGTCGGCCCAGAGCTGGGTCAGGATGTGGACGAGATCGCCGGCGGCCCAGGCCTGCTCGAAGCGCTCGCGGCGCTCGGCATCGCTCAACTGCCAGCTCACCGCCATCTGTTGCGGATATGGGACGCCCGCGAGCGACCAGCGCGCCTGCTCGCGATAGGCGGCGCGGTCGCCCTGCAGCATCGCTGTGCGGTCTGCCGGCGCCGGACCATTGTGCGCGGGCAGCGCGAAGTTCGGCGTGCGCTGGAACACGGTGAGATGCGCGGCCTGCTCCGCGAGCAGCGGGATCGACTGAATGCCCGATGATCCCGTACCGATGACGGCGATGCGCTTGCCGGCGAGCTTGACCTCTTCATGCGGCCAGCGGCCGGTGAAATAGACCTCGCCCTTGAAATCCTTGACGCCGTCGATTTCTGGCGGCTTGGGCGCGGAGAGGCAGCCGGTCGCCATGATGTAATAGCGGCAGGAAACATCAGCGCCATCGCTCGTCGTGAGCCGCCAGCGTTCAGCGCTCTCGTCCCAATTTGCTGCCGTAACCTTGGTGCCGAAGCGGATGTCGCGGCGCAGATCGTATCGGTCGGCGACGAAGCCGAGATAGCGCAGGATCTCGGGTTGCGTTGCGTATTTCTCCGACCATTGCCACGCGCTCTCCAGCTCGGGATCGAAGGTGTAGCTGTAGTCGATGGTCTGGATGTCACAGCGTGCGCCGGGATAGCGATTCCAGTACCAGGTGCCGCCGACGTCGCCGGCCTCCTCGATCACCACGACCGTGAAGCCGGCCTTGCGCAAGCGATGCAGGAGATAGAGGCCGGCAAACCCGGCGCCGACCACGGCGACATCGACCTGTTGGGTCGCATCGCTGTTTGTCGTTTCAGAAGAACGTGCTGCGATCGCTGCGTCTGGCATGCCACTCCTCCCGTATGTTGTATATTTTGAAGGAGGCTACTGCCGCGTGTTGAGTTTGTCATCAGGACAAATTCAATCCTCAGGTAATTCCTGTCAGACCGCTTTGACGAGTGCTTCCGGTCCGCGATTTCGCGCCGGACTGCATCCTCGATGTTGTCCCTGCGAACGCAGGGACCCATAACCATCGGCGGAGGTTTTTCGAAAGGCGTCTGCCACCGTGCCATACCGAGAGATCACGCACCGACGATCCCGCCTGACGGCGATGGTTGACGAAGTTGCACTGCGCGTTTCTGCTTGCTACGGTCAAAACGCCATGTTGGATTCTGACAAGTTGCGCTATAATAAATTGTATTATCAAGGTTGGTTCGCCGAGGAATGGAGGGGTCCGTGAGCGAGTCACTTCATCCGAGTGCCCCCCATCATCTGCCAGGCTTCATCACCGCTCCGGGCGATACCGATATTCTGATGGTGGTGGTCGGCGTCATTCTCATCGGCGCCGTCCTGATGGTCGGCAATTTTTATCTGCGCTTGCATTCGTTGCCGGAGCGAATGGCGCACAAGTCGCAAAAGCTGCAATTCGAGATCGTGGCTGTGCTCGGCTTGCTGGCGCTCTTTACGCATAACCACCTCTTTTGGGTGATCGGGCTGTTGCTTGCGATGGTGGATCTGCCCGATTTCGGCACGCCGCTGCGCAGGATTGCTGGATCGGTCGAGAAAATCGCGGGCGCTCCATCCGGTGACGAAGCACGCGAGATTACCGCGGAAAGTGGCCCTCACGCGGATGCTGCAGAAGAATTGGACACGGCGAAACCCCGCGCCGCCAAGAGCGAGGTGCGCAGCCATGCTTGAGCTCCTCCTCTGCTCTTTGGTGACTATCGTTCCTGACTATCTTTATCGCCGCTACCGGCAGGGCAAGCGCCTCGGTAAGGAGATCACGTTCTATTCGGTGTGGTTCGAACTGAGGTGGGGAATCGTCACCTGCCTCATGCTGACGGTGGGGCTGATTACGGTCATTTTCTACTTTCACCCGTCCACCTCTACGGCGACCCTGTTCTTCAGGACCGTCCCGATCGTTCCGGAGACAGTCGGCCGGGTGTCGGAAGTTCACGCCGGATTCAGCGCTCCCGTCAAGAAGGGTGAAGTGATCTTCAAGCTCGACAGCTCAAGGCAGGAAGCCGCAATGGAGACGGCGCGGCGGAGGATCGCCGAGGTCGATGCCGCTTTGCTGGCGGCTCAGGCGGATATTCTCAAGGCGGACGCCCAGATCCAGGAGGCGAAGAGCGCCTATCAGCAGGCATCGGATGAACTGGACGTCAAGCGCGAACTCCAGAAGCGCAATCCTGGCATTGTCCCCCAGCGTGACATCGAAAAGCTGGAGGTGCTGCTCGCAGGCCGTCAAAGCGCGGTTGATGCCGCAACGGCTTCGAAACAATCGGCGATGACCAACGTGAGTGCTCTTCTACCCGCGCAGAAGGCAAGCGCGGAGGCGGCGCTGGCCGAAGCGCAGGTGGAACTGAACAAGACCTACATCCGTGCGGGCGTCGCGGGGCGCGTGGAGCAGTTCACGCTGCGCGTGGGAGACATCGTCAATCCGATGATGCGGCCTGCCGGCATCCTCATTCCCGAGGGTGCGGGACAACGGGCGCTTTCAGCGGGGTTTGGACAAATCGAAGCGCAGGTCATGAAGGTCGGGATGGTCGCCGAGGCCACGTGCATTTCAAAGCCCTGGACGATTATTCCGATGGTGGTAACGGGCGTGCAAGATTATATCGCGGCGGGGCAGTTCAGGGGCGGCGAGCAACTGGTCGACGCGCAGCAGGTGAGGGCCCCGGGCACTATCACAACGTTTCTGGAGCCCATCTATCAAGGCGGGCTCGACGGCGTCACGCCTGGAAGCAGTTGCATCGTCAACGCCTATACCAGCAACCACGACCGGATTGTTTCGAACGAGACGGGCGCATTCAAGCGGTTCACACTGCACGCCGTAGATGCCGTAGGACTGGTGCACGCGATGCTCTTGCGCATACAGGCCTTGCTGCTTCCCGTGAAGACGCTGGTTCTGAGCGGACACTGAAAGCCAACGAAATGGGAGGATTGGAGTTGCGGTTCTAAGTGAAGCCGACTGGTTTCCGGCTGACAGCGCAGCTAGCCGCTCAGTTCCAATCCCCTACAACCCTGGTTCGTACGGGGCGTTGCGATGAAACATGCATGGTTGCCGCCCATCGCCATTCTTGTTTGCTTAGCCGTGACCCTAGCCGCCGCCCAAAGCGGGGTGAAAGCCGGACTGCTCACCTGCAAGATGCAAGCGCCCGTTGGATCGCAGCAACAGATGCGATGTCGATTCGAGCATGACGATCATGGACCGCCCCACGTATATTCAGGCACGGTCAACGTCGTGGGCCTCGAGTTCGGAGCGAGGGGGGCCTCGATGGGGTGGGTGGTGTTTGCGCCGACCGCCTCGCTGCCACGCGGCTCGCTGAGAGGAAACTACGTCCGAGCGGGCGGAGATTCTCCAGTTGAATTGGGTAATGGCGCAAAGCTGATCGGTGTTTCGCAACGGAGGATATCGCTGCAACCGATTGCTTCCGAGCGACAGGTCGCTCTGGAGATTGGCAGGCTCGAATTACGGTAGGCCATTGTGTCGAAGCGTTTACTCGTGGGAGATGGCATATGCGCCAAAAGTACGAACATCCTCGAGACTGTAACTGCTTAGGTCGCCGGAATTTTCTCAAGATGGCGGGTAGCGCAACCGCTCTTGGTCTGGCCGGTGCCGGCGGCTTCGTGATTCCGGCATATGCCGACGCGCTGACCAAGGCGCAGCGGGATAATATGAGGCCCGATCAAATCATCCAGGCCATGAAGAATGGAAACCAGCGCTTTCGCAGAGGCGAAAGGAAGGAGCGCAACTATCTTCGTGAACAGAAGGCAAGCGCCGCTGGACAGTATCCTGCCGCGGCGTTGCTGACTTGTATCGACTCCCGTGCACCGGCCGAGGTGATCATGGATCTCGGCATCGGCGACATCTTCAACTGCCGCGTCGCCGGCAACGTCGAGAACGCCGATATTCTCGGCAGCCTCGAGTTTGCCTGCAAACTTGCCGGCGCGAAGGTCGTGCTCGTAATGGGCCACACCGCGTGCGGTGCGATCAAGGGCGCGATCGACAATGCCGAGTTGGGCAACCTGACGGGATTGCTCGGCAAGATCAAACCGGCAGTCGAAGCGACGAAATACGCGGGCGAGCGATCCGCGAAGAACTACGACTTCGTCAACGCTGTCGCGCGAACGAACGTCGAGATGACTGTCGCAAACATTCGCAAAGGCAGCCCGATACTTGCCGAGCTGGAAGCCAAAGACAGCATCGACATTGCCGGAGCCATGTACAATCTCGAAACGGGCGCGGTGGAGTTCTTGGCCTGAAGCCGGCCGCGTTTTGCGTAAACGGAGATGCCGTTCCAACGTGCCGACGACGCCCTTCGCTAGACAGTCTTCTGTCGCCCGTCAGCGCGGCGGCGCTCGATTCCGACGGCCGCCCAGTTCGGGCTGAAATCCAGCGTGAAGTCGCGAAAACTCTCCACGGCCGGCGAGAGCGATGCGCTGTGTCGTACGAACATTGCGATCTTCCATTTGACGGCCGGCTGCAGCAGCGGCAGGAACGTCAGTCCGAAGCCGCGCACCAGCGGCTCCGCCATCGAGGGGCAGATCACGGCGCCTTGTCTCACTCGCAGCAAGGACAGGGCGGTGTTCACCCGATGCACCGGCATCAATTCCCTTGGATGATGCCGCGGCGGTACGTTACTCAGCACATTGATGGCGATGTTCGGCATGTAGTTGAGCAGTGGCCGGTCGCGGAGATCCTTCCAACTGACCGACTTGCCTTTTGTCAACGGGTCGTCGCAGCGCAACGCCACCCAGAGCGGATCGGCGCAAATCATGTGAACTTCCACCGATTGGTCCGGAACGACACCGGCCGGCCCGAAGCCGATTTCGGTAGAGCCGTTCTGCAAGCCGGCCAGCACCTCCTGGATCGGCACGTCGTCGAAGCGGACGTCAACGCCGGGATGGCTGCTGTTGTATTCGGCGATGAGCTCCGGCAGCAGCGTGCAGGACAGCGTTTCGGGCGCCGCGACACGGACCAGCCCGCGGCGGAGCTCCTTGAGGTTCGTGAGATTTTCGAGCGCCTCGTCCAGGTTCGAGAGCACGCGCCGCGCCATTGGCGCGAAGGTCTCGCCGACCGCGGACGCAGACACTTTGCGGGTGGTGCGGTCCAGGAGGCGGACGCCGACGCGGCTCTCGAGCTCCTTGATCAATCCTGAGAGCGCCGCCTGCGACAAGTGCATGGCCTTGGCGGCTTCCGAGAAGCTTGAGGCCTCCAATACGGCGACGTAGGCGCGCAACTGCCGCAGTGTCACATCCATCGCCATGCCCGCGTCCTCCCGGCGTCGCTTCCGACATTCATAGGGCAGGCTTATTAATCAGTCAAAAAATACACATTGTTCGATAGAAGGCGCGTCTCTATCGTTGCGGCCTTGATGACACGAAGAGCCCGGCGATCCAGCAATGCGATCGCGCCAAAGCAGGCTCGATGAAAATGGGACGGACACGCCGGCTGCGCCGCTATTGCGGGCGGCCCTTTTAAGCCCCGGGGGCATTCATGACAGTCACACGCCGAACTCTGCTGGGGACCATCGCCGCCGCCTTCGCCACAGGGCCGGGCTTACCTGCGTTCGCCGAGGGCAATTGGCCAACGCGGCTGGTGCGGCTGGTGTCGCCCTACGGGGCCGGCGGGGCCAACGACATCTCGCTGCGTATGCTGGCCGAGCAGCTCGGGCGCAGCCTCAACCAGCAGTTCATCGTCGAAAACAAGCCGGGCGCAGGCACGCGCATCGCCAACGAACTGGTCGCGCGCGCTGCGCCGGATGGATACACTTTTCTTTACGCGGCGGCGCCCTATGCGACGGCCGAAGCCCTGTTCGGGCAACTGAAATATGACCCGCGCAAGGACCTGCGGCCGGTGGCGATGGCCGTCATGGCGCCGATCTTTCTGATCGTCAACGCGAAGGCGCGCTTCAAGAACCTGCAGGAGCTGATCGCCTACGGCAAGTCGCAGCCCGACGGCCTGACCTTTGCCTCGCCGGGCGCGGGCTCTCAACCGCATCTGGCGGCCGAGTTGCTGCTGAGGGACGCCGGCGTCAAGGGCCTCAACGTCCAGTACCGCGGCGACGCGATGGCGTACACGGAGCTGCTCGCCGGCCGCGTCGATGCGACCTTGACTGCGATCAGCACGGCGTTGCCGCATATCCAGAGCGGCGATTTTCGCGTGCTGGGCGTCGCTTCCGCCGAGCGCAGCGCCATTTACCCACAGGCTCCGACCTTGCGCGAGCGGGGCTTTCCCAACGTGGTCGCTTCCGGATGGTACGGCTTCATGGCGCCATCAGCCACGCCGCAGCCGATCGTCGAGCGGATGCAGCAAGAGATCAATCGCGCGCTTGCCGACCCCGAGGTGAAACAGAAGCTGCCCGCCCAGGGACTGGAAGCACGCGCCGGCTCGGCCACCGAATTCGGCAAGTTCATCGACGACGAGACGCGGAAATGGGGCGAGGTGATCCGTGCGGCCGGCCTGAAGGGAGAATAGAGCGTTCAGTTCGCGTACAGGCCCTCAACGATCGGCAAGCGCGCGGCGCGTAGCGCCGGAAACAGCCCGCCGATCAGGCCCACGATCAGTGCGAGCATCACGCCCTCGGCAATCAGCCACGGGCTCAGCTTGAAGTCGAACACCACTTGCGTGAAGTTGCCGCCAAGAGTCGAAGCCGTGACGCCATCGAAGATCAGGTAGGTGGCGGCGGCACCTAACAGGCCGCCGATGACGGCGAGCAACAGCGATTCGGCGAGCGTTCCGACAAAAGCCGGGAAGCCGCCAAAGCCGATCGCCCGCAGCGTTGCGATTTCGGTGGCGCGCGCGGCGACCGACGAATACATCGTGTTGAGCGCGCCGGCGACGGCTCCGAGCGCCATCGCGATCGCCAGCGGCCAGCCGAGTTTCTGAATCAGGTCGGAAGTTTGCGACGCCTGTTCGGCGAAGTAGCTTGCTTCGGATTTGACGTCGAGCTTCAGCCGCGGATCGTTGTCGCTGTAGCTTTTGAGCTCGTTCAGCGCAGCCGGCCCGGTGAGCCGCGCGCGCACGGTCTGCACGATGTTGTTGCGGTTGAACAGGCTCTGCACCACGTTGAGATCGGCCCAGATCTCGGATTCGAACACGCTGCCGCCGGCCTCGAACACGCCGACGACGGTCCAGCGCGTGGCGCCGAACGATACGGTAGAGCCGAGGTCCAGCCCTTCGAATTCCCGCAGCAGCGCCTTGCCGACCACCACTTCGTTGCTGCCGCGATTGAACATGCGGCCTGCGGTGATGCGAACGTCCTTGCGCAACTCGGAGCCCTGCTCGCCGATCCCGCGCAGCGGCAGGTTGGCCTTGGTCTTGGTGGTGCGCTTGATGCCGTCGACCACGAGATAGAGCTCCGGCGAGATCAGCGGCTTGCCGTCGCTGCCGCGCGCGATGCCGGGTCCATCCTCGATCAGCCGCACCTGATCGCGGCTGACCGTGCTGTTGATCTCGGCCTGCGAGCCGGCCCGCAGCACGATGGCGATGTCGTCGGCGCCGGATCCCGCAATGGTGCGCTGGAAGCCATTGGCCATCGCCAGGAATGCGAGCAGCACGATCACCACCAGCGCAATCGCGACCACCGTCGAAAGCGAGAGCCAGCGGCGCTGCGCGATGCTCTTGAGATTGATGGCGGTGACCGCCGCCACTTGAAGCCAAAGCGAACGCATGCCTATCCCCGTCCGAGCGCGGTTGCAATCTTGAGCCGCATGGCGTTGAGCGCCGGGATGATCCCGGTGATCAGCCCCAGCGCGATCATCAGCGCCAGCCCCTGCAGAGCTATGGTCGGCGATACGGCAAAACCGGGCACGACGTTGGCGAGGCTGTTGCGCAGCGCCATGGCGATCAGCGCGGCAATCGCCAGTCCGGGAATTCCGCCGAGCAGCGCCAGCAACACGGATTCGCCGAGCACCATCGTCAGGATTCGCGCGCCTGAAAATCCGAGCGTCTTCAGTACGCCGATCTCGCGGGTACGCTCCCGGATCGACAGCGCCATCGTGTTGCCGACAATCATCAGAATGGTGACGAAGGCGGCGCCGACCACCAGCAGCACGATCAGGGCGATGTTGCCGAACTGCGCCGCAAAGGCCTTGCCGAAGGCCTTTTCAGTGTCGGTCGAGGTCTCGGCCGTGGAATTGGCGAACATCGCGTCGATGGCCTTGGCCACGCGATCGTTGTTTTCGGGGGAGGTGGTCTGGAGAATCATCCAGCCGATGGTGTCTTTTCCGAAACTGCGGGTCTCGTCGAAATAGGGATACTGGAACAGGAGGAAGTTGGTATCGACGTGCTGGGCCTTGCCCTTGGCGATGCCGGCAATGGTGAGATCCCAGGTGTGACCACCGCTCTTCTGGCTGAAGATGTTGCTATTGAGAGGAATGCGGTCGCCGATCTTCCAGCCCCACTTCTGCGCCAGCGTTTCACCGACCACCGCGCTGCCGCGGTCGCGTATGAAGGCCTGAAGCTGCTCGGGAGGAACGTCGATTTCGCTGCGATAGACGTCGAAATAGGTGTTTGGCTCGATCGCGAGCGCCATGATGAAGTTCTTCGGGTCCTGATAATAGCCGCCGAACCAGTTGGCGAAGGTCACCTGCCGCACCCCTTCCACCGCTTTTACGCGGTTGAAGTAGGCGATCGGCATCGGCTGGGTGAAGTTGATCTTGTTGACCGTGATCATCCGATCAGCGGCGGCGGCATCCTCGCCGGCGGTGAAGGCGCGGTAAAATCCGGCGAGCACGCCGAAGATCATGAAGGCGATCAGGATCGACACGATCATCAGGCTTGCGCGCAATTTGCGGCGGAACAGGTTTTTCCGGACCAGGTCGAAGTCGTTCACGCGGCAAGCTCCCGTTCGACGAAGCGGCCCTTGTCGAGATGCAAGACGCGCTTGGCATAGTTTGCCGCCGCGGGATCGTGGGTGACCATCACGATGGTCTTGCCGAGCTCGCCATTGAGCAGTTGCAGGATCGAAAGGATTTCGTCGGCGGATTGACGGTCGAGGTCGCCGGTCGGCTCGTCGCACAGCAAGAGGTTCGGATCCGAGACGATGGCGCGCGCAATCGCAACACGCTGCTGCTGGCCGCCCGACATTTCGCGCGGACGGTGCTTGACGCGATCGGCGAGCCCAACCACGGAAAGCGCGGTGTGAACACGATCGGCGCGCTCCTTGCTGCGCAATCTCGTGAGCAACAGCGGAAGTTCCACGTTCTGCGCCGCCGTCAGCATCGGCATCAGATTGTAGAACTGGAAGATGAAGCCGATATTGGCGGCTCGCCAGGCTGCCAATTCGCCTTCGGATAGACCGTCGATGCGCTGGTCCGCCACCGCGATCTCGCCCCCGTCGACGCGATCGATGCCGCCCAGCAGGTTGAGTAGCGTCGTCTTGCCCGAACCCGATGGTCCCATAACGGCGACGAAATCGCCGCGGGGAATCGCAAGATCGAGATGATCGAAAATCGAGATGGTTTCCTTTCCCTTGGTGAAACGCTTGCTTACGCCGGTAAGGCGAACCATCGGGTGTTCGGCTGTCACGTTTGTCTCCTCTTTGAATCGATCGGGAGCTAATTCGCGGCGCTGGCGTCGGCGGCGCCGTTTGCCTTGGCTTCGCGCAGAAAGTTCACCTTCACTGCCATGTCGGGCAGGATGCGCGGGTCCCTCTTGTCGAAGCGGATGCGGACCTTCACGGTGGCCTTTTCGCGGTTTGCGGTCGGCACGATCGCGATCACGGAGGCGGGAATGGTCCAGTCCGGATAGGCATCCAGCACCGCGTTCACGGCACCGCCGGGAGTGACACGGCCGATGAAGGCCTCGTTCACATCGACCTCGATTTCGATGGAATCCATGTCGACGATGGTGCAGATGCCGGTGCGGGTGAAGCCGCCGACCGACATCGGCGAAATCATCTCGCCGGGTTGCGCGCTGCGGTCGATGACGACGCCGGCGAATGGCGCGCGGATTTGGTGCTTGTCGAGCAGCGAAGCGCTGCGCTTGGCGTCGATCTTGGCGGTCTCGAGTTGCGACTGCGCCTGGCGCAATTGCGCGCTGAGCACGCCGACCCGAGCCTGCGCCTTGGTCAGATCGGCCTCGGTGGCAAAGTTCTTCTGCGACAATGTCTGTACCCGCGACATGATCCGGGTCGCGTCCTCCAGATCGGCGGTGATCGCGGCGACGGCGGCGTCGGCGGTCTCGACACGCGAGCGCGCCAGCTCATAGTCCCTTTCAGCCAGCACGCTGTCGAGCCGCGCGACGACTTGCCCTTCGGTCACCGTCCTGCCTTCATCGGTGAAGACCTCGACCACCTTGCCGGTAATCTCGGCCGCAACGGTTGCCTTGCGGCGCGCCACCACATAGCCGGAGGCCGCCAGGCTGCCGGCCGCCTTGCCATTCGTTGCGGCCTGCTGGGGCCCTTGCGGTTGCGAGGCGGGCTGCGGTGCGGCCTGCGATAAGGTTTCTTTGGGAGGGTCCTGCCTGCGCAATTCGAAGGCGGCAAAGGCGGCAAATGCGACGACGACGCAGGCGGCAACTGCCGCCGAGATCGGCAGCCAGCGGCGCTTCGGTCGTTCCACCTTGTCGGTGCTGCGATCGATGGTCAGCGACCTCAGCAGTTTGCTCTTGTCTTCGCGCATCGTTCATTTCCATCCGGCTGCTCGCTGCAGCTTCCGCGCGGGCGGCATCGGTCTCGCGCGGGCGGTCTCTCTTACAGCCGATCCACATGTCTCGCCATAGCGGCAGTCGAGCCCTCAGCTTTTTCCCTCAGGCGGCGACCCCAGCTCGGTTGTAAATCACGTTCAGCTCTCGCGCGCGCCGGGCGGCGCCCATTTTTCGACGAGGCGAATGGCGGAAATCTAAAGCCTAATGGCGATAGAAGCAATTCTTGGAACCAGCAAGAGTTGTATGCGCCGCATCGCCAATTTGCAAACCGTCGGCATCGCGGATCCCTGGGTAAAACGCCGATGATCGTGAAGTGACATCAAAACCAGGCAAAATCTTGCAGTCGGAACCTGCAACTGGACCCGCGCCTGTATTTCTCCGCGCCCAGATGCATAATGCTAAGGTTGAAGGCCCACCAGCCGGGAGGGTTTTCTTGAAGCGATATTTTCTGACGCTCGCATTTGGGAATGTTCTAAGGCAAGAGCTTGAGGAATTGCGGAAGCCTCACCGTGGTTGATCTGCCTATGACGAGACGCCGGCCTGTTTTGATATGGCTTGGTGCTGTCAGCGCCATCGTCAGCATGCTCTCTGCAACAGCCCTGGTTTGGTGCGCTAGCGCGCTGGCGGCGGGCGCTGATCTATATCGGGTGCAGACTGTCGTAACGGGGCAGGGCGAGGCCAACCGCATCATCGGCTTTGCTTCCTGTCTGGAAGACGTCCTGATCAAGGTGTCCGGCGCACAGAAACTCGCAGGCGACCGCCGTTTGGCGGCCTACAAATCGAACGCAAAAAGTTTCGTCAAGGCATTCAACTATCGCGACCAGTTTTTGGGTAAGCCTGTTCGTGACGAGCAGGGCACCCGTGATCGGCCGTACGATCTGACGGTCGATTTTGACGAAAAGAAAATCGACGATGTTCTCAAGGCGCTTGGCCTCAAGCCGTGGCTTTCACCACGTCCGCGGCTTGCCGTTTTTGTCGAGATGGAGAACGGCCCGAGGAAATTTGTTGTCACGGCCGATGGAACCCCGTCCGATTTGCAGCGAGACGCGCTGTTTGCGGCGGCGGACAGGCGCGGGATGGCCATCGTGCTGCCCAGCGCGGCGGCGTTGGCGAAAGCGGGCCTCGAGGGTGCGAAGCTCGATACCGTGTCATCCTCGACCCTGGCGCCGCTCGCGACCGAGCACGGTGGGGAACTTGCGTTGGTCGGACACCTGGTCTGGAGTGACGGTGAGCTTGGCTGGGTCACACGTTGGCGGATGGATTGGCAAGGCCGGACGCACGTCTGGGACGTACGCGGCGTTACGTTCGACGAAGCCTTCCGGCGTGGCGTCGGCGGCGCGGCCCAGGTTTTGTCCGACAACGGCGATCCGGCCGGCCGCGCGCGGCGCTGACGGAATTGGCCGCGGGTTAGCGCGATGGCGCTTCACCCGATCTCGATCGCCACTTTGCCAAAATGCGCGCCGCTCTCCATGTGCGCAAATGCGTCTCTGACCTGATCGAAACGGAACGTTCGGTCGATCACCGGCTTCATGCCGTTGACGGTAATCGCATCCACCATCGCCTGGAGATCCTCGACCGAGCCGACGGTGACGCCTTGCAGCCGCTGCTGCTGCATGACCATCAATGGCAGCCGCAGGTCGGGCGGCGGCGGCCCGGCGAGCACGCCGATGAAGGCGATGGTGCCGCCAATCCTGACAGCCCGGATCGATTCGTTCAGCGTGCCGACCCCGCCGACCTCCACGACCAGATCGACGCCGTGAATGCTCCATTCGCGGGCCTTCTTTCCCCAGTCGGGTGTCGTCCTGTAATTCAGCGTAAAGTCGGCACCGAGCTTCTTGAGGCGTTCGATCTTCGCATCGCTGGACGAGGTTGCGATGACGCGCGCGCCGCACATTTTGGCAAACTGAATGGCGAACAGGGATACCCCGCCGGTGCCCTGCGTCAGAACAGTCTGGCCGGGCCTCACGCCGCCGAGCTTTGTCACTGCGCTCCAGGCCGTGAGTCCGGCGCAGGGCAGTGCGGCGGCTTCGATGTCGCTGAGATGCTCCGGCGTTCTGACCAGCGCGTGCTTCGGAAAGAGCCGATACTCGCTAAGGACGCCGTCCACCGAGCCGCCGAGGGCTGAGCGCATTTTTGCTTCGCTCGGTTCACCGCCGATCCAGCCTTCGAAGAAGCTGCCGATGACGCGGTCGCCGGCGGCGAATTCCCGCACGCCCGGACCCACCCGCTCGACGATTCCCGCGCCGTCCGAAACCGGCACCAGCGGAAATTTCTGACGCGAACCGTAACCGCCCTTGACGGTGATGAGATCGCGGTAATTCAGCGTTGCCGCTTTGAGCCGGACCAGCACCTCGCCGTCGCCGGGCGTCGGCACAGGTTTGTCCACGAGGGCAAGTCCATCGATTCCGCTCGGTCCCTGTAGCTCGTAACATTTCAACGGAAGTCTCCTTTGGCGCGGCCCGATAAAGCGCAATATTGCCGCAAATGTTCCGATTTCGCCAACCTTGCCGATCAGAATCTCGCGGCCATCTCGGCCAACCGGCGATGCGCGCCTTCGCGTGCGGTGCGGATCGGCTCGGCCGGACCGGTGGTCGGCCCCATCGGCACGAAACGCACGTTGCTGACGCCGATGAACCGCAGCGCCTCTCGCAGGTAAGGCGTCGCCATGTCGATGCGGCCGCGATTCATGCCGGTGACGAAGTCGCTGCCGCTTGCGAGAATGACGACCGTCGGCCGGTCGTTGAACAGTGGCAGATAGCCCTGCGCCGCATCGAAGCGGAATGCGAGCCCGGGCTGCGTGATTACGTCGATCCATTGTTTCAGCTTGTAGGGAATGCCGAAATTCCACATCGGCGTCGAGATCAGCACGCGATCGGCAAGAGCGAAGCGGAGCGCGATGCGTTCGGTGACCGCAAAGGCGTCACGCTGTGAATCGGTGAAGGCCCGTCCATTGATGCGGGCATATTTGGCCTCCAGTACGTAACCCTCGAATTCCGGCAGGTGATCCCGCCACAGGTTCATCACGTCGATGTCCCAGTCGGGCTGCGCCTGGCGGAAGCGGTCGACAAAGACGCGCGCGGCGGCCGAAGATTCCGAATCCGCGCGCGGCGAGCAGCTCAGGTGAAAGAGTTTCGGCATGGCCGGGCGCCGCTCATCCCAATCCCCTGACGACCGCGTCGGCGTTGGTGACGACGGCAACGTTCTGCATGGCAAAATTGACGGAGGCGTTGTGCCAGTCGGCGTTCATGGTCGAGCAGCAGTCCTCAGGCACGATCATGAAGTAGCCCTTGTCGGCACCGGTGCGGGCGGTGTGCTCCACCGACATGTTGGTCCAGGCACCGGTGTTGATGATCATGTCGCGGCCGGTCGCCTTCAGGATGGTCTCCAGCCGCGTGCCTTCCCAGGCACTCATCCGCATCTTCTCGACCACGAAATCGCCGGCGCGCGGTTCGAGCCCCGGCACCGGCGCGGCGCCCCAGCTCCCGCGGACCATCGCGCCGCTATCGACCAGCCCTTCGAACAAGGGAGCGTTGAGCGTCACCCCGGGCGCGCCCGGTTCGACGATGAACCAGACATGGATGATGACGACGCCGCGCGCCCGCGCAGCGTCTGCAAGGCGGCGCACATTGTCGACCACCCGCTGCTGGCGCGCATGGACCGGCGAGCCGGAATCGGCGAACGCGCCGCCCTCCATGATCACGTCGTTCTGCAAATCCTGAATGATCATCGCGCAGCGGCGCGGATGGAGCTGCATGTCGCCGCTGGCCAATTGCGGTGCGGCAGGCGGGGCGGAGGCCGTATCTAGGCCGGTCGAAGCCCGACCGCTCATATAGGGTTCGTGGCGCGGTCCGGCCTTAACCGGGATCGCATAGACCGAATGCGTCGCGGTCAGATACAGCGTGCGAAAATCAGGTCCGCCCCAGGTGAGATTGGCGACGAGCTCGGGAACGCGCACCTTGCCGAGCAACTCGCCCGCGGCCGAATAGACCCAGACGCCGCCGGGTGCCGTGACCCAGACATTGCCGCGCTGATCGCACTTCATGCCGTCGGGCAGGCCGGGCTCGAGCTCGGATCGTATGCCGTTGGCGAAGACGCGCGCGTTGGCGAGCGAGCCATCGGCTTCGACGTCGAAGACGCGGATCAGCGCCTGCACGGTGTCGTTGACGTAGAGCAGGCGCTCGTCGGGCGAGAAGCAAAGTCCGTTCGGCTGGTCGAACAGATGGCGATCGACGACGAGTTTTGGCGGACCCCCGCCTGGCGGCACGCGAAAAACGCCCTGGAAGCCGAGCTGGCGAGGCCGCTCGACGCCATAGACCGGCATGCGGCCGTACCAGGGGTCGCTGAAATAGATCGCGCCGCTCGAATGCACGCAGACATCATTCGGGCTGTTGAGCTCCTGGCTCTCGAAATGCGAGGCGATCACCTCGCGGCGCCCGTCGGGCCGTTCGCGGATCAAGGACGAGGTGGCGTGCTCGCAGACGATCAAATTGAGCTCGGCGTCATAGGTCATGCCGTTGCATTTGTTGGAGGGGCGCTTGACCTCGACGACGCCGCGCTTGGCGTCCCACCGCCGGCGCACGTCCGCCGGCATATCCGAAAACAGGAGATAATGATGGACCGGATGCCAGATCGGCCCTTCCGTAAATTCAAAACCGGTGCCGACCTGGCCGACCGGCGCGTAGGGGTCGATCAGGGTCTCGAATTCCGGGCGCAGCGTGACGTGCGTCATCGGTCGGTCCTTTCAGCGCTCAGGCCGGAAACCAGTGGCGCTGCGGCAGGCTCTGCACCACGGGCCCGGGCACCTGATCGTGCAGCCGGCCAACCACCATGCCGCCCTCGATCTTGGCCGGTCGGTCGTGCACCGGGAGCAGGTAGCGCGAATTGCTCAGTAGCTTCTTGATCGCCGCCTTTTCCGCGCGCTTGCTGGTGCCGTGATTGCCGGTCGTGCGCGGCTCCCAATCGTGAATCTCGTGGAAGGGGTTCACGATCTGGTCGTTGAAATCGTAGATCACATCGCCACAGATGGTGGCGATGCCGTCGGCGGTGTGAACGTGGATGTTCATCGAGCCCTCGGTGTGGGCGTTGGCGGCATCGCAATAGACGCCCGGCATCAGTTCGATCGGCCCGGTCACCTCGAGATCGAGGAAACGCAGTGCGCTCCTTGTGTGCAGGCGGTCGATCAGGTGCTTGATGTCGGGCGCCGGATATTGCGGATGCATCAGGCCCGAGACGGAATATTCCAGCTCCTTGCGGTTGAGCACGACCGTCGTGTTCATCGGAAACAGATCGTCCTTGCCAGCGTGATCGATGTGCAGATGGGTGTGGCAGACGAAGCGGACGTCGCCCATGCGCACGCCGTGGCGCGCGAGCTGGTTCTCGATCATGTTCTCGTGGAACTGGAGCCCGCGCATGCCCAGCGTTTCCATGATCTGGTTGGAGCGGTAGCCGGTGTCGACCACGACCGGATAGGGACCGCCGACGATCAGGAAGCCGAGCGTCAGGACACGGCGGGTCCGGCCGCAATCGCGGCCGAGCACGAGAAAGCTCGATTCCAGTTCGATATCCCCATAATCCAGGATCTTGATTTCAAGCGGCATATGTTCCCTCCCATATTCCTTTGATTGGCGTGCGCCGTCATCGGTCGAGCCGATAGACGCGCAAGGCAGTCTTGCGCAGAACGGCGTCGCGCTGATCCGCACTAAGCGTGGCTGTTGCGGCAAGATAGGCGTCGATCAACTCGCGATAGCTGGTCCAGAGTTTTTCGATCGGAAAATTGGAGCCGAACAGGCAGCGATCAGCGCCGAAGATTGCTACCGTATCGGTGAGAATGGAGGCGATATGCGCGGGATCGTTGCGATGGATGAAGGTTCCAAGACCGGAAAGCTTTGAGACGATGTTCGGACAGGCCGCGAGCCGGGTTATCCCGGCGCGCCAGGCGGATCGGCCCTGCGGCGAAAGATCTTCCAGCATGGCGGCGTGCTGCAAGATGAAGGTCACATCGGGGCAGGATTCGGCGAGTCCCGCGGCATCTTCCATCTGCGGCGCGAACACCTGCAGATCGAAGCTGAAGCCATAGTGGGCGAGATGCGCGATGTTGCGCCGGATCTTTGGATCGGCGCAGAGGTCGGGCCGGGCCGCAAAGCGATAGAGCGGGTTTTCGTGCCAGTGCAGTTGCATGCGCACGCCACGCACCAGCGGATAGCGTGCGAGACGATCGAGCTGTGGACGGACATCGTCGACATTGAAATCGGCGTAGGAGACGATGGCGTGCGGCCAGCCATGCTCTTTCGCGGTCTGCTGCACCCAGGCGGTTTCGTCCTCGAAGCGATCATTGGCCCAGTTGGTCTGCACGTAGACCGACCGCGCCACGCCGGAGCCGGCGAGATCGGCGAGATATTCCTCGATCGGATAGTCGCGGCGGATCGGCTCGTAGGGGCCGAAGATGCGCGGCTGCATCGGGCCGACAAGCCAGGGCAGGTCGGCCTGGCGCCAGATGTGGTGATGGGCATCGACGATATCGGTCACGCGGCTTTCCTTTGTCCGAGCGAGAGAACGTGGGAGACGATCGCGGCGGTGGATCCGCCGTCGACCAGATCATCCACGAAGCGGCGGATCGCGATCAGCGCTTCGGTCTGCGGCTGAAAGCCGGGGCCTGACGCCAGCGGCGTCAACCAGCTCAGGCGCCAGGCGCGCCGCGACAATTTTGCGACGGCATCGCGCAGGGCGGAGGGGTCGCCGCGCTCGAGGCCGTCGGACAGAATGACGACCGCGGCGCCGCGGGCATAGCCGCCGAACCGGGGCACGGCCAGAAACGCCTGCAGCGCATCGCCGATGCGGGTGCCGCCGTCCCAGTCGCTAACCAGATGAGCGGCGGCGAACAGCGCCTGTTCGCGGCGCTTCAGACGGAGCGCCCGGGTAACGCGGGTGAGCCGGGTGCCGAAGGTGAATACCTCGACGTTGGGAGCCGCATGCACCACCGCGTGGGCGAGTTTCATGTTGTCGTCCGTGCGTCCCTTCATCGAACCGGAGACGTCGACCAGCAGCAGCACCTTGCGCGGCCGGGCGCGCCGCTTGAGACGGCCGAGCCGCAGCACTTCGCCATCGTTGCGCACGCTCTCGCGCAAGGTTCGCCGCAGATCGGCCCAGGGACCGCGCCGAGCGCGCATGCGCCGGTGGCCGCGGCGCCGCGGCAGCCGCGCAGGCGCTTCGCGCGACAGTTTTCGCAAGACATCGCCGGTCACGCCCGGCGCGAAGCGGCGTTCGACCAGCGCCTCCGCGCGGGCGGCGGCAAGCCCGGACTCGCTGACTTCATCGGCCAGCAATGTTTCGTCCACGCCGCGGCCTTCCTCCTGCAGGCGAACGACTTCCTCGTCTTCGGCGCCGGCATGATCGATTGCTTCGCTGCCGAGGAAATGGATGTCGAACAGCAGGTCGTAGGTCGCTCGCCGCTCGGGTGGCGGGGCGAGCGTCGCGAGCCCGGCTTGACGGATGGTGTCGATGCTGCGCGGCCCCAGCAGCTCGATCGCCGAGAGAAATGCCGTGGTCTGTTCCGGCGCAACCGCAAAGCCGTTGGCGCGCAGCAGGGCGACAAAGGACACGAAGACGCCAATAGGACGCGGCAGTTGAAGTGCGTCGCTCACGCGGCAGCCTCCGCAATGAGTGCATCGAGCCGGCCGGAGATGAAGGTGAGATCCTCCTCGTCCTTGAGCGCGACGCCGACAGAGCGCTTGAAGGCATCCGGCCAGCGGGCGCCGCGTTCATGCAACAGCGTGGCCGCCTCCGCCCAGTCCACGGCTTCAGCGATACCCGGCGCTTTGCTCAGCGGTTCCCGCCGCAGCTGGCCGACGGCGGCGACGACGGCGCGAGCGGTTGACTCCGCAACGCTCGACGCCCGCATCATGACGATACGCGCCTCGCGCTCAGCGGTGGGATAATCGATCCAGTGATAGACGCAGCGGCGGCGCAACGCCTCGTGCAGGTCGCGGGTGCGGTTCGAGGTCAGCACGACGACAGGGCGCTCGGCGGCACGGACGGTGCCGCGCTCCGGAATCGAAATCTGGAAATCGGAAAGGAATTCGAGCAGAAACGCCTCGAACTCCTGATCGGCGCGGTCGATTTCGTCGATCAGCAGCACAGTGGAGTCAGGCGCGCGCAGGGCAGCCAGCATCGGCCGTTCGATCAGGAAGGTTTCGCCATAGATGTCGATGCTTTCCTCGCCGGCCTGCCGGATCGCGAGCATCTGGCGCGGATAGTTCCACTCGTAAAGCGCGGCGGATGCGTCGATGCCCTCGTAGCATTGCAGGCGGATCAGGCGGCGGCCGAGCACGGCGGCGATCGCCTTGGCCGCTTCGGTCTTGCCGACACCCGGCGCGCCTTCCAAGAGCAGCGGCTTGCCGAGCGCAAGCGCGAGATAGGCCGCCGTCGCGAGACCGTCGTCGGCGAGGTAATACGCCGTCCGCAAGGCACGTTCGAGCGCTTCGGGGCTGTCGATGCCGACGATGTTTGAGCGGATCGTCATGGAAAGACCTCAGCGCCGCGCCTGCGGCCGCGCGCCGCCTTGGGCCTTGATTGCCCGCAACACTTTTTCCGGCGTGATCGGCAGTTCATCCATCCGCACGCCGACCGCATTGAAGATGGCGTTGGCAACCGCGGGCAGAACCGGGTTGGCGCACATCTCGCCCGGTCCCTTGGCGCCGAACGGCCCGTCGGCTGCAGGGCGTTCCAGCACCGCGATATCATGCGGGCAGATGTCACCGGGGCCGGGCATGAGATATTCGACGAAATCGCGCGGACCGTGCGCCGGATTTGGATAATAGGGTTCGGGCGTTTCAAAGAGCGCGTGGCTCACTCCCATCCATGCGCCGCCGACGAGCTGCTGCTCCACCAGCCGCGGATTGAGCGCGCGGCCCAGTTCATAGGCGCTGTCCATGCGCACCATCGCAACCTCGCCGGTCTCGTCGTCGACCTCGACCTCGGCGACCAGGCAGGCGTGCGCATAGCAGGTCGCCGGCGACATTTCGCCGGTCTCGGGATTCACTTCGGACAACGGCACCAGAAAAATGCCGCGGCCTGAGATCGTCTTGCCCTGCTTGAACTGCGCCGCGATCGCGACATCCTTGGTGGAGATCGAGCGGTGCGGCGCGCCCTTGACGTGGATACTGCCGCGCCCGTCGGTCTCGAGATCGGCGGCATTGACCTCCAATTCCTCCGCAGCAGCTTCCATCATGACGCCGCGCGCCTCCCTGGCCGCCGCCATCACCGCGTTGCCGACGCGGTGCGTGCCGCGCGAGGCGAACGAACCCATGCAGTGCGGGCCGGTGTCGGAATCCGCGGTGTCGACATAGACGTCTTCGACCGGCACGCCGAGTGTCTCCGCGCAGATCTGCCGCGTCACGGACTTCATGCCCTGGCCGAGATCGATCGACGACAGCGACACCGTGAACTTGCCGCTGGGGTTGGAATGAACCAGAGCCTGGCTGGGATCGCCGCCAAGGTTCATTCCGATCGGATAGTTGATCGAAGCCATGCCGCGTCCGCGATGCTTTGCCATGGTCAGCGTCTCCTGGTGCCGAAGACGGAAGAAAAGCGCGTGGCACCGTGTGACGGCGACGGAGCGGGCGGCCTCGGAGGAGGTGGTGGCGCGGGAGGCGGCGGTTCATGGATCGGTGCAGGAGGCGCGCGATCGTAGGTGGTTCGCTGTTGCGAAACCGCGGCGCGTTGCAGTACGGGTTCGAGCGGCGTCGGCGATATCGCTGCCCGGCTGCCGCCGCCGTCTCTGCGCGACGACATCCGCTTCATCTCTTCACGAAGCGGCCATTTGGCCTTTTCGGCGGCCACCTGCACGCATTCGATCAGCGCGGTGTTCTTGGCCTCGCGCCGGTGCGCCTTCATGTCGCCGTCGCGGTAGGCGTTGAGAATGCGAAACTCCATCGGGTCGATACCGACCAGATGGGCGAGCTTGTCCATCTGGCATTCGAGCGCGAAGTCCATTGCGGTGACGCCGAAACCGCGCATGGCGGTCGCGGGCGTGCGGTTGGTGAACACGCAATAGACGTCGCCATGAACGTTGGGGATCGTATAGGGGCCGGGCAGGTGGGCCACGCATTTGACCACGGCGTAGCTCGAAAGCCGGGTATAGGCGCCGCTGTCGAAATAGGCGCGGATCTTGCGGGCGACGATGCGCCCGTCGCGCATCACGCCGTCCTTGATGTAGATGCGCTCGGCGCCGCGCGGCGAGCCGAACTGCATCTCCTCCTCACGGCCGAGCTGATAGCGGACCGGACGCCCGCTCAGCATTGCGCCGAGAATGGCGAGCGGTTCGGTGAGCGTATCCACTTTGCCGCCGAAACCGCCGCCGACGGTGCCGCCGATGAAGTGGAAGGTGTTGGAGGGCACGTCGAGGATTTTTGCGCAGGTGTCGAGCGAGAAGAACAGCGCTTGCGTCGAGGTATAGACGACGTAGCGTCCATTCGTATCGGGCGCTGCGATCGAACCATTGGTTTCGGTCGGCGCATGCTCGATCGGCGACATCTGGTAGCGCTGTTCGAGCACGTGATCGGCTTCCGCGAAGCCACGCTCGACGTCGCCGAAGCGCAGCTTCTGATGATCGTAGACGTCGTGATAGATGAATGTGTTTTTAGGGTAGACCTCGTTGACGACGGGCGCGCCCGGCTTCAAGGCTTCCTCGACGTCGAACACCGCAGGCAGCGGCTCGTAATCGACGCGCACTTTCGCCATCGCCTCATAGGCTTCACGCGGGCTGTCGGCGACAATGGCGACGATCGGCTCGCCCTTGTAGCGGACCTTGTCGACCGCGAGCGACGGCTCGTCGTCCTTGCCGAAATTGATCAGGCTGAGCAGGGTGTTGAGATTGCGCGGCACGTCGGGCCCGCGAATGATGCGCCGAACGCCCGGCGAGCGTTCCGCTTCCATCGTATCGATGCGGCGCAGGCGGGCATGCGCGTGTGGGCTGCGCAGCACTTTCAGATGCAGCATGCCCTGCAGCTTATGGTCGTCGAAATAGGTCGAAGTGCCCGTGACATGGCCGAGCATGTCCTGGCGCTGCGTGCCCTTGCCGATCTCTTTCAAATTATCGTCGCGCTCGTCGGCGAAGATGTCCTTGCGCAATTCCAGCATGGCGGTGTCCTTTAGGCGCGGGCGCGACCGCTCGAAGCGGCGGCGAGGACGGCGTTGATGATCGGCTCATAGCCGGTGCAGCGGCAGATATTGCCTGAGATCGCCTCGATGACCTCGGCGCGGCTCGGCGACGGATTGCGGTCGAGCAGCGCTTTCGCCGCCATCAGCATGCCCGGCGTGCAGTAGCCGCACTGGGCCGCGAAATGCTCCATGAAGGCGCGCTGCAGCGGATGCAGATTGGGGCCGTCCTTCAGCCCGTCGAGGGTCTCGACGGCGCGCCCGTTTACGGTTTCCGCCAGCGTCAAGCACGAGAGGTGCAGCTCGCCGTCGATCAGCACGCTGCAGGCGCCGCAGCCGCCCTGGCCGCAGCCGAACTTTGGCGTCATGTCGCCGATTGATTCGCGGAGCGCGACCAGGAGATTGACGCCGCCGTCGACGAATAGCGCGACGTCGCGGCCATTGTGACGAAATTGCAGGGCGGTCTTGGTCATGACGGCTTACTCCAGACCGGACAACAGGCGGCGAAGATGAACGCCGACGATCTCGCGACGATACCAGGCGCTACCCAGCGCATTGTCTGCGGGTGACACGCCTTCGGCGGCCACCGCCGCAGCAGCATTGATCGCGGAGTCGTCAAGCGAGCGTCCCTCTAGCGCCCGCTCGGCGGCTCTGGCGCGAACTTGCGTCGCGGCCATCGAGCCGAGCGCAATGCGTGCACCTGAAATGCGGCCGCCGCTGACCGGCAGATGCGCGGCCAGCGTAATCACGGAGCCGCCCTTCGGCTTGATGCGGGCAATCTTGCGATAGCGGAAGGCATCGGGGCTTGCGGGTCGCTGACAGGAGACGGTCAGCACCAGCGCGCCGCTCTGGCGTTCGCGGGATTGCAGGAACTCCTCGATCGGCATGTCGCGGGCGCCAAGGCCGCCCTGGACGGAGACGGTGGCGTCGAGCGCCAGCAGGGCGACGGTAAAGTCGCCATAAGGATTCGGCGCGAACAGATTTCCTCCCACCGTGCCCATGTTGCGCACCGCAGGGCCGCCGATCGAACGTGCCGGTGCGTGCAGAAACGCAAGCTCGCGTTCGGCCAGTATCCTGGCGAAGGTGACGCCGGCGCCGATCGTAACGCGCGAGCTTGCGACGTCGATCCGCGCCAGCGCCTGGTCGGTGGCACGCACCACGGTCGAGATCGAGATATCGCCCTCGTTGAGCGCGCGCATGACGAGCGTGCCGCCGCCGAGATAGCGGGCGCTGCGGTCGGACGACAACGCCGAGGCCGCCTCGCCAAAATTCGCGAATGTCTTCACCGTGACGGGCATGGCTTCGCCTCCGCTTTCATGCGGCCTCCTTCAGGTGCCGGCGAATGGCGTCGAAGCCGGCTTGATAGATCTGTTCCGCGACCATCTGCGTCAGGCGCTCGGCATCGGCAGGCCGCGCGGTGAACCTGGATTCCCAATGCCAAAACGTGCGATCGCCGTCGGTGACCGGCAGCAGCCGGACATGGGCAACATAGTTGAACATCGGAATCGGCGTGTCGAGCAGGCAGTAGCTGAAGGTCTGTTCGAGATCGGATAGCGCCAGCAACTGTTCGCGCAGCTCCGAGCCGTCCTGCAGCTTGAAGCGCCTGATACAGCCGATCTTGTCGGCGGCCTGTGCGCGCTCGATCGTGCTGGTGGCGACCTCGGGATGCCAGCGGTCGTGGCCGTTGAAATCGCGCAGCGCATTCCAGACCGCGCCGGTCGGCGCGTCGAGGATCGTGCTTTTGACGATATGCGGCACGCTAGCCTCCGAAAGCGCGCTTGAGCGCGTCGAATCCGCCCTGGAACACGCCTGTGCCGATGTTGCTGACGAGTTCGTTCTCGCGCTCGGGCGCGCAGTCGAACTCGGCAGTCCATTCCAGAAAGGTCTGGTCGCCGTCGGTCACGGGCGTCAGCCGCAGCGTTGCAACGTAGTTCTCCACGCCCATCGGCGACTCCAGGATGGAGTAGGTGCAGAACATGTCGTAGTCGGAGAGCCCGAGCAGCTTTTCGCGGATACGATCGCCGTTGCGCAGGCGAAAGTCGCGCACGCATCCGATCTTGTCCGCGGGCTCGCCGCCCTCGATGCGGCTCTCCGCAATCGCGGGATGCCAGTTCGGCAGGCCGTTGAAGTCGCGCACGCGCGCCCAGACGCGGTCGTTGCGGGCGTTCACGACGGTGGAGACGTAGACGCGGGCCATGGCGTGCTCTCAACCCTTCTTGCGCGGTCCGCGTTCGGCGGGAGGCTCGCCGGCGGCAGGCGCGGCCGGGGACGCGTCGGATTTGCCCGGACCGGCCTTGCGCGTTGCCTCCTTGATACCCTGCATGTCGCGCGCCTCGCGAATGAGGCCGGGCATCTTGGCTAGGCTGCCGCCCTCGACACCGATGTCCGACAGGATGGAATCGATCAGCGGCGCCTGCACCCGGTAGCGCAGCGCCGAGTCGATCACCTCGTCGGTGGCGCTGCGGCCGCCGCCACCGCCGACGCCATTGCCGTTGAGGCCATCGACCTGAAGGATGCGGATACCCTCGATCTTTTCCATTGGCTTGACGCTTTCGCGCACGATGCCCTCGATACGGTCGAGCAGCTTGCGGCGGAACAGCGAGTAGCGTGCCTGGTCGGTGAGTACGTTCTCGGCCTCGTTGAGCAGCCGCTGCGCCTCGGCTTCGACGGCGGCTCGCACGCGCTCGGCGTCGGCCGCGATACGGGTCTCCTCGGCCCGCTTCTCTGCGAGCAGCACCTCGACGGTCTTTTGTCGTTTGGCGATCTCGCTTTCGCGGGCGGTAACGACGCGCTCGGCCGCCTCGGTGGCGCGCACCCGCGCATCCTCGGCGGCCACCTTGGCGGCGGACTCTTCAAGCGATTTCTGGTACAGGGCAATGGCCTTTTCCATCAGCGCCGTTTCGACGTCCTTTTCGCGATTGACCTCGAGTTTCCGCAAGTCCCGCTCGCGGCCGATCCGGGCTTCGTCGAGGCCGCGGTCGGAGGCGATGCGCGCCCGCTCGACTTCCTCGCGGGAAGCGATCTCGGCTTCCTGCAGCGCCTGGACGCGGCCGACTTCGAGCTGTTCGATCGCGCGCCGGCGTGCCAGCCGGGCGGCCTCCAGCGCCTGTTCGCGCGTGACGTCGGTGGTCTCCACTTCCTTGCGGGCGTTGATCTCGGCCTGCTTGACCTGGCGATCGGCGTCGATGCGCTCGGAGCGCTTGGCGGCAAGCGCAATCACGCGCTCCTCGTCGGCGATCTCGACCGCCTTCTTCTGATCGATATTGAGCACCTCGCGGGTCTTCGACGAGGCGATGCGTTCGGCCTCAAGTGCAAGTTCGACCTCGACGCGCCGCCGTTCGATCGCGTCGCGCCGCCTGAGTTCGGCGGCCTCGATGGCTTCGGTGCGGTCGATCTCCAGTCCTCTGGTTTCCTTTTCGGCCCGGATGCGCTGGGCGGCGACGACCTTCTCCTGGGCAATGCGCGCGGCTTCGATCGCTTCGCGCGAGGCGATGTCGGCTTCCTCGACAGCGCGGTTGCGCGCGATTTCAAGCGAGCGAACGCGCTCCTCCTGGGCGATGCGGGAGGCTTCCGTTGCCTCGCGCGCGGAAATGCCGGCGACTTCCAGCGCCTGGTTGCGTTCGATTTCCAGCTTGCGCGTGGCGTGCTCGGAACTGATCCGTTCGGCGGCGAGAGTCCGCTCGCGGGCAATCCGCGCGGCTTCGACGGCCTTCTGCGCCTCGATTTCGGCCTCCTGGATGGTGCGCACCTGCGCAATCTCCAGCGATCGCGTGCGCTCGTCGGAGGCGATGCGCTCGACATTGACGATCGTGGTCTGGGCGATGCGCGCCTTTTCGGTCGCCTCGCGCGCCGCGATCTCGGCTTCTTCGACCGCGCGGGTGCGCTCGATTTCGCGCCGGCGGGTTTCCTCCTCGTTGGCGATCCGTGCATCGGTGACCGCGCGATCCTGCTGGATACGCGCTTTCTCGACCGCTTCACGCGCTAAGATCTCGGCTTCCTCGACGGTGCGTGTGCGCTCGATGTCGCGCTGGCGTACTTCGCGCTCGGAGGCGATGCGCGCGGTATCGACCGCGCGCTGATTGGCGATCTTGGCCTTTTCGATTTCCTCGCGCGCCAGCAGTTCCCTTTCCTCGACCGCGCGCGTGCGTTCAATCTCGCGGTGCCTCGTTTCGCGCTCGGAAGCGATGCGGGCTTCGGCGATGGCGAGCTCGTTGGCGATGCGGGCCTTCTCGATCGCCTCGCGAGCGGAAATCTGCGCCTGTTCGGCCTCGGTCTCGCGCAGCGCGCGTTCGCGTGCCACTTCCGTGCGTTGCAGTGCCCGGCGCATCTCGATGTCGCGTTCCTGTTCGAGGCGGGCGGTCTCGCTCTCGCGCTCGATCTCCAGTGCCTGGCGCTCGGCTTCGAGGTTGCGGGTGCGGATCTTGATCATCGAATCCTGTTCGATGTCGTTGCGCAGCTTTCGCCGGGCCTCGATGTCCTCCATCAGGCGGGTCAGACCCTCGGCGTCGAACCGGTTCGACGGGTTGAAGTATTCCAGGTCGGTCTGGTCGAGGTCGGTGATGGCGACCGACTCCAGTTCAAGTCCGTTCTGGGCAAGCGCTTCAGCGGCGGCGGCCTTGACGCGGGCGACATATTCGCCGCGCTGCTCGTGCATCTGCTCCATGGTCATTTCGGCGGCCACCGACCGGATCGCGGAGACGAACTTGCCGGAAAGCAGGGCGTGCAACTGCCCCGGCTCGAGCGTGCGCCGCCCGAGCGTCGCGGCGGCGATCGCGACGGCTTCACGGGTCGGCTGCACGCGCACGTAAAAGTCGGCCTCGATGTCGATCCGCATGCGGTCGCGGGTAATCACCGCATCATGCTTGGCCCGCACGATGCCCATCGGCAGCACGTTCATGTTGACGGGCGTGTAGTCGTGAATGAACGGCAGCACAAAGGCGCCGCCGTTGATCACCACGCGTTCGCCGAGCAGACCGGTGCGGACGAAGGACACTTCCTTCGACGATCGATGATAGAGCCAGTTCACGACATAGACGACGATGGCGATCACGACGATCGCGACGATCAGCCAGAGGATCAATTCGCCAACCAGATTCCCCGACATCTCTTCCTCCCTTTGGTCTCGGCGTTATCGCGCGCCGATCGCCTTGAATTTGCGTACCTGTTCCGTCAGCGCCCGCTCCACCGGCAGGCGCTCCATCGAGGATGCGCCGTAAAAGCCGTGGCACTTGCGCGTGTGTTTCATGATGAAGTCTGCGTCGGCCGGCTCGGCGATGGGACCGCCATGGGCCAGCACCAGTATGTCCGGATTGACGCTCAGCGCCGCTGCTGCCCAGGTGTCGATCTGCTCGGGGCAATCTTCGAGCTTCGGGGCGGTGTGCGCGCCGATCGCGCCGCCGGTGGTCAGGCCAAGATGGCAGACGATGATATCGGCGCCGGCGATCGCCATTGCCGCGGCTTCGCTCTCGTTGAACACATAGGGTGTCGTCAGCATGTCCTTGTCGCGCGCCTTGGTGATCATGTCGATCTCCAGCGCATAGGACATTCCGGTTTCCTCGAGATTGGCGCGGAATACGCCGTCGATCAGGCCGACGGTCGGAAAGTTCTGCACGCCGGCAAAGCCCAGCGCCTTCAACTGATCCAGAAAGCTGTCCATGTCGCGGAACGGGTCGGTGCCGTTGACGCCGGCCAGCACCGGTGTTTTCGTGACGACCGGCAGCACTTCGCCGGCCATCTCGACGACGATCGCGTTGGCATCGCCATAGGGCATCAGGCCGGCGAGGGAGCCGCGTCCTGCCATGCGGTAGCGGCCGGAATTGTAGATGACGATCAGGTCGACGCCGCCGGCTTCCTCGCATTTGGCCGACAGGCCAGTGCCGGCGCCGCCGCCGACGATCGGCTCGCCCTTGGCGGCCATGTTGCGAAACTTCTTCAGGATCGCTGAACGTTCGAACTTCGCCATGGTCACCTCGCGACTTTCCGACGTGTCCCCGGGCGTCCGACCAGAGGACGGAGCGCGTTGACGATGGCGGATGCAAATTCGGGATCGTTGATGTGGCGCTTGATGCGGATGAGCTGGCGGTTGCCGGTCTGGCGCACGCTGCGTTCCAGCGCCGTAAACAGTGCCGCGTCCGCTTCGGGATCCCAGAACGGCTGGCTAGGGGCGTCGAGTGCGGAAACGCCGCCCTCCGGCAGGAAGAAGCGCACCGGGCCGTCCATCCGGTTGAGCTTCTCGCCGATCCAGCGCCCGATGCGGTCGTTCTCCTCCGGCGTGGTGCGCATCAAGGTCACCTGCGGATTGTGAACGTGGAACTTACGCTGGCGATAGCGCCCAGGGATCGTATCGGGCGCACCGAAATTGACCATGTCGAGCGCGCCGGCCGAGCCGATGAACGGCACGCGGCTGCGGATGATCGCGCCAAACCGGTCGTCGGTTGCCGGGAACACGCCGCCCATCAGGAGATCGCAGACTTCCGTCGTCGTGAGGTCGACGACGGCCGCGAGCATTCCGGAATCGACCAGCTTTTCCATCGAGCGGCCGCCGACGCCGGTGGCGTGGAAGACGAGGCACTCGAAATCGTTGCGCAGATCGGCCGCGATCTTCTGCACGGCCGGCGTCGTCACGCCGAACATGGTGATGCCGACAGCGGGCAACGCAACCCGTGCGTTACGCTCGACCGCGCCTTGATTTTCGAGACGCGCCTTCACCATGCCGGCGATGGCGTTGGCGCCGTTGGCGAGCACGGCGCGCGAGATCGAATTGAGGCCCTGCACGTCGGTGACCGAATACATCATCGTGATATCGGCAGGCCCGACATAAGGGCCGACATCTCCCGACGCGACCGATGAGATGATGAGTTTCGGCACGCCGACGGGAAGGGTGCGCATCCCCGGCGCGACCAGCGAGGCGCCGCCGGAGCCGCCGGCCGAAATGATGCCCGCGACATTGCCCTGACGGCGCAGCCAGTTGGCAAAGGCGTCGGCCATCGCGGTCACCGACGCGCCGCGATCGGCACCGAACACGCTTGATCCGCCGCGTCCGTGGTTGAGCGCGATTTCCTGTGCGGGGACATCGCAGGTGGAGAGCTTGCCGCTGGTGGAGACGTCGACCAGGCGTGTCCGCAAACCGTGACCGGCGATGACGTCACGAATGAAGCGCAGCTCCTCGCCCTTGGTGTCGAGCGTACCGACGATCAGCACGACGGGCGGCCCCGATACGCTTTGTACGCTCGCGCCGGTCGGACGCTTTTGCCGGGCTGCGTTTTCGATCCGCGTGACTCCGGTGGAGAGCGTGCGCGCGGCTGCCTCGATGCGCGCAATGGGCACCGGCTGCGACCAGCGTGTCGGCAGCGTGGGATTGGAGACATAGATCCGGATTGGCGCTGCGCTCGACGCACGCGGCGGTGCGGGATGCGCCTTGGCCTCGGCGCCTGCATCGGCGGGTTCGATATCCGTTTCCGGCTCGACGCCGTGGACGCCGACGCCAAGCAGACGTTGTTGCAACTCGCGGTCGGCGGCAAGGCGCGCGGAATCGATGATGCGGTTGACGCGGCCATTGACCATGATCGCGACGTTCTTTGAAATCGCGGTGGCGACGCCGATATTCTGCTCGATCACGAGCACCGAGATGTCGCCGTCTTCGGCAAGTCGCACCAGCATTTCCTCGACCTGGGCGACGATGACGGGCGCAAGCCCCTCGGTCGGCTCGTCCATGATGAGAAGATGCGGATTGGTCAGAAGCGCGCGCGAGATCGCCAGCATCTGCTGTTCGCCGCCCGAGAGCTGGCCGCCGCCATGATCCTTGCGTTCGGCAAGACGGGGAAACGTCTCGTAGATGCGATCGATGGTCCAGGCGCCGCGCCGCATCCCGGCGGCCAGCGCCAGATGTTCGGCGACGCTGAGCGAGCGCCACAGCCGACGCCCTTGCGGAACGTAGCCGACACCGTGCTGCGCGATCCGCGCCGGGCTAAGGCGGGTGATATCCTCGCCGCGAACACGTACAGAGCCGCCGCTCGCCCGCAACAATCCCATGATGGTCTTGCACAGCGTGGTCTTGCCCATGCCGTTGCGGCCAACCACCGAGAAAACGCCTGCATCAAGGGTCAAATCGACGCCCTGCAGCGCATGGGAGTGACCGTAATAGACGTCGAGGCCCCGGACTTCGAGAGCAGGCGCTGAACGGCGGAAGTCACTCATGCCCGGCCCCCAGATAGAGTTCCTGCACCTCTGGGTCGGCTTCGATCTCGTGCGGCAGGCCTTCCTTGAAGACACGGCCGTTGTGCATCATCGTGACGCTTTCGACGACGCGCAGTGCGACATCCATGTCGTGCTCGATGATGATGTAGCCGATGTGGGCGGGAAGCGACGTCAGGATATCGATCAGTTCGCGCCGCTCGGTGGGGGAGAGGCCCGCGGCCGGTTCGTCGAACAGGATAAAGCGCGGAGCGCCGGCGAGCGCGAGCGCGATTTCGAGCTGGCGCTGCTGGCCATGGGCGAGTTCCGCGACCCGCTGCTCCCTCACAGGCGTCAGATGCACCGCCTGGATCAGCGCCTCGGCCGCATGCATGAGGGCGTCGTTCGCGCCCGGACGCAGCGGCGAGAATCGCCCGCGAGAAACGCCGCGGCAGGCGAGGTAGACGTTGTCTCTCACCGTAAGGCCGGGAAACAGCGCCGATATCTGGTAGGTGCGGCGCAAGCCGCGCCTGATACGTTCATATGGCGGGAAGTGGGTGATGTCCTCGCCGAAGAAACGGATGGTGCCGGAGGAGGGCGGAAAGTCCCCGGTCACGCAATTGAACAGCGTGGTCTTGCCGGCGCCGTTGGAGCCGAGCACGGCGCGGCGTTCGCCCGGGCGAACCGTGATGGTGACGTCGGTCAGCGCCGCCAGCGCGCCGAACAGCCGCGTCACGCCGCGCAGCTCCAGCGCGGCGCCGGCGCCGACGGCCGAAAAGCGTGGCGCGGCGCTATCCATGGCCATGGCCTCCGCCCCCGCGTTTGTCGATGGTCGCCGCGCCGCGGCGCCAGCGCTCCCACAGTCCGATCATGCCATCCGACGACCAGAACACGATGGCGAGGAAGCCGAGGCCGATCAGAAGTCGGAAGCGGTTGCCGTCGAGACCGAGCTTGACCAATAGATCGAGCGCGAAGGTACGCAGGATGACGAAGATGAAGGCGCCGATGAAGGGCCCGACGGGGCGGGTGATGCCGCCGACTACGGCAATAATCAGGATATCGATGCAGGCGCCGACGCTGACCGAGCCGGGTGAAATCTGCCGGTAGTTCCAGACCTGCAGGACGCCGCCGAGCGCTGCGATGAAGGCCGCGAAAGCATAGGCTGCCACGCGGTGCGCATTGACATTGTAGCCGAGCGCCGCCATGCGGCGGGGATTGTCGCGCACGCCCTGCAGCGCGAGGCCGAAAGGCGCGCGCGAGACATATTGAACGGCGAAATAGCAGAACGCCGCGACGCCCAGCGTGACGTAGTAGAACGGAATATCGGAGCGCCAGTCGATGCCCCAGAAACGCGGCGTCGCGACCGTGTTGATGCCGGTATGGCCGCCGAAGATCGCCCAGTTCTGGTTGGTGAAATAGTAGAAGGCCGCACCGATCGCGAGCGTGATCATGATGGTGTAGATGCCTTCGGTGCGCACCGCGAGCGCGCCGCCGAGGGTGCCGAAGGCGGTCGCGAGCACCAGCGCCATCGGCGTTGCGAGCCACCACGGCCAGCCGAGGCTGATATTGGTGTTGGCACTCATGCCGAACACCGCGACCATGTAGGCGGCAAAGCCGGCGACGGTGAGCTGCATCAGGCTGACCATGCCGCCATAGCCCGCCAGGAACATCAGGCTGAGCGCGACGGTCCCGAGGATCAGCGTCGTCGCGAAGATCTCGATCAGGAAGAAGCCGTTGGCGATGAACGGCATGATCAAGAGGATCACCGCCACCAGCCAGACAGCCGGCTTGTTGAATTCCGGCCATGCCAACAGCGCCGCGCGCGCTTCTGCCGGCTGACTGGTCTGAGGATGGGCGCCCTGGACCAACGACATGTCAGCGCCTCGCAAGGAGGCCCTGCGGCCGCAGCGCCAGCACCAGCACCATGATGAGGAAGGTTACAACGATGGCGTAGGTCGGGATGTAGACGGAGCCGAGCTGCTCGGCGAGGCCGATGATGACGGCGCCCAGCGCCGCACCCGGGATCGATCCCATGCCCCCGACGATGACGACGACGAGGGAGGCGAGCAGAAAGCGGGTGTCCTCGCCGGGCGAAAGCGACTGGAAGGTTCCGCCGACGACGCCCGCGATGCCGGCAAGGCCGGCGCCAAGCGCGAACACGGCAACGAAAACGAGCTGGATCGGCACGCCGGTCGCCGCGAGCATGTCGCGGTCATCGACTCCGGCGCGTACCATCATGCCGACGCGGGTCCGGTTGAGCGCCAGCCACATCGCGATGCCGATCACGATCGCCGCGACCAAGATCACGAGCCGCACCAGCGGATAGCGCAGATAGACCGCCTCGCCCGACGATTTGACCGCTGTGACCAGCGGCAAGTCGATCGGGCCGATCAGCCAGCTTGGGGTCTGGATCTGATAGAAATCGCCACCGAATGCCCACAGCATCAGATCGGCAAACACGATCGAAAGCCCGATCGTGACCATGGTCTGGCGCAGATCCTGTCCTTCCATGCGGCGGAAGACGGCGATCTGCAGGACGATGCCGACCAGCGCCACTCCCAAAAATGCGATGATGAAACCGAGGATCCAGGAACCGGTCCACGCACTGATGGCGTAACCGATGTAGCCGCCGAACAGATAGAGCGAGCCATGCGCCAGATTGACGTTGCGCATCAGGCCGAAGATGAGCGTGAAGCCGCTGGCCACCAGGAAGTAAAGGCTGCCGAGCGTGATGCCGTTGAACAGGGCGTTGAGAAAGACCCGCTTCCTGCCGATCGCCTCTTCGAGGCCGGGTGGCCAGACGGCAAGGATCAGCCACAGCAGCACCGCGACCGCGATCAGCAGGATCAGCGCCCATGCCGGATGGCGTTCGATGAATCGTGTCACGGTAGCAGCCCGGCCGTCGCCATACCGTCCTCCCAGACGCCGCGGCCGTTTCGGCTCGCGTTTTGGGCCATCCTAACGGTGCCTCGGACCTTGCACTTGATTGTCAGTATCTTTTCGCGCCTGTTGCGCTCAGGGACGCAAGACTTTGGCGGCGCGGCGGTATTCGGTCGGCGCCATCCCGACATTGGCCGCGAAGAAGCGGGTGAAACCGCTCTGGGAAGAGAAGCCGAGATCGAAGCCGATATCGGCGATCGGCACCTCGGTCGCGACCAAGGCGTCCAGCGCCTGTTCCATGATCAGTGTATTGAGATAGAGGTTCGGCGTGACGCCGGTCTGGGTGCGGAACAGCCTGTAGAAGTGCGGACGTGACAGCCCGGAGGCCCGCGCGATCGAATCCAGCTCGATCTCGGCACCCGGGCTTTCGGACATCAGCTTGATGGATTTGCGGACGCGAAAGTCGGTGACGGCGGTGGCGGTGCGCGTCTCCTGCACCGGCTCCGATCGCTGCCAGCTTTCGTCATAACAACTGTCGATCAACTGCCTGAGCTCGCAGTCTAGGCTGCTTAGCGAAGGCGCTCCGCACACCAGCGCGGCAGAGCGGCGAATATGCCTGTCGAGCGTGGCCGTACGCTTGAAGCAGGTGCGGCCGAACCGCAGGCTGTGGGCGCGGGCCGCATCGGGGGCGAACCATTCGGCGTTAACGTAAAGAACGAAGAAGATCGCCCCGTTCTCCATGTCTGTCGGGACAAAATTGTGTGGTTCCCAGGGGTTGACGGCAACAATGGAGTCCTCCGCGAGCAGCCATCGCTCATCGCACACATCAATGCGGGCTGGCGTTCCACCGACATGAAAAATCAGGTGCCCTTCGCGATGCGCGTGCATGTTGAAGGGGCGGTTCAACTGATAGACCGTCGCGCGACCGAACCGGCCGTGGAAGACGGCGAGAGCCTTGCTCATGCCTTCCCTCCCGCGGGATGTTCTTGCTTTTTGAACCAGCGTTCAACATCCGCCGCGAGAATGCAAGGGAAGATCACGTCCAGCCCGGGGCCCCGGCACGACCGGGGCCCGTTCGCAAATGCGAAGAGGTCAATACTTCTTGCACTCCGGAACCGTCCGACTCGGCAGCCCGATCTTGGAGAACACTGCCGGGTCGTAGCCGAGTGTCTGGTTCACGTTCGGAATGACCTTCACGACCTTGCTGAACAGGGCCCCTTTGCCGTCGTCGACCACTTCGGTGACGAAGTTGGTTCCGATGGCCTGGCGG
This sequence comes from Bradyrhizobium icense, assembly GCF_001693385.1. NCBI lineage: Bacteria > Pseudomonadati > Pseudomonadota > Alphaproteobacteria > Hyphomicrobiales > Nitrobacteraceae > Bradyrhizobium > Bradyrhizobium icense. The sequence goes on from NZ_CP016428.1 coordinate 1,321,270, forward strand.
TTGGAGTCGAGCTTGATCTTGCCGTTTGGCGCGTCGAGCTCGATCTTGGCGAGCGCTTCCTTGAGCTTGGCCTGGTTGTTGCTGAGATCGCCGTTGACCTGACGCAGTCCGAGGATCAGCGCCATCGTCGAGTTATAGTAGTTGGTGGCGAGCAGCGACGGGCTCGGGAACCGCTTGTTCGGCGGGAAGGCGTCCTGATAGGCCTTCACGAACTTCTGCCAGCCTGCATCCTCCCACGTATCGGCCTGGCCGCTGGCGGCGATGGTGCCGAGCAGCGCATTCTTGGCGTTGCCCTTGGCGGAGAGGATGGTCTGGTCGACCATGATCGAGCCGCCCATGAGGTGGGCCTTGCCGCCGGCCTGTTGATACTGGTTCAGGAAGTTGACGGCATCGGCGCCGCCAAGGCCGAGATAGATCGCGTCGACATCGTCGGGCAGGGCGGCAATGACGGAGGCAAAGTCCTTCGTGCCGAGCGGAACCCATTGCCGGTTGGTGACCTGTCCGCCGGCACCGCAGAACTCCAGCACCAGCCCGAACACCTGGGTGTAGATGAACGAATAGTCTTCGCCCACCGTCGCGATCTTCCGATATTTCTTGGTCTCATACGCGTATTTGCCGAGGCCGACCTGCCACTGGGCGCCGTCCATGTTGTAGCGGAAGAAATTCGGCGCCGGGTCGACATACGTCGTTTCCTGCGCGCCTGAAGCGGCGTTCACAAAGGTCAGTTCCGGACGCGTCTTGGCAAAATTCTTGACCGCGATGCCTTCGTCGCCGGACAAGGGTGAAAGCAGGATCTGGACCTTATCCTGTTCGATCAGCTTGCGCACGGCGCGGACAGCGGAGTCGGGCGTCGCATCCGTGGAGGCGATGATGAATTCGATTTCCTTGTCGCCGACCTTCTTGCCGAGCGTGTTGATCGCCGTTTGATGTCCGCGGATTCCGTCCTCGCCGAGCACCGTATAGGTGCCTTCGAGCGTCGCGGTGACGCCGACCTTGATCTTCTCTTGAGCGACGGCGGCGCCGGAAAGCAACAGGCTGCTCAGCGCGACCAGTCCCGCACAGCTTTTAAACATCGAACCCCTCCCTTTGTATCGCCAGTTTTTGTATCGTCAGGTCGCTCCAAAATCGCCATGCCGCGGTTTGCATGGCGACCGGGACCGCCGGGCGAAAGCTAACCGATGACTGGGGCGGGGCGCGCAGCTTCACCCGCTACAACTTGACCGGTAGTCTCATTTTGCATGTTGCGCCGCGACGAGATTTGCGGTGATTCAGGGGGGCAGTGATTCATGGCGTGGTCCGCAGCGACGAAGCAATAAGTCTCTGATTTCACTGGCAGCCGCGCCAGGACTGGAGCCGCGACCGGCCCGTAGGATGCGTCCGCTGACTTCGCCGGAAAAGGAAATCCGACGATCTTCTCAAGCCGCTTGGCCCGCTGCAGCTACGGCAGCGGCCAATATCCATGCGCGCGTTCCGGCGAGGCGTTCAGCATCACGCTGGAAGGCCAACATGCGCCGCAATTCCGCAGCAAGGCAATCCTTCATTTCGGATGATGTGCGGGTTTGGCTTGACCGCGGCATGCGGTATTTCTACGTCCATTCGGATGCGTTCTTTGCATCGGACCGGCAGACGTCAGGACGATGCTCGGACGGTCCATCCGACCCGCCTGCACGCATGGAGAAGGTCCCGCCGTGGCATTTGAACTGTTCAATCTGGCCGGCAAACGAGCGCTGGTCACCGGATCGTCCCAGGGAATCGGATTCGCCATCGCGCGCGGGCTCGCAGAGCATGGCGCCTCCGTCGTCCTGAATGGACGGGAGCGCAACAAACTCGAGGCTGCCGCCGCGAGCTTGACCGCGGCCGGGCACAACGTTGCGGTGGCCGGGTTCGATGTCACCGTCGTCGAGGATGTCCGCGAAGGCGTTGCGGCGATCGAGCGGACGAATGGGACGATCGATATTCTCGTCAACAACGCCGGCATGCAGTTTCGCACGCCGCTCGAGGATTTTCCGGCCGAGAAGTGGGAGCAACTGCTCAGGACCAATGTATCGAGCGCCTTCTACGTCGGTCAGGCCGTCGCGCGGCACATGATCCCGCGCAGAAAGGGCAAGATCATCAACATCGCCTCCGTTCAGAGCGAGCTGGCCCGCCCGGGCATCGCCCCGTACACCGCCACCAAGGGAGCGATCAAGAACCTCACCCGCGGCATGTGCGCCGATTGGGCCAGGCACGGGCTGCAGATCAATGCCATCGCGCCGGGTTACTTCAAGACCCCGCTGAATCAAGCGCTGGTCGACGATCCGCAGTTTTCAGCATGGCTGGAAAAGCGGACGCCGGCCTCGCGCTGGGGCAACGTGGACGAATTGATCGGCGCCGCCGTTTTTCTGTCGGGAGATGCCTCGTCCTTCGTCAACGGGCATACGCTTTATGTCGACGGCGGTATCACGACCTGTCTTTGATTATTGACGCGTCGTTGCAGTTCGAGGGAGCTGCATTTCGCTGCTGCTGTTGATCGCGCTCGCTGAGACTGCACCTGCGGCGTCTTCACGAAATTGTAGCGTCCGGCAATCAACGCCGGGCAGGACCCGAACCTGCAACCAGAGCAGGTCAGGCGCGCTTGGCACGGCCTGACGGCCGGGTGAGACGCAGCCGGCGATGGGTGCGGGGCAGAAACTGCCTGCCCTTGGCACTGAGGAAATCGAGCATCGCCTGCGCTGGCGGCAGCAAGACCTTGTCCTTGCGCGCAAGCGCGAACCACTGCCGCACGATCGGCAGGCCGTCGACGTCGAGGGTGACCAGGCGCCGTTCGTCGAGCTCGGTCGCGACCGTGTGTGCAGAGAGGAAGGCGATGCCGAGCCCTGCGATCACCGCCTGCTTGATGGTCTCATTGCTGCTCATGGCGAGGCCGATCTTGGGGCGGATGCCCGACGTCTCGAACAATTGCTCCATCAGCCCGCGCGTGCCGGATCCCGGCTCGCGCGTCAGGAAGGTTTCGCCGGCGAGCTCGCGTGGCGCAATGCTGGATTTTCGCGCCAGCCGATGCGCGGTCGGCGCGATGATGACGTGGGGATGATCGCCGATCAGGTGGACGTTCATGTCGATGTCCGCAGGCGGGCGGCCCATGATCGCGAAGTCGAGATCGTAGCCGCGCAGCGCTTCGCCGACTTCCTGGCGGTTGCCGATCGAGAGCGTGATTTCGACGTTCGGATAGAGCTTCGAGAATCCGGAGATCATGAACGGCACGAAATATTTCGCGGTCGAAACCGCGCCGATCGAGATGCGGCCCGCGGTCTTTCCCGCCATCATCTCCAACGTGGTCTCGCAGTCGGTGATCGCCGCCTCGATGCGGTCGGCGAGCGCCAATACCTCGCGCCCGGCATCCGTCAGCAGCATGCCGTCGCCGGTGCGCTGGATGAGTGGCAATCCTGCGACCGCCTGCAGGTTGCGCAACTGCAGCGTTACCGCGGGCTGTGTCAGGTACAGTTGCTTCGACGCCGCGGTAACCGACCGGTGCTTCTGCACGGCGGCCAGCGCGCGCAACTGGCGGATGGTCAATTCCCGCAACAATCGCCCGGCCATGGGCACGCCCTCCATTATAATAAAAACTTTGCCCAGGCCAAAGATAACAAAATTTCCCTAATTCGGCAAATTGCGCTTGCTTGAGAGCGCGCGTCGCCAAACTCGGCGGACGCTTCGACAGCGCCGAGAGAGCGCACCGGGAGACCGCCATGGACGAACGCGTGACGCTGCGTTCACATCTCGATAAGTCTATTGCGCAGATCCCGCATGGCGCGGCGGTCGGTGCGGTGATCGAGGCCATTGCCGCCGCTGCAATCGAACTCGCGGCACTGATTGCAGATGGGCCGCTCGCCGATATCACCGGGCAGGATGGCGGCATCAATACCGACGGCGACCGGCAGAAAGACATCGATATCGTGGCCGACGAAATGATGCGGCGTGCGCTGCGCGGCGCGCCGGTGGCGGCGATCCTTTCCGAGGAGGCGGCGCTGCCGGAAACCTTCCGGCCCGATGCGCACCTGTGCGTTGCGATCGATCCGCTCGACGGATCGGCCAATCTCGAAAACAACATCTCGATGGGCACCATCTTTTCGATCCGCCCAAGAGGCAACGACATCCTTTCGACCTTCTTTGAGCCCGGCACGGCACAGTGCGCGGCAGGATTTTTCGTCTACGGTCCGCAAACTACTTTCGTCCTCGCGCTCAACGCGCGTGTCGATATCTTCATTCTCGACAGGCGCGCGGGAGAATTTCTGCTGATCCGGCAGGCCGTGCAGGTCGCACGCGATACGCCGGAGTTTGCCATCAACGCTTCCAATCGGCGGCACTGGCATGGTCCCGTTCGCGCCTACATCGATGAATGTCTCGCCGGCACCAGCGGTGGCGGTGAGGCGGACTTCAACATGCGCTGGATCGGTTCGCTGGTTGCGGAATCGCTTCGCATTCTGGCGCGCGGCGGCGTGTTTCTCTATCCGGCCGATGCCCGCCCCAGCTATCGCGAAGGCAGGATTCGCCTGCTGTACGAAGCCCATCCGATGGCGCTGGTAATGGAATGGGCGGGCGGCGCGGCATCGACCGGGCGGCGGCGAATTCTGGAACTGGGGGCGAGAACACCGCATCAGCGGGTGCCGCTGATCATGGGTTCGTTGCGTGGCGTGCGCGACATCGCCACCATTCACGAGAGGATCGAGCCGATGTTCGACAATAGCGATGCGCCGCTGTTCGCGCGGCGCGGCCTGTTCCGCTGACGGGGGCACTAGGATGTCGCGGGCTCATCCCATCATATCGATTACGGGTTCGTCGGGCGCCGGCACCACGTCGGTGAAGAAGACGTTCGAGCAGATCTTCCGCCGCGAAAAGGTGGTTGCGGCCTACATCGAGGGCGATGCCTTCCATCGTTACAATCGTTTCGAGATGCGCAGCAAAATGCTGGAGGAGGCCGAGCGCGGCAACAAGCATTTCAGCCATTTCAGTCCGGAAACAAATTTGTTCGAGGAACTCGAAAGGGTGTTTCGCGACTACGGTGAATCCGGCACCGGAACGACGCGCCATTACGTCCACGACGACGAAGAGGCGAAGCTCTACGGCGCCAAACCGGGCACATTCACCGAATGGACCCAATTGCCGGAAGGGTCCGACCTGCTGTTTTACGAGGGGTTGCACGGCGCGGTCGTGACCGACAAGGTCAACGTGGCGCAGCATGCCGATCTCAAGATCGGCGTCGTGCCGGTGATCAACCTGGAATGGATCCAGAAGCTGCATCGCGATCGTCGCGACCGCGGCTATACCGCTGAGGCGGTGACCGACACCATCCTGCGGCGCATGCCTGATTACGTGAACTACATCTGTCCGCAGTTCGCCGAGACCGATATCAATTTTCAGCGCGTGCCGACCGTCGATACGTCGAACCCGTTCATCGCGCGGTGGATTCCGACGCCGGATGAATCGATGGTGGTGATCCGTCTCAAGAATCCGCGCGGGATCGATTTTCCCTATCTGCTGTCGATGATTCCGCACAGCTTCATGTCGCGCGCCAATTCGATCGTGATCCACGGGGCCAAGCTCGACCTGGCGATGCAACTCATCCTCACTCCACTGATCCTGCAACTGATGGAACGCAAGAGGCGCACGATATGAACGCTCCCGCTCTATCCCGCATGGCCAGCCGTCCGGATCTGGCGCACGCAGAGATGGCCAACGCGATCCGTTTCCTGGCAATCGACGCCGTCGAGAAGGCCAAGTCCGGTCATCCGGGCATGCCGATGGGCATGGCCGACGTCGCGACCGTTCTGTTTTCGCGCTTCCTCAAATTCGATCCGACGGACCCGGCGTGGCCGGATCGCGACCGCTTCGTGCTGTCGGCCGGCCATGGCTCGATGCTGCTGTATGCGCTTCTGCACCTGACCGGGTACGAAGGCATGACGCTGGACGAACTCAGGGCATTCCGGCAATGGGGGTCGAAGACGCCGGGACACCCCGAATATGGCCATACGGCGGGCGTCGAGACGACCACCGGACCTCTCGGGCAAGGCATCGCGACCGCCCTCGGCATGGCGCTGGCTGAGCGGCTGATGAACGCGCGCTTCGGCGACGATTTCGTCGATCATTATACCTATGTGATCGCCGGCGACGGTTGCCTGATGGAGGGGATCAGCCACGAGGCGATCTCGCTGGCCGGGCATCTCAGGCTCAATCGCCTGATCGTGCTGTTCGACGACAACGAAATCTCGATCGACGGCGCCACCTCACTGTCATGCTCGGATGATCAGCTCGCACGGTTCAGGGCCGCGGGGTGGTCGGCCAGCCGAGTAGACGGCCACGATCCCGAAGCGATCGCGGCCGCGATCGAGCGGGCGCGCAACAGCGACCGGCCGTCGCTGATTGCCTGCCGTACGATCATCGGCTTCGGCGCCCCTAACCGTCAGGGAACGGACAAAGTCCATGGCGCGCCGCTGGGTGGCGAAGAAACCGCCAAAACGCGCGAGGCGCTGAACTGGCCGTACGCGCCGTTCGAGATCCCGGAGGCCGTCCTCGCGCTGTGGCGTCAGGCAGGCCGCCGCGGGCATGCCGCCCGCCGTTGCTGGATCGAACGGACCAGGCGTCTGAGCGCTGATTCCCGTTCGCCATTTCACGATGCGCTGAATCGCAACCTGCCGTGCAGCTATGCGGAAGCGATGACAAAGCTGCGTGATGACTTCGCGACCGAGCGGCCGAATATTGCCACCCGGCAGGCGTCGCAGCGCGTGATTGATGCAATCGCCGAGGCGCTGCCCAATCTGCTCGGTGGCTCGGCGGACCTCACCCATTCCAACCTGACGCGGGCCAGGACCCAGCAGCCGGTACAGCCCGGCTCGTTTGAAGGCAGCTATATTCACTATGGGGTCCGCGAGCACGCCATGGCGGCGGCAATGAACGGCATGGCGCTGCATGGCGGCTTCATCCCCTATGGCGGTACGTTCCTCAGCTTCGCCGATTACAGCCGTCCGGCGATCCGGCTGGCGGCGCTCATGAACATTCGTGTCATCCATGTGATGACGCACGACTCCATCGGACTGGGCGAGGATGGTCCCACCCATCAGCCGGTCGAACATTTGGCATCGCTTCGAGCGATCCCCAATCTGCTGGTTTTCCGACCGGGCGATGCCATCGAGACCGCCGAGGCCTGGGACTGCGCGCTGCGGGCGCAGGCCAGTCCATCGGTGCTGTGTCAGTCGCGGCAAGCGCTGCCTGCCTTCCATGAAGGCGGTGGTGACAATCTGGTCGCGCGCGGCGCCTATGTCGTCGTCGAGCCGGAGGGCGGACGCGATGTCACGCTGATCGCGACCGGATCGGAGGTCTCGATCGCCATCGAGGCTGCGAAAACGCTCGCAAAGGATAGTGTCCGCGCGGCCGTCGTCTCGGCTCCATGCTTCGAGCTGTTTCGCCAGCAATCGCGCGAATACCGGTCGGAGGTTCTTGGAGACGTCCCGCGGATCGGCATCGAAGCCGCGGTCGAGGGCGACTGGGCGCGCTGGCTCGGCGACGGCGGCGAATTTGTCGGTATGACCGGCTTTGGCGCATCTGCGCCGGCGGAAACGCTCTATCGCGAATTCGGCATCACCGCGAACGCCGTTGCAATAGCGGCGATGCGCTGCATCGCGCGCTCCAGAATGACGGCAACCTGGGCATGACGATCACACGAGAACAATGACACGGAGGCTGCGATGGCGCTGATAACGCTGAGGCAATTGCTGGATCATGCCGCCGAGCGCGGCTACGGCGTGCCGGCATTCAACATCAACAATATGGAGCAGGGCCTTGCCATCATGGAGGCCGCGGCTGCCGTCGATGCGCCCGTCATCATCCAGGCCTCGCGCGGTGCGCGCTCCTATGCCAACGACATCATGCTGGCGAAGATGATCGATGCGCTGGAAGAGATGTATCCGCAGATCCCGCTCTGCCTGCACCAGGATCACGGCAACGAAGAGTCGACTTGTGCCACCGCGCTGCAGCACGGCTTCACGTCGGTGATGATGGACGGCTCGCTGATGGCCGATGCCAAGACTCCGGCGAGCTACCAATACAACGTCGACATCACCCGCCGCGTCGTCGACATGGCGCACTGGATCGGCGCCTCGGTCGAAGGCGAACTGGGCGTGCTCGGCTCGCTGGAGCATGGTGGCGGCGAGCAGGAAGACGGCCATGGCGTCGAAGGCGAGATCAGCCACGACCAGTTGCTGACCGATCCGGATCAGGCGGTCGATTTCGTTCGCTCCACCAAGGTCGATGCGCTGGCGATCGCGATGGGGACTTCGCATGGCGCCTATAAATTCTCGCGCAAGCCGGACGGCGACATTCTTGCCATGCGGGTGGTCGAGGAAATCCATCACCGGCTGCCCAATACGCATCTGGTGATGCACGGCTCTTCCTCGGTGCCGCAGCCGCTGCAGGACGCATTCAACCAGTTCGGCGGCGAGATGCCGCAGACCTGGGGCGTGCCGGTCGAGGAAATCGTCCGCGGCATCAAGCACGGTGTCCGAAAGATCAATATCGATACCGACTGCCGGCTGGCGATGACCGCGGCGTTCCGCAAGGTCGCAACGCAGAGCAGGAGCGAGTTCGACCCGCGCAAATTTCTGAAACCGGCGATGGATGGCCTGCGCGATCTTTGCCGCGAGCGCTTCGAGCAATTCGGCACGGCGGGACATGCGTCGCAGATCAAGGTCGTTCCACTGGCCGAGATGGCAAGACGCTACCGTTCGAGCGCACTCGATCCACAAATCGGAGGAATAGCCGATGCCGCAGAATGAGCTGACGACGCGTTCGATCCCGACCAATCGCCGCACACCACCCAAGGAGGCCGATATGAACATGCACTCGATGACCGTCCGCGGCAAGGATCGCTATAAATCCGGCGTCCTCGAATACAAGAAGATGGGTTATTGGGAGCCCGACTACGAGCCCAAGGACACCGACATCATCGCGCTGTTCCGCGTCACGCCGCAGGACGGGGTCGATCCGATCGAGGCGTCGGCCGCGGTCGCCGGCGAATCCTCGACCGCGACCTGGACCGTGGTGTGGACCGACCGTCTGACGGCGGCTGAGAAATACCGCGCCAAATGTTTTCGCGTCGATCCCGTGCCGAACTCGCCGGGGCAGTATTTTGCATACATCGCCTACGATCTCGACCTGTTCGAGAACGGGTCGATTGCCAATCTGTCGGCCTCGATCATCGGCAACGTGTTCGGTTTCAAGCCGCTGAAGGCATTGCGGCTCGAGGACATGCGGCTGCCGGTGGCCTATGTGAAGACGTTCCAGGGGCCTGCGACCGGCATCGTGGTCGAGCGCGAGCGCATGGACAAGTTTGGCCGACCGCTACTCGGTGCCACGGTGAAGCCGAAGCTCGGCCTATCCGGGCGCAACTACGGGCGCGTGGTCTACGAGGCGCTGAAGGGCGGTCTCGACTTCACCAAGGACGACGAGAACATCAACTCGCAGCCGTTCATGCATTGGCGCGAGCGGTTTCTCTATTGCATGGAGGCAGTCAACAAGGCGCAGGCGGCGACCGGCGAGATCAAGGGCACCTATCTCAACGTCACCGCCGGCACCATGGAAGACATGTACGAGCGCGCCGAGTTCGCCAAAGAGCTCGGCTCGATCGTCATCATGATCGATCTCGTGATCGGCTACACCGCGATCCAGTCGATGGCCAAATGGGCCCGCCGCAACGACATGATCCTGCATCTGCATCGTGCCGGGCATTCCACCTACACGCGGCAGCGCAGTCACGGCGTCTCGTTCCGGGTGATCGCAAAATGGATGCGGCTTGCCGGCGTCGATCACATCCATGCCGGCACCGTGGTCGGCAAGCTCGAAGGCGATCCGGCGACCACGCGCGGCTATTACGACATCTGCCGCGAGGACCATAACCCGATGCGGCTGGAGCACGGCGTGTTCTTCGACCAGCATTGGGCCAGCCTCAACAAGCTGATGCCGGTCGCGTCCGGCGGCATTCACGCCGGGCAGATGCACCAATTGCTCGATCATCTCGGCGAAGACGTGATCCTGCAGTTTGGCGGCGGCACCATCGGGCATCCGATGGGCATTCAGGCCGGCGCGACCGCCAACCGCGTAGCGCTGGAAGCGATGATTCTCGCGCGCAATGAAGGCCGCGACTATCTGCACGAGGGGCCCGAGATTCTCGCCAAGGCTGCAGAGACCTGCACGCCGCTGAAATCGGCGCTGGAGGTCTGGAAGAACGTCACCTTCAACTACGAATCGACCGATATGCCGGACTACGTCCCCACGCCTTCGGTCGCGACGTAAGGAGCGGAAATCATGCGCATTACCCAAGGCTGCTTCTCGTTTCTGCCCGATCTCACCGACGAGCAGATCTCCCGTCAGGTCCAGTATTGCCTGGAGAATGGATGGGCGGTGAACATCGAATTCACCGACGATCCGCATCCCCGCAACAATCTCTGGGAGATGTGGGGATTGCCGATGTTCGATCTCCGCGACGCCGCCGGTGTGATGATGGAGCTGAACCAATGCCGTAAGGTGTATGGTAACAGCTACATCCGCCTGTCGGCGTTCGATTCCAGTCACGGCTGGGAATCGGTGCGGCTGTCCTTCATCGTCAACCGACCGAAGAAGGAACCCGGCTTCCGCCTCGAGCGGCATGAAGTTGCTGGCCGCAACATCCGCTACACGACCAGGTCCTACGCCGCTGACCGCCCGGAGGGCCGGCGTTACGGTTAGCAAGTTACCCGGTCCGACAGACGAGTTCTCCCTGATCGTGCCTTTCGTCTGCCGGATGCACTGCTCCGTCGCTGTGAAAGCGGCGGCGGAGTTTTTTTCAGACCGCGCATGCATTGCGTCGAGGTTTGCCAGATGGACATGGATACCGCCGACATGACAGACATGGTCAACCTCCGCGAGGAGCTCGAAGCCGTCGGCATTGAGGAAATCCTCACGCAGCTCGACCGCGAGCTGATCGGGCTAGTGCCCGTGAAAACCCGTATCCGCGAAATCGCATCGCTCTTGCTGATCGAACGTATCCGCAAGCGGCTTAATCTGACGTCGGAGGTGCCGACATTGCATATGTCGTTCACCGGCAATCCCGGCACCGGCAAGACCACGGTGGCGCTGCGGATCGCCAGCATTCTCCACAGGCTCGGCTTCGTGCGTCGCGGCCAGGTGGTGTCGGTTACCCGCGATGAGCTGGTTGGACAATATATCGGCCACACCGCGCCCAAGACCAAGGAAGTGCTGAAGAAGGCGATGGGCGGCGTGCTGTTCATCGACGAAGCCTATTATCTCCACCGGCCCGACAATGAACGCGATTACGGTCAGGAAGCGATCGAGATCCTGCTGCAGGTGATGGAATCCCAACGCGAGGATCTGGTGGTGATTCTCGCCGGCTACGGCGACCGAATGGATAAGTTCTTCGCCAGCAATCCCGGCTTCCGCTCCCGCATCGCCCATCATATCGATTTTCCCGACTATTCCGAGCCTGAATTGCTCGCGATCGCCGAGCTGATGCTGCGCGACATGAACTACAAATTCAGCGCCGATGCGCGTGAAGCGTTCATCCGCTATATCGCGCTACGCAAGATCCAGCCGCTGTTCTCGAACGCCCGCTCCATCCGAAACGCGCTGGACCGCATGCGCCTGCGCCAGGCCAATCGCCTCGTCGCCGATCTCGATCATGTGCTGACCGCTGACGACATCATGTCGCTGCAGGCATCGGACGTGCTCGCGAGCCGGGTCTTTCTGAAGGACAAGGCGACGGCTGGCTCGGCGTGAAGCGCGACGGCGCGTCCAATTCCGGAAAAAGGGGGGTGATGGGATCGACAGCGCGCCTCGCCGGAGCGTATCGTTGCGGTGCAGCGTTCCGGTGCGGTGATCGGCGTGGCTTGCCGAGCCGTAGCTCGCGTGCCGCACAGCCCGCCTTCGCCAATAGGGCTCCGGCGCGGCAGCTTTCCTCGCTTCGCGAGCGAAGGCTGGTGCGCCCGGCAGGGTTAGAACCTGCAACCCGACCGTTATGAGCGGGAGGGATATCCGCCAGATTCGTTGATTTTGCTATGGTTTCGGTCGATTCAGCCGGGTTCATTGCGCTTTGTCGAGGCCGTTTCCGGTGCAAGGCTGGTGCGGTAACGCGGAGGGGTTGCAAGGCCATCGTTTTGCATCATTTGTCATTTCTCTTGCGAGACGTCAGGCGTTCACTGCGAAGTTGGCTTTGAGGTTCTCGAGCCGGTGGGGCGGATCCGCCCAACACGTGTCGAAAACGGATACAGAATGGAGGTGGCTCGATCCTGGCGATCACGGGAGCTGCCAGCTTGCCGAGCCGAATCGCGAAACAGCTTCCGCCGTTCCTGCACCCCCTAACGTATAGGGCCTTGTTGCTGGCGAGCGCACTGAGTGCCGACTGTGGTTCTGGTTTTTTCCTGAAGCTGGAGCACTAGGATGATTCATCCATCACGCACATATCAGCCGCAATACGATTCGATCGCGAATAGATCACGCATGGGCATAGCCAGCCTGGCCGCGCTCGCTCTTGGGGCGCTCCCGTCGATAGCGTTCGGCGCCGAAAAGCCGACGCTGAACCCGGACGCAGCAACGCCACTCGTAACGACTTCGCGCATCTCTGCGACGATCGAGTTCGGGCTGCCGGCTCTCGCTGCGGCGATCGAGCGGGATATTCCAAAGCGGCTTGCCACCATCGACGAACGTGTCAACTGCGTTCATCGTCGTGTTCTCATCTTCCGCATCAACGCCAATTGCGACGTCTGGGGTTTTGTCGACCGGACTAGCCCGGTCTCGCTGTATGGCCGGGGCGACCGCGTCTTCGGAGCGGTCTCCATACATGGCGCCGCCGAGGGCCAGGGAGCCAATCGCTTCACGGCGCGTATTCGCGGCGACACCGAGGCGAGCGCGACGATCGAGGTTGAAGCGCGCCCCGAGCTGCGGCGGGATGGGTCGCTCCAGCTAAACATCAGCGACTCCTTCCGCTGGAGCGAACATCCCTACCTTCACGTGCTCGGCCGCGAGGTTGACCTTGCGCCCTATGTCGAGCCCAACATCCGGACGCAACTGGGGCGCATCCGGTCGCGGGCGCTGGCGGCGGCGCGCGCACTCGATCTCCACGGCAAAGCCGAGACGGCGTGGCGTCACGCGTTTGAACCCATCAGACTCGCGGAGGATCCGCCGGTCTGGCTGCAGCTAACCCCGCAGAGCGCGGCTTTCGCGGGTGTCCGCGCCAATGCCAAGATATTGTGGGGATCGCTTGAACTTACCGGCTCCGCCGAAACCGTGATCGGGCAGCGGCCGCCAGCTGTCACGGTGACGGCCCTGCCGCCGCTCGGCACTGCGGTGGCCGAGCCGGGCACCTTCGATGTCATTCTTCCCGTCCGCATCAACTACGACGCGCTCAAGGACAAGATAAGTCAGGCGATCGGAGCCGTACCGGCGCAGGACACGTCCGTGCGCGAGATTCAGGTTTATCCGTCGTCGGGTAAACTCGTGATCGGCCTGCGCATCGCAAAGAGCTCGGACACCGATCCCAACGCGGGCCAATGGACCTATTTCTCCACCACGCCAAAAGTCGATACAAACAATAAGACCGTCGGCCTCTCCGAAATCGACCTGACAACTTCATCAGACGACAGCCAGATTGGAACTGCCGTGCAGCAGCTCGCGGCGCAACTGAAGAATGTCGCTAATCTCGACTACGGAATCTCCTACCAGAACCTGCTCATGGCGGCGAACGAACGCCTGACGCGCCCGCTGAAGGACGGCTTTCGCATGGAGGGCCGCCTCGACTCGGCAAGGCTCGAAAAGGTGCAGTTGCTGCGCGAAGGCATCCTGATTGCCGTTCATGCCAGCGGCGGTCTGAAGATACTTTACGGACTGTAAGCAGGTGAGCTGGACCACGCGATACTTCACCACCAATTTCTTTGGCCGCTGGCGGCGCAAATGGATGCCGAATGCGCTCGTCGCCGCGGCTGTTTTTGGCCTGGCGGGAATAGCGTCGGCCCAGACGACATTTTATGATGCGCCGGCATCGTTGCTCGCCGGTGCTCCGGGCAGCTTGGTGCGGCAGGAGCCGATGGACGGGGCTCCGCTCGGCGCCACCACCTATCGCGTGCTGTATCGGTCGACGGGGTTGAACGGCCGGCCGATCTTTGTATCCGGCGTCGTCATTGTTCCGCAAGCCGAGGCCCCGCCCGGCGGTCGTCCGATCGTTGCTTGGGCACATCCTACCTCGGGCATCGTCCCGCGCTGCGCGCCGTCGCTCGCCATTTTTCTGTTTCAGCAGATCCAGGGCCTTCGCTCGATGATCTCCCGTGGTTTCGTCGTGGCGGCGACTGACTATCCGGGGCTCGGCACGCCGGGCCCGCATCCTTATCTGGTGGGGGAGAGCGAAGGTCGCGCCGTGATCGATATCGTGCGCGCGGCGCGCTCCCTTCCCCGCGCAGGCGAGGGCAGGGACTTCACGGTGTGGGGACATTCGCAGGGCGGGCAAGCCGCGCTCTTCGCCGGGATGATTGCAAATGCCTACGCCCCTGAGCTGCGGCTTCTCGGCGTCGCCGCGGCGGCGCCGGCAACGGACCTCGCAAAGCTGATGAGCGACGATATCAACTCGATCGGCGGCAAGAACATCACGGCGATGACGCTATGGTCGTGGCACCGCGTCTACGGAGCCGTCATCGATAAGATCGTCGATCCGCGCGCCATGCCCGCGATTGACAGTCTGGCGCAAGAATGCATCGAAGGGCCTTTCGACCTGATCGTCAGGCAGAGAACAGGGAGGCCGCTCGAGCAATATTTTTTGACGGTGCAAGATCCGACCAAGGCCGAACCTTGGCGCTCGCTTCTCGAACAGAACAGCACCGGCGTGCTCTCCTCCGAGATCCCGATCTTTCTAGCGCAGGGGACCAATGACCAGATCATCCGGCCCGCGGTTACCCAGGCCTACATGGACAAGCTATGCAGGGCCGGCAGCAAGGTCAGGATGGTCTTGCTGCCCGGTATCGGGCACGGACGCGCCGCGCAAGCAAGCACGATGGCGGCGGTGAACTGGATGACTGACCGCTTTGCTGGGAAAATACCTCCGGACGATTGCGTCAGATAGGAGCTACGAAGGAATCGGCTATCTGCTCGATGGGCATAACAGCTTCGACTTCAATTGTAGCGTTCGGCGGTGCTCCAGCTTTCGGTCGCCAGCCAGCGATCAGGTAGCTATCAAAACGTCTCGGTAATCTTGCTCAGGCGAGGGGGACGATCCGGATCAAATCCGCAGGCGCGCGCCGTCTGCTCGATCATCCGATAGGCCGGCACGAGCATGGTGATCGGGTCGGTGGCGGGGTCATCTTCGGCCAACCAGGGCAGCGAGCCATGCGGTCCGCCGCACAGATGCAGCGCGATCTTTTGCTCGCGCAATTCTTCCGCCAGCGCATCCACCGTGGCCGCCGTTTCATCCATGAGGCGCATCATGACAACCGGTGTGCGCGATGATAACGCGGCGCGCGGCCCATGCTGCAACTCGGCGGCGCTCAGGCCAATGGAGGGCAGGCGCAGGATTTCCGAAAGCTTGAGCGCGATCTCCCGTGCCGAGCCCAGGCCCAGGCCCCGCGCCGCCACAAACACGGCTGACGCCTTGGCGAGATCGTCGGCAATCTTGCACCAGTCGAGCGCCAGCGCGCGGTGCAGGCGATCGGGCAGCCGGTCGAGGGCTGACCGCAGCGCACGGTCTTCCGCCAGCTCGGCAACAAGTCCGGCGCCAGCGGCCATCGAGCCGATCACGGTCTTGGTCGCCGCGACCGAGTGCTCTTGGCCTGCTTCGATCGGAACGACGAACTCCGCTTCGTCAGCCACCGGCGAGGAGGTCGCATTGACGATGGCGATGGTGCGGGCGCCCGCGGCGCGCGCCGACCTGGTCGCCGCGACAAGATCCGGGCTGCGCCCGGATTGCGAGATCACGATGAATAGCGCATGGCGCAGCATCAAGGGTGTGCGAAATGCCGTGATCACCGAAGGGGCGCTGGCCGAAACAGGAAGGCGAAGCCGCGTCTCGACCAGGTATCTCAAGAAAACCCCGGCATGGCCAGAGCTGCCTCGGCCGCACACGACGCATAGCGGGGCGGAGCCAATCCCTGCTCGCTGAGCGATGTCGCGCGTGGCGGCGCGGTTACGAACAATTTTGGCGACGACATCCGCGCTTTCCCCGATTTCGCTCGCCATCGCGGATGTCGTCACGGCTCAACCGCTCCGCCTTGCTTGCGCGGCGCCGCTCCCTTGGGATGCAGGTCACGATCCTTGGCGAGCTCGGCAAACACGCGCCGAAGGTTGCCGTCACAGTTTTTCAGAATGGTCTCGGCATCGACCCTGTCGACGCCCAGCGCCAGAAGGCCTGCCGTCTTGATGTCTCCCTCGGCCTGCTCAAGCGAGCGTGCCGCGTGCGACGGATCGCAATGCGCGATTTGCGCCACCATGGCCTCGGCGCGCCGCTTCAGCTTGGCATTGGTCGGCTGCATGTTCACCATCATGCCGCGATACACCCGGCCAAGGCGCAGCATGATCCCTGAGGAGATCAGGTTGAGCACAATCTTCTGCGCGGTGCCCGCCTTCATCCGCGTGGAGCCGGCGATCAGCTCGCGGCCGGTCTCGATCAGAATAGGAAACTTTGCCGATTCCAGCAGTGCGGTGCCGGGATTGTTGGCGACACCGATCGTCACGGCACCGAAAGAGCCTGCCTGCTGCAGCGCCGCGACCGTGAATGGCGTTGTCCCGCTGGCGGCAACGGCGATCACCACGTCGTGCGCTGTAAGCCGAGCGGCCTTGATCTGCGCGACTGCATCATCGACATCATCCTCCGCGCCCTCGATGCTGGTGACGAACGCGCTGTCTCCGCCGGCGACGATGAAGCGGACGCGCTCGCTGGGCCAGGCGAAGGTCGGCGTCAGCTCGGCGCCGTCCTGGACCGCCACGCGGCCCGAGGTGCCGGCGCCGACATACACAATGCGTCCGCGATCGCCCAGCGCTGCCTTGGCCGCTTCGGTCGCCGCAGTGATCGCGGGAAGGGCATGGCCGATCGCCGCGACTGCCGCAAGTTGGCCCTCCCACATCGCTTCCATCGCTGACGTCAGCGGCCATGCATCAAGATCGGCAAAGCGGGGATCGACTTCTTCGGTGGCCATATAGTTGATCCATGCGCCATCAAACGCGGAACTTTGAAGCCTGTTCATGGTCAGCTTCTCTCTCGGGCAGTTCTCTCTTGGGCAGGTCGAGCCGCCCTCGCGCCACCAGCAGCGCGCCGGCCGCCGCGTCGGCGTCAGGACACCTCAGGCGGGCACGCAGGTCAGGTGTCAGCCAGGGCGTAATGGCGTCCGCGAGCCCGCCGACCAGCGAGAGCCGGTCAATTCCTCTCGCCAGGAACAGATCGAGCAGATCGCCAATGGCATCGGCCGCGCGTTCCACAATACGGCGGCCGACCGGATCGCCCTGATTGGCGTGCCGCATCACGATCGGCGCGAACGCGGCGTAGTCTGTGGCCCTGGCTTCTTCAGACCAGGCCACCGCCTGATAAGGATCATGATCGAATGCGCCCATCACCTCTGAAAGCAATGGGGTCAGCTCGCCGCGGCGATCGGCGGCCCGCAGCGCCAGTCGAACAACCTGCAGGCCGATGTCGGCACCGCTGCCTTCGTCCGACACGGGAAAGCCGTAGCCGGCGAGACGGATCTCACGGCCGTCGATCAGGCCGACGCCCACCGAGCCTGTGCCGGCTACCACGATGGCCCCGTCCGCGCCGCTATGGGCGCCGAGACAGGCCGCCAGGCCGTCGCTGATGAAGATGACGGACGCAAAGGGATGCGCGATCTTGTTGAGTGCCGCTTCCGCGCCCCGGCGACCAAGGCCGGCAAGGCCAATTCCGGCGTGCATCCGCGCGAAATCCTCGCCCGTCAGTCCGGCCTGTGCGGCTGCCGCTTCGGTGGCCTCCATGATGGACCGCCAGGCCTTCTCGAAGCCAATCCGCGTCGTGGCAGGCCCCGAGCTCGCTGCACCGAGCACCCTGCCGTTTTCGTCCTCGATCCGGGCGCGGCAGCGGGTTCCGCCACCATCAATGCCGAGATACGTGGTATCTTTTGTTCCCATGGAAAGTTAACGCGAAGGTTTCGCTCCGGGTCCTCCCAAAGTCCTATGGTGTACATATGAAGTCTTGCACGGGGACTCGCCTCACGAGTCCGTGACTGCCATTCTCGGATCAATGCTGATGGGCCACGCTGGTTCTTGCTCTCTGACGATTGCCGCGCAGCACATCTTCGATGGTGCCGAGATGCGCGGGCCGCGGTCGGTCAGGATCTCGCAGGGGCGGATTGAAAGCATCACCTCCGGCGAGGCGGAGGCGGGCGCCTCAATCCGCCTTCCCGCAGACGCGATCCTTGCACCCGGATTCATCGACATCCAGGTGAACGGAGGCGGGGGCGTTCTTCTCAACGACCAGCCAACGGAGGCTGGCGTTCGACGCATCGTTGAGGCGCACCGCAAGGAGGGGACCACGGGCTGCTTGCCGACCCTCATCACCGATCGCAGCGAGGTCATCGAGCGATTGGCCGTAGCAGCCGAGGCTTGTCTGAAGATTCCCGGCGTTCTCGGCTTTCATCTGGAAGGACCGGCCCTCAACAGGTCTCGCAAGGGTATTCATCCGGAAGCCGAGATCCGCGTGCCCGATCGGCGCGATCTCGCCGCGATCAAAAGTTTTGGAGGCCGCGGCCGCTCCATTGTGACGTTGGCCCCGGAATGCGTGCCCGCGTCCATGATCGATGAATTGATCGGCGCCGGATTGCGTATCGCGGCCGGCCATAGCGACGCCACCGCCGCCGAAATCGGGCACGCGGTCGATCGCGGTGTCTCGGGGGTGACCCATCTGTTCAATGCCATGTCGCAATTGAACGCCCGGGAGCCGGGCTTGGTGGGCGCCGCGCTTGAAGATAACCGGCTGTTTGCAGGGATCATCTGCGACGGCATCCACGTTGACCGCGCCGGTTTGCGTGTTGCCTTCCGCAGCAAGGGACGCGATCGATTGATGCTGGTCACAGATGCCATGCCACTGGCGGGCACGAACGACCGGCAATTCATGCTGCAAGGAAGGCAGATCACGTTGCACGAAAATCGCCTGACTGGCCCCGATGGCACGCTCGCGGGCGCTCACCTCACCATGATCGAGGCGGTGCGCAACGCTGTTGCGCTGTTCGGAATCTCCCTCGTCGATGCCCTCATCATGGCCTCGCGGACGCCGGCGGCATTTCTGGGCCTTGAGTCCGAGCTTGGACGGATCGCGCCGGGATACCGCGCCGACCTTGTCGCCTTCAATCCGAACTTTGATGTCGTCGGCACATGGATAGGCGGTATCGGTTCGATGGGCGAGGCGAGCGAGGCTTCTCACCGAGGTTAGATGCACAACCACCATTCCATCATCGTGCAAAAATATGGCGGTGTCTGCCTTGAAACACCGGAGAAAATTCGCGCGGTCGCGCGCAGTCTCGCCGACCTGCATGGCCGTGGTCATCGTGTGGTGGCGATCGTCTCCGCCATGGGCAGGACCACCGACCAATTGATCGAGATGGCTTACCAGGTAAGCCCGACGCCCAATCGCCGTGAACTCGACATGCTGCTGACGACCGGCGAGCGCATCAGCATGTCCCTGATGAGCATGGCGCTTTCCGATCTCGGCGTGCCCGCGATCAGCTTCACGGGCAGCCAAGCCGGCGTGATGACCGACGGCTCCCATTCCTCCGCACGCATTCTGGACGTACGTCCCCTTCGCGTGCGTGAGGAACTTGATCGAGGGCGCGTTGTGGTGCTGGCAGGATTCCAGGGCGTGAACCCGACGACCCGGGAAATCACCACGCTCGGCCGGGGCGGCAGCGACACCACGGCCGTTGCGATGGCCGCGGCGCTGAAGGCCGAACGCTGTGAAATCATCAAAGAGGTCGACGGAATTTGTTCGGCCGATCCGCGCATCGTGCCGGATGCGAAGCCCCTGCGGCGCGTGGACTTCGCATCGCTGTCCGAAATGTGCTTCTGGGGTGCAAAGATCCTGCATTTCCGCAGCGTAGAGCTGGCGCAAAGTCAGGATGTGCCCCTGGTTCTCACGCAGTGGGGCGGCGTTGAACACAGCACGCAAGTGATGAAAGAGGTTGCAGGCATGGAAAACGGAAAGGTTCTGGCCGTCAACTCGATGGCCCGCATTGAGCATGTGGAAATCGATTCCAATGATCTCAATCACGGTTTCGAGAAATTCGCGCAGCATCTCAAGCAAAACAGCCTGTCCTGGCCGCAGCTTCTGGCATCACACTTCACCGCGGGAAAAACCAGCATGACTGTGGCGTGCGATTCGGAGTGGCTCGACGCCCTGTTGCGCACGCTGGAGCAAAGCCAGGATCTGCGCAAGCAGCGCGAGGCTTCAAGCTCGGTCAGTCTCACCTGCTTCGGCGGCGTTTCGTCGGAATTGCCGTTCAGGGCGTTACAGGTTCTCGGACATCACGGGATTGTCCCCGACAGTTACGTGTTGTCGCCGCATTCGGTCAGTCTGCTTGTCCCTGTGGAGAGCCGGGAGGCCGCAGTTAAGGCGTTGCATTCCCTTGTCCAGCAAACATAGCTTCGAGAAGCGGCAGGGATCGCTCGCTTCGCTTTTCGAGAGAATTTTGCTGGCTTGCCGAGCCGTAGCTCGCGCGCCAGGAAGCTTCGCCTTCGGCTCCGGCGCGGCAGCCTTCACTCGCTTCGCGAGCGAAGGCTGGTGGGCCCGGCAGGACTCGAACCTGCAACCAGACCGTTATGAGCGGATGGAACAAGCACGCGATTGTTGATTTTGCTGCATTTTCGTTGGAAGCTGATCGTGTTCGTTGCGTTCTGGTGAGATTGTTTCTGGAGCGAAGCCGGTGCGATAGTTCAGAGGACTGAGGACTTATGCATGAGGGCGAGCGCGAACGTTGAACTCGATGCCGGCAGCAAGACATTTGCCTCGGGTCTCCTGCCGGATTTGATAGCCGCATTACGCCGTAGCCGTAAGGGCGATCTGGTGGCGGTGATCAGCGGCGATCCACGTATCGGCCCCGAGCTCGAGGCATGGTGTCGCTTCACCCGCAACAGTTTGGTCGACACGGCAGTCGAAGACGGCCGCACGCGATGGGTGCTTCGGTACGGAGAGGCTCCCGAGAATGTGGGGGAAGATCGGCCTGTCGGTTCTCGATTATGGCTTTACACCAACTTCGATTGTAACCTGAGCTGCGACTATTGCTGCGTGCGCTCGTCACCCAAAGCTCCGCGGCGTGCTCTTGGTATCGAGCGGGTACGACGGATCGCAATCGAGGCCGCGGAACTCGGCGTCAGGGAGATTTTTGTCACCGGCGGGGAGCCGTTCATGCTGCCGGATATTGGCGATATCCTTGCGGCGTGCGCGGCGGCGGCACCGACCACGGTCCTCACCAACGGTATGCTGTTTGCCGGACGTCGGCTCGAAACGCTGCGCTCATTACCGCGCGAGCGCGTAACCCTGCAGATCAGTCTTGATAGTCCAACCCCGGAGCGCCACGAAAGCCATCGGGGGAAGGGGACATGGGCGCGTACCTGGAAGGGGATCGAGCGGGCCCGCGCCGAAGGATTCCGCGTGCGGTTGGCGGCGACAGTGTCAACCGACGCGGAGGCCGAAGAGTTTCGCAGCTTCCTTGACGCCCATCACGTCAGCGAGGAGAACCGGGTGATCAGGCGAATTGCGCTGCGAGGCGCCGCTACACGGGGCGTCGCTGTGGCAAGGGCAGACTTGGTGCCAGAGGTGACAATTACCGCCGAGGGCGTGTTCTGGCATCCTGTTGGAGCCGAGGATAACGACCTGCTGGTCAGCGGCGAAATCTTTCCGCTCGCCGAATCCTTCGCAGCCGTGCGCCACGCCTTCTATCGCGAATCTGAACATCAGCGCCGGTTGGCAACGATTTTCAACTGCGCCTGATGCGATCGAGGAGCGTGCGTTTTACGGCCGCTGCAAAAACCCCTGCTGCGCCGACGCTTCCCGCAGTGACGCATATGCGTCAAGCTGTGGCGCGACCCATTGGCGCAACCCTTCCGCCTCGAGCACGGAACGATGGGTCGGGTTATCGAAGCTCATGGCGAAGAGGGCCTTGGCAAACTGCTGCTCCAGCGCCGGGTCGAGATCGGACCGAGCTGTGAACATGCAGTGGTTGAAGGGCGGCGAACTCCATATCTCCGTTAGCGCACCTTCCGGCACCAGGCGCTGGGCGCGTACGGCATCCCAGAAGGGGCTGCCGATGGCGCCGGCATCGGCGCGGCCGTCGAGCACCGCACGAACCACCTCGGACTCGCTCGTCCCGGTATCACCGTGCTTGCCGACGTCGCTGTTGAAGCGCAGCGTTCGATAGTCCTTCCCCTCAGCCATCCCGTCGCGCCCGAGAAAATACACTGGGAGGATAGCCGCATGGCCACTGTCGCGGCTACCGAGCGCGAGGGTGCGGTTCTTCAGATCGGCAAGCTTGGCGACGGGTCCACCGGTTACCGCGACGATCTTGGTCATCCATCCCACATCGGTGTCGCGCATCGCGATGGGTCGGCAACGCCGATCGCTCCACGCCTCGGACTGGATAAAAGCGAGGTTCGTATTCCATCCGATGTCGATGCGCGGCAGCGCATCGCCAGGCAGGGCAAGGAGGGCCGCGACTTGGGCCTCGTAGCTCTGGAACAGCACCACCTCGACGGGGAGATGCGCTTCCTCGTGAAAGTACCGCCGCATCCCCTCCCAGATACTGACCACCTTTGGATCATATGCGACCGCACCCAACCAGATCGTCCGGGTCATGATGGCTCCATCTGTCGCGCTTGAAGTTCAGATACGATCAATTCGCCTGCCGAAGTTTCCGAACGCGTCGCCGCGTTTCAGAACAACGGTATTCCCAAGATGGCCTTGCCGATGAAATCGCGCAGAACATCGCCCGTCGGCGCCATGACAGCGCCGGCATGGGCATCGCGGAACAACCGCTCGATGGCCAGATGTTTGGAGAACGCCGCGCCTCCGCACACCCGCATCGCCGTCGAGGTGACGGCGATGGCGACCTCACCTGCCGCCGCCTTGCTTTCGAGCACGCGCAGCATGGTGGTATCGCGGGGACGCTCAAGGTGATCGACGAGATCGTCGATGCGCGCCGCAAGCCCGTCCGTGTCGATCTGCATCGTCGCTAGTTGGGCGCGGAGCGTCTGCAGGCTCTCGCCGAGGGTCTGGCCCAAATGATCGAAGCGCGCGCTGTTGAGATGAGACGCTGTGCCCGCGACTGCGGCCCGGCAAAGGCCCAGCGCGACCGCCGAGGTTCCGAGGTTGAACAGCGGAAGCACGACCTCCAGCATCGCCTTGAAGCCAGCGCCGTCATCCGTCAGTTGGAGGCCGGGTGCAATCTCGCAATCTTCGAGGATCATCGGCGCGGAAGCATTGGCCCGCATCCCGAGACCATCCCATGGGCCGGCGACCGACAGCCCGGGCGTGTCGCTGGCGACGAGATAGAGCGTCGAATCCGTCGCAGTCTTGCCTTCGGGAGACAGCGCCGAGACGACGTAGCTTTGTGCGTGACCCGCGCTCGTCACAAATGATTTTTTCGCCGTGAGATGCACGTTGGCGGCGTTGCGCTCTGCTCGCGAAACCGGCGCCCAGAAGTGACTGCGCGATCCGGCTTCGCTGAATGCCAGCGTGGTCAGGTGTCTTCCTGCCGAAATGTCCCTTAGCGTCGGCGCGACGGTGGCCCCTTGGCGGGCCGCCGCAATCGTCGCGGTAGCGCACACGTGCATCAGATAGACCATCGCCGCTGACGCGTCCGCTTCCGCAAACGTCGTGATGACAGAAGCGAGGGTCCGCGGTCCCAGGGCCGCGCCGCCTACCTCGGCGGGCAGCATGAGCCCCAGCAATCCTGCCGGCCCGAGCGCTGCGATGGCCTCGGACGAAAATCGCCCTTCCTTGTCGTTTTGCCTGGCCGCCGGCGCGAGGATGCGATCGGCGATCTCCTTGGCATTCGAAACTGCAGTCGCGTGATCCATGACGACCCTCGACATCCAGGAGCTGACCACTGGGTTCGAAAACGTCGAACCCGCTCTGTGCTACCAATGCTATGCGAGCCGCACCAAGGGATCAACACGATCAGCTCTGGGCATGGCAATCTGTTGCCATGCCAGCAGCAGGTGCGGGGCTAGGTAACTACGTTCTTCAAAGCCGTTTTGTTACGTCACTCGGAGTTTTTTTTACATCGACCACCCGACTCTTCGAACCGTACCCAGCGGGCGGCGCTTGCCCGCTGCCGAGTGGAACGCTACCAATGACCAGCAAGGGCGTAACGAGGTCTGCCTGGTAATGGCAATCAATGATGACGACCCGCTGCAATTGATCGCGATCGCCGATCCCCCGCGATTCCGGTTGCTGCCGTGAGCTGCGCAGCGATCGGAATCATTGGCAAGGCGCCGCAACCCGGCCGCTCGAAGACGCGGCTTGCGACGGCCATTGGTGCCACCGCCGCTTCCGAGTTGTCTGCCTGTTTTCTGCGCGACGTCGCCGCAGCGATCGAGGCGGTGCCCGAGGCGCTCGGCAGGCGCGGCTACGGTGTCTATGCCCCGGCAGGAGCCGAGGACATCATGCGGCAGCTACTCCCGGCAGAATTCGGACTGTTGTTACAGGTCGGCGACGATCTCGGACACGTGCTGATCGGTGCGGCGCGTGCGCTCCTGGACGCCGGACATGACTGCGTCCTGCTCGTCAATGGCGACAGCCCCACCTTGCCGCCTCGTTTCCTTGCGCGGGCGATCGAAGCCCTGCGCGAGCCCGGTGATCGGATGGTGCTCGGGCCGGCGAGCGACGGCGGCTACTATCTCATTGGGCTGAAGCAGCCGCATCAGCGGCTATTCACGCGCATCGCATGGGGAACGGAAACCGTTGCCCGCAGCACATGTGACCGAGCCGCCGAGATTGGCCTTGCCACGATGCTGCTTCCGGAATGGTACGACGTCGACGATATCGAGACCTTGGGTTGGCTGCAGGAGGAACTCGCCGGCGCTTCGACTCGCTTTCGTGCAGGTGGATTTGCCCCCGCGAGCCGGGCCTTTCTCAAGGCCGGGCCCCAGACCAGCCCGTGAACTGATGGCCGGGAACATTTCAAATCAACCCGGTCGACTGGCGCGCGCCGCCAAGCATGTTTCGCCGCTTCATCTCTTGGCTGGCATCGGTGTCACCATCGTCGGCATGACCCTCGTGACGCCCTTTGCCTTCCAGACTCTCGGTGACAATGCCTTCATCGCGCTGACCATCCCAGCGGGTCTCTTGACGCTTGCTGCGACGGACCTCGCCGGGCGCGCTCCGCAGAAACACGCGCTCTGGCTCGTGTTTGGATGTGCGATCATTCTGAGAGGCTATTTGCTGCTGTTCGATCCGCTCCTGTCCAGTGACATCTATCGCTATGTCTGGGACGGCAGGGTTCAGGCCGCGGGCATCAACCCTTTCCGCTATTTCCCGGCCGACGAGACGCTTGCATTTCTGCGCGACGGGGCGATCTTCCCCCATATCAACCGGGCCGATACGGCCGTCACCATCTATCCGCCGGTGGCGCAATTTTTCTTCCTCCTTGTCACGCGGCTAGGCGAAAACGTGACAGTGATGCGTCTCGCGCTGCTCGGGTGCGAAGCCGTGACCGTGACGCTGATCATGCTCTTGCTGCAGCGAACGAACCGCCCGGTGACGCGCGTGGTCGCCTATCTCTGGCATCCGCTTCCCCTGTGGGAGATCGCCAACAACGGCCACGTGGACGCGCTGATGGTTGCGCTGATGATGCTTGGCCTATGGATCGCCTTGACCGGCCGTGCGCTCCTGGGAGCGGTCGTGATTGCGCTTTCGATACTGGTGAAACCCTATGTTGCGCCGGCGCTGGCCGGAATCTGGCGACCATGGGACTTAAAGATGCCGCTCGTCGTGATCGCGGTCATTGCGCTCTGTTATCTTCCCTATTTGTCCGTCGGGTGGGACGTTCTCGGATTCCTGACCAAGGGCTATCTGACGGAACAAGGCATCAGTGCCGGCAACGATCTTTGGCTCTTGTCGCTATGGCGGGTTGTGTTTGGCGAGCATCAAGGTGATGTTGTCGCTTACGTCGTATTGGCTGCGCTGGTACTTGTGTTCAAGGGGCTGTCTGTGGCGCGCCGCTCGGATCGCGCCACGGTCTGCCGTCTTGCCGACATCAACATGCTGTTACTCGTCGCCCTCCTGTTGTTGTCGCCTAACTATCCCTGGTATTTTCTCGCCATCACGCCGTTCGTTGCCCTGTGCGGCTCAGCGCCAACATGGGTTGTGTCGATTGGCGCGCTGTTATTGTCCGAGCAACTGGACTGGGATTTCTACATTCCAAGAATGGTCACCAAGTCGATTCTGTTCGGAGGTCTTTTGCTGGCTTTGGCGTTTACCGCCTTAAGGAGCCGCATGCAGCGGATGTCAGACGAAGGGTTATCGCGATGATCCTCTCCGGCGAAGCGACAAGGACAGGTACGCAGCCCTTCGATCCGCGCCGCTATCACGAGTCGGTCACGGCCGAGCGTACCGAGATCGCACAGCGTCCGCCGGTTTGCCTTTACCTGGAAGTGACCAACCGCTGCAATCTGCTGTGCACCACCTGTCCTCGGACCTATGAGGAGCTTGAACCGCCGGCCGATATGAGCTGGGACCTGTTCACGTCGATTGTCGATCAGGTACCCGCTCTTGCGCGCGCAGTTCTGCACGGCGTCGGCGAGCCGATGCTGGTCGCGAACCTGCCCCGGATGGTGAGACACCTGAAGGACCGCGGCGTCTACGTACTGTTTAATACCAATGGCACGGCCCTCAGTGAGCGCAATGGCCGTGCGTTGATCGATGCCGGGCTGGATGAACTGCGTGTGTCGCTCGACGCGTCGAACCGCGAGAGCTTCAAGGCAATCCGCGGCAGGGATTATTTCGGCCGCATCATCCGCAATGTGCGCGCGTTTCGCGAACTGCAGGAAAGAGAAGGACATGCCAGCCCGCTGGTTTCCATGTGGCTCACTGGCCTGAAGGAGACCGTCGCGGAACTCCCGGCATTTGTGAAAGTTGCAGCCGAGATCGGTGTCAGGGAGGTCTATCTGCAACGGCTTGTGTTCTTCGCTGAATCGGCCATCGGCAAGGCGCGTCCGGATCAGGCCTTGTTCGAACGCCTGACGCAGGAGGAAGCGGTCTATCTGAAGCAGGCTGAGGAACTGGCGCGGTCCCTTGGCGTAACCTTCAGTGCGTCGGGCGCCGCGAGCGAGCCGGAGTTGAGTTTGAAGGGCAGTGCCGACGGTTCGCCGTGGTCGTTGTGCCGGCGGCCATGGTCGCTGATGTATTTCACGGCCAATGGCCGGGCCTTGCCGTGCTGTATCGCGCCGTTTTCGCAGCATGGCTATGACAACTATACGCTCGGCCATGCCGGGCAGCAGTCCTTGCGGGATATCTGGAACGGGCCCGCGTACCGGGACTTTCGTGAGGCGCTCCTTTCGGACAAGCCACCTGAATGCTGCGCCAATTGCGGGCTGCGCTGGAGCCTGTGAACGAGGTGACCCACGAGATCGGCGAGAAGTGGCCTGCGTCGGGCCGCCCGCCCATCGTTTCTGCGATCATTCCGTGCCTCGACGAGGAAGCGGCGATCGGCCAGGTCGTAACCGGGGCGCTGGCGCAGAATGTGAGCGAAGTCGTCATTGTCGATGGGGGCTCGCGGGATCGTACCGCCGAGCGGGCAGAAGCCGCCGGAGCTCGCGTGATTGTCGAGCCGCGCCGCGGCTATGGTCGCGCCATCCAGGTGGGCATCGCCGCTGTGCGCGATGACGCCGACATTCTCGTCTTCCTCGATGGCGACGGCAGCGATCCTGCGGAATTCATCTCTAAGCTGGTGTCGCCGATCGTCGCCGGGCAGGCCGTCTTCGTTCTCGGCTCGCGCGTTCGCGGTTCACGTGAGCCAGGCAGCCTGACACCGCAGCAGCTCCTCGCGGCCCATGTCGGCAGGCTGCTTCTGCGCCTCGTCTATGGCGCGAGCTTTACCGACCTGTCGCCATTTCGCGCCATCCGCCGGGATGAACTCAGACGTCTCGGCATGAAGGAAGAGACATATGGCTGGAACCTGGAAATGCTGATGCGGGTCGCGGCCGCCCGCCTTCCGGCCATGGAAATCGCCGTTGGGCAGCGGCGCCGGATCGGTGGCGTATCGAAGGTCTCCGGCAATCTCATCGCCGGCGTCAAGGCGGCCTGGTCCATTTCGACGACGTTTGTTCGCCTTGCGCTCGAACTGCGACACCCGCAACCTCCAGGCCATAGCTGATACCGCTAGCTTGAATCGATCTGGGACTAAACCAAAACTAATCGCGCTATCTTCTCTTCATTCTGGCTGGGATAGGCATCGGCCTCCACCAGGCGGTCAGCGGGCGCCGGCACGATCCCCGCAAGCAACGATATCCCGGGGAGATTTTCGATTCTCTGGTGGCGAGAACACAGCCAGGTATCCGCCATCGCCTGCGAGCTGATATGTAGCGATTTCGCGATAGCCAACGGCTGTCAGTTCGCAACGCAATAGCTCGATCGGCGTGCCATGCTCCGACGTCGGACGCTCGATGTCGACAATTCCGACCCGCGCGCCCCGCTTCAGGGCGGGCGCCAGATTGTAGAGGAAGGTATAGGGCTGAGCTATTTCGTGATACATGTGCACGAGGATGGCAACGTCGAGCGAGGAAGCGGGAAGGCGCGGGTCGTGTGGTTTGCCCAGCGCGAACGTGACGTTTGTCAGCCTCAGGCGTTGCGTTCTCCTGCCGAGCGCGATCAGGTAACGTCGCGTGACGTCCTGGGCGATGACGGAGCCGGTGGGACCGACGAGAGGGGAGAGGCGGACCGTGTGGTAGCCAGCGCCGGCACCAATGTCGCCGACGGTCATGCCTGGCTTGAGTTCAAGAAGGCGGGCGATCTCACCGGCCTCATTCAGTGAATCGCGGTGCTCCTCGGAGGCACGGGTTGGGCTGACGATCTGCGCAACTGCGCGCTGAGGTGCGGGAAACTCCTTTGCAGGGACACCCGGCGGAGCCAGATAGCCAATGTCAGCGGCGTATCCGCAACTTGCGCCCAGGACCACAAGAAGCGCCACTGCGCGGGCCAGTGCCATCATCTACTCGTCTCCTACGCAAAACGATAACGACTAACCGGCGATGTTGAAGAACCGGCCAATAAGTCCCTTCCCGTCGCGCACGGCGGGCACGTTGCGGCGCAACCAGGCATCAAAGCCGAGACTGCGGCCGGCGCCCTCCAGCACGAACAGGAACATCAGCATGGCCAGGAACATGTATGACCACGGCCACTCGGCAGGATCGCCCGGCCGATAGATGCCGAGCCAGAGTTGCAGCACATAGGCGAGGGCCAGCACGCCGACAAATCGCACCGCAAGACCGAGGATCATCGACGCAGCGAATGTCAGCTCGGCAAGAAAGACAATTGGCCCAAAAACGCTCATGTAAGGCAACACGAAATCCTTCACGAAGGTGCTGTGAAACTCGAACGCCGCACGGGTCGTTTCCTGTTCGGTCCAGTATTGCAGACCGTCGGACGCCGGTAGCGGCAGTTTCCACAACATGCCCTCGAACCACATACAGCCGATCAGAACCCGGACCAGCCAGATTCCAAGATGTCGGCCGGTGCGTTGCGCCGGATCCTCCCGCCAATTCTGGAAGGCCATGGCAATGCCGGCGAGCAGCAGCGCCCAGAACAGCGCCAGGATCAGAAAGCGCCAGTTTCCCAGACGAAGGTAATCACCGGTGGTTGCGGTCAGGAACTGCCAGACATCGGTAAAGGGATTTTTGGGCATAGGAGCATGCTCCGAAGGATTGAACAGCTATTCTGCGTAATCGGCTAGCTGACGAGGCGCACCGCCGGCGCGTGCGTCGAGGGTGCGCCTGCCTATGTTACTACGCAGGCGAACGCGCGGTTATTACGCTGGAAGGACGCGGGCATCAAAAGCTCGACAGCTCGCGAAGCCGCTCCGGGCGGGCGATGCGCCGTCGCCGAACCTAGGATTGAAAGGGCAGGGTCTGGCCGAGCAGGAAATGCAGCATCAATCCCCTGCTGCTAAGGGATGGCCGCACGTCGATGCGGGAGTGAGGGGCGTTTCTGGTGCCTCTGGAGGCTGATCACCCGAGGTTCCTGTGATTGAGACTTGCGCTTCCGGACCGAAGCGGTCGATCCCTGGGGTCCGTCCTGGGCCCACAAACCGACATCCGATCAAATCGACCGACCACGATCTGCCAAAAGTGCCAAACTCGGGAGAGCCAATGGGGAGGAGGGTGATGCGTTTGGCAGCATCGCACGGCCTCCAATCCGCCGTCGGCGCGTGAAGCCATAGCGTTGGCTTGGCGGCAAGCTGGGATTGTGCTCTTGACGAGGGCTAGTGCGCCAAGAGAACGGGGCGTGCCGAAGCGTTCTTAAGGATGTGGCGCGTGGCCCCGCCTAGAAGCATCTCGCGCAGGCGGCTATGGGAATAGGCGCCCATGACCAGCAGGCCGGCTTCATGCTCTGCCCCCGCCGCGAGCAGCGTATCGGCCACCGAGCGCAATTCCGGTGCAACCACCTGCGCGGTCGCATCGATGCCATGACAGCGCAAATAGGCAAGCACCTCCGCCTGCGAGGCTTGGCGATTGCTGGCGTCCCGATCAACGCTTATGACCCGCACTGATTTGGCGAGTTGCATGAACGGTATGGCAGCCGAGACCGCGTGCCAGCATTCCGGGCTCTCGTCCCAGGCGATCATCACGCTGTCGGTCAGATCACTCTGCGGGCGAGCCGGCGCCAACAGCACGGGGCGACGGGTCTGCAGCAGCGACTGCTCGGCAATGGCCATGAGCGATTCCATAACGGTAGCGCTTGCGGCGACCATTAGGTCGAAGGCAGCGGCCCGTTGCGCCGCGATTTCCGCATACGATCCCTCAGCTTCGCGCCAGGATGCTGCGAGCGGGCTGCCGAGCTCGTCATTCTCCGAGAGCATTGGGATGCCGACTACTGCGCAGGCCTGCGCGAAAACCTCACGCGCCTCCCGCGCAGTTCGCTCCCGTTCCTCGGCGTGCCAGCTTACCGATGCGACGGTCACCGTTCGTCCCATTTCGGTGGCACTTAGGCCGCCACGCGTTACACCGCTACGCGTGTCCGGCGGCTCACTGATGAACAGTGCCTGGACGTGAGCCCCCAACGCCTTCGCGGCAGACAGGGCCGTTTCAATTTGACCGGTGTGACTGGCTGAGCCGGGAAGTGGAACCAGGATTCGCTTGATACTCATGAGAGCCTCCTGCGTTGCCGCTGTTTGCGACGACAGACGGCATATGTGTGTTGAGCCGAAAGCGAAATCGCGCAATACCACATAATTCATAACTCCCGGAAACACGCCAAGGTTCCGGAGACCCGCAGGTGTGCCGGTTGCCGACCTTGGTCGTCGATATCCGGTGTGGGTCAAAATGCTTCGCGATAAGGGCGGCTATCAGTTCAGCGCGGATATTGCGAGCTGGTCGAAGAAGTGATGCGTTTCTGGTGCGGTGGCCCAGCGAGCTGCGAACTGAAATCCGATTGTGCTGGTGGGCCCGTATGCCGCTTTGCCGTGCGCTGGGCGACGGCTTGTGGGAGGTGCGTACGTCACTGCCGGGCAACCGGATTGCCCGCTTCCTGTTCAGCGTGCGGCAAGGAAAGCAAGCGTCCAAGCTGCTGCTTCGCCATTGTGCGCAGGTCGGCGCAACGATTCTGCAGGACTTGAACCTGAAAGAACGGGAGGTTCTACCCCGCGCTCTATCGAAAATGCACACCAGGCTTGCCGCCAACGGCGGCCTGTTTGCCAGTCACGACTCTTGAGCTACGGAGCACGCCTGCGTGCTTACCTGCGCAACTACGGTTTCCCCGTCACGCTGTTGAATCGGAACTGTTCCTGCGGCTTCCATGTGGAGAGCGACTTGGCCGCAGCTCTTTACGATTCTTCAGAAGTCGCGTCGAGAGAACGTCGGCCTCGCGCTGCGCGGCGAGAAGGGCGTGGTTGCGGCTCCGGCGCCGCGAGACTGGCTGATACTCTCGCGGACTTGCGCAACATGTCGACGAACGCCTCGGCGGCAGGGGACAGCGATCGGCCATTTCGTGTGATCACTGCAACGGAGCGTAAAATCTGTGGGTTTTCGAGCGGCCGTAGGAGAATTGTCGGGTCGGTCAGGATTCCAACGCATTGAGGCAAGATGGCTATGCCGAGGCCAGCCCGGACCAGGCCCAACGCGGTGCCTGCATAGGCGACCTCATAGGCCGGTGCCAAAATCAGTCCTGCCTGGGAAAAGCCATCATCGGCCAAATCGCGGAAGATGCTGTCGCGATTAAGCGAGATCACCGGCAGGCCGGCCAGATCACTCCAGTTGAGCTGCGGTAGTTTTCCGATCGGGTGGCCGCGCGGATAGACCGCCACCAGCGGCTCCTGAAACAACGGCGTCCATTGCAGTCCCGACTCCCACTCGCGGAAACTGCCAATGCCGAGATCGGCTCCGCCGCTGCGGACCAGCATCAAGACCTGTTCGGGCAATGAATCCTTCAGATGCACCGAAATCGTGGGGTAGCGAGCCCTGAATTCGGCGATCACTTCAACGAGGAAAGTGGTGGCGAGAATATAGGGAGCGGCAACGACGACCTTGCCGCGCTGTTTTGCGCCCAGTTCAGCGACGTTGGCAAGCGTAGCATCGAGATCATCCAACAGTCGTTCGGCGCTGCCCATGAGCTCGTGCCCGGCGGCAGTCAATTCGATCTTGCGAGTGGATCGCTCTATCAATTGGACTTGCAGGTTGTCTTCCAGCTGACGGATTAGCAGGCTCAAGGCAGACTGCGTCAGGTACAGGCGCTCTGCCGCCTTCGTGAAGCTCTTGAGCTGAGCGACGAAGACGAAGGCGCGCAACTGACGGACTGTCACATTCATTTGCAAAGTTCATAAATCTGGCTGACGGAATCGGATCCGTTATTAATCTAGTCTCCACCGCTCACAATGCCAACACCCTCCATTCTGAGAGACGCCCGGACATCGGCAACTACGTAGTGAGCAGCACGCATGGCTAAACAACGCCCATAAACATGCTGCCAGTTCTGCGTCGCCAAAATTCGGCCATCAATGCTCCCGTCGGCGCAAGCGCCCCATTCATGAGTTTAGCTAATAAAATGATTGGAAATATTCGTTTGAATCATGCCTGGCGCACGTCTCTATTGAGCACAACAGCGCATAATCAAACGAGGGAACGACATGGATCGACGTCAGTGCCTTGGAGCGATGTTGCTTGCAACGGCGGCAATCATATCGCCCACAGCCCGCGCGCAGGACAGTTATCCCTCCCGCGTGGTGAAAGTGATCGTTGGATTTCCGGCGGGAAGCGCAGCCGATGTTGCCGCCCGTGCGGTGGCGGAAGCGTTGGCCCAACGGCTGGGCCAGCCCTTCATTGTCGACAACCGGCCGGGCGCCGCGAGCAGCATCGCGGCCAAGGCGGTAGCGACATCTCCCCCCGACGGCTACACGATCTTCGTTGGAACCGTCGCCAACGCGATCAACAAAGCGTTTCAGGACCCTGCCTCCCCCGACCCGGCGAAGGATTTCGCCGCGGTTACGATGATTGGCAGCGTGCCGAACATATTGGTGGTAAATCCCTCGCTCGGCGTTGCATCGGTCGACCAACTGATCCATGCGGCGAAAGCGAAGCCGGGCCAGATCGCTTATGCCTCCTCGGGCTACGGCACGTCGCCGCATTTGTCCGGCGAACTCTTCTCCGCGATGGCTGGCATCAAGATGCTGCACGTGCCGTACCGCGGCAGCACACCGGCCGTGACGGACCTGCTCGGCGGTCAAGTAGGGGTCATGTTCTCGCCGGCGTCCACCGTGCTGCCGCATATCGCGGCCGGCACGTTGAAGGCCCTGGCGACGACTGGCGCGAAGAGAACCGAACTGGCACCTGACGTGCCGACGATCCAGGAGCTCGGTTTCAAGGACTTCGAAAGCTCGGTGTGGTTCGGTTTCCTGCTGCCCGTTGGCACGCCGCCCAGTGTCGTCGCGAAGATACAGGCAGCGACGCATGCAGCGGTTGACCAGCCGGATATCCAGAAGCTGTTTCGTGCCCAAGGCATCGCGGTGGTCAAGTCCACCCCGGACGAATTCGCTCACTTTATTCGCAGCGAAACGGACAAATGGGCCAAGGTTATCCAGTCCGCCGGCATCAAGCGCGAATAGCTGTTCAACATAAGGAGATTGCACATGGCCAAACTTCGAGCCGCGGAGTGCCGCGCGTTCATCCAGGCCGTCACCGAAAAGGCGGCTGAAATGGGCGTTCCCATCTCGGTCGCGATCGTCGGCCCCGAGGGACACCTGATTGCGCTGGAGCGCATGGACGATGCCGGATTCATCACGCCCGACACCGCGCGCGCCAAGGCATTCACCGCCGCTGCCTTTCGATCGATGAGTCCGCGCTTCCCGGACGGGCTGGTCATCCAGCAGTGGTTCAAGGAACGCAATCCCCAGATGCTGATGAATGCCGCGGTATTTACCAATGGCCAAGTCGCCGCCTCAGGCGGCTGTGCGCCGGTGTTCAAAGGCGCCGAGATGGTCGGCGCCTACGGGATCAGCGGCGCTACCAGCGATCAGGACGAAGAGATCGGTCGGTACGCGCGCGCGAAGGTGAGCTGGGCCCATATGGCGGAGGACGACTCTATTCCCGAGACCGTCAAGCGTCACGTCAACGAGATCTACGCCAAGGTGGGTCTCGGCGACCGTTCCTTATGATGATCATGAAGGTCAACGCCATGGCGACATTCACCATCGATACGGCCGGGGCCGCACGTTCGTTGCGGGAAGCTGCCCGCACTGGGACCTACATCGCTCCGCTGCGCGAGACGTTCCCATCGATAACGGCGGCCGACGCCTATGCGATCCAGCGTACGAATACAGAGCACCGAGTCCGCGAGGAGGGGGCACGTATTGTCGGCTGCAAGATTGGCTTGACCGCGAAGGCGGTGCAAGCGCAACTCGGCGTCAATCAGCCCGACTTCGGCATGTTGTTCGACGACATGGGGTTCGGCGACGGCGAGCCGGTTTCCATGGAAGGGCTGCAGCAGCCGAAGATCGAGGCGGAGGTGGCTTTCGTTCTCGGGCGCGACCTGGACATGGAAAAGCCCGGGCATGCCGACGTCGTCCAGGCGATCGATCATTTGCTGCCCGCGCTCGAGATCGTCGGCAGCCGGATTGCGAACTGGAACATCCGCTTCGTCGACACCGTGGCGGACAATGCCTCTTCCGGTGCCTACGTGCTCGGAAGCACGCCGAAAAGACTGGCCGAGGTCGACCTCCGCCTCTGCGGCATGGTGATGACGCGGCGCGGTGAACCTGTGTCCGTCGGTGCCGGTGCAGCCTGCCTCGGCAATCCGCTCAATGCGGTGGTCTGGCTTGCCCGAACGATGGCCGCCGTGGGGCAGCCGCTCCGCGCAGGCCATTTGGTGCTCTCCGGTGCGCTTGGACCGATGGTCGCTGTGAACGCAGGCGACATCTTCGAGACCCGCATCAACGGCCTGGGCAGCGTCAAAGCCGTATTCGAAACAGACCCGGCAGGAAGGCATCTCACATGAACCGAGTCGAGGAATTGGCAGAGCAGCTCGACGCCGCGGCGCGCGACGCCCACGAAGTCGCGCAGATCGATCCTGAGGGGCACTTGTCGCTGCAGGACGCTTACGCGATCCAGCGCGCGTCAATCGAGCGTCGCCTGTCCCGCGGCGCGCGGCGCGTCGGCGTGAAGATGGGATTCACGAGCCGCGCCAAGATGGTCCAGATGGGCCTCAGCGACGTCATCTGGGGGCGTTTGACCGACGATATGCTGATTGAGGAAGGCATGGCGGCATCGTTCGCACGTTTCGTGCATCCGCGTGCCGAACCGGAAATCGCATTTCTCCTGAAGAAGCAGTTGCCAGGCCATGTCACCGCCGCGGAAGCGCTTGCTAGCGTGGAGGCGGTCGCGCCCGCGCTCGAGGTGATCGATTCCCGCTATCGCGACTTCAAGTTCACGTTGCCCGAGGTGATCGCCGACAACGCGTCATCCAGCGGGATCGTGGTCGGGCCGTGGACCGACCCCCGCGAGGACTTCAGCAATCTCGGCCTCACCATGAGCATCGACGGCCGTGTCGTGCAGGTGGGGTCGACGGCCGCCATCCTCGGCCACCCGCTTCGGTCGCTGGTCGCCGCCGCGCGCCTTTCCGAAGCGGCGGGTGAGCCGCTACAGGCCGGCTGGGTGGTGATGGCGGGCGGCGCCACGCCGGCGGAATGGGTCAAACCCGGCCAGTATGTCTCCATCGAGATGGAACGGCTGGGCGGCGCCGGCTTCCACATGGAGCACTGAGGCATGCCCAACACAACGATCCCCAAGGTTAAGGCCGCGATCATGGGCTCGGGCAACATCGGCACCGATCTCATGATCAAGGTGATGCGTCAGGCCAGATACTTCGAAGTGGGTGCGATGGTAGGCGTCGATCCCCAGTCGGATGGCCTCGCCCGCGCAAAGCGTCTCAACGTCGCGACCACTGCCGAAGGCATCGACGGCCTGATCAAGCTGGACGTATTCCCCGAGATCGACGTCGTCTTCGACGCCACATCGGCAGGCGCTCACCGACACCACGACGAGGTGCTGCAGCGTCACGGCATCCAGGTGATCGATCTCACCCCGGCGGCGATCGGTCCCTACGTGATTCCGGCGATCAACCTGGAGGCCGAGAACGCCTCCAACATGAACATGGTGACTTGCGGCGGGCAGGCCACGATTCCCATCGTCGCTGCCGTATCTCGTGTCGCGAAAGTTCACTACGCGGAGATCGTGGCGTCCATCTCGAGCAAGTCGGCCGGGCCGGGCACGCGGGCAAACATCGACGAGTTCACCGAGACCACGCGTGCGGCGATCGAAAAACTCGGCGGCGCTGACCGCGGCAAGGCTGTCATCGTGCTGAACCCGGCCGAGCCGCCGCTCATCATGCGCGACACCGTGTTCGTGCTGTCTGAACTTGCAGAGCAAGCCGCGATCGAGGCCAGCATCTCGGAGATGGTCGCGCGTGTGCAGACTTATGTGCCGGGCTACCGGCTCAAGCAGCGGGTGCAATTCGACGTCATCCCACCGGCCGTGCCGCTCAACGTGCCGAAGCTTGGGCCCCGGCATGGCCTGAAGACGTCGGTCTTCCTTGAGGTCGAGGGCGCGGCGCACTACCTGCCTTCCTACGCTGGAAACCTGGACATCATGACATCGGCGGCGCTGGCCTGCGGCGAAATGATGGCCCGTCGACGTATCGAGGCGGGCATCGCGCGCGGTCTGAAGCAGCCGGCGTGACTTTCTCCGAACCATCAGGGAATATCGGCATGAGCAAAAAGCTTTACATCTCTGATGTGACGCTGCGCGATGGCAGCCACGCGGTTCGCCATCAGTACAGCATCGACCAGGTCAAGGCGATCTCGGCGGCGCTGGATGCAGCCGGCGTCGACAGCATCGAGGTAGCGCATGGCGACGGTCTCGAAGGGTCCAGCTTCAACTACGGATTCGGTGCGCACACCGACGTGGAGTGGATATCGGCCGTCGCCGAGACGGTGAAGAAGGCCAAGGTTGCCACGCTGCTGCTGCCGGGCATCGGAACCGCGCACGATCTGCGCGAGGCCCACGAGGCGGGCGCCCGCGTCGTGCGCGTGGCGACGCACTGCACTGAAGCGGATGTCTCGCGCCAGCATGTCGAATACGCGCGCGAACTGGGCATGGACCCCGTCGGCTTCCTGATGATGAGCCATATGGCAACTCCCCTGGAGCTCGCCGAGCAGGCCAAGCTGATGGAAACCTATGGCGCAACTTGCGTCTACGTCGTTGACTCGGGCGGAGCGCTCAAGATGAACGACGTGCGGGACCGCTTCCGGGCGTTCAAGGACGTGCTGAGACCCGAGACGCAGACGGGCATGCACGCCCATCACAATCTTAGTCTCGGCGTCGCGAACTCGATCGTCGCCGTGGAGGAAGGCTGCGACCGCATCGACGCCAGCCTGGCCGGCATGGGCGCCGGTGCGGGCAACGCCCCGCTAGAGGTATTTGTCGCCGTGGCTGACCGCATGGGTTGGAATCACGGCACTGACCTCTACGCACTGATGGATGCGGCGGACAAGCTCGTGCGGCCCCTGCAGGACCGGCCGGTGCGCGTTGATCGAGAGACTCTGGCCCTTGGTTACGCCGGCGTGTACTCGAGCTTCCTGCGGCACGCCGAGGCTGCTGCGCACAAGTACGGACTGGAGGCCGCCGACATCCTGGTCGAGCTGGGCAGGCGCAAGATGGTCGGTGGACAAGAGGACATGATCATCGACGTGGCGCTGGATCTGCTGAGGGGTGCCCAGCACGAGCGCTCGCATTGAGCCAGTGATGAGCGAGGCGGCCTGATCGATCCGTCTCCCGTCTGACGATCAAATTATAAGGGGAGGGTAGTCCATGCATAAGCTATCGCGCTTTTCGTTCTTGGTTGGCGTCGTTCTCCTGGCCGTCTCTGCCGCGAGCCAGGGAGCGCCGGCGAAATCTCTGGGCGGCCCGCTCAACCTGGCGGACGAAGGCATGTTCTTCGTCAGCGGAACGTCCGTGCTGTCCACTCATCCGGGCGCCTCTCCTGCGGGACCTTCGCGGCCCGGCACGGTGACCGTCAACCAGATGTATGTGCACTATCGGATACCGGCGCAGCTTACCAGTCCGACGCCAATCGTGCTCGTTCATGGCGGTGGGTTGACCGGCGCCAGCTACGAGACCACGCCGGACGGTCGCGAGGGCTGGGCGACCTATTTGGCGCGCAAAGGCTACGCAGTCTACGTCGTGGACACGCCCGGCCGCGGCCGCTCGGGGTTCAACGCGACGGCGATCAACCAGGCGAAGGCCGAGTCCAGCGTGGCCGCCTTGCCGGGCAACGTGCTCATGGTAACCGCCGAACTGGCGTGGCCCCTCTTTCGTTTCGGACCAACATCCGGAACGGGTTTTCCGGACACTCAATTTCCGACCGAGGCGTTCGCTGCCTTCGGGTCGCAAGGCGTGCCGTTCGGAGAAGCGACGCTCGAAGGTGGCGCGATGGGAACGGCCCCTCGCGCTCTTGCAGCCTTGCTTGACAGGATCGGTCCGGCCGTGGTCGTCGTGCATTCGCTCGCCGGCCCCTTTGCGGACGCTCTCGTGGAGATGCGACCGCGTCTGGTCAAGGCGGTGGTCAACATCGAAGGCGCGCAAGCTATCGTCCCCACCGAGGCCCAGATCGAAGCTTATCGGGGCATCCCGGTGCTCGAACTGTTCGGCGATCACCTGGACTCTCCCGTCTTTACCGGCCGCCCGCGCTACGAAGGACGAAAGGCTGTCGTGGAACGCATCAACAAGCAGCAGGAAGGCAAGGCTAGCCTCGTACGGCTTCCGGACGTGGGGATGAAGGGTAACTCCCACATGATGATGCAGGACGGGAACAACCTTCAGGTGGCGGATTTCCTGCTCGGATGGATCTCAGGCAACGTCAAATAATGTGGCCTTCTGGAAGCAGCAGTTTGACAACGTTTGAGATCGCGGTGCTTGAGCAGATCGATTGCATTACCTTTGAGCCGAGACAGCTCCCGATAGATGATCAGTTTGCCCTTGACCGCAGAACTCGCGCCGCTCAGCCGCTGAACGAAGACGGCGCACGGTGCCTGATGATCTTTCTCATACGCTGCGCTTTGCTCTTGCTGTTTGCGGTCTTGCTCGCGTGTCCTGGGAGGGCTGCCGACCCGGTGCTTGCGCCGAGCGGCACGCTGCGCGCTGCGTATATCGGTCCGAACGTCGCGCAAGGTCGCGTCGACCCGGCAACCGGCACAGTTTCGGGTGTGGTCGCCGACATCGCGCGCGAGCTGGCCCGCCGGGCTGATGTGCCGGTCAGCATCACGCCGCTCCCGACGGCCGCTGCGGTGCTCGATGCGGTTCGAAGCGGCCACGCCGACATCGGGTTTGTCGCTCCGAACCCGGAGCGCACTGGTGTTGTACTCTACTCCCGGACATACATGCTGGTGCAGCAGAGTGCGCTTGTGCGTGCCGATTCCCCGCTGTCGTCCGTGAAGGAGCTGGACCGACCTGGTCAGGTGATCGGGGTGAATTCCGATGACAGCGTCGGCGTGTGGCTGAAGCAGCGGCTGACCGCAGCGAAGGTACGAGAGACGCCCGACTATACCTTGCGAGATGCCGTCCAGTGGCTTCGGAACGGGGAGGTGACTGCCTTCGCAGGTGGGCGACAGCGGCTCTCCAGCGGGACGCGCGGCGTTCCTGGCTTGCGAATGCTCGACGACAACTTTTATGGTGTGCCGCAAGCCGTGGCCGTGCCACTCGATCACCAGGACCGGCTTCAGTTGGTCAACGCGGCACTCGGCGAGATGCGCTCGAGCGGCTTTCTGGCGGACTCCGTCGCACGCAGCGGCATCGAAGGGCTCACGGTTGCGCCAATCGGTACGCAGGAACCGTGATCGCGTGTGGCCCGGCGAGCTTGAGCGTCGGCGGGGTGCACGCGGTTTTTCTGTCACCTGACACTACGAGAAGGTCATGGGGGTCCCGAGAAAACCCCCAACGGCTCGCCCGTCTTTGCTCTGGCTTTCGGGTCTGCTCGACAGCATGCCGTCAAGAACGCTTTGCAGGTGCCGCTTAAGGTCGCCGATTCTACGATTGAACTGCGGAGGCCCTGGCCAAATCGAAGGTCCAGCAACAATTTCCGCCGCCGAGATTAACGGGTGCGACACTCAATCGTGGATGCGATATTGGGTTTGAACCACTGATTTGCCCGATGTGTCAAATGTCTTTGGTGTCCTTCGAAGCAGCCTTGGGACCGCCGCGCTACTTTGCATGGGGTTGTTTTCGATATTTTGGTTGGGAGCGAGACCGGTCCGCCTTCGCCCCGTGGGCTTCGGCGCGACAGCCTTCGCTCGCTTCGCCTGGAATTTGTGGCACGGGCTTGCCTAGCCGAAGCGCGCGAAGGCTGGTGGGCCCGGCAGGACTCGAACCTGCAACCAGACCGTTATGAGCGGCCGGCTCTAACCATTGAGCTACAGGCCCCGCCGCGGGGCGGCCGCGGGAAGGGCGGCCGGCAACGGTGCCGCCATCGTTTACAGGCATGACAGCGATACGGCAATGCCGGGATCGGGGTAGAAAACACGCTTTCACAAGCCCTTCTGGTTGCCTAAAACCTCTCGTGCATCATTCGTCACCGAACGCTTGAGGCCAACAATGAAACTCGCTCGGATCGCCTGCGTCGGCCTGCTCCTGTTTGCCGGCGCCGCCGTGGCGCAGGAGGGAGGCAAGGCCATTTCCAAGAGCGCAATCAGCCTGGGAACCGCGACGCCGGGCGGCGGCTTTCCGGTTTATGGCAATGCCTTTGCGGAAGTGATGAATGCCGCCGATCCGGCGCTGTCGATCGAGCCGCGCAACACCAAGGGCTCCAACGAAAACATCCCGCTGCTGGAATCCGACAAGCTCGATATCGCGCTGGTGGCGGGGGAGCCCGCCTACGAAGCCTTCATGGGCATCGGCCGGCCGGCGACGAAGCTGAAAATCCTGACCGCGATGTATTCCAGCCCCGGCATGTTCGTGGTGCGGGCGGGCAGTCCCTACAAGACGATCCGGGATCTGGTCGGCCAGCCGGTCGCGTTCGGCGCGAAGGGCTCGGGCCTGCCGATCCTGTCGCGCTATATCCTCGACGGCATCGGGCTGAAGCAGGACGAGGACTTCAAGTCGATCTATCTCGACCGCGCCGGCGACGGCCCCGCCATGGTCCAGGACGGCCGCGCCGCCGCGCTGTGGGGCGCGGGCGTCGGCTGGCCCGGCTTTGCCGCGATGGTGCAGGCGCCCGGCGGCGCGCGATTTATCGCACCCGACGCCAGCGAGATCGCCCGCGTCCGCGCCAAGCACACGTTCCTCAAACCGCTGACGGTGCCCGCCAACAGCTATCCGAACCAGCCGGCGGCGATCGATTCCATCGGCTCATGGAGTTTTGTGCTGGCGCGCGAAAGCTTGCCCGACGACGTCGCCTACCGGTTGGCGCGCACGCTGCACGGCCAGGAGGCGGCGCTGTGCAAGAAGCTTGCGCAGGCCTGCGAGACCACGGCTGCGAACACGGTGGCGGCGGCGCCGAATACGGGACTGGTTCACCCCGGTGTGATGAAGTATTTCCGCGAAGCGGGGGTGGCGAAGTAGAGCGCATCTGCTTCCACTCGTCGCCCCGGCGAATGCCGACCCATAACCACGAATGCCCGTTGTTGCGTCAGGTGACGGCTCCAGCCTTCGCAACAACGCGACCCTGTGGTTATGGTCCCTGCTTTTCGCAGGGACGACCAGAGATCACTTCTTCACCATCGCGCACGCCGGATCGGGCGGCCCGAACGCTTCGTCGCCGGGAATCTTGGCGAGGATCTGATAATAGTCCCATGGATATTTCGATTCCTCGGGCTTCTTGACCTGCATCAGCCACAGGTCGTGCACCATCAGATTGTCCTCGCGCAGTTTGCCGTTGCGGGAGAAGAAATCCTCGACCGGCTTCTCGCGCATCTTCGCCGCCACTTTCAGCGGCTCGTCGGTGCCTGCTTCCTTGATGCCGTTGAGATAGCTCATGACCGAGGAATAGACGCCGGCCTGCCACATCGTCGGCATCCGGTTCATTTTGGCGAAATAGCGCTTCGACCATTCGCGGGTCTTGTCGTCCATGTCCCAGTAGAATGACGTCGTCAGCAACAGGCCCTGGGCTGCCGGCAATCCCAGCGAATGAATGTCTGTGATCAGCGCGAGCAAGGCCGCCATCTGCTGTCCGCCCTTGAAAACGCCGAACTCGGCGGCGGTCTTGATCTCGTTCATGTTGTTTGGCGGGCCTGCCGCGATGCCGATGATCTTGGCCTTCGAAGCCTGCGCCTGCAGCACGAAGGACGACAGATCGGGCGTGGCGAGCGGTGGACGCACCGAGCCCAGCACCTTGCCGCCATTGGCGGTGACGACGCTCGAAGCATCGCGTTCGAGCGAATGGCCGAACGCGTAGTCATCGGTGATGAAGAACCAGCTATCGCCGCCGCGCTTCACCACCGCCTGCGCGGTGCCGACCGCGAGCGAACGGGTGTCGATCACCCACTGCATCGCGTAGGGCGAGCAGGATTTGCCGTGGAAGTCCGCAGTGAGGGTGGAATGCGTGATGAACAGCTTCTTTTTTTCATTGGCGATGCCTTGCACCGCCAGCCCCACGGCAGACACCGGCACGTCGACGATCAGATCGACCTGATCGACGTCGTACCAGCGCCGCGCGATGCCGCCGCCGATGTCAGGCTTGAGCTGGTGGTCGCCGACGATGATGCTGATCGGCTTGCCCAGCACCTTGCCGCCGAAATCGTCGATTGCCATTTGCGCGGCGGTGACCGAGCCCTGGCCGGTCGGTGTCGCCGCCGGCCCGTTCATGTCGGTGAGGACGCCGATCTTGACCACGTCGTCTGAAATTTGCGCGAGTGCTGCGGCTGGCGCCAGCGTCGCGGCCATGAGCACGGCAAGCCTGGAAAGGTTCCTGGCGAACATCCCTGTTTTCTCCCCTCGAATCGGCGCGTTGGCCGTTGGTTTTTTGCAGGCGGTTGATCCGCCGATTGGTCTCATTTGCAACTATTTTGCCGTGACGTCAACGTCGCGGCAGGGAGGGCTCGCCTGCGAGCGGTACCGGGTTCTGTTTATTTCCGGCCCGATTCAGGGCATAGGCGAGCCATGACCTCGCCGCAGCGCCTGCCAACCTCACTTACGCCGCTTGAAAAGGCGCTCGATGCGCTGCTGCAGGGCGTGGAACCGGTGGCGCCGGTCGAACCAACGCTTGTCGAGGCGCTAC
This sequence comes from Bradyrhizobium icense, assembly GCF_001693385.1. Lineage (NCBI taxonomy): Bacteria > Pseudomonadati > Pseudomonadota > Alphaproteobacteria > Hyphomicrobiales > Nitrobacteraceae > Bradyrhizobium > Bradyrhizobium icense. Next base: position 1,365,248 of record NZ_CP016428.1, read on the forward strand.
GTTGCATTGCTGCCGAGATGCCGCCGCTCAAGACTCATCCGCCGCGCGATATCGCCGCGGCCGACGGCTACGCGTTTTGCGCGCGCGATCTCGTCGGCGCATCGTCGTATTCGCCCTTGCCGTTGTCGGCGCCGCCGGCCTGGGTCGAGGCCGGCGAGGCCATGCCGGATGGTTGCGACTGCGTGCTGGATTCCGATTCTCTCGACATCTCCGGTCCGCTCCCGCAGGTGCTGGCGGAGGCTATCCCGGGGCAGGGCGTGCGCCGGGCCGGCAGCGATATCGCGGCGGGCAGTCCGGTCGCGGAGGCCGGGCGGCCCGTGCTGCCGCGCCATCTCCTCATCGCGCGCGCTGTTGGAATGGAGCGCTTGAAAGTCCGCCGTCCGCGGCTCGGTATCGTCAACGTCCCCGGCGGCAGCATGACGGCGGAGCTGATCGCCGAGAGCGCATGCGCCGCAGGCGCCGAAGCCGTGTCCCTGACGGCCGCGGGACGCGATGCCGGATCGATTGCGGCGGCACTGGATGATAGCGCTGGCGATCTGCTTCTGATCGTCGGCGGTTCCGGCGTCGGTCGCACCGATGCGGCGGTGACGGCCTTGTCCGCGCGCGGCAAAATTCTCGCCCACGGCATTGCCCTGCAGCCCGGCCGTACCGCGGCCGTCGGGCGCATCGGCAAGATGCCCGTCGTCGTGCTGCCGGGCGCGCCGGATCAGGCCGTTGCGGCTTGGTGGACGCTGGCGCGTCCCGTACTCGATCGGCTCTCGGGTCGGAACTGCCGACAAACCGTCAATTTGCCGCTAGCGCGCAAGATTGCATCTCAGGTCGGCGTCGCCGAGATCGTGTTGCTGCAGCGGGAGCAGGATAGATGGATCACGCTTGCCGTGGGCGAATTGTCGCTGGCGGCAATTGCCCGCGCCGAAGCCTGGCTCGTTGTGCCCGGCAGCTCGGAAGGATTTGCGGCGGGCAGCCCGGTCGATGCCTATATGTTGCGGGATTGATATGAGTTCGGGAATGACCAATACGCCGTCGCCCAGAGATCGCGACAGTAACGAGCAGGACCAGTTCCTGACGATCCTGTCGCGCGAGGATGCGCTGGCCCGTTTCGAGGCCGCCTTGTTACCGCGTGCCGTGCCGAGCGAGCAACGGCCGCTTGCGGATGCGCTGGGCTGCGCGCTCGCCGAAGACGTCGTGGCGCCGATCGATGTGCCGCCGTTCGATCGCTCCAACGTCGATGGCTTTGCAGTGCGTTCCGCCGACCTTGCTTCTGCCCGCGAGGCTTCGCCGGTACGCGTGATGCTGAACGACGAAGTGATCGCCTGCGGTACCGCGCCGACGCGGCCGGTATTGTCGGGAACGGCCACGCCGATCGCGACCGGCGGTCCGGTGCCGCGCGGGGCGGACGCCGTCATCATGGTCGAGCATACACAGCCGGCGGGACATCGCGCGATCGACATCCGCCGAGCCGCCTCGCCTGGTCAATTCGTGTCCTATGCCGGCTCCGACATCGCCCGCGGCGAAGTGCTGCTGCGCGCCGGCACCGTCATCGGCTCGCGCGAGATCGGAATGCTGGCGGCCTGCGGCATCGCGGAAGCGACCGTCGCGCGGCGGCCACGCGTTGCGATCCTTTCCACCGGCGATGAACTGGTGCAGCCTGGCCATTCGCTGCGGCCGGCTGCGATCTATGACATCAATGGCGCGATCGTCACTGCGGCGATCACGGAGAATGGTGGCGAGGCAAATTTTCTTGGTGCCATCGCCGATGATGAGGCGCAGCTCGAATCCGCGATGCGCGATGCGCTCGCGGGCAGCGACATGCTGGTGCTGTCAGGCGGCACGTCCAAGGGCGCGGGCGATGTCTCCCACCGCATCATCGGCCGGCTCGGCAAGCCCGGCATCATCGCCCATGGCGTTGCGCTCAAGCCCGGCAAGCCGCTGTGCCTTGCAGTATGCGACGGCAAGCCCGTGATCATCCTGCCGGGATTTCCGACCTCGGCGATGTTCACCTTCCACGACATGATCGTGCCGGTGCTGCGGCGCATGGCCGGCCTGCCGCCGCGTTCGGATGCCAAGGTCAACGCACGCGTGCCCGTGCGGATCGCCTCCGAACTCGGCCGCACCGAGTTCGTCATGGTATCGCTGGTCGAAGGCGCGGACGGATTGATTGCCTATCCCACCGGCAAAGGCTCCGGCGCCATCACCTCCTTTGCACAGGCCGATGGCTTTCTGCGGATCGATGCACTGGCTGACCAGATGCTGGCCGGCAGCGAGACCGAAGTGACGCTGTTCACGCCGCACGTGCGGGTGCCAGATCTCGTCATCGTCGGCAGCCATTGCACCGGGCTCGATCTCGTCACCGCGCCGCTGGCGCTTGCTGGACTCACCGTGCGCTCGATCGCGGTCGGCAGCCTGGGCGGGCTATCGGCCGCCAAGCGCGGCGAGTGCGATCTTGCGCCGATCCATTTGTTCGATGAGAAGACCGAGACCTACAACACGCCTTTTCTCGCAGACGGACTCGAACTGGTATCGGGCTGGCGTCGCATGCAAGGCATCGTCTTCAGCAAAGGTGACAGGCGCTTCGAAGGCCTGAGCGCGGAGGACGCCGTACGCGCGGCACTGGCCGACCCCGCCTGTATCATGGTCAATCGCAACCAGGGCGCCGGCACGCGCATCCTGATCGACCGGCTGCTCGGCGGCGCGCGCCCCGACGGCTACTGGAATCAGCCCCGCTCGCACAACGCGGTGGCGGCTGCCGTCGCACAGCACCGTGCCGATTGGGGCGTGACCATTGCGCCGGTCGCACATGCGTCAGACCTGGGTTTCATTCCCTTTGCCGAGGAGCATTATGATTTTGCGCTGGTGAAGGCGCGCAAGCAACGGCCGGCGGTGCAGGCCTTTCTCGACGCGCTGGCTTCCGAAGCGGGCCGCGCGGCGCTGCAGCAGGCGGGATTTCGGCCGGCCTGACGCAGTCGCGAACTGAAGAAGCCGCCGACAGAAGCGGCTCGGGGCAGGGATGGGAATGGCAAGACCGCTATCGATTGCGATTGTTGGCGCCGGCATGGGTGGGCTCGCGACTGCCGCGGCGCTGTCGCGTTGCCTCGAGGGCGTCGAGCGGGAGAGCGCTGCCAATGCATTCCGTCGTTTCGAGGCGACGCGCAAGGAGCGAACTGCGCGCATCCAGGCAACCTCGCGTGCCAACACCTGGCTCAGCGCCAAGACCGATACCGACCGGGTGTACGGCTACGACGCCTGGAGCGTGCCGCTGGCGCCATAGAGGACGGCGCTACTTGCGGGGCAGGTAAAGAAAGTGGTTGCGCTGCTCGGCTTCGGCCAGCGCGCGCTTCGCCGCCGGGGTCATAATTTTCGCCTCCGCCGGCACCGCGGCAAACGTGCTGCTGCCGGTAACCCAGCGGGAGAGCCGCTTAGTGTCGGAAATGAACACCGCGACATCCAGAGCGAAGGTGATCGCCCGAACGATGAAAGCCAGAACACCCAAAAGGAGCTCGCTCATCTGCGTTTCTCGACATCTGGCGGGCGGATGCCCGCTTAGGTACCCAGTGGTCGCCATCAGCCGCAATCCGGTTCAACGCGGAACCTGCGGCTATCTGGCCGCCTAACCCCCATCAAGCGCTGCCAGCCGCTCCGCTTCCGCGATGTCGTCCATGGTGTTGGCATTGAAGAACGGATCGAGCGGCGTGACCGGCCATGTCACCGTGGCGAGCCTGTAGCGCGCAGTCCAGCGGTCGATCTTCCTGATGTCCTCGACGACCAGCGCGTGGCGCAATTGTTCGCGCAAGCCGACGCTCCATAATCCGATTACCGGATGTGACTGGCCTTCGGAGGCGGCAACGGCCAGCTCGGCATTGTCAGCTTCCACCGCGCCATACAGCCGCGACACCAGATCGCGCGGCAGGAATGGGCAGTCCGCGGCGGCGCTGAGAACAAATTTTACATCCGGCCGGTTGGCCGCAGCCCAGTCGAGTGCGGCGAGGATACCTGCGAGCGGGCCGGGAAAGTCGGCGACGCCATCGGCGATGACCGGCAGGCCGAACGCCGCGAAGCGTGATGGGTCGCCATTGGCGTTGAGGATCAGGCCGTCACATTGCGGTTTCAGCCGCGCGATCACGCGGTCGAGAATGGTGCGGCCAGCGATCATGCGCATCGGCTTGTCGCCACCGCCCATCCGCCGCGCGAGGCCGCCGGCGAGCAGTACGCCCGGAATCCTAGTCGTCACGTTCTTCGCCCTTGCGCTTGTGCCGCGCGGATTCTTCCTCGACATAATCGAGGTTCTGGTCGAACACGATCCGCTCCTGTCCCGACAGCGCGATGAAGCGTTTTCCCCGCGTGCGTCCGACCAGCGTCAGCCCGACCTGCCGCGCCAGCTCGACACCCCACGCCGTGAAGCCCGAGCGCGAGACCAGAATGGGAATGCCCATCCGCACCGTCTTGATCACCATTTCCGAGGTGAGGCGGCCGGTGGTGTAGAGGATCTTGTCGGCGGGATCGACGCCGTGGCGATAGATCCAGCCCGCGATCTTGTCGACCGCGTTATGGCGGCCGACGTCCTCGGTGTAGCAGACGGGCGCTCCTTCCTTGCACAGCACGCAGCCATGGATCGCGCCCGCCTCCAGATAGAGCGAGGGCATGGTGTTGATGGTGCGGGTCATCTCGTAGAGCCACGATGTACGAAGCTCGGCCTTCGGCAGTGCCACGCTTTCCACCGCTTCGAGCAGGTCGCCGAACGCCGTGCCCTGGGCGCAGCCGGACGTCTGCGTGCGCTTCCTTAGCTTCGCCTCGAAATTGGTGTGGTGCTCGGTGCGCACCACCACGACCTGAAGATCGTCGTCATATTCGACCTCGGTAACGACGTCGTCGTATTTCAGCATATTCTGGTTCAGGAGATAGCCGAGCGCCAGATATTCCGGATAGTCGCCGATCGTCATCATGGTGACGATCTCCTGCGCGTTCAGATATAGCGTCAGCGGCCGCTCCACCGGCACCCGGATTTCGACGGCCGCGCCCGTCTGATCGGTCCCGGCCACGCGCTCCGTCAGCCGCGGATCCTCGGGATTCGGCACGATCAGGGGGGCTGGGGCTTTTTCCATCTTCATCATGGGACGCAGGTTAGCATGACAATGGCTTCCAGCCGATATAAAGCATTTCCGGGCATGAACAATGCGGCCTCAGCTCGTCATTGCGAGCGCTGCGAAGCAATCCATGAGCCCGTCCTCGACAAAGGTCTGGATTGCTTCGTCGCTTCGCTCGCCGCAATGACGGGCCGCCGTCGGAGAATGTGATGAAAGTGATAGGCCTCGCGGGATGGAGCGGCGCCGGCAAGACCACCTTGCTGACGCGGGCGATCCCGCAACTCTTAAAACAGGGCCTGCGCGTGTCCGTGATCAAGCATGCCCATCACGCCTTCGATGTCGACGTGCCCGGCAAGGATTCCTGGCGGCATCGCGAGGCCGGCGCGGCCGAAGTTCTGGTATCGTCGGGCCGGCGCTGGGCGCTGATGCATGAGCTGCGCGGGGCGCATGAACCACGATTGCCGGAACTGCTGGCGAAGATGTCGCCGGTCGATCTCGTCGTCGTCGAGGGCTTTAAGCGCGAGCCGCACCGCAAGATCGAGGTTTACCGCGCCGCGAATGAAAAGCCGCTGCTGTTCCCCGACGATCCCGGCATTGTCGGAATCGCCACCGATACGGCGGTTGAAACCAAGTTGCCGACTGCCCATCTCGACGATATCGAGGCGGTGGCGGCGATGATGTTGCGGTCTGCGATATCGCTCGAAGACGTGCTGGCCAAATGCGAAGCTGAGGGCTGATCAGGCACATGGCGCAATTGTCCGACGATTGCTTTGCCTTCGGCGGTCCGATGATGTCGGTCGATGAGGCCGTCGGGCTCATTGCCACGCGCGTGACGTCGGTCGTGGATGTCGAGACAGTCACGCTCGGCCGCGCCGATGGCCGGATCCTTGCGCACGAGATTTTGGCGCCGCTGCCACTGCCGCCCTTCACCAATTCCGCCGTCGATGGCTATGCGGTTTCGAGCCGCGACCTGCCGCAGAAGGAGGAACAGGCAATTCCGGTTACCGGTCGTGTTCAGGCGGGTAGCTCCGCATCTGGGCCACTCAAGCCGGGGCAGGCGACGCGCATCTTCACCGGTGCGCCGATGCCCGAAGGCGCGGATACCGTGTTCATGCAGGAAGACGTGCGCGTCGAGGGCGACAAGGTGGTGCTTCCTGCGGGCCTCAAGCCGGGGGCCAATGTGCGGCCCGCGGGCGAAGACATTCCCTCCGGCGTTGCGGCGCTGCATGCCGGTCAGCGGCTGCGGCCGCAGGATGTCGCGCTTGCCGCGGCGTTCGGCCTGACACGGCTCGAAGTTGTCAGGCGTATCCGCGTCGCGGTGTTCTCTACCGGCAACGAACTGGCCTCGCCCGGCGAAGCGCGCGCCGCGGCGCAACTCTTCGATTCCAACCGCTTCATGCTGATGGCGATGTTGTCGCGGCTCGGCTGCGAGGTCAGCGATCTCGGCATCATCAGGGACGATCGCGCCTCGCTGGCCCGCGCGCTGCAGGAGGTGGCCGGCAGCCATGATTTGATCCTCACGACGGGCGGCGTTTCGACCGGTGAAGAGGACCATGTCAAGGCAAGCGTCGAAAGCGTCGGCAGGCTGGTGCTGTGGCGGATGGCGATCAAGCCGGGTCGCCCCGTTGCGATGGGCATCATCGGCGGTACGCCGTTCATCGGACTGCCGGGCAATCCGGTGGCGAGTTTTGTCACCTTCGTTCACGTGGTGCGGCCGACCATTCTCGCGCTGTCCGGCGCGCGGCCGGAGCCGCTTCTGCCGATGCCGGTTCGCGCCGCCTTCAGCTACAAGAAGAAGATTTCGCGCCGCGAATATGTCCGCGTCAGCTTGCGCAAGGGTGCCGATGGCGTGCTCGAAGCGGAGAAGTTTCCGCGCGAGGGCGCAGGACTGTTGTCGTCACTGGTCGACACCGACGGCCTGGTTGAACTGGGCGAAGAGGTGACGCTGATCGAGCCCGGCCAGACAGTCGGCTTTCTGTCCTACGCAAGTCTGGTGTAGCTTCTTGTTTGATGCGTTATCTTGACGCGAACCGGTACCCATTTCGCTCGAAAACGCTATGTTGACGTTGTGTCTCTGCTTCGCCATGTTCGAGACATGGCCACCACGACCAAGCTCGATCTTACCGGACTGAAATGTCCCTTGCCGGCGCTGAAAACGCGCAAGGCGCTGAAGGCGGTCACGCCGGGCCATTTTCTCGAAGTACATTGCACCGATCCGCTGTCGGTAATCGATATTCCCAACCTGATCCGGGAAACCGGTGACAAGGTCGAGATCGCCGAGCGCGCGGAGAGCCGTATCGTGTTCTTGATCGAGAAAGCGGACACGCCGGGGAACTGAGCTGGCCCGCGAGGCATCATGCATAATGATGCTATTGCGGACTGCTTGCGGATCATTTTGGATTCGTATCGAGCAATCGCAGAGTCAATCGATACGCGTTCGCAATCGCAACATGAGACTGCTTTATTGATCTCGGGATCAATACGAGGTCTCATCCGTCATCGGGCAAGGCAGGCCCGGCATGGTTCGCGCCAAGCGCGGCCAAATCTATGCTGCGCTCCCGCCTGCCGCCTTAAATGCCTATCAGAGCGCGATAATTAGCTTGGCATCTGGCATGCCACGAACTAAGCTCGCAGCAAGACATCGGCAGGGAACGAGACGTTTCGATGGATCACGACGTACACGACCTACAAAAAGTCCGCTCGTTCGATCATCCGGGCGCGGGACGGAAGCGGGCCAAGGCGACGCAGAAGGGCCGTCAGGTCGACCCCACCGCCGCCCACGATATCGGGCTCCTGCTCGGCGACCGGCCGCGGCGGCGCGACCTGCTGATCGAGCACCTGCACCTGATCCAGGACAAGTATCACCAGATCTCGGCCGCGCATCTGGCAGCGCTCGCCGACGAGATGAAGCTGTCATTTGCGGAAGTGTTCGAGACCGCGACTTTCTATGCACATTTCGACGTGGTGAAGGAGGGCGCGCCTGACATCGCACCGCTGACCATTCGCGTTTGCGATTCCTTGACCTGCGCCATGATGGGCGCGGAAAAGCTGCTGCATGAACTGCAGGACAGTGCCGGCCCCGGCATCCGCGTCGTGCGCGCGCCCTGTGTTGGCCGCTGCGATACCGCGCCCGCCGCCGAAGTCGGCCATCACTTCGTCGATCATGCGACGGTGACGAATGTACTGGCGGCCGCGAAAGCCGGCGACACCCACGCGCATCTGCCCGAATATACCGACTACGAGGCCTATGTGGCCGGCGGTGGCTACAAGCTGCTCAACCGCCTGCGCTCGGGCGAAATGAGCAGGGAGGATCTGCTGAAGTCGCTCGATGACGCTTCGCTGCGCGGGCTCGGTGGCGCAGGCTTTCCGACGGGACGCAAATGGCGTGCGGTGCTGGGTGAGCCCGGCCCGCGGCTGATGGCGATCAATGGCGACGAGGGCGAACCCGGCACGTTCAAGGACCGCTTCTATCTCGAAACCGATCCGCATCGCTTCATCGAGGGCATGCTGATCGGAGCGCATGTGGTCGAGGCCACAGACGTCTACATCTACATCCGCGACGAATATCCGGCCTCACGCGAAATTCTTACGCGTGAGATCGCAAAGCTGCCGCCGGGTGGTCCGGTCTTGCATATGCGCCGCGGCGCGGGCGCCTATATCTGCGGCGAGGAATCCTCGCTGCTCGAATCGATCGAGGGCAAGCGCGGTCTTCCCCGGCACAAGCCGCCTTACCCGTTCCAGGTCGGCCTGTTCGGCCTGCCGACGCTGATCAACAACATCGAGACGCTGTGGTGGGTGCGCGACATCGTCGAGAAGGGCGCAGAGTGGTGGAAGAGCCACGGCCGCAACGACCGTCATGGCTTGCGCAGCTACTCGGTCTCGGGCCGCGTGAAAAATCCCGGCATGAAGCTGGCGCCATCAGGCGTTACCGTGCGCGAACTGATCGACGAGTTCTGCGGCGGCATGGCCGACGGTCATACCTTCCACGCCTATCTGCCGGGCGGCGCGTCGGGCGGCATCCTGCCGGCATCGATGGACAACATCCCGCTCGATTTCGGCACGCTGGAAAAATACGGCTGCTTCATCGGTTCCGCCGCCGTCGTCATCCTGTCCGAGCAGGACAGCGTGAAGGGCGCGGCGCTGAACCTGATGAAATTCTTCGAGGATGAAAGCTGCGGCCAGTGCACGCCGTGCCGTGTTGGAACCCAGAAGGCCGCGCTTTTGATGCAGCGGCCGGTCTGGAACCGCGAACTGCTGGACCAATTGAGCCAGGCGATGCGCGACGCCTCGATCTGCGGGCTTGGACAAGCCGCCTCGAATCCGCTGACGTCAGTGATTAAATATTTTCCGGAAGAATTCGTGCCGAAAGAGGCCGCGGAATGACCAAGATCAAGTTCGAACTCGACGGCCAACAGGTCGAGGCCAACGCGGGCGAGACCATCTGGCAGGTGGCAAAACGCCACCAGAAGGAAATTCCGCATCTGTGCTATTCGCCGGAGCCGGACTACCGGCCCGACGGCAACTGCCGCGCCTGCATGGTCGAGATCGAGGGCGAGCGCGTGCTGGCGGCGTCCTGCAAGCGCACGCCGAGCGTCGGCATGAAGGTGAAGACCGAAAGCGCCCGCGCCGTCGCCGCGCAGAAGATGGTGATGGAATTGCTGGTCGCCGATCAGCCGGCGCGCGAGACCTCGCACGATCCCGATTCGAAATTCTGGCACTGGGCCGAAAAGGTCGAGGTCACCGAGAGCCGTTTCCCGGCGGCCGAGCGGTGGCAGGGCGATACCAGCCATCCCGCCATGAGCGTCAATCTCGACGCCTGCATCCAGTGCGGCCTGTGCGTGCGCGCCTGCCGCGAGGTGCAGGTCAACGACGTCATCGGCATGGCCTATCGCAATGCCGGCGCCAAGATCGTCTTCGACTTCGACGACCCGATGGGTGAATCGACCTGCGTGGCCTGCGGCGAGTGCGTGCAGGCCTGTCCGACCGGCGCCCTGATGCCTTCGGTGATGCTGGACGAGAAGCAGACCCGCGTCACCTATGCCGACAAGAAGGTGGATTCGCTCTGCCCGTTCTGTGGCGTCGGCTGCCAGGTCACCTATCAGGTCAAGGACGAGAAGGTCATCTACGCCGAGGGCCGCGACGGCCCGGCCAACCACAACCGGCTCTGCGTCAAGGGCCGCTTCGGTTTCGACTACATCCATCACCCGCATCGGCTGACAAAGCCGCTGGTGCGGCTGCCGAATGCGAAGAAGGATGCCAACGACCAGGTCGATCCGGCCAATCCGTTCACGCATTTCCGCGAAGCCTCATGGGACGAAGCGCTGGATATCGCCGCAAAGGGCCTCGTCAAGATTCGTGACGAGAAGGGTGTCAAGGCGCTCGCCGGCTTCGGTTCGGCAAAAGGCTCGAACGAAGAGGCTTACCTGTTCCAGAAGCTGGTGCGCACCGGCTTTGGCTCCAACAATGTCGACCACTGCACGCGGCTCTGCCACGCCTCGTCGGTCGCGGCCTTGATGGAAGGCCTCAACTCGGGCGCGGTGTCGGCGCCGTTTGCTGCGGCGATGGACGCTGAAGTCATCGTCGTCATCGGCGCCAATCCGACCGTGAACCATCCGGTCGCCGCGACCTATCTCAAGAACGCGGCCAAGCGCGGCGCCAAGCTGATCGTGATGGATCCGCGCTGGCAGGCGCTGTCGCGCCACGCCTGGCGTCACCTCGCTTTCAAGCCCGGCAGCGACGTCGCGATGCTGAATGCGATGCTGCACACCATCATCACCGAGGGGCTGACCGACCAGCAATATATCGCGGGCTATACCGAAGGCTTTGACGAACTCGCCGAGCGCATCAAGGAATTCCCGCCGGAGAAGATGGAAGCGATCTGCGGTATCCCCGCGGAGACGCTGAAGGAAGTGGCACGAACTTACGCGCGCTCGCAGGCCTCGATCATCTTCTGGGGCATGGGCATCAGCCAGCACATCCACGGCACCGACAATGCGCGCTGCCTGATCGCACTGGCGCTAACGACAGGTCAGGTCGGCCGTCCCGGCACCGGGCTTCATCCGCTGCGCGGCCAGAACAACGTGCAGGGCGCCTCCGACGCGGGCCTGATTCCGATGTTCCTGCCGGACTATCAGCCGGTCGGACGCACGGATCTGCGCGAGCCTTTCGAAAAACTCTGGCATCAGGATCTCGATCCGGTTCGCGGTCTCACCGTGGTCGAGATCATGAACGCAATCCATGCCGGCCAAATCAACGGCATGTATATCGAGGGTGAAAATCCCGCGATGTCGGATCCCGACCTGCAGCACGCCCGTCACGCGCTTGCCATGCTCGATCACCTGGTGGTGCAGGATCTCTTCGTCACCGAGACTGCGTTCCACGCCGACGTGATCCTGCCGGCGTCTGCGTTTGCGGAAAAGAGCGGCACCTTCACCAACACCGACCGCCGCGTGCAGATTGCGCGCGAAGTGATCCGGCCGCCGGGCGATGCGCGGCAGGATCTCTGGATCATCCAGGAAATCGGCAAGCGGATGGGCCTGCCCTGGAACTACGACGGCCCGGCCGATGTCTTCACCGAAATGACGCAGGTGATGCCATCGTTGAAGAACATCACCTGGGAGCGGCTCGTGCGCGAGGGCGCGGTGACCTATCCGGTCGACGATCCCAACAAGCCCGGCAACGAGATCATTTTCACCACGGGCTTCCCGACTGAGAGCGGCCGCGGCAAGATCGTTCCGGCGAAAGTGATCGCACCGGACGAGGTGCCCGATGCCGAATATCCGATGGTGCTCTCGACCGGTCGCGTGCTCGAGCACTGGCACACCGGCTCGATGACCCGCCGCGCATCCGTGCTCGACCAGATCGAGCCGGAGGCGGTGGCGTTCATGTCGCCGAAGGACATGCGCAAGCTCAGCGTCTGGCCCGGCGATTTCATCAAACTGGAAACGCGCCGCGGCGCCGTCGAGGTCAAGGTCCGCTCCGATCGCGACGTGCCGGAGAACATGGTGTTCATGCCGTTCTGCTACGCGGAAGCGGCGGCGAACCTCTTGACCAATCCGGCGCTCGATCCGTTCGGCAAGATCCCCGAGTTCAAATTCTGCGCAGTGCGTGCCGAAAAGCTGGCGCTGCAGTCGGCGGCGGAGTAGGCGGCCAATCGCAGCCGAATGGAGCCACCGGGTCGCGCGAGCGCGCGCCCGATGACAGGCTGCGCGCATCCGGGTACGGTGTTGACAAGTCCCGGATGTCGCCGGGCTACGGATCAACACGCGAAACTGTCGCTGCACCCGGCTCGTCCGCGCTTGGCTCCTGGGCGCGCCCAGCGCGCAATGCCATTCACCCTCGTCCTGAGCAACGTGGTATGCTTCCCCGTGATCTGGCCCGGGCTGACTTCGCATGCGCAAAGGTGATCAGAGCAGGAGGACGCAACGCCATGGCTGAGAGCGTCATGTACCACGAAGGTAACCGGCAATTGCAGGATCGCTTCGACAGCCGCCGGATTTCGGACCGGCTGGAAGAGAAATTGATGCGCAGGGAATTCACCGCCGACGACAAGCAGTTCATCGAAAGTCTGCCTTACTTCTTCCTGGCAACCGCCGATGCCGAGGGGCGGCCCGATTGCTCGTTCAAGGGCGGGGCGCCGGGGTTGGTGCGCATCACCGGGCCTTCCGAGCTCGCGTTCCCCGACTATGACGGCAACGGCATGTTCAAGAGCCTCGGCAACATCGTCGTCAATGCCGATGTCGGTCTGCTGTTCATCGCGATGCATGAAAAGCCGAAACGTTTGCGGGTCAACGGCAGCGCCAGCGTGAGCGACAATGATCCGCTTCTGGCGGAAACCGTCGGCGCGCAGCTTATCGTTCGCGTCACCGCGCGCGCGATCTTCCCGAATTGCCCGCGCTATATTCCGACGATGAGTTCGATCGAGCCGTCGATCTATGTGCCGATTGCCGGACAGGAGGCACCGGAGCCGGCATGGAAAGGCTTTGCGGATTTCAAGGACTGCATCCACCCGCGGCAGCCGACATTCAAGGGGTGAGGGAGCGATTGTAGCCCACAACGAAAATCACTCTCGTCATCCCTGCGAACGCAGGGGCCCATAACCACCTGCCTAGATTGCAGCGAAGGCAACTGGCCCCATCGCGCCGCAGATGAGCCGCGGCGTATGGGTCCTGCGTTCCGCAGGGACGACGACGAAAGTATTTGCAATGAACGGAAGCGACCTAGATCGCCGTCATCTCGCCCTTGGTGCAGGCTTCCCGCAGCTTGAATTTCTGAATCTTGCCCGATCCGGTCAGCGGGAACGCGTCGACGACATACCAGTGCTTTGGCGTCTTGTGCGGGGCGAGGGAAGCGCGCATGTAGGCGATCAACTCCTCCTTGTCGATCGCAACGCCCGGCGCCGGGCGGATGAAGGCTGCGACCTCTTCGCCCCATTTTTCGTGTGGCAGGCCGATCACGGCGACCTCGCCGACCTTGGGATGCTTGAACAGCAGCTCTTCCAGCTCGCGCGGATAGATGTTTTCGCCGCCGCGGATGATCATATCCTTGAGGCGGCCTTCAACCGTGCAGTAGCCGCGGGCATCCATCGCGCAGAGATCGCCGGTGTGTAGCCAGCCGTCGGAATCGATTGCCGCAGCGGTCGCATCGGGCATTTCGAAGTAACCGATCATGACGTGATAGCCGCGGGTGCAGAACTCGCCGATCGTGCCGATCGGCACCGTCTCGCCGGTATTTGGGTCGACGATCTTGGTTTCCATGTTGGGCAGCGGCAGCCCGATCGTGTTGGCCTTATCCTCGACGCTGTCGGTGGTGCGGGTCTGCGCCGCGACCGGAGAGCATTCGGTCTGGCCGAAAACGATCGTGAAGGGTGCGCCGAGCTTTTCCTCGAGCAGTCGCACCAGCGAAGCCGGCACCGTTGAGCCGCCGGAACAGATCGCCTTGACGGAGGAGAGATCGGTCGCCGCGAATGTCGGATGCTCCAGCATCGCAACCAGCATGGTCGGCACGCCGAGCATCGCATTGCCACGATAGGTTCCGAGCATTTCCAGCACGAGGCCTGGCTCGAACGCCTCGACCAGCACCGTGGTCGCGGCCTTCGATACGGCGCCGATCACGCAGCAGACGCAGCCGCCGGTGTGAAACAGCGGCATCGTAGTGACGAAGACGTCGCCGGGATCGACGCCCATCCGGTCGGCGGTGTCGGCGCCGTTGTTGAGCAGTCCGCGATGGCGGAGCAGGGCACCTTTCGGAAAGCCCGTGGTGCCCGAGGTGTACTGGATCATGACTGGATCGTCGGGGCTGACGGCTGGCAGTTTGATGCTCTCGTCATCGCCTGCGGCGATGAACGTATCCCAATCGTCAAAGCAGATGATCTCGCGCAGCTCGGGGCAGTTCGGCTTGACCTCGTTCACCGTCTCGAGCATCGGGTTGCCGCGAAAACCGTTGACAACGAAGACGCCGGCCGAGCGCGACTGTTTCAGGACATATTCGACCTCGCGGGCGCGAAACGCCGGATTCACGGTCACGAGGATCATGCCGGCCATGCCGGCGCCAAATTCGAGCATCATCCATTCCGGGATATTTTGTGCCCAGACGGCAATGCGATCGCCGGGCTTGAAGCGCGACAGCAGCGCGCGGGCGGTGCGCTGGGCTTCGCGATAGAACTGTGCGTAGGTCCACTGCCGCCGCTGTGCCGGGTCAGGCACGCCCGCGATCAGGGCGAGGCGATCGGGCGCGGCCTCAGCCGCCTTGCGCAAGAGATCGCCGAATGTCATCTCCCGTACCGCAGGCGTGGTCGGTCCTGCGACATGCGACTTCGTCAATGCCATTCATTCCTCCCGGTCCGGCGCCGCTATTGTCGGTGACGTCAGTTCCCAAGGGGAAAATGCCTTCCGGCTTCGGGTAATGCAAGCGGGAGGGTGGCCAAGGCGCGCGAGAACCGCGTGAGCAATAACACGGATATGCCCGCGCTAGCTCGCCTTGCGGTGCCTGGCTGCGGACCGGTGCGCTTTCCTTGACGTCCGTCGCGCAGGCGCCCGCCGCGAGGCCGGGGCTTGTGCGCGCCGTTTCGTCGCTCCCTTGCCTTTCAGGCTCGCCTTCAGCGCGTCCATCAGGTTGATGACGTTGTCCGGCCTTTCTTCGGGCTCGGCGGCCTTGATTGGCTTGCCGGAAGCCTTGCGCCGCACCAGCGCTTTCAGCGCGTTTTCGTACTCGTCCTTGAACTTCGAGGGATCGAAATGTGCCGCCATCTTGTGCAGAATATGTCCTGCGAGCTCGACCATGTCCTTGGTGACCTTCGGGGTCTTGATGCCCTCGAAATAGTCTTCCTCGTCGCGCAGCTCGTAAGGATAGCGCAGCGTGGTCCCGAGCAGGCCCTTGCCGAGCGGCTCGATCGCCATCACGTGCTCGCGGTTGGTCAGCACGATACGCGCCAGCGCCACCCGGTCTTCGTCCTTCATGGCGTCGCGGATCACGGCGAAGGCGTCGACTGCGGCCTTGCCGTCGGGCGCGATGTAGTAGGGGTGGTTGTAGTAGCGCTTGTCGATTTCGTCCCGCGGCACAAAGCTGTCGATCTCGATGGTGTGATTGCTCTCGATCTGGACGGCTTCGAGTTCCTCCTTTTCGATCTCGACATACTGGCCTTTTTTCAGCTCATAGCCGCGGCCTTTCTGGTTGCTCTCGACGACGTCGCCGGTCTCGGCATCGATCATCTGCTGCTTCAGCCGGTTGCCGGTCTCCTTGTTGATCATGTGAAAGCGTGTTTTCTCGACCGATGTCGAGGCCGGATACAGCACGACCGGGCATGACACCAAAGAAAGTTTCAGCGAGCCTTTCCAGTAGGCGCGGGGGGCCATTGCAATCTCCGGGCGCGGTTGGGTTTGGGAACTTCAACGGCTAGTATGGGTTTTCGTTCCGGGTGTCTGCCGCGGGGCGGTTTCGATTGAGGTGTGGCCGTGGCGTTGAAGAAACTCAGCACGTACCGCAAGAAGCGCGATTTCGGCAAAACGGCGGAGCCTTCCGGCGACGTCAAGGTCGCGCCGGCCCGAGAGCGGCGGTTCGTGATTCAGAAGCATGACGCAAGCCGGCTGCATTACGATCTCAGGCTGGAATTCGACGGCGTGTTCAAATCCTGGGCCGTCACCAAGGGGCCGTCGCTGGATCCCCACGACAAGCGGCTGGCGGTCGAGGTAGAGGACCATCCGCTGGACTACGGCGATTTCGAAGGCACCATTCCGGAAGACCAATACGGCGGCGGCACGGTGATGCTGTGGGATCGCGGCTATTGGGTATCAGATGATCCCGACCGCGGCTTCAAGAAGGGCGACCTGAAATTCACCCTGCATGGCGGCAAGCTGCATGGAAGCTGGGTGCTGGTGCGGATGAAAGGCGATCGCTATGGCGGCAAGCGCACCAACTGGCTCCTGATCAAGCACAGAGACGAATTCGTAAAAGAAGGGGAAGCCAACGACATCCTGGATGAGGACCGTTCGGTCGCGTCGGGCCGCACGATGGAGCAGATCGCGCAAGGCAAGGGCAGGGCGCCGAAGCCGTTCATGCTGGCCAGGAAGACGAAGGCTGACGCGGTCTGGCAGTCGAACCGTGGCGACGCGGCCGAAGCGCGGATCTCGCGGAAGACGGCCGCCTTGCGGGCCGCGCCGGAGATCAAGACGCGCGCACCGGCGCCAACAGTCAGGCCGAAGAAAGTCGCAGCGATGCCGGATTTCGTGGCGCCGCAGCTTTGCACGGTGGTCGAGAGGCCGCCGGGCGGCGAGGGCTGGTGCCACGAGATCAAGTTTGACGGCTACCGCGTGCAATTGCGGGTCGAGGGCGGCGATGCCGTGCTCTATACCCGAAAAGGCCTCGACTGGACCGACAAGTTCAAGGCGATCGCCGAGGAAGCGACATCGCTTCCCGACGTGCTGATCGACGGCGAGATCGTCGCGCTTGATCATAACGGGGCGCCCAACTTCTCCACCCTGCAGGCGGCGCTGTCGGACGGCGACAGCGAAAGCCTGATCTTCTATGCGTTCGACCTGTTGTTTGCCGGCGGCGAGGATCTGCGCAAGCTGCCGCTCGACGACCGCAAGGCGCGGCTGAAGAAATTGCTGGCGACGCAGAAGGGCAAGGACAAGCAGATCCGTTATGTCGAGCATTTCGAAAGCGGCGGCGCTGCCGTGCTGCAGTCGGCCTGCAAGCTCGAACTGGAAGGGATCGTCTCCAAGAAGCTCAACGGGCCCTATCGCTCCGGCCGCACGGAAAGCTGGACCAAGGCCAAATGCCGCGCGGGACATGAGGTGGTGCTGGGCGGCTGGAAGACCACCAACGGCAAATTCCGCTCGCTGATGGCCGGCGTCTATCGCGGCGATCATCTCGCCTTTGTCGGCATGGTCGGTACCGGTTTCGGGCAGGACAAGGTGCGCCGCATCATGCCGGCGCTGAAGGCGGCAGCCTCCGACAAGAGCCCGTTTGGCGGCAAGAACGCGCCGAAGAAAGCCCGCGACGTGCATTGGCTGAAGCCCGAGCTGGTCGCCGAGATCGAATTCGCGGGGTTCACCGCGGATGGAAATATCCGTCAGGCCGCGTTCAAGGGCCTGCGGCAGGACAAGCCGGCCGAGGAGGTAGAGGCAGAGACCCCGTCCACGTCAGGCGTCGCGCAGCCGAAGCCGGGAAAAGCAGCAAAAGCGGCGACCAAGACCAGGAGCGCGCGGCCCGCAGCCGACAAAGCCGCCGAAGTCATGGGCGTGGTGATCTCGAAGCCGGACAAGGAGATGTGGCCCGATGCCGGCGACGGCGAGCCGGTGACCAAGCTCGATCTCGCGAAATATTTCGAGGCCGTCGGCGAATGGATGATCGGCCATCTCAAAGGCCGCCCTTGCTCCATCGTGCGCGCGCCCGACGGCATCCATGGCGAGAAATTCTTCCAGCGGCACGCCATGCAGGGCATGTCCAACCTGCTGGATCTGGCCAACGTCTCGGGCGACCGCAAGCCCTATGTGCAGATCGACCGTGTCGAGGGATTGGCAGCGGTGGCGCAGATCGGCGGGCTGGAGCTGCATCCCTGGAATTGCGCGCCCAATGCCTACGATACGCCGGGCCGGTTGGTGTTCGACCTCGATCCCGCTCCGGATGTCGAATTTGCGGAAGTGATCGAGGCGGCAAAAGACATGCGCCAGCGGTTGACCGCCGTTGGCCTCGAAAGCTTCTGCAAGACCACCGGCGGCAAGGGGCTGCACGTGGTGACGCCGCTGCTTCATGGCGCAAGAGACAAGGTCTCGTGGAAGGAGGCCAAAGCGTTCGCGCAAGGCATCTGCCAGTGGATGGCGAACGATGATCCCGAGCGCTATCTGCTCAACATGTCGAAGAAGCTGCGCAAGAGAAAGATCTTCCTCGACTATCTTCGTAACGACCGGATGTCGACCGCGGTCGCCGCACTGTCGCCGCGTGCTCGCGAGGGCGCCACCGTCTCGATGCCGCTGACCTGGACGCAGGTGCGCGGCGATCTCGATCCGAAGAAGTACACGATCCGCACGGTGCCGGGGCTGCTGAGCAGGACGAAAGCGTGGGACGGCTACGATGACGCGGCGGCGTCGATCAAGCCGGCGATCAAGAAGTTGGCGGCGAAGTAGCTGATGCAGACACGCTGTCCCAACCAAAGCTGTCATGCCCCGCCACCGGGGCGGCCGAATGGCCGCCCCGGTGATAGGCGCCGTCGGGGCATGCAGTACGCCGCGGCCTCTCGATTGATCGCAACGTCCCTGGAATACTGGATCACCCGCGGGTGATGACAGTCTTCATGATCTTCGTAGGGTGGGCAAAAGCGAAGCGGGCCCACCATTGTCCGTGCAACAAGAAGGGTGGGCACGGCGCTTCCGCACCTTTGCCCACCCTGCGAGTTGCGAGTTTACTAGATCTTCCCGAGCAGCAGCAGGATCAACAGGATCACGATCACCAGACCCAATCCGCCGCCGCCGTAATATCCGGTGCCATAGAACGGGCCGCCACCGATGCCACTGAAACCGCCGAGCAGGGCGATGATGAGAATAATCAGAATGATTGTGCCGATAGACATGAAGCTCTCCTCAGCCCGAAGCGGGGCGTGTGTCTATCCTGCCCATCACTGGGAGTAACAAGTCTGAATCACGAAAGTTCCGGACTGGAGGCAATTGTACAGTCGTCCCTTACCTTCGAACCGCGTACAATTACATGTAGTGAGATCAGGGAGGATTTTTCAGCGATGACCAAACCGCTCGTGGTTTCCATCCCGCATAGTCTGGGCCGCGACGAGGCGATGCGCCGCCTCAAGACAGGATTGACGCGCGCCGCTTCCAGCGTGCCGATGCTAAGCGTCGACGAGGAGCGTTGGGAAGACAACCGCATGATCTTCCGCGTGCGCGCCCTCGGGCAAGGCGCGGCAGGCCATGTCGATGTCGCCGACGATCACGTTCAGGTGGAAGTTGTACTGCCATGGCTGTTGCAGCGCTTTGCCGAGGCGGCCCAGGCGGCGATCCGCAGCCGCGGCCAATTGCTGCTGACCAAGAAGTAGATACTATGTGCGCTTGCGCTCCCGCGCCGATTTGAGCGCGCCGTTGAATCTGGCCTTCAGCGCGGCCACCGGCAGATGTGTCAATAGATCGGACAGACGTAACTGCGTGGCGTCGGCGTCGGAAAAACCCTCGAGCGAATAGCCGCCGATATTCAGCGCTGCGTTATAGGTCTCCGGCCGCGGCCAGCTTCGTCCGTTGTCGGTAAATGGTGCAAACCATCGCGTGACAACCGTGATCGCGGCCTCGCGGCCTCGCCGCCTGGCGAACCCGATAAAATGGCCGCGATGCGCTCCGCTGACTTCCAAAGGCTCGTAATCGCCATCGGTGAATACGTCGGCGAGCTCGGTTCGCAGTTGCAGCAGATGCCGTGTCCAGGCCAGCTTCAGATGACCGCTCGGCCACTTCTCGACCAGCCGATCCCAGTCCGGATTTGCCTGCGCGTCCAGCCGGCCTGCGCGTTCGGCAAAATCGACCGGTCGCCGGTTGTCGGGATCGACCAGCGAAAAATCCCACAGCTCCGTGCCCTGATAGAAATCCGGCACGCCCGGTATCGTCGTCTTCAGCGTGATCTGGCTAAGCGAGTTCAGGGCACCCAGCAGCGACAGTCGCTGCGCGAGCGTCTGCAGGGAATTCAGGAATTCGCTCGACAGCGAGGGATCGAGAATCTTCGCGAGGAAGCCCTTGACACCCGTCTCGTAGGCCGCGTGCGGATTGAGCCAGCTCGTTTCCTGCTTGCCCTCGCGCGCCGCCTTCAGCGCATATTCCTGCATCCGGTCCACGAACGAAGCGTCGTCCGGCTGCCATGCCCCCACCAGCGCCTGATACAGCATGTACTCGAATGTCGCCGACGGTGCGCGCAAATCGTCATCGACGAGCAGATGCTGTGCGTTGAGCAGCTTCCATCGGGCTACCGTGCTGGTCCATTCGCCCGGAATTTCCGAAAGCGCCATGATGCGCGCCCGTGCATCCTCGCCGCGCTTGGTGTCATGCGTTGCGGTTGCCGTCATGCCATGCGGCCATTCCCTGGCGCGCCCCTCCATGATCCCATGGAAGCCGTCAACCGATAACGCCGTTGCGGCGGGATCGCCGCCGACCTCGTTGAGTGCAAGCAGGCGGTGGTAGCGATAGAACGTCGTGTCCTCCAGCGACTTTGCCATCATCGGTCCGGTGAACTGCTGCACCTTCAATGCAAACCGGCGCACCCGCGGCGCGCTGTGGTGCGTACGTCCGGGCCTGATCAGGTCCATTGTCAGCGTGTCGCGCAGAAAATCGAAGATGCCGTCGTCGGCGGCAAACCAGTCGGCGCGCGCCCGTTCGATCGTCCCTGATATCAACTGGCGGTCATGCGCTGACGGGCCCGCCGCCGTCAGGTAGGTGCGGTATACCGGGAAGTGCAGCACGTAGAGTTCGAGCGCCTGCCGCAGGCTGTCGGCGGAGTAGTCGCGGGTGGAGTAATGCCCGCTGGCAATCCGTGCCAGGAGGCGCGTCAGCACGGTGAACTCGCTGGTCAGCAGCGTTTCCAGCACGCGGCGCTTGGCTTCCCGCAGGATCGGTTCGAGTTTCGGCGAAAGGTTGCTGATCTGCCGCCAGATCTCGTCGAGCGGCTCCAGGCCGCTTCCGTCGGTCAGTACATGGGTGATCGCGTTCAGCCACTCATAGCCGGTGGTGCCGTGAACGCCGGCGAACGGCGGCAGCTCTTCGTGCTCGCCGAGAATTTTCTCGACCACCACGTAGAAGGGCCTGCTCCGCCCGCCAAAGCCATCGCGGATCAGCCGGCGCAGGCGCTGGAAATACTGGACGGGATCGCGCAGGCCGTCGATGTGGTCGAGCCGCAGGCCCTGCAGCTTTTCCTCCGCGATCAGTCGTTTGACCAGGCGATGGACCGCCTCGAAGGTGCCGGCGTCCTCGACACGCAAGCCCGCCAGATTGTTGATGTCGAAGAAGCGCCGGTAATTGATGTCGCTGGAAGCGAGCCGCCAGTGGCCGAGCTTGTAGTGCTGGCGTTCGAGCAGATGATGCAGCGCGAGCGTTGCAGCGGCGCGATCAGGTCCAGCGCGATAGGCCGCAAGCCCATGCGCGATGATGTCCACAGCTCCCGCGATGTCTTTCAGTTCGGCCTTGAAGGCAGGTGCTTCCTTGCGATTGGGGCGTCGCGGCCCCTGATAACGGGAGGCCAGCGCAAGCATCGCCCTGCCGGGCGCGCTTTCCTCCGCGTCCGCTTCCTTGACGATCACACGCAGGACTTCGCCGTAGC
This sequence comes from Bradyrhizobium icense, assembly GCF_001693385.1. Classification (NCBI taxonomy): domain Bacteria; kingdom Pseudomonadati; phylum Pseudomonadota; class Alphaproteobacteria; order Hyphomicrobiales; family Nitrobacteraceae; genus Bradyrhizobium; species Bradyrhizobium icense. The sequence continues at coordinate 1,387,126 of NZ_CP016428.1, forward strand.
GTTCCGGCGCGATCGGCAGCCGATGCTCAAAGTACCAGGCCGAAAAACTGCCTTCGCCGGCGTTATAGCGCAATTCGATCTCGCCGTTTTCCAGTGCCTGACCGTAGGACGAGCCGATGATCGGCAGCAGCACACCGCCGCGGGCACGGTATGGCAACTGTTCCCAGTCGATATCGAAGGAGGCCGCGTGCGGGGAGGCGGGCCCCCACTCCAGCATGTCGAGCCACCACGGATTATCGGCACAATGTACGCCGACATGGTTGGGCACGAAATCCAGGATCAGCCCGAGATCATGCTGCCGCAGCATGGCGCTCAGCCGCTCGAAGCCAGCCTCGCCTCCGAGCTCGGGATTGAACTGGGCGTGGTCGATGACGTCGTAGCCGTGTGCGCTGCCCTTGCGGGCGCGCATGAAGGGCGATGCATAGAGATGGGTGATGCCGAGCGCCTTCAGGTAGGGCACCACGGCAGCGGCGGCGTCGAAATCGAAATCCGCCGACAGTTGCAGGCGGTAGGTCGCGATCGGGATCGCCGGGGGCATTTTCCTATCCGATGCGCCAGTGCACCGACCATGGCGGGACGCTATTGCCCAACTCGCTACCCCAGATCGGGGTTCCTGTGGCTTCGCCGTGGCTGACAGCCTTTTCCGACAGGTTGGCGGTGAGGCGAAGCGCGGTGCCATCGCCCATGCGCCAGTCGGCTGTCAGCAATCCGTTGCTCGCCGCCTCTGCTTTCCCAAACGCTGTGCCCGCCAGCCGTGGCACAATCTGCTGCCGCCGCACCTGCAAAAGCTTTCGCACCATGGTCAGGCGCTTCCGTCCCGCCGGAGCGTCGCGGCCATCCCAGTCGAGGACGGCGGAATCGCGGGTCGAAGCAGCAAGCGCGTCGGGGACCTCGTCGCCATATTCTGCATAGGCCCAAGCCAGTTCGACGCGGCGGCCCTTCCGAACCGCGTCGGCGAGCTCGCCGCCGAAATCGCAGAAGAACGGGAAGGGGACTGTCGAGCCCCATTCCTCGCCCATGAACAGCATGGGGATATGAGGCGCAATCAGCAGGATCTGAAGCGCCGCCTCGATCATCCGCGCGTCGGCGTTGCCTTCCAGCCGGTCGCCCAGCGCACGATTGCCGATCTGGTCGTGGTTCTGCAGGAAGTTGATGAAGGCGGTCGGCGCGAGATGGCCGCTCGGCTCGCCTCGCCTGACGCCGCGAAAAGCCGATGGCTCGCCCTGGTAGATGAAACCTGATGACAGCGAGCGGGCGATATCCGATCTCGGCGAACGCTGGTAATCGCCGTAATAGCCCTGCTTCTCGCCGGTCATCAGCACGCGCCAGGCGTGATGGTAATCGTCGTTCCATTGCGCGCGGTATTTGCCGTGTGGCGGGTCCTGGACGGGGTCCAGGATGCTGGCGCGGTTGTCGCCGTTCTCCAGCACCAGGTGAATGTGCCGGCCGGTTTCCGCGGCCAGTTGGCCGGCCTCGGCGCTGATGTCGTGCAGCAGCGACAGCCCGCCCGGCTCGACGATCGAGTTGACGGCATCGAGCCGCAAGCCGTCGAAGCGATAGCCACGCAGCCAGGAGAGCGCGTTCTCGATTGCAAAGGTGCGGACTTGCCTGACGCGATAGTCGATCGCGCTGCCCCAGGGCGTACGCGCTTCGGTGAAGAAGGAGGGCGCATAGCGGCCGAGATAATTCCCCTCGGGCCCGAAATGGTTGTAGACCACGTCGAGCATCACCATCAGCCCACGCAGATGCGCCTCGTCGATCAGCGCCTTGAGATCTTCGGGACGGCCATAGGCGCTGTCGGGTGCGTACCACAAGACGCCGTCATAGCCCCAGTTGCGGGAGCCGGCGAAATCCGCCAGCGGCATCAATTCCAATGCAGTAATGCCGGTCTCGACGAGGTGATCGAGCCGGTCGATCATCGCGCGATAGGTGCCTTCCCGCGTGAAGGTGCCGACATGGGCCTCGACGATGACCGCCTCCTGCCACGGCCGCCCGCGCCAGCTCGCGGCCCGCCACGGATAGGCGTCGTGGTCGATCACTTCGCTCGCGCCGAAAACGTCCTCGGGCTGAAACAGCGAAGCTGGATCGGGGACATCGAGTTCGTCATCGATGCGGAATTTGTAGCGCGCGCCGGCCTTGACACCGGCAATATCGGCCGTGAACCAGCCGTCGTCGCCGCGCCTCATCGCGTGAGGCTGCTCCAGCATCACCTCGACGCGTTGCGCCGCTGGCGCCCACAGCCGAAACCGCGTGCCGTAGTTTGTCAGAAGCGGTCCGAATTGCCGGTCATTCATGCCGCGCCCGCAAAGGCAAGCACCGACCGCGGCGGCGCGCTGGTCTCTGCACCGGAAGCGAATTCAACGAAGCTCTGCGCGGTTTCGGTTGTGTTCAGCACCTGCTGCCATTCCTTGTACTCGGGCATCTCGGGCATTTTGAAACCGATCTCTTCGGGCGCGGCATTCAGCACGATAAAGATCGGCGGCTGACCTTGTTCCAATGGTCCCAGCACATAGGCGAGGAAGCGTCCTTCCGGAAAATTCCAGTCGGCTTCCTGCATCTCTTCGGCCGCCGGCGTCAGCCACAGCACGCCAAAGGAGCCATCCCTGCGCCGCCCGGAAAGCCAGCGTTGGGAGCGGAGTTGCGGGAAGCGCCGGCGCAGCGCGGTCATGTGGCCGACGAAATCGGTGAGGTCGTCGCCTGGCTTGCCGAGCTTCTCCCAGTTGACCCAGCCGATCTCGTTGTCCTGGCAATACGCATTGTTGTTGCCGTTCTGCGAATTGCCGACCTCGTCGCCGGCCAGCAGCAGGGGCGTGCCTTGTGCGAGGAACAGGCAGGCAAGCTGGTTCTTGCGGAGCTGGCGGCGCAGCGCCACGATCGCGGCGTCGGTCGTCGGGCCCTCATGGCCGCAGTTGTTGCTGTGGTTGTCGTTGGAGCCGTCGCGATTATCCTCGCCGTTGGCCTCGTTGTGTTTCTCATTGTAACTGAACAGGTCGGCCAGCGTGAAACCGTCATGCACGGTGATGTGGTTGATGCTGGCACGGGTTGCGCGGTTGTCGTGGTGGAACAGGTCGGATGAGGCGGTCATGCGGCGCGAGACCTCGCCGATCAGGCTGCCTTCGCCGCTCCAATAGCGCCGCATCGCGCTGCGATAGCGGTCGTTCCATTCCGACCATTGCGAGGGAAACGCGCCGACCTGATAGCCGCCCAAGCCGAGGTCCCATGGCTCGGCGACGAGCTTCACGGTTGCCAGCACGGGGTCCTGCCGCACCGCGGTCAGAAACGCGGAATTGCGGTCAAAACCGTTCGGCCCGCGCGCCAGGGTGGTGGCGAGGTCGAAGCGGAAGCCGTCGACGTGGCAGACCTCGACCCAGTAGCGCAGCGAATCCATCACCATCTGCAGCACGCGCGGATGGCTGAGGTTGACGGAGCTGCCGCAGCCGGTGAAGTCGTCATAATAGCGCGGATGCTCTTTGTTGAGCCAGTAATAGGACGCGTTGTCGATGCCGCGGAAACACAGCGTCGGGCCGAGATGGTTGCCCTCGGCGGTGTGGTTGTAGACCACGTCGAGCATCACCTCGATGCCGGCGTCGTGCAGCCGCGCCACCGTGGTGCGGAACGCATCGAGCGCGTTATCCTGCGCATAGCGCGGCTCCGGCGCGAAGAACGCCAGCGTGTTGTAGCCCCAGTAATTCGCCAGCTTTCGCTCCACCAGCACCCGGTCGTCGATCAGGCCGTGGATCGGCAATAGTTCGATGGTGGTGACGCTGAGCCGCTTGAGATGGTCGACCATCGCCGGCGAGCACAGCCCGCCATAGGTGCCGCGCCAGCCCGGCGCCACGTCGCCGCGCCGCTGCGTCAGGCCCTTGACGTGGGCCTCGTAGATGATGGTGTCTTCCCAGGCGATGTTCGGCCGTATCTCGCGGCGGCCCCAGTTGAAGCTCTCGTCGACCACGACGGCCTTCGGCATGCCGCGGGCATTGTCGCGGCGGTCGAACGAAAGATCCTCGCGCGCGCTCCCCGTTCGATAGCCGAAATGCGCGTCGCTCCACACCAGCCGGCCGGCGAGCCGCTTGGCATAGGGATCGAGCAACAGCTTGTTGGCGTTGAAGCGGTGTCCGCGCTCGGGCGCGTAGGGGCCGTGGACGCGATAGCCGTAAAGCTGTCCGGGCGAGACGTCGTTGAGATAGCCGTGCCAGACGTCCTCATTGCGCTCGGGCAGTTCGATCCGCTCGAGTTCGCGGCGGCCATGGCCGTCGAACAGGCAAAGCTCGACCTTCTCCGCATTGGCCGAGAACAGCGCAAAGTTGGTGCCCCTGCCGTCCCAGCTTGCTCCGAGGCGGGCGGGGCTTCCCGCGGACAATCGCATGCGTCAGCTTTCCGGTACGAGAAAGATCGCAGCCAGAGGCGGAATGGTGAGGCTGAGTTCGGGAATGTTGCCTTCCAAGGTGTGGACTTCGCCGACGTTGCCGACATTGCTGCCGCCATAATGCGCAGAGTCGGAATTGAGCGCTTCCCTCCACTTGCCGGCGAATGGCACCCGGACGCGGTAATTGTGATAGACGTTCGGCGAGAAGTTCACGACCACGAGGCAGCGCGCGCGCGCGTCGAAACCCTTGCGCAGCCAGGCAAAGACGTTGCCGCCGGAATCGTGGGTGATGACCCATTCAAATCCCGCCTGGCTGCAATCCATCTGGTGCAGCGCCGGCACGCTGCGATAGAGCCAGTTGAGGTCGCGGATCAGGTTCTGGATGCCGCTGTGGCGGTGCTGCGCCAAAAGGTGCCAGTCGAGCGAATGATCGTGATTCCATTCGCGCTCCTGGCCGAACTCGCAACCCATGAACAAAAGCTTCTTGCCGGGATGGCCGAACATGAAACTGTAGTAGGCACGCAGGTTCGCAAAACGCTGCCACTCGTCGCCGGGCATGCGGCCGAGGATCGATCGCTTGCCATGCACGACTTCGTCATGCGACAGCGGCAGAATGAAATTCTCCGAAAATGCGTAATGTAGCCCGAACAGCACGTCGCCGTGATGGTGCTTCCGGTATATCGGATCCTTGCCGATATATTTCAGCGTGTCGTGCATCCAGCCCATGTTCCATTTGAAGCCGAAGCCGAGCCCGCCATACTCGACCGGCCGCGAGACCTGCGGCCATGCGGTGGATTCCTCCGCGGCCGTGGTGGCTTCCGGAAAATGCCCGAACAGTTCGATGTTGAAGCGGCGCAGGAACTCGATGGCTTCGAGGTTTTCCCGGCCGCCATGCCGGTTCGGGATCCACTCGCCGGCGGGCCGGCTGTAGTCGAGGTAGAGCATCGAGGCGACGGCATCGACGCGCAGCCCGTCGACGCTGTAGCGATCGAGCCAGAACAGCGCGTTGGAGACCAGGAAATTGACCACTTCGGTGCGGCCGTAATTGTAGATCAGCGTGCCCCAGTCGAGATGGCGGCCCTGCATCGGGTGAGCGTGCTCGTAAAGCGCGGTGCCGTCGAAATAACCGAGCCCATGCGGATCGTCGGGAAAATGTCCGGGCACCCAGTCGAGCCATACGCCGAGCCCTTCGCGATGACAGGCATCGACCAGCACAGAAAAATCTTCCGGCGTGCCGAACCGGCTGGTCGGCGCGTACAGGCCGGTCGGCTGATAGCCCCAGGAGCCGTCGAACGGATGTTCGCTGACAGGCAGAAGCTCGAGATGGGTGAAGCCCATATCCTTCGCATAGGCCGGAAGCTGTTCGGCGAGGTCGCGATAGCTCAGCCATTCATTGCCGTTCTTGCGCCGCCAGGAGCCGAGATGAACCTCGTAGATCGAGATCGGCGCCTCCACCGCGTTGATGCCCGACGGCGCCGGGCGTGGACGCGGAATTCTGCTTTCGTCGACCACGATCGAGGCCGTCGAGGGCCGGACTTCCGCCGCAAAGGCCACCGGATCGGATTTCAGCGGCAGACGCCGTCCGTCGGAGCCGGTGATGTCGAACTTGTAGCGGTCGCCGGCGCGGGCGCGGGGCACGAACAGTTCCCAATAGCCGACGCCGCGCACCCGCATCGGATGTCGCCGCGCATTCCAGAAATTGAAATCGCCGACCACGCTGACGCCCTTGGCGTTCGGCGCCAGCACCACGAACGCCACGCCATCGACGCCGTCGAGTGTCATCGGATGGGCGCCGAGCTTGTCGTAGATCCGCCGGTGGGTGCCTTCGCCCAGGAGATAGAGATCGAAGTCGCTGAGCACGGGAGGAAAGCGATAGGGATCGTCGAGATCGACGACATTCTCGCCGAAGCGGGCGCGGAGCTGGTAGCGTTTCGATCCGTTCGGCAGCGCGCCCGCAAACAGCCCGGCATCGTGAATGCGCTGGAGCGGCGCCGTCTCGCCTTGCTCGCCGATCGCTTCCACGTTGGATGCTTCGGGGATCAAGGCGCGCACTACGCTATGCCCGTCTTCGCTGTGCAAGCCGAGGTATCGAAACGGATCGGAATGCTTGCCTTCGATGATCGCATATGCCTCGGCGGGTAGCTTGGTCATGAGGCCTCGAAGGTCGGTTGAGACAACGTTCGTATGATTCCGGTCAAGGGCACGCGTAGCCAGTCCGGTCGATACAACAATTCATGTTCGATTTCGTTCAAAGCCTTCTCGAGCAGGAAGAAGGTCAGGATGCCCTCGGCGGCGCTGGGATCGTTCGGCCACAGCCGTTGATCGGTCATGGCTTCGCTGTAGGCGGCGAAAAACGCGACGGTCGCCCGGTCGCGCCAATCGCCAAGCGCTGCCCCGAGCTTGCCATGCTCGTCGTGGGCCACTTTGAGCGCGCGCTCAAGGGCGGCGGTTGCCGAATAGTCGATCGAGCGGATCAGGCTGGCGACGTCGCGCGCCGCCGGCACCTTGCGCCGGCGTTCGGCGATGGTGCGCCGCGGCGCGCCTTCGAAGTCGACGATGAAGATGTCGTCCTTGACGATCAGCAACTGGCCGAGATCGAGATCGCCATGGCAGCGGATGTTGGCGGCGTCGAGCTCGCGCGGCAGCAGCGTTTCGAGGCGATTGCGCAGAGCCGGCTGCAACGCCAGCACCTGGTCGGCCAACGCCCGGTCGGCGTCTTTCAGCGTATCGCGCCGCTGTCTGAGCGTATCGAAGACGCGTCCTGCGCAGAGCGTCAAATCGTCGATCCAGCGCTCCACGTCGTCGTGGCCGGTCGGCTCCGGCGCAAATTCGGCAAGCTCGCCGTTGCCGGCGAGCGCGACATGCAACTCGGCGACGCGCCGCCCGGCCTGCGACATGTAACGCAGATAGGGGATCTCTTCCTCGCGCTCGCCGGGATGGACGCTCGCCGCCAGCAGGCGCTGCTCCTCGACGAAGCGATCGAGATAGGCCGCACTCACGGTCCAGAGGTCGCCCTGATTGGCGATGAAGGCGTGAACGACGCCGACGGCGCTTTTCTCGTTGCCCTCGACTAGTTCGGCGCTGCCCAGCAGTGCCGGCGCATTGGGAAAGTTGACGACGTCGGTCAGAAAACGCCCCATCTCGATTTCGGGATTGGGACCGGCCTGAAGCGTCCGGTAGATTTTGACGACATAGTCATTGTCCACCAGCGCGGTGCTGCGCGGCTGTTCGGATTCGATGGTGCGGATGTGCTCGGGCTGCCGGATCGGCTTGTCGCCAAAGCGGCCGGTCGGACGAAATTCGAGCCGCAAGCCCTGTTCGCTCTCGTCGACCGTCAGCGATTGCTGCAGATTGCGCAAGAATAGCGCAACGAAGATCTGGTCGGTAGCGACGTCGAGCAACGTTCCCTCGCGCGCGCCCTGGCGAACCGCGGCCAGCGCGTGCGGGTTGTAGCGCTCGCGGTCGAATCGCACCCATTCGATCTGCATCGGCAGCACGTAGCGCGTGGTGACGTTGCGCTGCGTGGCTTCGAAAAAGGCGAGCCACGGCCGGTTGTCGCCGATGTCGCAGAACGGAATGGCTGACGTCAGCTTCGGATGGATCGCTTTGGCCGACCGCTCCGGATACCAGCGGCTGCGCGCCAGATGGCCCGGAAGCACGTCGCGCTCGAACACGCCGCGTTCGCGCGCCAGCGATACCCAGGTCGCGTTCAAGGGCACCACCAGCGTTTCGAACTCGGGCACCGCGCGCTGCGGCACTGGCTCCGATTTGTCGCGCTCCTGCAGCTCGAACCAATAGAAGCCGTAGGGCGACAACGTGATCATGTAAGGCAGCTCGCCGATCGCCGGGAAGCGGGTACGGCCGAGCATTTCCAGCGGGATGCGGTCCTTGAACGCGGAGAGATCCAATTCGGTCGCCTGAGCCGATCGTGACAGGTTGGCGACGCACAGGATGACCTCGTCCCGGTACTGGCGCACATAGCACAGCACCGAGCGGTTTTCCGGGCGGATGAACGTCATGCTGCCGCGGCCGAAAGCGAGGGTGGACTTGCGAACCGCGATCAGCCGCTTGGTAGCAGAGAGCAGCGAGGAGAGGCTGCGCGACTGCGCCTCGACGTTGACGGACTCGTAGCCATAGACCGGGTCCATGATGGTCGGTGCGTAGAGCCTAGCGGGGTCGGCGCGGGAGAAGCCGCCATTGCGGTCCGGCGTCCATTGCATCGGCGTGCGGACGCCGTTGCGGTCGCCGAGATAGATGTTGTCGCCCATGCCGATCTCGTCGCCGTAGTAGATGATCGGCGTGCCCGGGAACGAGAGTAGCAGTGAATTCATCAACTCGATCTTGCGCCGGTCGTTGTCCATCAGCGGCGCCAGCCGCCGGCGGATGCCGACATTGATGCGGGCGCGGGGATCGTTGGCGTAGGTCGACCACAGATAATCGCGCTCGACGTCAGTGACCATTTCCAGCGTCAGCTCGTCATGGTTGCGCAGGAAGAGCGCCCATTGGCAGTTGCTCGGGATGTCCGGCGTCTGGCGCAGGATGTCGGTAATCGGAAAGCGGTCTTCCTGCGCGATCGCCATGTAGATGCGCGGCATCAACGGAAAGTGATAGGCCATGTGGCATTCGTCGCCGCGGCCGAAATATTCCTGCACGTCCTCCGGCCATTGATTGGCCTCGGCCAGCAGCACCTTGCCCTTTGCGTAGGCGTCGAGCTCCTCGCGCAGTCGCTTGATGACGGCGTGGGTCTCCGGCAGGTTCTCGTTGTTGGTGCCGTCGCGCTCGCAGAGATAGGGAATGGCGTCAAGGCGGAAGCCGTCGACCCCGGTGTCGAGCCAGCGCTTCATCACCTGCACCAGCGCGCTCACCACGCGCGGGTTGTCGAAATTCAGATCCGGCTGGTGCGAGAAGAAGCGGTGCCAGTAGAACTGGCCGGCTTCCGGATCCCAGGTCCAGTTCGACTTCTCGGTATCGGTGAAGATGATCCGCGTGCCCTGATATTTCTGGTCGGTATCGCTCCAGACATACCAGTTGCGGGCGCTTGACTTCGGGTCCGAGCGCCGGGCGCGCTTGAACCAGTCGTGCTGGTCGGACGTGTGGTTGATGACAAGTTCGGTGATCACCCGCAGGCCGCGCTTCTTGGCTTCCTGGATGAAGCGCTTGAAATCCTTCATGGTCCCGAAATCGGGATTGATGTCGCCGTAATCGGCGATGTCGTAGCCGTCGTCGCGGCCGGGCGAGGGGTAGAACGGCAATAGCCACAGCGTGGTGACGCCGAGGTCCTGCAGGTACCCCAGTTTCTCGGTCAGCCCGGCAAAGTCGCCGATACCGTCATTGTTGCTGTCGGCGAAGGCCTTGACGTGCAACTGATAAATGATTGCGTCCTTGTACCAGAACTCGTCGGTGACGGCGTCGACGGCGGGCACCTCCTTTGCTTCCAGCAAAATCTCGCCGCCTTTATCCAGCGGATAGGTACCGTCGATAGTAAGGGAGACGCCGGCGTTGGAGCTCTCGGCGGTTTGCGCTTTTTTGTTCACGGTGATGCCATTGCCATGGAAATGACGTCCCCGTTTCGTTTGCAGAAAGGGAGACGTTCCGGACATAGATAGAAAGCCGCTCGCCTCGCTTTGGTTCCAGTGGAACCGTTGGCGGGCCCGAGCGTTAGACACCGTCTATCTCCTTCCTGCAATTAGACAATTTCGCGACATCGGTTTGATGTTTGCGTGCAAAGTACGTGCCGAATGGATCTTTTCGCTAAAGCCAAAGCCCAGGGAATTCAGACCGAATTCCTGGATGGACAGGGTAATCGCCGTGTGACAGACGCGGCCGCCCTCAAAATTATCTTGGATGCCCTGCCGCCGCAGGTGCCGGGGTCGCTGGTCGGCCACCCGGTCGTGGTCCGGTCCGGACGGCCGTCGCGAACCGAACTCCCCACAGCCACGCTCCCAGCGGAGTGGAAAATCGTTGCGGATTCAGGAGTTATCGCCAAGGGCGAGAGCTCGGATCATGCCATCGACTGGCCCAGGGACCTGCCGCTCGGCATCTACCGGCTGCAGTTGAGCGATGCCGCGAGAGTCGAGGATGTGCCGCTGATTTCGGCGCCGGAACGGGCGTTTGGCGGCGAGTTCGACCGCTGCTGGCTGCTCGCGGCCCAGCTTTACGGCGTCCGCTCGGCGCGCAATTGGGGCATGGGCGACTTCACCGACCTCGCAAGCCTGATCGAACTCGCCGACCATCTCGGGGCCGACGGTGTCGGTCTCAATCCGCTGCACGCCCTGTTCGACGATCGGCCGGGCGATTGCAGTCCGTACTCGCCAAACAGCCGGCTGTTTCTCAACGCGCTCTACATCGACGTTGAAAAGCTTCCCGAATTTCAGCTCGATTCCGAAACGAGCGAGGCGCTGGCGCCGTTGCGGGCAGGCGACGTCGTCGATTATGTCGGCGTCGCCGGTTTGAAGTGGCGCGCGCTTCGCTCGGCCTTTGCTGCCTTCAAGGCCAATGCCAAGCCGGCCCGCCAACAGGATTTCGACAAATTCCGCTCCGAGTGCGGTACCTTGCTGTCGCATTTTGCCTGCTTCGAGGTACTCCGGCACAAATTCGGCAAGCCGTGGTGGGAATGGCCGGACGAGTGGCGGCAGCCGGACGACGCCAGATGCGCCGCATTGCGCGAGGGCGCGGACGCCGCTGAAATCGAATTCGTCGAGTTCGTGCAATGGACCGCGGACCGGCAGCTCGGCGCGGCCAGCGATCTGGCGAAAAAGCTCGGCATGAAGGTCGGGCTCTATCTCGACGTCGCGGTCGGCGTGCAGGCCGACGGGTTCGACGCCTGGAACGAACAGGTCGCGATCTCCCGCCATCTCGGCGTCGGCGCGCCGCCCGATCCGCTCAACACCGCCGGCCAGACCTGGGGCCTCGCCGGCTTCAATGCCGTTGGCCTGGTGCAGCAATCCTTTGCGCCGTACCGCGACATGCTGCGCGCCGCGATGCGGCATGCCGGCGCAATCCGACTCGACCATGTACTCGGGTTGAAGCGGCTCTATCTGGTGCCGCAAGGCTTCACCGCACGCGACGGCGTCTATGTGCAGATGCCGTTCGAGGCGCTGCTCGCGGTGACCGCGCTGGAAAGCCTCGCGCAGCGCTGCGTCGTGATCGGCGAAGACCTCGGCACCGTGCCGGAAGGATTTCGCGACCAGATCGCCGATTGGGGCATCTGGTCGTATCTCGTGATGATGTTCGAGCGCGACGACCACGGATCGTTCCGCAACATCGATCATTATTTGACCAACGCGCTCGTTACCTTCAACACTCACGATCTGTCGACCTATGCCGGCTGGCGCTCGTTCGGCGATCTCAAGCTGAAGCGCTCGCTCGGGATCGATCCGGGCGAGAGCGATGAGGCGCGCTGGCATGGGCTTGCCATGCTGGACGACGTGCTGCGGCATCACGCCATCTACCGCAACGATCTCTATTCGGTCGCGAATTTCCTGGCGCGGACCAAATCGCGGCTGCTCGCGGTCTCGCTGGAGGATCTGCTCGGGGTAGTCGATCAGCCCAATATCCCCGGCACTGTCAACGAGCATCCGAACTGGCGGCAGCGGCTTCCGGTACCGATCGAGGAGATGACGTCCACGGTCGACGTCGCCGCACTCAAGGCAGCAACCCATGAGCGGTCGCGCGCCGCGATCTGACGAGATCATGTTCGAGGACGAAGGTAGAGCGGGATGACAGTTGGAAAAAATGCCATCCCGCTCCAGTGGTGAATCACCTTGTCGTGCCAGATCGAAGACTACGGGCTGATCGGCGACTGCGAGACCGCGGCGCTGGTCGGCCGTGACGGATCGATCGACTGGCTGTGCTGGCCGGCGTTCGATTCCGACGCGTGCTTTGCAGCCCTTCTCGGCAGCCACAAGCACGGCCGCTGGCTGATCGCACCGGTCGAGGAGATCACCGGCACCTCGCGCAACTATTGGGGCGACACCCTGATCCTGCAGACGCGGTTCGAGACCGCCGACGGCGCGGTCGAGCTGATCGACTTCATGCCGCCGCGCGGCAACGCCTCCGACGTAGTGCGGCTGGTGCGCGGCCTTCGCGGCCGGGTCAGGATGCACATGCAGCTTGTCATCCGCTTCGGCTTCGGTACCGACATTCCCTGGGTCAAGAAGAGCGAGGACGGCTCCGCGCTGCTCGCGATTTGCGGGCAGGACATGACGGTGTTGCGCACGCCGGTGGAAACCCGCGGTGAGGACCTGACGACGGTCGCCGATTTCGAGGTCGGCGAGGGCGATACCGTCCCCTTCGTGCTCACCTACGGCCCTTCGCATCTGCCGGTGCCCAAGCCGATCGATCCTGCCTATGCCTTGCACGATACCGAAGCGTTCTGGACCGAGTGGAGCAACCGTTGCACCTATGAGGGCGAATACCGCGCTCTCGTGATGCGTTCATTGATCACGCTGAAGGCGCAGACCTATGCGCCGACCGGCGGCATCGTCGCTGCGCCGACGACCTCGCTGCCGGAAAAGCTCGGCGGCGCCAGGAATTGGGATTATCGCTTCTGTTGGCTGCGCGACGCTACCTTCACGCTGCTGGCGCTGATGAACTCGGGCTATACCGAGGAGGCTTCCGCCTGGCACCATTGGTTGCTACGGGCGGCGGCGGGTTCTCCCGCCAACATGCAAATCATGTACGGCATCATGGGCCAGCGGCGTCTTTTGGAATGGGAGGCCACGTGGCTGCCGGGCTATGAAGGCGCAAAGCCGGTACGGGTCGGCAATGCCGCGCATGCGCAACTGCAGCTCGACGTCTACGGTGAATTGATCGATGCCTTCCACCAGTGGCGTGTGGCCAAGCTCGAAATGGATGAGACGAGCTGGGCGATGGAATGCGCCGTTCTGCAGCACCTCGCCGGACGGTGGGACCAGCCGGATCATGGCATCTGGGAGCGCCGCGGCGCGGGCAGGCATTATGTCTCGTCGAAGGTCATGACCTGGGTCGCGTTCGACCGCGGCATCAAGAGCGCAGAGATGTTCGGCTTCAAGGCGCCGCTGGTAAAGTGGCGGGTGCTACGCGACGCCATTCATCAAGACGTCTGCGCCAGGGGATTTGATCCCGAACTGAACTCCTTCGTCGAGTCCTACGGCTCAAAGATGCTCGATGCATCCATCCTGTTGCTGCCGTCGGTGGGGTTCCTGCCGCCTGAAGATCCCCGCGTGCGCGGCACGTTGGAGGCGACGGAACGGCATCTGATGCGCGACGGCTTCGTGCTGCGGCACGATCCCCGTGAAGCGGAGAAGCAGCCGGCCGAAGGCGCGTTCCTTGCCTGCACGCTGTGGCTGGCGGATGCCTATGTTCTGGCGGGTGAGTTCGCCAAGGCACAAGACTTGTTTGACCGTGTGGTCGCCATCGCCAACGACCTCGGCCTCCTGGCCGAGGAGTACGATACGGCGGCCCGTCGCCAGACCGGCAATTTCCCGCAGGCGCTGACGCATATCGCGCTGATCAACACTGCGCAGAACCTCAGCGCCGCCAAGATCCCGTCCGAGAAACCGGCGGTGCAGCGGTCTAAATAGCGGTCGAAGTCGGGTGGGCAAAGGCGCGCAGCGCCGTGCCCACCATCTCATGCTTTGTTCGAAAATGGTGGGCACGCTTCGCTTTGCCTACCCTACAATTCCGTCGCAATGAGTAAGGCCGCGCGGCCGCGGCCAGGCGTCGCGCGAGCCGGCACCCGTCTTCGCCGCGGCAGGCTGGGGCTGGGGGAGCCTGTCCTTCATGGGAGGAGACGGCGGTCGGGCACCGGCTCGCGCTTGCCGATCGTGCCGGCCGACAGAAACGGATTCGCCGCGCGAAGACTTTGAGAGTTGCTCGATTTATCCTTCAGGCGGGCTTGATACGCCGGCTCTTGCCCTATCCGAGCCGCAGCACGGTCTCGATCGCCACGGCAAAGCCGTCGCGCTCGTTGCTGTCGGTCACATGCGTCGCGTGCCGCTTGATGCCGTCGGCCGCGTTGCCCATCGCAAACGAAACGCCGCTTCGGGCAAACATCGGAAGGTCGTTCTCCATGTCGCCGATGGTCGCGACCGCCGCCGCTGAAATGCCGAGCCGGCTGATCATGGCGTCCACGAAGGTGCCCTTGTCGTGACCGGGCGGCGTGACGTCGAGATAATAAGTCTGCGAGCGGACCGCGACGGCCTCCCGGCCGAGCGCCTCCCGCATTGCCACCTCGCAGCGCTGCAACCGCTCAGCATCGGAACTGGCGCCGACGATCTTGCAGGTCTCCGCCAGATGCGGCGTGAAGTCGGTGACGATGGTCGGATTGGCCTTGATGGCCAGCTTCTCGTGCGGGACGTACTCGCCGTCGGGATTGCGCGTGTACCAGCGCTGATTGGTGAACAGCCAGATGTCCACGCCGAAGGCATTGAGCACGTCGAGGCTGCGCTGGGCCACGGTTGCGCCGATCAGATACTGCTCGATCGGTTTGAGCCCGGCATCAACGATCGAGCTGCCGTTGAAGGCGCCGACCGGAAGCGTGATCGAAAGCGACTCGATCAGAAAACCCATGCCGATGGTCGGCCGGCTGGAGACGATGGTGAAGCCGATGCCGGCCGCATGCAGCTTGCGCACGGCTGCCTTGGCGCCCTCTGTCAGGACCTTGTCGTGTGTCAACAGGGTGCCATCGACGTCGGAAACAACGAGCGCGATTCGTGTCATTGGGGGACCAGGTTCAATTGACAGACGATGTCATCCACGATGATCTCGACAGGGGCATCGATCGATACAATGATCGGCCGCTCGCCGGCGCCCGGCGGCTCCAGTGTCCTGAACTGGCTGGCGAGCAGGCCCGGCGGCATGAAATGGCCCTTGCGGGCGGCAAGCCGCTCGGCGATCAGATCCTGCGTTCCGTCGAGAAAGACGATCCGGACGTCGTCGCGGCCGTGTACGAGGATATCGCGATAGGCGCGCTTCAACGCCGAGCAGGCGATCACGGCATGCTCGCCGGACGCCGCGAGGCGGTCGATCTCGTCGGCGATCGCCCGCAGCCACGGCCAGCGGTCCTGGTCGGTGAGCGGATGGCCGGCGCTCATCTTCGCAACGTTGGCCGGCGGGTGAAACCGGTCGCCGTCCTCGTAGCGCCAGCCGAGGCGTCTGGCGAGATGATCGGCGATGGTGCTCTTGCCCGAGCCGGAAACCCCCATCACCACCAGCGCGCAAGGAGTCCTATCGCCCACCAAAACCCTCCGGAAGCGCTTCCCGGTCCACCAGCCAGATCGTCTCGCCGGCGGATCGCGCGCTGTTGGCGGGCAGATTCTCGCGTGCAAACAGGCGCGTCAAGATCGCACGCTTGGTCCCGCCTGCGACGACGAACAGCATTTCGCGGCAGGAGGCAAGGGTGGGCAGCGTGAGGGTGATCCGCGGGACGAACGGCTCGACATGCGCGCGTGGCACGCCGACCACCCAGCGCGCTGTCTCATCGAGCGCGGGATCGCCGGGAAACAGCGATGCGGTGTGGCCGTCGGGACCTACACCCATCAACACGAGATCGAACAAGGGGCGGCTTTGATCGAGCGTGTCTGCTCCAAAGAACGAGTGCAATTCCCGCTCGTAAAGCGCGGCGCAGCGGTCGGGATCGGTCGGGTCGGCGGTCGCGGTCGGAATCGGATGGATGTTCGCCGCCGGCGCGCATCGGTCCAGGAAAGCCGCCCGCGCCATGCCCATATTGTTGAGCGGATCGTCCGCCGGCACGAAGCGCTCGTCGCCGATGAACCAGTGCACGCGCTGCCACGGGATCCGGCTGCGATAGGGATCGGTTGCGAGCAATTGATAAAGCTCCTTGGGGCTCGATCCGCCGGTCAGGCAAACCGCCACGCGGCCGCTATTGGCCTCGATCCTGGCGAGCACGCGTTCGGCCGCGGCTTCGGCCAGTGCGGCCGGATCGGCGACCGCAATCACGCGGCGATTGTCGTTCGCTGTCATTGCTCACCCGAGCTTTCGCCAGCTTCGGCCGTCGCGGGTCAACAGTTCGTTCGCTTCCTGCGGTCCTTCGCTGCCGGCCTTGTAGGTCTTCAACCCCTCGGCCTCCGCCTTCTTCCAGGCATCGAGGAACGGCTGCACCGCCTTCCAACCGGCCTCGACGCTGTCGGCGCGCTGGAACAGGATGTTGTCGCCGATCATGCAGTCGTAGATCAGCGTCTCGTAGCCGGTCGAAGGCTCCGCCTTGAAATAGTCCTTGTAGCGAAACTTCATCTCCACGCCGTCGATAAGGATCGAGGGGCCGGGCACCTTGGTGTTGAACTGCAGCGCGATGCCTTCGTTCGGTGCGACGCCGATCACGAGAAAGTTCTGCGCCAGCCGTTCCACCGGCGTGCAGTTGAACATCGCGAACGGCGCCTGCTTGAACTTGATCGCGACTTCGGTGCGCTTGACGCCGAGTGCCTTGCCGGTACGCAAGTAGAAGGGAACGCCGGCCCAGCGCCAGTTGTCGATCATCAGTTTCAGCGCCACATAAGTTTCGGTCGTACTGCCGCGTGCGACGTCTTCGATCTTGCGGTAGTCGGCAATCTCGCTGTCGCCGATCCGGCCGGCCAGATACTGGCCGCGTACCGAATTCCGCAGCGCCTCGGCCTCGCTCTGGCCCTGGATCGCGGCCAATACGTCCGCCTTCTCAGCGCGTACCGAATGCGCATCGAACCGGATCGGCGGCTCCATCGCGACCAGCGAAAGCAGTTGAAAAAGATGGTTCGGCACCATGTCGCGCAGCGCGCCGGTTTGGTCATAGAAGCTGCCGCGGTGGCCGACGCCGAGCTGTTCATCGACCGTGATCTGGACATGATCGATATGGTTGCGGTTCCAGATCGGCTCGAACATGCCGTTGGCAAAGCGCAGCACCAAAATGTTCTGCACCGTCTCCTTGCCGAGATAGTGATCGATCCGGTAGATCTCGTGCTCATCGACGAGTTTGAGCAATTCGCCGTTCAGCGCCTTGGCGGAAGCGAGGTCGGTGCCGAACGGCTTTTCCACCACCAGCCGCCGCCACGCGCCGTTCTCGGCCAGCATGCCGGTACGGCCAAGCTCGCGGCTGATCGGCAGGAAGGCATTGGGTGGGGTCGCCAGGTAGAACAGCCGGTTGCCGCCGGTGTTTCGCGCGGCTTCCAGCTCGCCGAGCTGTTTGCTCATCGCGTCGAACGAAGCCGGATCCTTCGGATCGGCTTCGATGCAGGTGAGGCAGTCCAGGAGACGCCCCGAAATCGCCTCGTCCACCGGCCGGGTCGCGAACTGGCTAAGGCCCTTCAGCAGGCTCTGGCGCAGTTTGTCGCTCGTCATGCCCTTGCGCGCGACGCCGACCAGGCAGAACCGGTCCGGCAGGAGATCGCTGGCGGCGAGATTATAGAGGGCAGGGACGACCAGCCGGTGCGTGAGGTCGCCGGTCACGCCGAAGATGACGAAGGAACAGGGATCGGGCTTCTTCTGTGTTGTTTGACCGACCGCCATGACCGCTCACGCCTTCGAAGTGGGTTTCTTCGGCGGCTCCTTGTGGCCGCCGAAGCCGGCTCGCATCGCCGAAAGGATCTTTTCCGCAAAGGTGTGATCCTTGCGCGAACGGAAGCGTGCGTAGAGCGCCGCCGTCAGCACTTCGGCCGGTACGGCCTCGTCAATCGCCGCGTTGACGGTCCAGCGGCCTTCGCCGGAATCTTCGACAAAGCCGGAGTAGTTATCCAGCGTCTGGTTTTCCGCGAGCGCGGAAGCGGTGAGATCGAGCAGCCAGGAGGGGATCACGCTACCGCGCCGCCACACCTCGGCAATGTCGGCCATGTCGAACTCGAAACGATGCTCCGGCGGCAGCGCGTCGATGTTGGCGTTCTTCAGGATATCAAACCCTTCGGCATAGGCCTGCATCAGGCCGTATTCGATGCCGTTGTGGATCATCTTGACGAAATGTCCGGCACCGGACGGACCGGCGTGGATGTAGCCCTGCTCGACGCGCGGATCGCGGCCTTCGCGCCCTGGCGTGCGCGGAATGTCGCCCACGCCCGGCGCCAGTGTCCTGAAGATCGGATCGAGCCGGTCGACCACCGCCTTGTCGCCGCCGATCATCATGCAATAGCCGCGTTCGATGCCCCAGACGCCGCCGCTGGTGCCGACGTCGAGGTAGTGCAGGCCTTTCGCCTTCAGCGCCGCGCCGCGGCGGACGTCATCCTGCCAGAACGTGTTGCCGCCATCGATGATGGCGTCGCCCGCCTGCATCAGCTTTGCCAGCGCCTCGATGGTCGTCTCGGTGATCTTGCCTGCCGGGAGCATCACCCAGGCCGTGCGCGGCCTGTCGAGCTTGGCCACGAAGTCTTCCAGCGTGTCAGCGCCGATCGCGCCTTCCGTCGCCAGCGCGCCGATCGCCTTGGCGTCCTTGTCGTAGACCACGGCGGTGTGGCCGTTCTTGATCAGTCGGCGGACGATGTTGCCGCCCATCCGGCCGAGGCCGATCATGCCGAGTTGCATGTCCTGACTTCCCTAACTGAGCGCTTCTGCGATCGCCGCATCGAGCGCAGACAGCCCCGATCCGAGATCGCCCTTGAGATGGACCCGCAGCGCACGCCTGCCGCGTTCGGTGAGCACGTCGAAATCGCCGCGCGCCTGCGCCGCCTTGATGATGCCGAAACTGGCCTTCTGTCCGGGCACCGGCAAATCCTCTGCATCGTCGGCCGTGATCTGCAGGAAAAGGCCGCTGTCGGGACCACCCTTATAGGCTTGGCCGGTGGAATGCAGGAAGCGCGGGCCGAATTCGGCGCAGGTTGCCAGATGGTGCGTGTCGCGCACCGCAAGCCGCATCTTCTGCAGCGAGCCGATCGTGCCGGGATTGCGCGCGATATAGGCGAGCAGCGCGACGTAGTCGCCGCTGTCGGAGCGCGAAAGATGCGCTTTGATCCAGGAGCCGAGCGTGCCGTCGGCGCCTGCCTTGCGCAGCTCGGCCGCGTTGTGCTCGTCAGTGAAAAGATCAGCCTCGTCGGTCGAAACGACAGGCGTCTCCGCCGGGAGCGAGCCGGTCTTCTCGAATGCACCCGTCAGCTCGCGCGTCTTGATCTTGGCCGCTTCCACATCAGGCTGGTTGAACGGATTTATGCCGAGGATTGCACCCGCGACAGCGGTCGCCATCTCAAACCGGAAAAACTCCTGGCCGATGTGGTCGATCGACTTCATGACGATGCGAACCACGGGATGTCCGGCCGCCTCGAGCGCCTTGAGCCGATCATCATGCGAGGCGTCGTCCTCGCCTTCGGTCCTAATATCGATGAAGAAGCGGTCGTCGCCGTAAAGCGAGGGACCGCCGAGCGGCTCGCCGTCGATCGGGATCAGGCCCTTGCCGTCCTTGCCGGTGGATTCCGCAATCAGTTGCTCAGCCCAGGCGCCGAAATCGGCGATCTTCTGCGACGAGGTGATCGTCACCTTGTCGCGGCCTTCGAGGCCGGCAAGGCCCATGGCGAGCCCAAGCTGCACACCCGGATTTTCGTGCGGCGGCACGTCGGCGCCACAGGAGCGCACCATCGCGAGCGCGTGCGTGATCAGGCCGCGAACGTCGATGCCGGCGACAGCCGCCGGCACCAGTCCGAACGGCGACAACACGGAATAGCGTCCGCCGATCGTGGGATCGCCATGGAAGATGCGGGCAAAGCCTTGGCTGATTGCTGTCTTCTCCAGCGACGAGCCGGGATCGGTGACCGCGATGAAGCGATGTCCGGCCTTGTCCTTGCCGATGGTCTCGGTGACGCGATCGAAGAAGTAATCCTTCATCACGTTCGGCTCGGTGGTGCCGCCGGATTTGCTGGAGACGATGAACAGCGTGTGGGCGAG
This sequence comes from Bradyrhizobium icense, assembly GCF_001693385.1. Taxonomy (NCBI): domain Bacteria; kingdom Pseudomonadati; phylum Pseudomonadota; class Alphaproteobacteria; order Hyphomicrobiales; family Nitrobacteraceae; genus Bradyrhizobium; species Bradyrhizobium icense. The sequence goes on from NZ_CP016428.1 coordinate 1,407,323, forward strand.
GTCGACGGTCTCCTCCATCGCCTGCACCTGCGCGGGATCGGTGGAATCGAGCACGTGCAGCTTCGGGAAACCGGATTTCTTGGCAAACGTCTCCGCCAGCACCTCCGGTCCGAGGCTCGATCCGCCCATGCCGAGCACGACCGCGTCGCTGAAATTCTGCCCCTTCACGCGGCGGGCAAAATCCTCGTAGTCGGCAATGTTGGCGGCGGCCGCGCTGTTCAACCAGCCCAGCCATTTGTTCTCGTCGTCATCGGTCCAGACCGACTTGTCCTTTAGCCAAAGCCTTCGGATTTTGGCCGATGCGCGCCACTCCTCGGTGCTGTTCTCGACGGCTTTGCGGATGCCATCGCCGAGCGCGAGTTGCTGCCGGTCGATGCCGCCGTCGAGCGAGGTTGCGCGCTTGTAGGCGACCGCGCCATAGAGCTTGTCGGCAGAGTCCGCGAACAGCTTGACGCCGTCCTTGACCAGCTCGGCCGTGATGGCGTCGAGCGAGATGCCGGAATTTTCGAGCTCTTCCAGCACGCGGCGCGCGTCCTCGATATTCTCCTCGAGGCTGTCCCTCACTGTGCCGTGGTCGCGGAATGCATCGAGCGTTGCCGGCGGCACGGTGTTGACGGTGTTGGGACCGATCAGCTCCTCGACATACAGCACGTCGCTATAGTCCTTGTTCTTGGTGCCGGTGGAGGCCCACAGCAGCCGCTGCGGCTTGGCGCCCCTGGCGGCAAGCTTCTCCCAGCGCGGGCCTGCGAACAGCCGCTTGTAGTCCTGATAGGCGAGCTTGGCGTTGGCGATCGCGACCTTGCCTTTCAGCGCGCTCAGCCGCTCCCTTTCGCCCGGGTCATTGGCCCTCGCGATCTTCTCGTCGAGCTGCTTGTCGACCGCAGTATCGATGCGGCTGACGAAGAAAGACGCGACACTGGCGACGGGCGCGGGATCGCCGCCCTCGGCGACGTATTTTTCCAGGCCAGCAATATACGCCTCCGCAACCTCGCGATAGACGGCTTGCGAGAACAGCAGTGTGATGTTGATGCTGATGCCTTCGCCGATCAGATGTTCGATCGCGGGCAGGCCTTCGGGCGTGGCCGGCACCTTCACCATCAAGTTCTGCCGATTGACATCCTTCCAGAGCCGTCGGGCTTCCGCAATGGTACCCTTGGTATCCATCGCCAAATAGGGCGAGACCTCGAGGCTGACGAAGCCGTCGTTTCCGTTCAAATGGTCGTACACCGGACGCAGCACGTCGGCAGCGTTCTGGATGTCCTCGACGGCGAGCGTCTCGAACAGGTCGGCGACGGGGCGGTCGCCCGCTTTCAGGGCGCGGCTGATGGCGCCGTCATATTCGTCCGAACTGCCTATAGCCTTTTCGAAGATCGAAGGATTCGACGTCACGCCCTTGACGCCGTCGGTATCGATCAGCGCCTTGAGGTCGCCCTTGGCGACGAAGCCGCGGGCGAGGAAGTCCAGCCAGATTGCCTGGCCATGATTTTCGAGTGCTTTGACGGGATTCATGGTGCCTGTTCTGTTCGGTCGATTTTTGGGCTTCCGGCAGCTTTCGGGGGTGGGGCCGGAAAGTCAACATTTGGTTGGCCATGCAGCCGGACGGCTCCGGGACGACAACGCCATTGGTTCCGGTTCGATCCCGGAGAAAGCTATTCTTGCCGGCCGCGATACCGCCGGACCGATCGAACAGCCTTCGGAAGGGCGACACCAACCGGCACATGCACGAAGTCGTGATGGAGCCGTCGTGAGCCGTCGTTTCTCGCCCCGGGCTGTCTCAATCAGCGCGATGGAGCTGGCGAAAGTGCGGCGAGCAAATTGTCCAAATGAGCGATCAACATGAATTGTTCGCGTCAATCGGCAACGCCTCAGGGCCTCAGGTAGAGATATCCCTGCGATTGCAGCTCGGCGATGCGCACCACGCCGCCGCGGTCAGCGGCAATAAAGCCCGGCAGCAAATCCTTCAGCGCGACGTTCTGCGACTTCATAGTGTTGCCACAGGCGGCGAGCTCGATTCCGGCTTTGGAGAACTTACCGACATGTCGTGAAAGGTCGGGATTGGCGGAAGCCGATCGCGGCGCGTTTATCGTCTTTCATCGCCACTTCAATGCCAACGCCTTCGCAATTGACGCTGCAACCGAGACGAATTTCGCCGCCAGTGTTTTCGGCGACAATGTGATTGCAATAGCCTGGAATCGAAATTGCCCGCGCGGTGGCGATATTTGAAGCCGAGGCGGAAGGAATAATTCACGGTCTTGTCTTCCGGCGCGTCTTCGGCCGTCACCAGCAGCTTCATCGTGCTGACTTTCTGCTTCGGATGCTGCGCCAGATGGTTGGCGTCATAACGACGCACGAAGCAGGCATAGGTCTTTTTGGTTGAGCGGGCCGCCGAACATTCGGGCATCGAATGGGCCGGCTCTGGCCTTGTCGACACCGTCCTGGGCGTGACAGGCACCGCCTCCGACGAGGGAGGCAACGGCGGTGACGACCAGAGATATTTCATGGCAGACTCGGATTAAACGCGCGGCATATTACTTTAGTTGCAGGGTGGCGCCGGGAGCGTTCAAACGCGCAGGTTCGCGACTGGCCCTGACGGATATTTGGCCATTTTGCGTCAGCGCGGCCCGCCCAAAAGGCCTGAATGCGCGATAAATGCGGCGTTTATCCCCCGTTCAGAGCCCGGGAGTGCAGCCTTTGCTGCCTTGGCCTTGCCCAGGCCGACGCAGATTTGAGCCCCGCACCTGCTCACAATCCTTAAAATACCCCTTACATATTGCTCAGTACTTCCCCGGTGAAAAATGTTGCTGCGCGGTTACAACGCGAGCGAAATGGCACCGTATCTTTACGAGGTGGAGGCCCTTAGCATGAGTATTGCATTGCATTGTGAAGCCGCTCGCGTGTCCAATCGTCATATGTGCTGACGGTGATTCGCGAACGGAAGCTGAGACGCTCCGATACTGGAACCCTAGTGGTGCGTCCGGCATTTACAGGTGACCATGGAGAGACGGATCATGTACAACGATTCTCTGTTCAATGCTTTCGCCCGGTCCTTCGAAGCTAGAAGCCAGACCGACATGTCGATGGCGGAATATCTCGAGTCGTGTCGAAACGATCCGATGCGATATGCCAACGCGACCGAACGACTACTAGCTGCGATCGGCGAGCCTCAGATGATCGACACGGCCAAGGACCCTCGCCTTGGCCGTATCTTTTTGAATCGCACGATGCGGCTCTATCCGGCCTTCGCCGGCTTCTACGGCATGGAAGACACGATCGAACGCATCGTCGGGTTCTTCCGCCACGCGGCGCAGGGCCTCGAAGAGCGCAAGCAGATCCTCTATCTGTTGGGACCCGTCGGCGGCGGAAAGTCGTCGCTCGCCGAGCGCCTCAAGTCGTTGATGGAAGTCCATCCCATCTACGTGTTGAAGGCCGGCGAGGAGCTTAGCCCCGTGTTCGAAAGCCCGCTCAGCCTGTTCGATCCGGATTCGCTGGGGCCGATGCTTGAGGAGAAGTACGGCATTCCGCGTCGTCGTCTCACCGGATTGATGAGTCCGTGGTGCTACAAGCGCCTCGAGGCGTTCGGTGGCGACATCTCGCAATTCCGTGTCGCCAAGATCCAACCGTCGCGGCTGCGGCAGATCGCGATCGCAAAGACCGAACCCGGAGACGAAAACAACCAGGACATCTCGTCACTGGTCGGCAAGGTCGACATCCGCAAGCTGGAGACCTTCGCCCAGAACGATCCCGATGCCTACAGCTATTCGGGCGGCCTCAACCGCGCCAACCAGGGCATTCTCGAATTCGTCGAGATGTTCAAGGCGCCGATCAAGATGCTGCACCCGCTGCTGACGGCGACGCAGGAGGGCAACTATATCGGGACCGAGAACATCGGTGCGATCCCCTTCAACGGCGTCATTCTGGCCCACTCCAACGAGGCCGAATGGACAAGCTTCAAAGCCAACAAGAACAATGAGGCGTTCATCGACCGTATCTGCGTCATCAAGGTGCCGTACGTCCTGCGGGTCACCGAAGAACAGAAGATCTATGAGAAGCTGATCCAGAGCTCCGAACTGGCCACCGCGCCGTGCGCTCCGGCCACGCTGGAAACGATGGCGCGCTTCTCGGTGATGTCGCGGTTGCGCAAGCACGAGAATTCGACCGTGTTCGCCAAGATGCGGATCTACGACGGTGAAAGCCTGAAGGAATCCGATCCGAAGGCGCGCAGCGTTCAGGAATACAGGGATGCTGCCGGCGTCGATGAAGGCATGGACGGGGTTTCGACCCGCTTCGCCTTCAAGGTTCTTGCCGCGACCTTCAATCATGACACCAATGAGGTCGGTGCCGACGCGGTCCACCTGATGTACACGCTGGAGCAGGCGATCCGGCGCGAGCAGCTTCCCGACGAAGTCGAGAAGCGTTACCTCGAATTCATCAAGGCCGAACTGGCGCCGCGCTATGCCGAATTCATCGGACATGAGATCCAGAAGGCGTATCTCGAATCCTATGCGGATTACGGCCAGAACCTGTTCGATCGCTATGTCGACTATGCCGATGCCTGGATCGAGGATCAGGACTTCAAGGATCCGGACACCGGACAACTGCTCGATCGCGACCTGCTCAATCAGGAGTTGACCAAGATCGAAAAGCCGGCCGGCATTGCCAACCCCAAGGACTTCCGCAACGAGGTCGTCAAGTTCTCGCTGCGGTCGCGTGCCCAGAACAGCGGCAAGAACCCGGCGTGGACCAGTTACGAAAAGATCCGGGAAGTGATAGAGAAGCGAATATTCTCGCAAGTAGAGGACCTGCTTCCCGTCATTTCGTTCGGCTCCAAGAAGGACGGTGACACCGAGAAGAAACATGGTGAGTTTGTCGCGCGCATGGTCGAGCGCGGCTATACCGAGCGGCAAGTCCGCAGGCTGGTCGAGTGGTACATGCGCGTGAAACAGGCTGGCTGAGGCGGATGAAAACGTGGCCATTCACATCGTCGACCGGCGCCTGAACCCAGGCAGCAAGAGTCTCGAGAATCGCCAGCGCTTTCTGCGCAGAGCTAAGGCGCTGGTCCAGGGAGCCGTGAAAAAATCGTCGCAGAGCCGGGACATCAAGGATGTCCTGGAAGGCGGCGAGGTCAGCGTGCCGATCGACGGCATGGACGAGCCGCGCTTTCGCCGCGAAGGCGGCACGCGCGACATGGTGCTGCCTGGAAACAAGAAGTTCGTCGAAGGTGATATCTTGCCGCGACCAAACCAGAGCGGCGGCAAGGGAAGAGGGGCGGGCGAGGGCGACAGCGAAGATACGTTCCGCTTCGTTCTCAGCCGCGACGAGTTTGTCGACCTGTTCCTGGACGACCTGGAATTGCCTGATCTTGCCAAGCGAAAGCTGGCCGAGGTGGAGAGCGAAGGCATTCGTCGGGCGGGCTACACGACATCCGGATCGCCCGCCAATATCTCGGTGAGCCGAACGGTAAGTCGCGCTCTGGCGCGGCGCGTTGCGCTACGGCGACCGAGGCCGGAGGTGCTGGAGGCCCTTGAAGCGGAGCTGTCGGATTGCAGCGAGGAGCGTCGCGCCGAACTCATGGCCGAAATCGAGGCCCTGAAGGCAAAGATGCAACGCATCCCGTTCATCGATCCGATCGACATCCGCTACCGGCGTTTCGAGACGGTACCGAAGCCCGTGGCGCAGGCCGTGATGTTCTGCCTGATGGACGTCTCCGGTTCGATGACCGAGCATATGAAGGATCTCGCCAAGCGCTTCTATATGCTGCTCTACGTCTTCCTGAAGCGGCGGTACCGCCACGTCGAGATCGTTTTCATCCGGCATACCGACCGGGCCGAAGAGGTCGACGAGCAGACGTTCTTTTACGGGCCGGCTTCCGGAGGCACGCTGGTGTCGAGCGCGCTGCAGGCCATGCATGAGATCGTACGGTCGCGGTTCCGGCCGGCTGACTGGAACATCTACGCTGCACAGGCTTCCGACGGCGACAATTCGTACGCGGACGGCGAGGTCACGGGCCGGCTCCTGACCGACAACATCCTGCCGGTCACCCAGTTTTTTGCCTATCTGGAAGTCGGCCAGGAAAACGGCCTATCCTACGAAATGCCCAATTCGGCGCTCTGGACCCTCTACGAGGGCCTGCGCGCCGGCGGCGCGCCGCTGTCGATGCGCAAGGTCAACGAACGCAGCGAGATCTTCCCGGTATTTCACGATCTCTTCCAGCGTCGCGGCCCGCAGGAAAGGACGGCATCATGACCGCGACCGACGAGTTGCTGTTCGACGGGGCCGACTGGGACTTCCGGACGCTGCAGCGGATCTGCGATGCCTGCGAGCAGATTGCGCGGGACGAATTGGGGCTCGACGTCTATCCCAACCAGATCGAGGTCATCACCGCCGAGCAGATGCTGGACGCCTATTCGTCCGTCGGCATGCCGCTGTTCTACAAGCATTGGTCGTTCGGCAAGCACTTCGCCTTTCAGGAGGCGTCCTACCGCAAGGGGCTGATGGGGCTGGCCTACGAGATCGTCATCAACTCCTCGCCGTGCATATCCTACCTGATGGAGGAAAACACCGCGACGATGCAGACGCTCGTCATCGCGCATGCCGCCTTCGGCCACAATCATTTCTTCAAGAACAACTATCTGTTCAAGCAATGGACCGATGCCGACGGCATTCTCGACTATCTCGAATTCGCCAAGCGCTATGTGGCGCACTGCGAGGAGCGCCATGGCCGGCTGGCGGTCGAGCATACGCTCGACGCCGCGCACGCCTTGATGTCGCACGGCATCGATCGCTATCCCGGCAAGAAGAGCCTCGATCTTCGCGCGGAGGAAAAGCGGGCGGGCAGGCGCCGTGCCCACGAGGAGAGCGCCTTCAACGATCTGTGGCGCACCGTTCCGACCGGCCCGGCCAAGAGCGGCGCGGTACTGGATGTCGAACGCCGTCGCCAGATGCTCGGTCTGCCGCAGGAAAACCTGCTGTATTTTCTCGAGAAGACGGCGCCGCGGCTGAAGCCCTGGCAACGCGAAATACTGCGGATCGTACGGAACATCGCGCAGTATTTCTATCCGCAGAGCCAGACCAAGGTGATGAACGAGGGCACGGCAACCTACGTTCACTATCGTATCATGAGCCGGCTGCACGAGCAGGGGCGGCTGACGGACGGTAATTTCCTCGAATTCCTGCAGTCGCACACCAACGTCGTGTTCCAGCCCGAGTTCGACGATCCGCGCTATTCCGGCTTCAATCCCTATGCGCTGGGATTTGCGATGATGCAGGACATCGAGCGCATCGTCACCGACCCGGACGACGAGGATCGCGAGTGGTTCCCGGATGTCGCCGGGAAGGGCGATGCGATGGCGGTGCTGCGCGACATCTGGGCCAATTATCGCGATGAGAGCTTCATCAGCCAGTTCATGAGCCCACGGCTGATGCGGCACTTCCGCCTCTTCCACCTGCATGACGATCCGGAGGAGCGCGCCGGTATCCTGGTTGACGCCATCCACGACGAGCGCGGCTACCGCCGGCTGCGGCGCGAACTGGCGCGGCAGTACGACGTCGGTTTCATCGACCCGAACATCGAAGTCGTCGATGTCGACCTTGCCGGCGATCGTCGCCTGATGTTGCGCCATACCGTGGTGAAGGGTGCCCAGCTCACCGAGGCCGATACCAAGCGTGTCCTCCAGCATCTTGCCGATCTCTGGAGCTACGACGTATCTCTCGTCGAGGCTGATGCGTCCGGCACGGTCTTGAAGGAGTATGTCGCGCACCCGCGGAATATCGCCGCGGCAGCATAGTTACCGCAGGCTGGCGTTGATCTTTTCCAGCGCCGCCGAGCCGGGGCACAAATCCTTCGCTTCCAGCGTGTTGAGCGGCGTCTCGACGGTGTCGAGATGGGCGTGCAGGTCTTCCGCGTCCGGATCGACATAGAGCAGCCCGGTGACGACCTGGCCTTTGGCGGCGTGTTTCTGCAGGAAGGTCATCGCCGCCAGACGGTCGTTGGCGTCGTAGTCGGCGTCGATCTTGCGCAGCGCCAGCCGCGTGCCGTCATGCTGTTCGACCACCTGCACCGTGCCCGGTGCATATTCGACCGTGATCGGGTCGCGGCCGGTGAGCACGTCGAGCCGGTTCACCGCGTCATTGTGCTCGCGAACGTAATCAAAGCTCTTGGTCGAGCCGGCGTGATTGTTGAAGGCGATGCAGGGGCTGATGACGTCGATGAACGCCGCGCCCCTGTGCCGGATCGCGGCTGCGATCAGCGGTACGAGCTGGCTCTTGTCGCCGGAGAAGCTGCGCGCTACGAAGCTCGCGCCGAGCTGCAGCGCGATCGCCACCAGGTCGATGGCGTTGTCGGTGTTCATTACGCCCTTTTTCGACTTCGAACCGCGGTCGGCGGTGGCGGAGAACTGGCCCTTGGTCAGGCCGTACACGCCGTTGTTTTCGACGATATAGGTCATGTTGACGGCGCGCCGGATCGAATGCGCGAACTGGCCGAAGCCGATCGAGGCGCTATCGCCGTCGCCGGAGACGCCGAGATAGATCAGGTCGCGGTTGGCGAGGTTGGCGCCGGTCAGGACCGATGGCATTCGGCCATGTACCGAATTGAAGCCGTGCGAATTGCCGAGGAAATAGTCCGGCGTCTTCGATGAGCAGCCGATGCCGGAAATCTTGGCCACCCGGTGCGGCTCGATCGACAGTTCGTAGCAGGCCTCGATGATCGAGGCGGTGATCGAGTCGTGACCGCAGCCGGCGCACAGGGTCGAAACTTTCCCCTCGTAATCCCGGTGGGTGTAGCCGAGGTCGTTCTTCGGCAGGCCCGGATGCTGGAATTTCGGCTTCGCGATGTAGGTCATGACACGGCCTTGCGGAGAGGGGTCACTTTGAGATGGTCCTGATGGTCGCCGATCGCGTTGGCGATGAAGCGCGCGGTGATCGGGGTGCCGTCATAATGCAGGATCGGCACCAGCCGGACCGGATCGATGTCGTTCTCGTTGACGATCAACTGCCGAAGCTGGCCGTCGCGGTTCTGCTCCACCACGTAAACGAAATCATGGTCGGCGATAAAGCTCGCAACGCTGGAGTGGAACGGGAAGGCGCGTATGCGCATGCGGTCGAGCTGGTGCCCGCGCGATTCCAATAGCCCGATCGCCTCGTCCATCGCCGGCGAGGTCGAGCCGAAATAGATCACGCCGTATTTGGTCGGCTTGGCGGCGTTGGCCTGCAACGGCCGCGGCACCATGTCCTGCGCGGTCTCGAACTTGCGCACCAGCCGCTGCATGTTGTCGGCGTAAATGGCGCCTTCCTCCGAATAGCGCGCATAGCGGTCGCGCGAGGTGCCGCGGGTGAAGAACGAGCCCTTGGTCGGGTGCGTGCCCGGATAGGTGCGGTAGGGAATGCCGTCGCCGTCGACGTCGAGGTAGCGGCCGAAGTCGCGCCCGGGCTCATCGAGCATTTCGGCCGTCATCACCTTGCCGCGGTCATATTGCCTGGCATCGTCCCACTTCAGCGGGCGGCACAGTCGGTGGTTCATGCCGATGTCGAGGTCGAGCATCAGGAAGATCATGGTTTGCAGCCGCTCGGCGAGATCGAACGACTGCGCCGCGAATTCGAACGCTTCGGCCGGGTCTTCCGGGAACAGCAGGACGTGCTTGGTATCGCCGTGCGAAGCATAGGCGCAGGCGATGATGTCGCATTGCTGGGTACGCGTCGGCATGCCCGTCGAGGGGCCGGCGCGCTGAATGTTCATGATCACGGCCGGAATTTCCGCGAAGTAGGACAGGCCGATGAATTCGGTCATCAGGGAAATGCCGGGGCCGGAGGTTGCGGTGAAGGCCCGCGCCCCGTTCCAGGAGGCGCCGATCACGATGCCGATGGATGCAAGTTCATCCTCGCCTTGTACGATCGCGTATTTCGCCTTGCCCGTCGCAGGGTCGTGCCGCAGCTTCTTGCAGTGACTCGTGAAGGCTTCCGCTACCGACGACGACGGCGTGATCGGATACCAGGCGCAGACGGTGGCGCCGCCATAGACGGCGCCGAGCGCGGCGGCGCTATTGCCTTCGATGAAGATGCGCTCGCCGACCTTGTCGGACTTCTTCACCTGCAAACCGATCGGGCATTTCAGGTTCTGCAGTGCCCAGTCGCGGCCGAGATGCAGCGCGTGGACATTCGACGACAGCAGTTTTTCCTTACCCTTGTATTGCTCGCCGATCAGTTGCTCGACCAGCTTCGGGTCGAGGTCGAGCAGGGCGCAGAGCGCGCCGAGATAGATGATGTTCTTGAAGAGCTGGCGCTGGCGCGGGTCGGTATAGGTCGAGTTGGTGATCGCGGTCAGCGGCACCCCGATCACGGTGATGTCGCTGCGGAATTTCGAGGTCGGCATCGGCTTGGTCGAATCGTAGAACAGATAGCCGCCAGGCTCGATCGAGGCGACGTCCTTGTCCCAGGTCTGCGGGTTCATTGCCACCATCAGGTCGACGCCGCCGCGGGCGCCGAGATGGCCGGCTTCGGTGACGCGCACCTCATACCAGGTCGGAAGCCCCTGGATATTGGAGGGGAAAATGTTGCGCGGGCTGACCGGCACGCCGTGGCGCAGGATCGAGCGCGCGAACAGTTCGTTGGCGCTCGCCGAACCCGAGCCGTTGACGTTGGCGAAGCGGACGACGAAGTCGTTTACGCTGCTGATCGGGCTTTGGACTGACATGTTGATCCCGCGTGAGTCATATCGATGAGATACTTTTGCATGTCCCAGGCGCCGGTCGGGCAACGCTCGGCGCACAGCCCGCAATGCAGGCAGACGTCCTCGTCCTTCACCATGACGCGGCCGGTCTTGAGACCTTCGGCGACATAGAGCGCCTGGTCGTGACGCGGCGACGGCGCCTTCAGACGCTGCCGCAGATCCTCTTCCTCGCCGTTCTCTGTAAAGGTGATGCAATCCATCGGGCAGATATCGACGCAGGCGTCGCATTCGATGCAGGCGGGCGCCGAGAATACCGTCTGCACGTCGCAGTTCAGGCAGCGCTGCGCCTCGCCGAGCGCGAGCTTGACGTCATAACCGAGCTCGACCTCCGCCTTGATGTCCTTCAGCGCGATCACCTTGTCGCGATGCGGCACCTTGAAGCGCTTGTCGCCAGAAATGTCGTTGTCGTAGCTCCACTCGTGGATGCCCATCTTCTGCGAGAAGACGTTTACCTCGGGCAGCGGACGCTCGTTGATGTCCTCGCCCGAGAGCGTCTTGTGGATCGACAGCGCAGCATCGTGGCCGTGCGCCACCGCCCAGATGATGTTCTTCGGGCCGAAGGCGGCATCGCCGCCGAAGAACACTTTCGGATTGGTCGACACGAAAGTCTTGGGATCGACCTGCGGCATGTTCCATTTGTCGAACTCGATGCCGCAGTCGCGCTCGATCCAGGGGAAGGCGTTCTCCTGGCCGACGGCGACCAGCACGTCGTCGCAGGGGATAGTCTGGTTCGGCTCACCCGAGGGCACCAGATTGCGGCGGCCCTTGGCGTCGTATTCGGCCTTCACCTTCTGGAAGGTGACGCCGATCAGCTTGCCGTTCACATGCTTGAATGCCAACGGCACCATGTAGTTGAGGATCGGAATATCCTCGTGAAGGGCATCTTCCTTCTCCCAGGGGCTCGCCTTCATCTCCTCGAAGCCGGAGCGCACGATCACCTTGACGTCCTCGCCGCCGAGCCGGCGCGCGGTGCGGCAACAATCCATCGCGGTGTTGCCGCCGCCGAGCACGATGACGCGTCTGCCGATCTTCTCGACATGGCCGAACGAGACCGAAGCCAGCCATTCGATGCCGATGTGGATGTTGGCGGCGGCTTCCTTGCGGCCGGGGATGTCGAGCTCGCGGCCGCGCGGCGCGCCGGAGCCGATGAAGATCGCGTCGTAGTTCTCGTTGAGCAGCTTCTTGAGGCTGTCGATGCGATGGCCGCCCTTGAATTCGACGCCGAGGTTGAGGATGTAGCCGGTTTCCTCGTCGATGACGGAATCAGGCAGGCGGAACTTTGGAATCTGGCTCCGCATCATGCCGCCCGCCTTGGGATCGGAATCGAACACGGTACAGTGATAGCCGAGCGGCGCGAGGTCCCGCGCCACCGCAAGCGAGGCCGGCCCGCCGCCGACCAGCGCGATACGCTTGCCGTTCTTCGCGAGTGGCTTCGGCATACGGTGCTTGACGTCGTCCTTGAAGTCGGCAGCAACGCGCTTCAGGCGGCAGATCGCAACCGGGTTTTCCTCGACGCGGCCGCGCCGGCAGGCGGGCTCGCATGGACGATCGCAGGTGCGTCCCAGAATTCCGGGAAACACATTCGATTTCCAGTTGATCATGTAGGCGTCGCTATAACGCCCCTCGGCAATCAAACGGATGTACTCGGGAACCGGTGTATGTGCGGGGCAGGCCCACTGGCAATCAACCACTTTGTGAAAGTAGTCTGGCGCCGAGATATCAGTCGGTTTCATTCCTACCTTGTCCGCGCAAGCTTAGGAAACGCGGCCTTATTTTGCCTGCGAACGCTTAGCGAGCGTTCTTGTGGTTTTTGAATTGGATCATAGGCTTATCTTATTAGAGCCATTCCAGACGCGGCACAAAGGCAATTTTGCGCGATCTCCCGCTTTCAATTGCATGGAGCTATGGACTTAGCGTCGCAGCGCCGATGTGGCACTGCAGCATGTGCAGTGCAGCTTTAATTTAATGCTGATGAACGGGCAGACGTCAGATCAGCCGCAGCGCAGCTCCGGCGGCGGCAAGAATGACGACGACAATCCATGGCGGCAGCTTCCAGACCGTCAGCAGCAGGAAGCCTGCCAGCGCGACGGCGAAGTCACGCGGTGTGAGCACGGCGCTGGTCCAGACCGGATCGTAGAGCGCGGCGCCAAGGATGCCGACGACAGCGGCATTGGTGCCGCGCATCGCGGCCTGAGCCCTGGGGCGCAGCCGTAGCGCGTCCCAGAACGGCAGCATGCCGTAGACCAGCAGCAGTCCCGGCAGGGACAAGGCGATGAGCGCAATCGAAGCGCCGGCGAGGCCATTGGGAGCGGGAACCATCACGGCGCCGAGGTAGGCCGCAAAGGTGAAAAGCGGTCCCGGTACCGCTTGCGCCATGCCGTAGCCGGCGAGGAAATCCGCGTTGCTGACCCAGCCTGGCGTTACGACTTCCGCCTGCAATAGCGGCAGCACGACATGGCCGCCGCCGAACACCAGGGCGCCGGAACGATAGAAGGCGTCGAACAGGGCAAGCCCTTGCGAGCCGGTCGTGGTGGCCACCAGCGGCGTGACCAGGAAAAGAATCGCGAACAGGACGAGCGCGATGACGCCAAGTCGATGCGACACCGAGAATCCGAGATGGCCGGTCAGTGCGGGTCCGTTTCCACGACAGAGCCAGAGTCCGGCGACCGCGCCAAGCACAATGGCGCCGATCTGTCCGAACGACCCTCCGACGAAAACCACGATGGCAACGGCGGCAAGTGCGATGGCGGCGCGTTCGCGGTCCGGCGTCAGGCTGCTTGCCATACCCCAGATGGCCTGTGCCACCACAGCAACCGCGACCAGCTTGAGACCGTGAAGAATGCCTTCGGCGAAGGGGCCCGTGAAAGCGGTCGCCCCGAACGCGAAGGCGAGGAGAACGAGTGCCGACGGCATCGTGAAGGCGAACCACGCTGCAAACCCTCCCAGCAGGCTCTTGCCGCGCAGAATACCAAGGGCGAAGCCCACCTGGCTGGACGCCGGCCCCGGCAAGAATTGGCAGAGTGCAACGATATCCGCATAGCTGCTTTCGCTGAGCCATTTCCGCCGCTCGACGAATTCGGTCCTGAAGTAACCGAGATGCGCGATCGGCCCGCCGAACGATGTGAGGCCAAGCTTGAGAAAGGCGGTAAAAACCTCGGCGATACTGTCCGCGGATTTTTCCGCCATGCATTTCAACTCCATTGTGGTGATCGACGATATCGGGAAGCTGCCCGGCCGCCAAGCGTTTCGCGACGCCGATCAGCCGCCGATATCGCTCTTCGCCAGATCCCACATCAGTCGGTAGGTGCTGCTCGAGATCGTCAGCGGCTTCAATGCGATATTGCCGCTGAAGTGCAGCATCGCCGCCGGCAGCGCGCCAACGTCGGTGGCATCGATCAGCACGAACCAGTCGCCGGCGCCGGGATCGGATGCGGAGGGATCGTCGGTGATCGGCTTCGACAGCGCCGGGTCGCTCTCGATCAGGTGCACGGATATGATCCCGTCGAGTTGCGCGGGATCGAGTTGCTCGTCGAGCGCAACGCGCAGCTTGTCCTCGCCGCCGGACGGGGGACGCAGCCTGACGATGCCCAGCGCCGAGCCGCGGCCGGTGCCGCGGCTGACCGTGATGCGTGCGACCGCGCGGATCATGTTCTTGAAACGCGCGATGTTGGTCATCGACCACGCCGTCTGGTTCGCCAGCGCGGCACGATAGGCCGGGCTGTCCAGCACCTCAAAGGTCTCGGTGGAATAGAGGCTGAGATATTTCGGATTGCCGTCATGCGCGACATAGCGGCGCGCTTCGAGAAAACCTTCGATCGCAACGCGCTCTTCGAGGTGTTCGCGGTCGTACCAGCGATTGAATTCGACTTCGTGCTCGGCATCGATATTCATCGACGTCAGCAACATGCCCTTTCCGGCGATCGGCATTTTCTTGATTCCTATTTGTTGGTTTGGGACGCCATATCGGCGATCGCCTTCATCACGGCATCGCGAACGCCGGGATCGTACAGAGTGTGGCCGGCGCCTTCGACGAAACGGATTTCGGCCTCGCGCCAAACTGCTGCAAGCGCGTGCGAGGTCGCGGGCGGGCACAGCAGATCATAGCGGCCCTGCACGATGATGCCGGGGATGCCGGCAAGTCTGCTCGCGTCGCGTAACAACTGGTTCGGCTGCATGAAGCAGTCATTGGCAAAATAGTGCGCTTCCATGAATGGCGTCGTCGGCATGTTACGCGACGAATTCAGCGCCGACAGATCGAGACGCGTGCGGTTTGGGGTGTGTTCGGAAAGAATGCGTTCGGTTTCGCCCCATGCCCTCGCGGCGGGAATATGGACGTCGGGATTGGAATCGAGGATGCGGCGGAAATAGGCCTGCAGCGGTTGCGCGCGCTCGCCTTCCCCCAGCACGCTCATGAAGTTGTCGTATAGCCCGGGATAGAACCGCGGCAGCACCTTGAGAAAACCGTTTTCGATTTCCTCGGTCGTGCCCAGGAAAGTAGCGCGAAGCACGATGCCGCTGATGCGGTCGGGATGGGCCTGCGCGTAGGCCAGCGCCAGCGTCGCGCCCCAGGAGCCGCCGACGACCAGCCAGTGCTCGAAGCCGAATTTCTCGCGGATCATTTCCATGTCGGCGATCAGATGCGGCAGCGTGTTGGCCTCGCGGCCGCCCTTGGGACGACTGCGGCCGGCACCGCGCTGATCGAACAGCACGGCATGGAAGCGCTCCGGATCGAACAGCCGGCGATGATCCGGCTGGCAGCCGCTGCCGGGCCCGCCATGCAGATAGACGGCAGGAATGCCACCGAGGCGGCCGACGCTTTCGACATAAATATCGTGACCGTCGCCGACCGCGAGCTGCTCCGACGTCAGCGGCGCAAAGGGGTCGGCGCGCTTGATGGATTTGCCGGCATCGGCATCAGGCGCCATGCTCGCCTTCCGTCTCCAGCGTGCCGCCGGCGAAATTGCGGTAGAGGAAGCGGTCCTGATGCGCGGCAGCCTCGCGTTCGGCGTCCTTGAATATCTGCTCGTGCATCGGCGACAGCGTGCAGGCCGGATCGGTATTGCCGGCGTCACCCGTCAGCGCAAAAGCCTGGCAACGGCAGCCGCCGAAATCGATTTCGCGGAACTCGCAGCTCTTGCATGGCTCGGGCATCCAGCCGGTGCCACGATAGCGGTTGAAGGCTTCGGAGTTCTGCCAGATCCAGGCGATCGAATGGTTTGAGCGGACGGATTCGAATTCCAGCCCGGTGATGCTTTCCGCCGCGTGGCAGGGGAGAACCTTGCCGGCGGGCGAGATGTTGAAGAACTGCCGGCCCCAGCCGCCCATGCATTTCTTCGGCCGCAGCGCGTAATAATCCGGAACGACATAGTCGATGGCGAGAATGCCCTTCAGGCGCGTCGTGGCTTCCTCGACGATGCGGCTGGTCTCCTCGATCTGTTCGAGCGTCGGCATCAAGGCGGCGCGGTTCTTCAATGCCCAGCCATAGTACTGCACGTTGGCGACTTCCAGCCGGTCGGCGTCGAGATCGACCGCCATCTGGATGATGTCGGAGAGCTGGTGCAGGTTCTGGCGGTGCATGACCGCGTTGACCGTCAGCGGCAGGTCGAGCTCGCGCGTCCACTTTGCGGCTTCGATCTTCTTCTCATGCGCATTCTTCAATCCGGCGACGCGATCGGCCACGATGGGCTCGTTGCCCTGGAAACTGATCTGCACATGGCAAAGCCCGGCATCAGCGAGCGCGGACAGTTTTTCCTTGGTCAACAGTACCGCCGACGTAATGAGGTTGCTGTATAGCCCGACATCGGTTGCGTGCTGCACCAGCTCCACCAGGTCCTTGCGCGCGGTCGGCTCGCCGCCGGAGAAATGGATTTGCAGCACGCCGATTTCGGCGAGCTCGCTTAGCACCTTCTTCCATTCGTCGGTGGTGAGTTCGCTGCCGCCGCGGTCGAGCTCGATCGGATTGGAGCAATAGGGGCATTGCAGCGGGCAGCGGTGCGTCAGCTCGGCAAGCACGGCAAGCGGAATGCCGAACGTCTCCGCGGTCGAACGCTTCTGCTCAAGCACCGCGAGCCCGTCACTGGGCGCGGCGCCGGCAGTTTTGCCGTCTGCGAGAATGTCGCTCATGACGTCTTCTCACGCGCTTCGGTCAGAAATCCCTTGTCGGCGAGGTCCTGCAGCATCGCAATGACGTCGGTCAAAATCGCCTCGCGCGGGGCGGCGTATTTGGCGGCGAGCTGGTCGACCATATCGGCGACGCTGCGCACGCCATCGCAGAGCTGCAGCACCTCGACCGCGATCTCATCCGGCGCCAGCACCCGCTCGGGCGCCAGGATCACCCAGACCTGCCGCGTCTCATCGAATTTCAGCCGGGCGTGCCGCGGCAATTTCGGCCGGCTCGCCTCGTTGACACTGATGTTGCGGCTCAACGCCATCGATAACTGGTTCCCTTTGTCAGTTTCCTTGTAAGTTTCCTTGGGGCACGAACGCGCCGGGCGGGATGTGGCCCTCGACATAGGCATGATACAGCGCGTCGAGCTGAACCCATAGCACATTGGTCTTGAAGATCAGCGCGTTGCAGACCGCCTCGCGCTCCGCCGGCGTCTTTGCGTTCGTCTTGACGTATTCCAGCGCAAAACCGGCATCGCGCGGGGCCTGCGTCAGGCGGCGGCTGAAATAGCTCATGATATCGGGGTTGACGAAATCATAGTGCTGCAGCATCCCCGAGATGCGCTCCTCGTGCAGGTTCGGCGCGAACAGTTCCGTAAGCGAGGAAGCGATCGCCTCCAGCGGCGTCTTGTCGCGGCAGAAATGCACATAGGCCTCCACCGCAAATCGCGTTGCCGGCAGGATGCCTTCGGTCGATTCCACATAAGCATTGTCGAGGCCGAGGCCTTCGGTCAGCTTGAGCCAGCGCTCGATGCCGCCTTCGCTGCCCGCGTCGCCGTCATGGTCCTCGATGCGGTGCCGCCATTCGATCCGGGTGGCGCGGTCGCGGAACCGGGAGATCACCATCGCATCCTTCAGCGGGATCGTGCTCTGGTAATAATAGCGGTTCAGCGCCCAGGCCTGCACCTGCCCCTTGTTGAGCTTGCCGCCGTGTAACAACCGATGGAACGGATGCAGGCTGTGATAGCGCGTCGCGCCGATATGGCGCAGCGTCGCCTCCAGTTCCTCGGCGCTGTTGAGCGTCATGCCCTTGCCGATCGAGAAGGCGGTCATTCCGGGTGCAGCGACGACGTTCACAGCTTGATCTCCGTTCCGTCAGCGGGGATGTGCCAGCCAGCCTGCTCCACGGCCTTGCGCTCATCCGAGCCGCGCAGCAGAGCGGGGTTCGAGTTGTTGATATGCAGGAACACCTTCGTTCCGACGTCGAGATCGGCGAGGCTCTCGATCGCGCCATGATCGCCCGACATCGAAATATGGCCCATGCTTTGTCCCGTCTTGGTGCCGAGGCCGGCTGCGATCAGTTCATCGTCGCGCCACACGGTGCCGTCGAAGAAAACCAGTGCAGCGCCCGAAAGGCGCGATTTGAGATCATCGGTCACGCGCGCGCAGGCGGCCAGGAAATAGAAATACTTGCCGCTTCCCTTGTGCAGAATCCGCAAGCCCAGCGTGTCGCCCGCGCCGTCGCCACCCGCCGGATGCGCTTTGCCTTCGAGATACCACGCGCCCTTGCCGGGAACCGCGAAGGGCAGGATTTCCACGCCGGATGGCGAGCCGTCGGGCAAAGCGGGCTCGAACGCCTTGTCGACCTCGATCGGCCGCCGCTTCACGTTGTTTTCGCCCAGCACGTTAAAGATGCTGTTCGATCGCAAAATCGCAAGGACTCGCTCATGCGCATAGAGCGTAAACGGCGAACCCTCGCGCATCGACAGCAGCCCCGCGACTGCATCGATTTCGCCATTGGTCAGGATCACGCCGGCGATCGGGCTGTGCCTGAGCTCTCCCGCCCGGGGATGAAGCTGCGGCGTCGCGATCACCTGCTGGCGCAGGTCGGGCGAGGCGTTGACGAGAAACCAGTGCTCGCCGTCGGCGCTCACCGCGATCGAAGCCTGGGTGCTCCGCAATTCAGGATGGTCGCTTCGTGCTTTCCGGCACACCGGACATCCGCAATTCCACTGCGGAACACCACCGCCAGCCGCGGCGCCCAGGACGACGACGCGAAGCATGATCCGTCTCCTGGAGATTCGAAACTCGAAGGTACAAACCAAAAAGGCCACGAGGTGGATACCAGCCTCGGACACCGCTCCGCTCTCGCAGAACGTGTCGAGCCCGGAAGTCCACCTGCGTGAGATTTGATACGCGCTACCGATTACTTGCGGGTGGCGCACATATACATGTTGATTTCCATGCCGACCGATACTTCGGCGATTTTTGGTGCCTTCCAGGCCATTTGTCGCTCCTTTTGCTACCGGACGGACTCCGCCCTCGCTTGTTAAGGTACTGCGGATCAAAAAGTTCGCCAGTTAAATCTTTTGCCTGGAACCCCATTTTGTTTATGCTGCGCCGCGAAGAAGAATTCACGGAGTTGTGCGGAGGGCCTTGGTCAAAACAGCGTGGGATCAAGCGTTTCGCGGTTGTTCGCACCACCGCGAATGGCAATTCTGAGTGCGACGGAGCGCTGCCGGCTCCGGATAAAGAAAACTTGTGAGACAGGGCCTACCGGTTGCGGGGCTCAAGGAGTCAGGTTTCCGCCGATGCCGCGATATTACTTCAACACCCGTATCGGCGATGAGCTGATTTCCGATCCCGACGGCGAAGTGCTCAGGGATCCCGACCGCGCTTGGGAAATGGCGCGTGCCATGATCCGGGAACTGCTCAAGACCGATGGCGCCGACGGTGTGCTTCTCAGTGCCACCATCGAAGTCACCGACGACGATGGCGAGATCGTGCTGGAGTTTCCGTTCGCCGAGGCGATTCTCGATGCGCCTGGCGGCCCCATCACCAGGCACTGACGGCGCGGGGAAGTCGATGGAACGCTTTGCATTGCCGTTCGTTTCGGCAGTGCAACTTGCGAGCGGTATTTTTCCAAATTGCGCACGTGCAGACAAATCTGGAGAGTGCCGCCGAGAGCCTCCGGCGCTGGCGTCATCTCGACCCGCGCGACGAGCCCGCGCGACGAGAAAGGCTCCGTCAGGGAGAACGCGCATGATGAACTACGTGTCGGTGCCGCGCAGCCTGTTGCTGTCCGGTGCCTTCTTGACTGCCTTCACGCTAAGCGCCGCTGCCCAGCAGTCCGCCGAACCGCCGCCGGCAGTCCAGCAGCCCTCTCCGGCGCCAGCCGCCGGCGCGCCGCCGCCCGCCGGTACTGCGGCCTCGCCCTCGCTTCCGCCGGGCTCGCCGCTGATCGGGCGTCCCGCGGGCAACGATGCCGCCGCCAAGTTGGCGCCGATTGCGCCGCCGCCGATCCCGGCCGCACCGGACAAATTGCCCACCGCAAGGCTCAAGGTGCCGGCCGGCTTCAACATCGAAGTTTATGCCGCCGGCATGGCGAATGCCCGCTCGCTCGCGCTCGGCGACAAGGGCACGGTGTTCGTCGGCAGCCGCCTTGTCGACAAGGTCTACGCCATCGTCAACAAGGACGGCAAACGCGAGGTCAAGGTGCTGGCTTCCGGCCTGTACCGGCCGAACGGCGTCGCCTTCAAGGACGGCACGCTCTACATCGCCGAACTGTCCAAGATCTCCAAGATCGAGAAGGTCGAAGACAATCTGGATAACCCGCCGAAGCCAACCGTGATCTTCGACAAACTGCCGAAGGATGAGGCCCATGGCTGGAAGTTCATCGCCATCGGTCCCGACAACAAGCTCTACGCTCCCGTCGGCCAGCCCGGCAACAACGTGCTCAACGATGACGAGCATGGCCTGATCCGCCGGATGAATCTCGACGGTTCGGGCGCGGAAGTAATCGCCCGGGGCGTGCGCCACACTGTCGGCTTCGACTGGCATCCGCAGACCAAGCAGCTCTACTTCACCGACAACGGCCGCGACTGGATGTCGGAAGACGTGCCCGAGGACGAGCTCAACCGCATCACCAAAGTCGGCGAACATTTCGGCGCGCCGTTCTGCCTGCAGGGCAACATCGTCGATCCCGAATTCGGCTGGGGTAAATCCTGCGACGAATACACCGCGCCGGTGGGTCTCCTGGGTCCACATTCCGCCGCGCTCGGCATGCGCTTCTACACCGGCAATATGTTCCCGAAAACCTACACGAACGTGGCGATCATCGCCCGGCACGGCTCCTGGAACCGCTCCAGGAAGGTCGGCGGCGACGTCGTCATCGCCAAGCTCAACAAGGACGGTACCATGAAGTCGATGGAGCCGTTTCTCACCGGCTTCCTCGAGGACAACAAATACATCGGCCGCCCGGTCGATGTGCTGCAGATGAAGGACGGCTCGCTCCTGGTCTCCGACGACTACAACGGCGCCGTCTATCGTATCACCCACGGCAAGCCGAAGACGGCGGGGAAGTAGATCGCGAACTCGCCTTTTGCCAATAGCAGTCATTCCGGGATGGTGCGTAAGCACCAGACCCGGAATCTCGGGGTTCTCAGGTGCGCAATTGCGCACCATGGTTCGATGCTTCGCATCGCCCCGGAACGACGAAATGCCGGGAATGGCCGATGCGTAGGACAATAGCTGCACTGGCATTTGCGTTGACTGCAACGTCCGTATCAGCCCAAACCATCGAACAACGCATCGCGCCGTGTCTCGCCTGCCACGGCGAAAACGGCCAATCCCAAACCGAAAACACGCCTTCGCTCGGTGCGCAGCACGCACCTTATTCGCTGATCCAGCTCTTCATGTTCCGCGAGAAGCTGCGCGTCTTCGAGCCGATGAACGAAATGGCGAAGCCGCTGGCCGACGACGACCTTCGCCTTTTCGCGGACTTCATCGCCAAGATGCCGAAGCCTGAGCCGCCAGGGGAAAATGGCGATCCAGCGCGCATGCAGCGCGGCCAGGCGCTGGTGCAACAGCACCGCTGCGATAGCTGCCACAATCCGGATTTGTCCGGCAAGGAGAACGTCCCGCGCATCGCCAACCAGCGCGAGTATTACCTCGCCAAGACACTGGCCGAGTACAAGGACAATAGCCGCCACGGCTATGACGCCAGCATGGCCGACGTGATGGCGCCGATCTCGCCAGGGCAGATTGCCGATCTCGCCTATTACATCGCCCATATGCGCTAAAACCGGCCGCGTCCCCGCTGGCATTGCACGGCGCCCGGCGCTACAAGGGCGGCAATCGGATGGAGTTTTTGCATGCAAGATCTATGGCGCCTGTCGGCTGCGGAAATGGCCTCGCTGATCAAGTCGAAGAAAGTCTCGGCAAAGGAGGCTGCGACCGCGGCACTGGCGCGGCTGGATGCGGTCAACCCCAAGATCAACGCCGTCATCGACCACAGGTCCGAAGACGTCCTGGCACAGGCTGCCGCCATCGATGCCGCGATCGCGCGCGGCGAAGATGCCGGTCCGCTGGGCGGCGTGCCTGTCACGGTGAAGGTCAATATCGACCAGCAAGGCTTTGCCACCACCAACGGGCTCAAGCTGCAGCGCGATGCCATCGCCAAGAGCAACAGCCCGGTGATCGACAATTTGCGTAAATCCGGCGCTGTCATTCTTGGGCGCACCAACTGTCCGGCGTTCTCCTATCGCTGGTTCACCACCAATCTCATCCATGGCGACACCAAGAATCCCCGCGACCCCGGCATCACGCCGGGCGGCTCGTCCGGCGGCGCGGGGGCTGCGGTCGCGGCCGGCATCGGGCATATCGCGCACGGCACCGACATTGCGGGATCGATCCGCTATCCGGCTTACGCCTGTGGCGTGCACGGGCTGCGGCCGACCATGGGACGCATCGCGGCGTTTAACGCGGCGCTGCCCGAACGGCCGATCGGGCCGCAGATCAGCGCGGTCTCCGGACCCCTAGCGCGCACCATCGGCGATATCAGGATCGCGCTGGCCGCGATGTCGGCGCGGGACTACCGCGATCCCTGGTGGGTGCCGGCGCCGCTCGAAGGACCCGCGATGCCGAAGCGCGTTGCGATGTGCATCAACCCTGGCGGCCTCGATCCCGTGCCCGAAGTGAGGGCTGCGGTGGCGGACGCCGGCAAGCGGCTTGAGCGCGCGGGCTGGATCGTCGAGGAGATCGCCGACACGCCGCCGCTGCGAGAGGCCGCCGATCTGCAGACAAAACTCTGGCTCGGCGACGGCTATGAGGCGCAGTTGGAGGCCGCCGAGCGCGAAGGCGATCCCGGCGCGCTGGCGTGCCTTCGCGGCAACCGCGCCAAGGTGCATCCTTTCGACCTGCCGAAAGCGCTGACCCGGCGCGCGACGCTGACGCGCGAATGGCTGGCGTTCTTCGAACAATATGCCGTGCTGCTGATGCCGGTTTCGGGCGAATTGCCGTTCCCAGATCAGCTCGACCGCAAGGACGAGGCGTCGTTTGCGCGCGTCTGGCATGCGCAATTGCCGCAGATCGCCATTCCCTTCATGGGCCTGCCCGGGCTAACGGTTTCGACCGGGCTGGTCGGACGCGTTCCCGTCGGCGTGCAACTGGTTTCCGGGCGCTACCGCGAAGACCTTTGTCTCGCCGCAGGCGAGGCGGTGGAAGCCGGCGGAACGCCTTCGGCAGCGATCGATCCTGCCGGCTAGAGCATGATCCCGAAAAGTGGGCATCGGTTTTCGGATAGGATCATGCTCCGGTAACAATCGAGAGGGTCATGCCAGGCGTTTATGATTTCACGGCGCAGTCGCTTGCCGGAGAAGACGTTCCGCTGAAGCGGTTTGAAGGTCAGGTGCTCCTGATCGTCAATACTGCGAGCGCCTGCGGGTTCACGCCGCAGTACAAGGGCCTGGAGCAACTGCATCGTGAACTGGCGCCGCGCGGCTTTGCGGTGCTCGGCTTTCCCTGCAATCAGTTCGGCGGGCAGGAGCCGGGCGACGCCAAACAGATCGAGCAATTCTGTGCGGGCAAGTATGACGTGACGTTTCCGATGTTCGCCAAGATCGATGTCAACGGCAGCCATGCGCATCCGTTGTTCAACCATCTGAAGAATGCGAAATCGGGACTGTTGGGTTCTTCGATCAAATGGAATTTCACCAAATTCCTGGTCGACCGCTCGGGCAGGGTGGTCGGGCGCTACGCGCCGACCGCGACGCCCGAGGGAATTAGAAGAGAAATCGAGGCACTGCTGTGAGCGAGACCAACAAAGCAATGAGCGACCAATTTCCCGACCGTCTCTCGGTCGATCCGAGCAGCCCGTACTACAACGCCGAGATCCTCGCGCGCGACGTCGGCATTCGCTTCAAGGGCGTGGAGAAAACCAATGTCGAGGAATATTGCATCAGCGAGGGCTGGGTGCGCGTCACCGCCGGCAATGCCAGGGATCGCCATGGCAATCCGTTGACGATCAAGGTGCACGGCCCGGTCGAGCCGTATTTCCGCGACAAGAAGTGAGGCTTTTTGTGCGCGGCTTTTGATGTCGTCATGGCCAGGCTTGTCCCGGCCATCCACGTCTTTGCCGCCGTAACAAAGAAGACGTGGATGCCCGGGACAAGCCCGCGCATGACGAGTAGATAGACCACCTTGGAAAGCCGAACCTCATGACCGTCCGCGTCGTCGACGTCTGCGAGATCACAAAACCGATCGCCTCGCCGATCCGCAACGCCTATATCGATTTCACCAAGATGACGACGAGCCTCGTCGCCGTCGTCACCGACGTCGTGCGCGACGGCAAGCGCGTCGTCGGCTACGGCTTCAATTCCAACGGCCGTTACGGGCAGGGCGGGCTGATCCGCGAACGCTTTGCGCCGCGGTTGAAGGAGGCCGATCCCAAGAGCCTGCTCGATGCGTCCGGTGACAATCTCAACCCCGACAAGGTCTGGGCGGCGATGATGTCGAACGAAAAGCCGGGCGGCCATGGCGAGCGCTCGGTCGCCGTCGGCACCATCGACATGGCGGTGTGGGACGCGGTGGCGAAGATCGCAGGAAAGCCACTGTTCAGATTGCTTGCCGAGCGCCATGGCCGAGAGGCCAATCCGCGCGTGTTCGTCTACGCCGCCGGCGGCTATTATTATCCCGGCAAAGATCTGTCGGCGCTGCGCGGCGAGATGCGCGGCTATCTCGACCGCGGCTACAACGTCGTCAAGATGAAGATCGGCGGAGCGCCGATCGCGGAAGACCGCG
This sequence comes from Bradyrhizobium icense, assembly GCF_001693385.1. Classification (NCBI taxonomy): domain Bacteria; kingdom Pseudomonadati; phylum Pseudomonadota; class Alphaproteobacteria; order Hyphomicrobiales; family Nitrobacteraceae; genus Bradyrhizobium; species Bradyrhizobium icense. The sequence continues at coordinate 1,432,230 of NZ_CP016428.1, forward strand.
AGCGCATCGAGGCCGTGCTGAAGGAGATCGGCAAGGACGCGCAGCTCGCCGTCGATGCCAACGGCCGGTTCGATCTGGAAACTGCGATTGCCTACGCAAAGATGCTGCGGGAGTATCCGCTGTTCTGGTACGAGGAGGCGGGCGATCCCCTCGACTTCGCGCTGCAGGCCGCATTAGCCGAATTCTATCCCGCAGCCATGGCAACCGGCGAAAACCTGTTCAGCCATCAGGACGCGAAAAACCTGATCCGCTATGGCGGCATGCGGCCCGATCGCGACTGGCTGCAATTCGACTGCGCGCTGTCCTACGGCTTGTGCGAATACCAGCGCACGCTGGCAGTGCTGAAGACCCACGGCTGGTCGCCGAGCCGCTGCATTCCCCATGGCGGCCACCAGATGTCGCTCAACATCGCCGCCGGCCTCGGCCTCGGCGGCAACGAGAGCTATCCCGACCTGTTCCAGCCCTATGGCGGCTTCCCGGACGGCGTCCGTGTCGAGAACGGCCACATCACCATGCCCGACCTGCCCGGCATCGGATTCGAGGGGAAATCCGATCTCTACAGGGAGATGAGGGCGCTCACGGAGTGACGCACGTTGTCATCGTCCGCGAAGGCGGACGATCCAGTACGCCGCGGCCCTTCCATTCTGTCGCTGGCGCCAGCGGCTACTGGATGCCCGCCGGAGCCTGTCATCGGGCTCGCCGAAGGCGAGACCCGGTGGCGGGCATGACAGCAGGGGGTATGGGAGTCAGGCCTCGGACAACAGCCCCTTGTCGATCGCTGACTGCCTGTTCCTGAAAATCGCCATCGCCGTCTTCATCCGCAGGAATCCGAACTTTGCATACAACGGCTCGCGGCCGGCGACTGCATACAGGATGATCTTGGCGTGTCCTTGCGATTTGGCGAGCAGCCTTTCGATAAGCTGTTTTCCGAGACCTGTTCCCTGATGGCTCGGCAGAACCGCGACGTCGCAAAGATAGGCGCAGTCGCGCCCGTCAGCCAGAACCCGACCTGCGCCAACGAGGCGGCCGTTGTCGCGGGCAAAACAGCAGAACATGCTGTTGCCGAAGACGACCTCGAGATCGGCCGCGTTCTTGTTGCCGAGCGGGGCCGCGCGATACAGCGCCTCCAGCTCATGCCAGTCCACGCCCTCTCGGCTATCGCTCCAGTCGATCATCGCAGCATGGGTCCAAATGGGGTGTTGCGAAAGAAACGCCGCTCTACGACAGCCGCATATCCAGGAGCCGCCGTCCCTCGGTCTTGAGCAGTTTCTTCACCGCACTTGACGCTGCGATCTCGCCCTGATTGGCGTAGGCCTCGTGGTTCTTCTCGATGTCCTCGAGCCGGTAGAGGTAATTGACCATGATCCCGGCAGATTCCCGCAGGCCCTTGGGCGAGAGGTCGCCGAGCCAGTCGATCTTCTCCAGCCGCGCGCCGTTGCCGATGTGGAAGCGGGCCACGGAATCCACCAGCCGGCCCTTCGGTGTGCGGGCTTTCAGGAAATAGTGCGCCGCCAGCGGCTCCAGCACGGCGCGCAGTTGCGCGGTCAGTTCAGCATTCTCGAACCAGTCCGGCTTGTCGAGGGCCTCCAGCAGGGTCCGTTCCTCGTCGCTCACCGGAACATCGTCGGCCTGTTTTAGCCATTGCATGAAGCCCGGCACCGGCGACAGCGTGATGAACGTGTCGAGCTTCGGCAATTCGCGCCGCAACTCCTCGACCACCTGCTTGATCAGGAAGCTGCCGAAGGAAATGCCGCCAAGCCCTTTCTGCGTGTTCGAAATCGAATAGAACACCGCGGTGCGCGCGCGCTCGATCGGCACCGGCTGGCGCTCGGCGGCGAGCAGCGGCGCAATCGCGGTTGGAATCGTCTCTGTCAGCGCAACCTCGACGAAAATCAGCGGTTCGTCGTTGAGTTGCGGATGAAAGAAGGCGTAGCAACGCCGGTCGACGGGATCGATGCGGCGGCGCAAATCGTTCCAGTCGCGGATTTCGTGCACCGCTTCATAGCGAATGATCTGTTCCAGAATATTGGCCGGCGTCGACCAGTCTATCCTCCGCAGCACGAGAAATCCCCTGTTGAACCAAGAAGACAGCAAATGCACCACGTCGCGGTCGAGCGCGGCCAGATCCTTGTTGCCCTTCATCAGGGAAAGCAGGTCGGCGCGCATCGCCACCAGATCGCTGGTGCCGCCGGGCGCGCGGTTGAGGCGGCGGACCAATTCCTGCCGGCGCGGCTCGGAAGCGAAATGAAGGTCGCTGGCGTCGCTGTCATTCGGTTGGCTGCGCCAGTTCTCGATCGCCTGCGACAGCTTCTCGCGGTCGGGACCGAAGTTGCGCGCCAACGTTTCGAAGAAGGTGAGCCGGCCGGCGGCGTCGAGGTCGTGGTAGCGATCGAGCACGTCGCGCGCCATCGCGGTGCCGGACGCTTCGCCGCGGCCCGACAGCAGGGCTTCGCATAATTCGATCAGCCCGGCGGCGTCCTGGCCGTCGTCGGAAGGTCCCGCCCGCCGCAGCAGCGTGCGGCCGCGTTCTGATATCGTCGCGAGAAGATCGGAAAAAAAGGCATTGGCCATGTGGCGGGTCGAATCCAGCGGGGGTTTTGCGGAATCTTACATGGGATTTAGGTCGGTGCCGATCACAATCAAGAAGTCTAGTTCGTCATACCCCGCGCATGCGGGGTATCCAGTACGCCGCGGCCGTTTGGTTAATCATTGTCCCCCTGAATACCGGATTACCCGCTTCGCTGACAATGACGACAATACAATGTCATCGCCTCACTCCTTCCCGGCGAATTCCGTCGGCGTTTTTCCTGTAACTTGCCGGAAGGCATGGGAAAACGCCGGCACGCTGGCATAGCCCAAATCCGAGGCAAGCTGTTTGACCGAGACGCCGGCGTCCGTCGACAGCTTCTCGATCGCCGCCGCAATCCGGGCGCGCTGGCACCAGCTCTTGAAGCTCAATTGCGTCTCGGCCGAGAACAGCCGCGACAGCGTCCGCACCGAGGTGCCGACTTCGCGCGCCAGCGTCTCGATCTCATGGTCGCCGGTTGGATCCGTCAGCACGATGTCCGCGGCGCGCCGGCAGCGCGGCTCGCGCGGCAGCGGGATGAAGGTTGTGGAATCTTCCGCCTGGTCGAGCTCCATCATGGCCAGTCGCAGCAGAAGATCGGTTCGCTCGCGGTCGCCGCGATCGTCGAACAACGCGAGGATGGTCTGATGCAGGAGCGGCGACACCCGTACCACGAATTCCGCGTCCAGGCTATGGCTGCGCGCTTCGCGCTGCAGCCAGTCGAGTTCGAAATAGAGCGTGCGCATCTCGATATCGGCGAGCACGTCGATCGCATGCTCCGATAGCGCCGGCACCCACACCGCGCGGTCCGGCGGCACCAGCCAGCGGCCCTTCGGCGTCGTCACCTGCATTGTGCCCTTCGCCGCGTAGACGAGCTGCGCCTCGCGGTGCATGTGGGTGTCGAGTCGGACGCCCTTCTTGTAGCCGTTGGCGATCAAGTGGATGCCGTCGCCGGTCGAGATGCGGCGCCCGATAATGGCGGCAATTGGCTTTTCGGCGATATTCATTGGCGACATCCCGTCAGGACAACCCCGTATAACCCATTTCGGAAAATTGCGGGATTCGGGAATCGACCATGAACAGCCCCAACCGGGTGATCACTTTCGTCAACGCCGCCCACTTCATCGACCACTATTCGATGCTGATCTTCGCCGCCGCCGTCATCATCATGGGTCCGGCGCTCGGCATGGCCTATTCGGAACTATTGCCTTACGCCACCCCGGGCTTCGTCGCCTTCGGCGCGGGCTCGCTCGTCACCGGCTGGCTCGGCGATCGCTGGAGCCGGCGCCACATGATGGTGATATTCTTTCTGGGCATCGGCGCGTCGATGATTGCCGTCGGCTTCGTGCAGACGCCTTTACAACTCGGCGCGGCGCTGCTGGCGATTGGCCTGTTCGCCTCGATCTATCATCCGGTCGGCACCGCGATGATCGTGTCCTATGCCGACAGGCTCGGCCGCGAGATGGGCCTGAACGGCGTCTGGGGCAATCTCGGCGTGGCGTCCTCGGCGCTGGTCACCGGCATAATCGGGCAATATCTCGGCTGGCGCTGGGCCTTCATCGCGCCGGGCATCGTCACGATCCTGATCGGCGTAGCCTTTGCGCTGATGGTGGTGCACGAGGACCGAACCGGCACCAGGCAGGCCGCAGCACAGGCGCGAGTGGCGAAAGAAGACATGTGGCGGGTGTTTTTGGCGCTATTGATCGTGGTGATCGCGATATCCACCACGTTCAACGCCATCACCGTGGCGATGCCGAAACTGTTCGCCGAGCGGCTGGCCGGCTTGACCGACAGCCCGGCGTTGCTCGGGGGCATCGCGGCCGGCGTCTATGTGTTCGGCGCGATGACGCAATATACCATCGGCAAGTTGATCGACCATTATTCGCTGAAGACCGTGATGCTGCCGCTGTCGTTTCTGCTGGCGCCGTTCATGTACTTCGCGGCGACGCTATCGAACCTGCCGCTGATTATCGCCTCCATCGGCATCGTGATGGGTGCGTTTGGGCAGGTCACCGTCAACGACGCCATGGTTGGCAAGTACACCACCGAGGAATGGCGCTCGCGCGCCTATTCGGTGCGCTACTTCGTCGGCTTCACCGCGGCCGGCGCTTCCGTCGGCCTGGTGGCCTGGCTTTACGAGAAAGGCGGCTTCGTCACCATGCTGCAGGCGTTCGGCGCGCTGTGCCTCTTGGTGATCGTGGCGGCGATCATCCTGCCGCGGGAGATCAAGGTACCGGCGGCGCAAACCGCGCCGTGACACAACTAATCACTTGATCATGCAGCACTTTCCTTCATGGAAGGTGGGCACGAGGCCGGGCATGGCGAACGGAGGTACCGGTGCCTGCGACCCGCGACGATTTGTTGCGGCGCAATAGCTCCACTGTCCGGCCGTGAACTCAAACAGAACACTTGACCATCGCCACCCTCCTTGTGTGAGGTGAGCGCATGACCCGAATCCGGCTTTTCCTGTTCATAATTGGGATATCTGTGCCTTCGCTGGCGATGGCACAGACCATGAAATTCGAGGAGGCCGGGGCCATGCTCGCGGCGAGCTGCGGCAAGGACATCGACGACAATTGCCGCGGCGTCAATCTCGACGCGACGCGCCTCAAGGAATGCCTGGGCCGCAATCAGGACGTGGTGTCGGCGAAGTGCAAGACCGATTATCCCCAGGCCCTCGGCGCCATCCAGCAGCGCATTACCGCGCGCACCTCTCTTGTAAAACTGTGCAATTGGGAATTGAACAAGCTGTGCGGTGAGGTTCGGTACGATCCCGTCAAGGGTCTGCAATGTCTGCTGGAGTCCACCAAGAAGGCGACCCCGAACTGCAACAAGGCGATTAGCGCTGCGGGGTATCGCTGATGCAGTGGGTAAGGAAGCTGCGCGGCATCGGTCTCTTGCTGGGCGTCTCGGCTCTGTTTACCTTGTCGACGGTGCCGGCGCGCGCACAAACGGCGACGTCGACGGCAGACATCATCGAAAAGCTTGCCGTTGAAGCGGAGGCGGATCTTGATGTACCTGCCTTGCGCCAACAGGCGGCCGATCGCATCAAGGCAAGAGCGGATGCCCAGCCGCAGAAGCGACCGCCGATCGCGCCGCAATTGACGAAACTACCGCAGGTCCGTTTCGACGTCGTGTTCGACCAGGACTCTTCCCTGATCCGGCCGGCCTCCTACCAGACGATGGGCAGCATCGCCGACGCCCTGACCGATCCAAAATTGCGCCCCTATCGCTATCTGATCGTCGATCACGTCGAAGCTGCCGGGCGGCGCGACCACAATCTGATCCTGAGCCAGCGGCGCGCCGATTCGGTCCGGGACGTTCTCGTGAACACCTTCAAGGTGTCACCGAAACGGCTGCTGGCGCTTGGTCTCGGCGAAGAACAGTTGCAGGATACCAACCGTCCGGCGTCGCCGGCCAATGCGCGGGTCCAGATCATTGCGATCGGGAAGTTCGAACCGGCCGAGCCGGCAACGCCGGCTGCGGCTCCAAAAGGCGCGGCTGCGGCAAAAAAGAAGCGCTGATCATCATCCGTGAAGGGATGAATGCGACGCAAGCGATCGGCTGGGGAAGGAGCTCCCGATGCTCAATCAACTCTCTCCGGCAACGGCCGGTCTCCTGCTGGGATTGACAGTGATGATGACGATGCCTGCTGCAGCGGATGCCTTGAAAGATGAGATTGCGCCGACCGGGAAGCTGCGGGTGGCGATCGCGATCAGCCCGGCCGGCGGTGCGTTCTGGTCGACCAGGACCGAGACCGGCTATGCCGGCGTGCCGGTCGATCTCGGCAAGGCGATGGCGGAGCAACTCGGCGTTCCCGTCGAATATGTCGCGCACAACAATTCCGGACAGATCGTCGATGCGGCGTCGAAGGGCACCTGGGATGTTACCTTCCTGCCTAAGGATCCCGAGCGGGAGGGCAGGATGTCGTTCGGGCCAATTTACGAGGTCGCGGACGCGACCTACATCGTCAAGCCTGGCTCGACGATCACGAATTTTGCGACGCTCGATCAGCCCGGCGTCAAGGTCGCTGCCGTCAACAACACGACCACGATGCGCGGCGCGATCGCGCATTTGAAGAACGCCAAGGTGACCGGCTACCAGACCTACGACGAAATTTTCGGCCTACTCAAGAACGGCGAGATCGACGCGTTCGCGCTGTCGCGCGACCAGCTCAACGCGATGGCAAAGCAGATCCCCGGTACCCGCGTGCTGGAGGAGACATTCAAGCAAACGGTCACGGCGGTAGCGGTGCCGCCCAATCGCCCGCTATCGCTGGCGTTTGCGGTCAGGTTTCTGAATGAAGCGATCTCCAACGGCACGCTGCGCAAGGCCTACGACAACAACGGCCTGAAGGATCGGCCGGTGCGGACGCAGACGAAATAGGCCGTCATTGCAATGACGTGGACGTAGCGACGCAACACACCACCGTTATCCCCCGCGAAGGCGGGGATCCAGTACGCTGCGGCTTATCGGTTCAATCACTGTTGTCTCTGGAATAGTGGATCACCCGCCGGAGCCTGTCATCGGGTGCGCATTCGCGCGACGCGTCGGCGGGTGACGACAACGGAATATGACTTCGCGATCTCCCCGGCACCTTGTGCAAAGGCCGAATGGATCGCTCCGTGCTTCGCGCGCTCCAGAACGACGAGACACGGCGGTAGGCGCTAACATATGTGCAACTGCACAAATACAAGGCATCCGTTCCCGTCCGGGCACCGCGCGATAGGGCCATAACCACGTAGAACTACGCGCCTTTTTTGAGCCTGCCGCTCGATTTCGGGTTGGCACATCGATTGCTTAATCCTGTCTCAGTCAATGACGACTGCCGTCCGTTCGGAGTGCCAAGGCCAGCGTTGGCCGAAGGCGTTGGGATCAAGCGGCCTCGCGTGAGGCGCTTCGAGCAGTCTTCGGGACCACCTTACGATAGCTCGCGCATCCTAAGTCCCTGATCGGGCCTGACCTGCGTCATTCCGTGCCGTTCAAAGGCGGCGCGGGATTCATCGCGCACGAGGACGGCAAGATTCTTCACTTCATCGGTGCACGGCTGCGCAGCATCCGGCGCGCTTCAACGTTGTCTCGAAAGGGGGACTGGAATGGCCTATCTCGCGCCTTCGGAATTCGTGACCAAGATGGTCGACGCCGGAGAATCCAAGATCTTCATGTCGACGCGCGATACGGTCATCCGCGCCTACATGGCCGGTGCGATCCTCGCGCTCGCCGCGGCTTTTGCGATCACCATCAACGTGCAGACCGGCGTGCCGATCGTCGGCGCCGCGCTGTTTCCGGTCGGCTTCTGCATGCTCTATCTGCTCGGCTTCGATCTGCTCACCGGCGTGTTCGTGCTGGCGCCGCTGGCGCTGATCGACAAGCGTCCGGGCGTGACGCTCGGCGGCGTGCTGCGCAACTGGGGCCTTGTCTTCATCGGCAATTTCGCCGGCGCGTTCACGGTCGCCGTGATGATGGCGATCGTGTTCACCTTCGGCTGGTCGCAGCCCCCGGACAAGGTAGGCCAGGTGATCGGCACGATCGGCGAGAGCCGTACCGTCGGCTATGCCGACCACGGCGCGGCCGGCATGCTGACGCTGTTCGTTCGCGGCATGCTCTGCAACTGGATGGTCTCGGCCGGCGTCGTGGGTGCGATGATCTCCACGCACGTCAGCGGCAAGGTGATCGCGATGTGGATGCCGATCATGCTGTTCTTCTTCATGACCTTCGAGCATTCGATCGTGAACATGTTCCTGTTCCCGTCCGGCCTGCTGCTCGGCGGCAAGTTCACCTGGTGGGACTACATCTTCTGGAACGAGATTCCGACCGTGGTCGGCAACCTCGTCGGTGGTCTCGCTTTCACCGGCCTGACACTGTACGCCACTCACGTGAAGACCGGTCCGTCGCGCAGCGCGTCGGCTGCCGCATCTTCGCGGCCGTCTTCCCGCATTGCAGCTTGATCTTGGGACGAGGATGGGCCTCTCCTCGTAAGGGGAGAGGCCCAGCGTCGTGAAAGCCGGGAATGCCGCGCGAGCTGAAAATATCGGTCGGACAATTCTCCGATAAGGGCCTCAAGGAAACCAACCAGGATTTCCATGGCGTCCTGATCCCGGACGAGCCGCTGCTCAGCCTCAAGGGCATTTCCATCGTGCTGGCCGACGGCATCAGCACGAGCAAGGTCAGCCGGGTCGCCGCGGAATCCGCGGTGAAGGGGTTTTTGACCGACTATTACTGCACCTCGGAATCCTGGTCGGTGCGCACCTCGGCGCAGCGCGTGCTGGAGGCGACCAATTCCTGGCTGCATTCGCAGACGCGCAGCCAGTATGCCTATGACAAGGACCGCGGTTACGTCTGTACGCTCTCCGCCATGGTCATCAAATCGACCACGGCGCATCTCTTTCACATCGGCGATTCCCGCATCTATCGTCTCTCCGGCAACACGCTGGAGCAACTGACCAACGACCACCGTATCGTCATCTCCTCGCAGCAGAGCTATCTCGGCCGGGCGCTCGGCGTAAATCCGCAAATCGAGATCGACTACCAGATGCTGCGACTCGAGCCGGGCGACGTCTTTGTGCTCGCGACCGACGGCATCTATGAGCATCTCAGCGCCCGGCGCATCGCAAAGGCGGTGAACGAAGGCGGCGCCGATCTCGATGCGGCCGCCAAGGCGATTGTCGACCAGGCTTTTGAGGCTGGCAGCAAGGACAATCTCACCGTCCAGATCGTCCGCGTCGACGAAGTGCCCGATGGCGCTGCCAGCGAAGTGTTCGCGCAGCCGCATGAACTGCCGCTGCCGCCGCTTCTTGAGGCGCGGGCGGTGTTCGACGGCTACCGGATCGTCCGCGAGCTCCACGGCTCCAGCCGCAGCCACATCTATCTCGCCGTCGACATCGAAACCGACGCTGTCGTCACCATCAAGATTCCGTCGATCGATTTGCGCGACGATCCCGCCTACCTGAAGCGGTTCATGATGGAGGAGTGGGTGGCGCGGCGGATCGACAGCCCGCACGTGCTGAAACCCTGCCTGCTGCAGCGCAAACGCAACTTCCTCTATGTCACGACCGAATACATCGATGGGCAGACGCTGACGCAATGGATGATCGATAATCCAAAACCCAGCCTGGAAACCGTGCGCGGCATCGTCGAGCAGATCGCCAAGGGGCTGCGCGCCTTCCACCGCAAGGAGATGCTGCACCAGGACGTCAGGCCCGACAATATCATGATCGATGCTACGGGCACCGTGAAGATCATCGATTTCGGTTCGACGAGAATCACGGGCGTCGTCGAGGCCGAGCCATCCGGCATCCGCAATGACATTCTCGGCACCCAGCAATACACCGCGCCCGAATATTTCCTCGGCGAGCCGGCGACGACGCGCTCGGACCTGTTTTCACTCGGCGTCATCACCTACCAGATGCTGACCGGAAAGCTGCCCTACGGCGCGCAGATCGCAAAGGCGCGGACCAGATCGCAATTCAACAAGCTGGTCTACCGCCCGGCGTCGCATGGCGACCGCGAATTGCCGCAATGGATCGACGGCACGCTTGAAAAGGCGGTGCACCCCAATCCCCTCAAGCGCTACGACAGCTTTTCGGAATTCCTGTTCGACCTGCGCCATCCCAACGCGAACTACGTCAGCAATTCATCGACGCCGCTGATCGAGCGCAATCCGCTGTTGTTCTGGAAAAGCACGACCGTCGTGCTGGCGCTCGCGGTGATCGTGCTGCTGGCGATGCAGCACGGGATGCATCGCTGACGGCGCGGCGAGTTACTCTTGTCCCGGACGCGGTGCAGCGCAAAGCGCTGCTTCAAAGAGCCGGGACCCAGCGCTGGCGACATGGACCCCGGATTGGCAGCGCACCACGCCGCTAGCGCGGCGCGCTGCGCAGCATCCGGGGAACGAGGAGCCAACGGATCGCAATGACGGGGAGAGGGCGGTGCGCCCAACGTTCACGAATTCACATGCACGAAATCCCGCAGCAGCGGATAGATCTCGTTGTTCCAGCGCTTGCCGGAGAACACGCCGTAATGGCCGACGCCGGCCTGCATGTGGTGCACCTTGCGATAGGCGCGCACGCCGGTGCAGAGGTCTTGCGCGGCCAGCGTCTGGCCGATCGAGCAGATGTCGTCCTTTTCGCCCTCGACCGTCATCAGGCCCATGCGCCGGATCGCGGCCGGGCTCACCGGCCGGCCGCGATGCATCAGCTTGCCCTGCGGCAGCAGATGCTCCTGAAACACGTCGCGAACCGTTTCGATATAGAATTCCGCGGGCAGGTCCATCACGGCGAAATATTCGTCGTAGAAGGTTTTGATAACTTCCGCCTTCTCCTTCTCGCCCTTGGCCAGATGATTGGCGAGGTCGATGTGCTGCTTGATGTGGCGTTCCAGATTCATCGATACGAAGGCGGTGAGCTGCACGAAGCCGGGATAGACTTTTCGGAACGCGCCCTTGCACTGCACCGGAACGTAATTGATCAGGTTCTTTTCGAACCAGTTGATCGGCTTGCTCTTGGCGAATTCGTTGACCTTGGTCGGCTGGATCCGCGTATCGATCGGACCGGCCATCAGGATCAGCGTGGCCGGGCGGGCGGGGTGATTGTCCTCCGACATGATGGCTGCGGCGGCCAGCGCCGATACCGAGGGCTGGCAGATTGCCACCATGTGCGCGCGAGGGCCGATCTTGTCGAGGAATGTGATCAGATGATCGGTGTAATCCTCAAGCCCGAAGCGGCCGGCATAAAGCGGAATGTCGCGGGGGTTGTGCCAGTCGGTGATGTAGACGTCGTGATCCTGCAGCAGCGTCTTCACGGTGCCGCGCAATAGGGTGGCGAAGTGCCCGGACATCGGCGCCACCAGCAACAGCGGCGGCTGCTCAGGTGCGTTCTCCTTCTTGAAATGCAAGAGCGATCCGAACGGGGTGGCGAAGGTGACTTCCTCGGTCACCTCCAGCTCCTGATTGCCGACCAGTACCCTGTCGATGCCATAGGCCGGCCGGTGATAGGTGAGTGAGGAGCGCGAGATCAGTTCGAGCGAGGCGGCCAACCGGCCGAACAGTTTGTCGGAGACCCCCTGCGGCACCAGATTGAGATATTTCAGCGCTGCTGCCGCCCCGGTCCGCCATGGCGACGTCAGGTCCATGTGGTTCTGATAGGCTTGGTACATCATTGACATCATTCACATCAGCCCCCGTCCGGCGAGGCCATGCAATATCGACGCCAGAAACCGCGGCAGCCGCCTCTAAAACTGGCACGTGGCTTGCTGTACAATTGCCCGACGCACAGGCATTGGGCGGGCCGCGGTTGGCCGTCCTTGCCTGGGCAAAGGGGTTTTGGGGGTCGAGGGAAGGCCATATGGCGAAGACCACACTGACCATCTCCAGCAAGAACTACTCGTCCTGGTCGCTGCGCGGCTGGCTGCTGGCGAAATTCTCGGGGCTTGAGTTCGAGGAGGTCATCACGGCCCCCGACGATGCCTCCGCGCGGGCCGAAATCCTGCTGCTGTCGTCGTCGATCCTGGTGCCGTGCCTGCGCCATGAGGGCGCCACCATCTGGGATACGCTGGCGATCGCGGAATATCTCAACGAGGTCATGCCGGACGCCGGCCTGCTGCCGGCAGACCGCATCCGGCGCGCGCATTGCCGCTCGATTTGCGGCGAAATCCATTCGGGTTTCACTACGCTGCGCGCCTCGCTGCCGGTCAACCTGAAGGGCCATTTCCCGGGCTTCAAGATCTGGTCGCGCGCGCAGGCCGATATCGACCGGGTCTGCACCATCTGGCGCGAATGCCTCGCCGAGTCAGGCGGGCCGTTCCTGTTCGGCGAACGCACCATGGCGGATGCGATGTACGCGCCGGTCGTCACCCGTTTCATGACCTACGACGTCAAGCTCGACCCTGCCCTTGCGGCCTACGCCAAGACGATCATGGCGATGTCGGAGATGCAGGAATGGATCGAAGCCGCCATGGCCGAGCCCGCCGATATCGAAGAACTCGAGGTCGAATATTAGGCAGGCCCGGCGCAGCCTTGCCCGCATGAAGAGCTCAGGCAACGGGCAGGCCTTGCTCAAGCCAGCGCCGATCGTGACGGGTGTGCGGCCGGTCCTTTCGCCGCCTTTCGTGAGCCGCTGAAACCGGATTTCTGCCTCCGGCCAAGCGGTTCACTGCGCCGATGCCGGCCTGATCGCTGCAGTGCAGCGCGGCTGGCGCGGATTTCGCTTAGCAACATGCAGCCGTGAACGCGACGATGCGAGGCTGCCGAAAATTTGGACGCTCTCCGCACTTCGCGCGATCCCGCCAACGCGAACCGTGGAGGCTTCGATGAACAAGCAGGCAGTCGTCAGCAAATTCTCTCACGTCAAACCCGGCGATACCGAATACAAGGGCGGAGGTCTGCGCGACTTCTTCCTGTATCGCGATCTCGGCATCGCCGATGCGACCGGCGGGCAGGTGATCTGCCATCTGGTCAAGGCCAATCCCGATTTGCCGCCGGAAGAGGGTACCGGCTGGCATCGCCACGAATGCGAATTCCAGATCGTAATCATGACCAAGGGCTGGGCGCGCTTCATGTATGAGGACAAGTCGACCCTGGTGCAGGCCGGCGACGTCGTGCACCAACGGCCCGGCATCGCGCATTACCTGTACGACTACTCGGAGGACATGGAATACCTCGAGATCGTCAGCCCCGCCGACTTCAAGACCGTCGATGTGCCGCCTGCCGTCGACGAGGTGCCGGCGCCCACGCCCTGGAGGTAATCGCCATGTCGTCCCCCGAGGAATTAACCTTTGTCGTCGGCCGCTGGCTGCGGCCAATGGTTGTGGTGCTTTATGTGGTGCGCCTCGCGGGATGGCGCCCGACATCTAGCCGTGAACAGGGGAGTACGGCGCCACATCAGTGATTCGGGCGCGGTTCGTTCCATCGCTGTTCCGAACCTTAAAGGTCGGCGCGCGTCCGTCGCATTTTGACGCAATCTGTGACGGTCAAGGCCTGTCTGCTGCGCTTTCCGATCTTGGCCGCGGCAGCCGCCAGCCGACCACCGTCGCCTCGACCATGCCGCCGGTCCTGTCATTGCGCCATTGGCCGTCGATCCAGCGGCAGGCGAAGGGCAGTTGATAGGTTCCGCTGTGATCTTCACAAAGAACTTCCACCGGCAGGTTCGGCGGCGGGTCCCCATTGCCATCGAACTGCGCCAGTCGTTTTTCACGCGTTGCCATACAATCAATCTCCACTGCCGCAGCCGCAAACACACCGGTTTGAGGTGCGGCGAAATCCATCCACTGTTAACGGGATGAAGCACAACGCCTGAATGAGGTATCAGTATGGTATCTCTGGGGACGGGGCCCTGCTTCGCGCAAATTGCCGTGATAGACGTTCCCTGCGTGAGATGCTTTTGAACGAGGATTTTGATGATTGCTCCGACGCCCAGGATCACGATCGTCGCCATCGCGCTGCTGATGGCTTTGTTGCCAGCGTCCGTCCACGCGCAGGACGTTCCCGGCATCGAGATCTGCACCGTCGAAAAGACGATGGAGCGGCGCACCTCTTGCCTGCAGAGCAATGTCGACTTCCTGCAGAAGACGATCACAAAACTCACTACTGACCATCAGCAGAAGCTGGATGCCGCCAACCGGCAGATCGAGGCGCTGAAGAACGCGGTCATCGGCTTGCAGAAGCTCGTCGGCGAGTTGCAGACGGCGCAAAACAAGGCGGCGGAAGACGCGAAGAAGGCCGCGGCGCCTGCCGCGAAGGATGCCGCGCCGGCGACGAAAGAAGGCGCGAAGTGACTACCGCGCTGTGATCATGACACCCGATACTGTTCCATGATCGCGCGGTCGGGCTCGTAACCGAGTCCCGGTCCCTGCGGCACCTCCACGTCGCCATTGGCATCGACATCGACGCGTCCACGCCAGAGGCAGGCGGCGCGTTTCATGGAGAACACCTCGACGAAGGTTGCGTCGTCGCGCAGCGACATCAGTTGCAGCGTCGCCAGGAAGCCCGGCCCGAAATACGGTGAATGCGGCGCAAGCCGGACGCCGAATTCGTCGGCGAGCGCGGCGACTTTCAGATACTCGGTAATGCCGCCAACCTTGATGACGGAGGGTTGCGCATGACTCACCGCGCCCACCTTCAGCATCTGCCTGAATTGATGAACCGTGCACGCATTCTCTCCGGCCGCAACATTGAGCCCGCCTTTGGTCCGCACTTCGGCCAGCGTTGCGAAATCTTCCGGCGGCCAGACCGGCTCCTCGAGGAACATCGGCGTGGCGTCGCGGCACGAATGCGCAAACGCAATTGCATCCTCGCCATTCAGCGGACAGTTCAAGTCGACCATCAGCGGAATGCCGGCGCCGATCGCTTCGCGCGCGGCAAATACTGCGGGCGTTGTGGTTTCATGGAGTTTGATCGCCTTGTAGCCCCGCCGCAGCGCGGTCTCGCACTCGCGTGCAATCAGCTCTGGCTTCCCGATGCGCAGCAGGCTCGCATAGGCGGGAATTCGCGTGCGCCTGGCCTCGCCGATCAGGCGGTGCAACGGCACGCCGTTCGCTTTGGCGGCGAGGTCCCACAGCGCAATATCCAGCGCCGATATCGCAAACATCGTAATGCCATAGCGGCCGAACAGATGCAGGTTGCGCTGGATCTGTTCCATGAAGGCCGGGATTCCGGCCGCGTCCGGGACTTGCTGTCCCTGCGCTTGCGGCGCGATCATTTCCTCGATGGCGGTGTAACTGCTTCGCGGGCAGACATAGGCAAAGGCATCGCCCCAGCCGGTGAGGCCGGCGTCGGTCGAAACTTCCACCATGACGATTTCCAGCGCCGAGATGGCGGACGCGCCTTGCTTGAAACTAGCCACCCCGGCGTCATAGGGAATCCGGATGTGGTGGGCCCGAACCTTCGTGATGAGCATGGCACCCTCCCAAGGCGTTCCCTACCTTGTCAGTGGCACGATCGAAGAGCAAGGACTGTCAAATGAAGCGCGGCGCAACCGCCGATAATACCAACGCTTCGCATGAGAGCTGTCCATCATGAACCCAGCCCAGAAAGCGCTCTGGTACATCGAAAGCCATCTCGCCGAAGCGCTGACGCTCGACGACATCGCCGGTATCGCCGGTGTTTCGCGTTTCCATTTGGTGCGGGCGTTTGCCGCTGCGACCGGCATTTCGGTCATGCGTTATGTGCGCGCCCGCAGGCTGACCAAGGCCGCGCACGCGCTGGCCGCCGGCGCGCCCGACATTCTCAGCCTCGCGCTGGATGCGGACTACAGCTCTCACGAAGCTTTCACCCGCGCGTTCCGCGACCATTTCGGCACAACGCCCGAAGCGGTCCGCGCCGCAACGTGCCTCGACCATCTCAAGCTTCAGGAGCCAATCGTCATGGACTCAACCCTGCTCGACAATCTCAAGCCCCCGCGTTTCGAAACCAGCAAGCCGCTGCTCATCGC
This sequence comes from Bradyrhizobium icense, assembly GCF_001693385.1. NCBI lineage: Bacteria > Pseudomonadati > Pseudomonadota > Alphaproteobacteria > Hyphomicrobiales > Nitrobacteraceae > Bradyrhizobium > Bradyrhizobium icense. The sequence continues at coordinate 1,448,220 of NZ_CP016428.1, forward strand.
CGGCATCAGCGAACGCTGCACGCACGAGAACGGCGGCGCCGGCATTCCGAACCAGTGGCAGAAGTTTCACCAGACCGTCGACGACATCCCGGATCGGGTCGGAAAGGTGGCCTATGGCGTCTGCTGCAATGGCGACGATTCCAGCTTCGACTACATCGCCGGCGTCGAGGTCGCCGACTTCTCCGACTTGCCCCGCGAATTCGCCCGCGTGCGGATTCCGGAGCAGAAATATGCGGTGTTCACCCACTCGGAGCACATCTCGACCATTCGCCGCACCGTCAACACGATCTGGAATCACTGGCTGCCGGCATCCGGCATGAAGGCAGCAGACGCGCCGAGCTTCGAGCGCTACGACGAGAATTTCGATCCCGCCACCGGCAATGGCGGGCTGGAGATCTGGATTCCAGTCAAGGAGTAGCATCTCCGCAATGCTGCCCTGCGCCGCTTCATTGCCCGTGATTGCTTGGCAAGCCAAACCGACTTTGCCATAACAGCCGCAACGAATTGTTGCGCGTGCGGGGGCCGAGCCAAAATCCGCCTGCAGCCAAGAGCCAGCCGGGAGGATTCATGGCCGATATCCGCGTTCTCGCCACCGACCTGGAGTTTCCGGAAGGCCCCGTCGTGATGCCTGACGGCTCGGTGGTGCTGGTCGAAATCCGGGGCAAGCGGCTGACGCGAGTCTATCCAGATGGCCGCAAGGAGGTCGTCGCGCAAATTCCCGGCGGCCCGAACGGCGCGGCGCTCGGCCCCGACGGCAAGATGTACGTCTGCAATAATGGCGGCTTTAGCTGGGTTCCGACCGGCAAGATGATCATGCCGGGGCCGCAGCCGGATGATTATCTCGGCGGATCGATCCAGCGCGTGGATCTGCAGAACGGCAAGGTCGAGACCGTCGTCGACAAATGCGGTGAGCATGCGCTGCGGGGGCCGAACGACCTGGTGTTCGACAAGCAGGGCGGCCTCTGGTTCTCCGATCTCGGCAAGCGCCGCGCCCGCGAGATGGATGTCGGGGCGTTCTATTATGTCAAGCCGGGCATGACGGAGATCGTCGAGGCCGTGCACGGTGTGCTGCCCGCCAACGGCATCGGCCTGTCGCCGGACGAAAAGACCGTCTACATCGCGGAGACGCCCACGGCGCGGCTGTGGGCCTATGAAGTCTCCGAGCCGGGCACCATCAAGCCGCGCGACGTGATCTATCGCGGCGAGCGCGGCAAGCCGATCGCGGGGCTGGGCGGCTACCAGATGTTCGATTCAATGGCGGTGGAAGCAAACGGCAATGTCTGCGTCGCGACGCTGGTGTCGGGCTGCATCTCGGTGATCGCGCCTGACGGCACCCTCGTCGAGCAGGTGCCGACCGGCGACCGTGTCACCACCAATATCGCGTTCGGCGGCCCGGAACTGAAGACGGCGTACATCACGCTGTCCGGCAGGGGCGAGTTGATTGCGATGGATTGGGCGCGGCCGGGCTTGGCACTGAATTTCTTGAACAAGTGACGATTGCGCGACAGCGCAATCGTCATTCCGGGATGGTCCGAAGGACCAGACCCGGAATCTCGAGATTCTCAGGTGCGCAATTGTGCACCATAGTTCGATGCTTCGCATCGCCCCGGAATGACAGAGAGTAGATTGCCTTCGCTCCTCGCAATTTGGAGAAGAACTAGAAATGGCCTTTCTTGAACCGGTAACCCTTCGCGGCGAGCACGCGCGGCTGGAGCCGTTGTCGCATGATCACATCGATGGCCTGGTGGAAGCCGTGAAGGACGGCGAGCTGTGGAAGCTCTGGTACACCTTCATTCCGACCGCCGAAAACATGAAACAGGAGATCGACCGCAGGCTCGGCCTGTTCGCGGCTGGCACGATGCTGCCGTTCACGGTCTGTGATGCCGACGGCAAGATAGCCGGCATGACGACCTATATGAACGTCGACGCAGCCAACCGCCGTGTCGAGATCGGCTCGACCTGGTACGCCAAGCGCGTGCAGCGCAGCGCGCTCAATACGCAGTGCAAATTGCTGCTGCTGACGCATGCGTTCGAGAAGTTGAATTGCATTGCAGTGGAGTTCCGCACGCATTTCTTCAATCACCAGAGCCGGCGCGGCATCGAGCGCCTCGGCGCCAAGCTGGACGGCATCCTGCGCAGCCATCAGATCGCGCCGAACGGTACGTTGCGCGACACCGTGGTTTACAGCATCATTGCCGCGGAATGGCCGACGGTGAAGGCCCACCTCAATTATCAACTCAACGAAAAGACGCGGTAACCAGGCCGCGCCAGAAAAGAAACGATGGAAACGTTCGATTATGTGATTATCGGCGCGGGCTCCGCGGGAAGCGTGCTCGCCAACCGGCTCAGTGAAGATCCTTCCAGCCGCGTCTGCGTGCTCGAAGCGGGTGGCAAGGACTGGCATCCCTACATCCATCTGCCCGCCGGCTTCATCAAGACGTTCCACATGAAGAGCGTCAACTGGGCCTATCAGCAGGAGCCGGGTCCCTGGACCGGCGGCCGCAGCATCTACGCGCCGCGCGGCAAGACGCTGGGCGGCTCGTCGTCGATCAACGGCCATATCTACAACCGCGGCCAGCGCCAGGATTTCGACACCTGGGCGCAGCTCGGCAACCGCGGCTGGGGCTATCCGGACGTGCTGCCCTATTTCAAGCGGCTGGAATGCCGCGTCGGCGATTGCGACGAGACTTATCGCGGCCGCGACGGCAGTCTCACCGTCACCACCATGGATTGGCAGGATCCGCTGTGCGAGGCCTTCATGGAGGGCGCTGTCAGCCTCGGCATCCCCAAAAATCCCGATTACAACGGCGCGATCCAGGAGGGCGTGTCGTACTGCCAGCGCACCATTCAGAACGGTCTGCGCATGAGCGCCGCGAAGGCATTCCTGCATCCGGCGCGGAAGCGGGGCAATGTCGATGTGCGCACGCATGCGCATGTCACCAACATCATTTTCGAGGGCAAGCGCGCGGTCGGCGTGCGCTATCTCAGAGGCGGCAAGAGTGGCGGCCCCGTCGAGGTGCGCGCCAACAAGGAAGTCATTCTTTCCGGCGGCGCCTACAACTCGCCGCAGGTGCTGCAATTGTCCGGCGTCGGTTCACCGGAATTGTTGCAATCGCACGGCATCGAAGTCCGCCACGCGCTGCCGGGCGTCGGCGAAGGCCTGCAGGATCACTACGCGCCGCGCTCGGTCGCGCGCGTCAAGAACATCAAGACCATCAATGAACTCCGGCGCGGCCTCAGCCTCTGGGTCGAGGCGCTGAAATGGGCGACCACGCGGCGCGGTCTGCTCTCGCTGTCGCCGACCATGGTCTATTGCTTCTGGCACTCCGGCGAGACCACCGAAAGCTCCGATCTGCAACTCACCTTTACGCCGGCGAGCTACAAGGAAGGCGTGCAGGGACAGCTCGAGGACGAGCCCGGCATGACGGTTGCCTCATGGCAGCAGCGCCCGGAGAGTCGCGGCTATGTCCGCATCCGCTCCGCCGATCCGTTCGCGCCGCCGATCATCCAGACCAACTATCTGGTGGAAGAGATCGATCGCCGCGTCGTCGTCGCCGGCATGAAACTGGCGCGCCGGCTGCTCGCGTCCAAGCCGCTCGCGCCATACTACGCCTATGAGGATTTTCCGGGACCGAAGGTGCAGAGCGACGACGAATTTTTGGCGGCTGCCACCGAGCGCGGCACCACCACGTTCCATCCCGGCTGCACCTGTCGGATGGGACCGGCGGATGCGAAATGGGCCGTGGTCGACGATCAGTTGCGCGTCCATGGCCTGCAGGGCCTGCGCGTCGTCGATGCCTCGATCATGCCGCGCATGATCTCGGCCAATCTCAACGCCTCGACGCTCATGATCGCCGACAAGGCCTCCGACATGATCCGCGGCAAGACGGCGCTGGAGGCGGTGAGGTTCCCGGTGTCGGCTTAGCATTGGTACGAGGAACATGGCGTTCGCGATCAAGGCCGAGATTTCCGATCTGCGGCCGAAGACGTTCGCGTTCGCCGCGCAAAAGACCATGTATGGCGGTAAGCATGTCGCCGAAGGTGACACGGTTTTCGTGTTCGCGAGCGAGAACGAGGGCGGGCATGGCCTTATCGCGCGCGGCGTTGTTATGTCGGCCGAAGCGATCGCCAGGAAGCGCGGCATCATCAGGCAAACACCGCGTGTGAGCGTCACCATCAGACGCACCGCGCTCGCGAAGCGATCGCTGGGGCGGAGCGAGCTCAAGCATTTCACTGACTGGAATGACGGCCAGCCCGGGACCGAGCTCAATTTCAAGTTCTACCGCCAGGCAACGAACAAGATCGCCGGCATCTCGGACGAAGCGGCGGCGTTCCTCGACGAATTCTTCTAGGGGCGTGGATTCATAAAGGCGTAGATGTCCGCTTCTGACTGACTGAGAAGCGGAAATCTTACGATCAGTTAGAGTATCACCGCTCGTGGGCCAACTCGGTCATCGAGGGCAGCAAATGTCAGGGATGGCGACACGGAGGCTCGGCTGGCTTGTCGCCCTCCTGGGCGCAACCTGCCGGACTGCCATAGTTCGTTCGCGCTACGTCCAGTAAAAAGTATGAGTCGGAAGGCGCACGGATGCGTTTCGGCTTTTTCTAACCAGCGATGGCTTGAGGTTCAAACGAGCGGCTAATCGGGGAGGGCTGGACCCGGGAGACAAGACGAGATTGGTGACGAGCCGACGCTCGCGTCAAGGCATTTAGGGCTAGCGCCAGACCAAAGTTTCAACGCCGCGAATCGCCCTTCGCAATAAGTTCCGGCGGCTCCATGCGATGGTCATGGGCCATCGCTTTCGCCGCGGCAAATTGCGCGTAGAACGCGCGCTTGGGGAGGATACAGTGAATTATTGAATGTGACCCAGGGCGGATCACAAGGACATGACGATTGGCATGAGCCGTTCCGCGACGCGCGCGAGCAGCGGCTCGACCAGATGCTGACGCAGCCGTTCCGAGGAGACGACCGCAGCTACCCACTTCGGGCTTGGAAGCCTGGCGCATGATCCTGTCTGCTCTCATGGGGCGCATTTGCAACAAGGAGGACATCGCCATGACGCCCACGCGTTTCGTTTCAACTGCCAGCGTGCTGGCGGCAATCTGGCTCGTGACCGGAGCCGCGACAGTGTGCGCCCAGGACAGTGCGCTGCCGGCCGGCTTCAAGACCCAGCCGCTGCTGAAGACAGGTCAAACCCGAGACAAGCAGCCGATTGTTTATCCGAAGACAGACAAGCCAGAAATGATCTCCGTTATTGGGACCATCGAGCCCGGTGGCCGCACGCCACTGCATGAGCACCCGGTACCGACCTACGTCTATATCCTCGAGGGCGAGGTGGAGTTGCAGAGTCACGGCGGACAACCGTATCAATATAAAACCGGCGAAGCCTACATCGAGGCTCTCAATCACCAACACCAGCTTTTCAATAAGGGCAATGTTCCGGCCAAGGTCCTGGTGGTCTTCGTCGGCGAGGAGGGCCAACCCACAACCATCGCGGCGAAATAGCCGCCGGTCCCAGCGCCAGTCGGCACGCTCGCTATCAAAAAAAGCCCGCGCCGCCGCGCTGATCAGGGGTCAACGTCGTGGCCGCGGATTGACATTTCTCTCTACGGGAGATTGCGTGGCGCGCACAGCTTGGCTTTACGGACCTCGTCATGAAGCTTATTGCGCATCGTGGATGGTCCGCGGGTCGGGGCGAAAACTCGCTCGCCGCGTTCGTACGTGCCGCCCGTGACGGCAGAATATCCGGTGTCGAATTCGACGTCTGCCGTGCAGCGGATTCCGACACATTGGTGGTGTCACACGACCCGCCGCGTCATGTCGAGAATGCGCTTACCCTCGATGCGGCACTGTCGCTTCTTTCGCCGACTGACCTTGAACTGTTCGTGGAGGTGAAGGAGACGGGACTTGTCTCTGGAGTCATCGAGAGGCTGGTTGCCAGCAACGTGGCCCGTCGCTCGGTCGTATTTGGCTTTGCCGCCGTCGCAAGATCCTTTCCGTGGAAGGGTGCGCGACCGGTGCGCCTGGGCATCATCGTCATGTACCCGTGGAACCTGAATCGTGCGGTGCGCAGGTATGCGCCGGATGTCCTCCTGCTCGGCTGGGACGCACGCGCTTGGACGCGAATAGCTTTTCGCGCCTGGTGGTCCGTTGTCTCGCTTGAGCAGCTTGCGCGACGCCACCACGTGCCGGTTGTGGTAGGAATCGTGCAACGCATGGACGACCTTCATTGGCTCTCGCGGCAGCGCCTCTACGGGGCGGTTGTCGACGTCGACCGCACCATCGGCCGCAGCGCCAGGCCTGATTAGGCCGCGCAAACCCGTTCGTGGCCCGTGAAGTATGACAGATCGGCCTAATCTCGCGTGGGGGACCGGCTGTTTCGGTGATGTCGCCTCTTCGCCCCTTCGAGACATGCCGACCGGCCCCGAAAACATCTACCAGTCGGGCAAGAGCGGAAGTGATTGGCCTTCGATTCGAATGTCGCTAACGACCCTCAACGGACTTTCGCTCGCATCTGCTGTGTTCAGGAAAGGTTCTGGAGTTGCCAATCTCTCCCATGCGCGGCCGGGTGCTGGCTTGATTTGATCCCTATTGGCCTAGTTTGAAATTTCGGGTGGCCTAGTATGGGTGATTGCCAGAATGGAGTAACCTAAGCTTGGGGGCGACGGTTAACTTACGGCGGAGCCACTTGTCATGACGCCTCTCAATAGAAACATACTGATCGCTGTCGTGGTGGTTATTCTTGCTGGAGTGCTCATTTATATTTACGGCGGATCCGATACGACTACGACAACATCAACACCTCCAGCCGCGACTACGACAACGCCCTCGCCGCCTGCAACGCCGCCCGCACCAACACAGAAGTAGCCGTCGAAGCGACGAATCAAAGAGCGAAGGGTACGATTTGCTAGTCGAAAGAGGCCCGCCTCAGTTGGCGGCCTCTTTCATTTCGAATGTCACCTGTTGACCCCAGTGGACATGCCGATCCGTCCGATTGGTGTGTGCTTCCCGGGGTAGACTGGACATGGCGAAATAAACCGCCACTTCCGCTCAACTGACAACACCCTGAAATTTTTGAACCAAGCCGGCTCCGCTGGCGTTCGAAAATTACTAGCGCGCAACAAATCGCGCACCTCGTGAACATAAAACATTTGACGCGTCGAATTTTCTCTGCGCTTAGGTCATGACATTCGTCGCGGGTGAAATTGCCTGCACTCTTGAGGACCGCAATGCGTAACGCGCGCACACACATCGCAGAGACTGCCGTCCGCGTCCGGCCGCTTATTCGGCTGGCCGATTGGTCGTGCATGTCCGTGATGACGTGGGGTCCGAACTTTCAGCTCGAAGCGGGGCTGATCCGCAAAGCAAGAGTGTAACTCTCGGCGCAGGGCCGCTCCCTCCGCCGAACCGGCAGGAGGGCAAGATGAACGCCCGCAACGACGTCAAGAGACCATCCGATCAGAGCTTGCTGGCAGCGGCTCAACGGCGATTTGCCGCGCGGGTTGATTTTCTCGTGGCTCGCTGGCTCGAGCGCTGCGCTACAAACGCCGAGGCCGCACAACGGTTGTTGAGGACCGATCGGAAGCCCACACGTGAGTTCGGGATGGGCGTGAGCCTTGTCGTTTCATCTCCACGTTGGGATGAGTCCCCATGACGGGGGCAGGCGGCGGGTGGGGATAGCATCAAGGTAACGTGTCTGATCTGCCGCACCTGTAGACGTATTCCGACACTCATGTTCACGGCGGGTCTGAGGGGAACGCGCAGCAGTTTGCTGCCTTGTTTCTTCTAACCTGGAGGAAAAGTACCGTGATGAAAATTGTGATTGTTGTCGATGCAACGCTTGCCGTGGTGACTGCCGCTGGTGCTGCCGACATTCCGCGCCGACAGCCCGTCTATCAGACGGCCCAAATCGGCAAGATGCCGATTGGCAAGACCCCAATCGGGAAGACGCCAATCGGCAAGACGCCTGTCGCACCGCCCCGGCCCTATGCGCGGTATTGACTTAAGGTCTCGCTGATCTGACCTTTATCGTCGACAGTTGAAGGGCGAAGCGTGGCAAATCGGCCGAAGAGGTTGGAAATATGATTGCTTGCGGGATTCACACTCGCTGTCTTGCTCCAGTGCAAAATCCAATCAGCTTCTGCACGCGAGATTGACACTCGCGCCCGCACGGAACGTTTCATTTCCAAGAATCGGGAGGTCCACAAGCGCGCCGCCGCTGCGAACGCGCTTGTCTCCAGTGAGGCGGCGCCCATTGAATCGAAACCGGCGCCACAGTCGACTCGAAAGCCGGGATCGCGAGCAAAGGGCCCGTACTACGTTGATTTCAGAGCCAGGACGGCGGCGAGCTGGGGACACGCTTTCGTCTGGTTTGGGAAGATAAGCGAGCGAGCAGTTGAAGTCGCGGGCCTTACCCCTGCGGAAGACACCGCAGCTTATGTCCTTGGTCATTTGATGTGGGTGCCGTCCGAGACCACGGCAAGCTATGGCGATCTTGATCCGCAGTACTTGACCGCCAGCTACCGAGTTTACCTGAACGAGCCGGACGCAAAAAGGGTCTTCGCATACATCAAGAAATTACAGGCGAGTTCACCGGTCTGGAACGCCGAAACAACCAATTGCACTGCGTTTATCGGTAGCATCGCGGAATTCATGGGATTAAAAGCTCCTCACCGCTGGCAGCGCCCCGAGGACTACGTCAACAATCTCAAGACGATGAATAGCGGGCGCCGAATAATCCGCCTCTCGTCAGCACAATAGATCGCGTTCCTCCTTGGCCGCCCTAGCGAGACCGGCGCCCGATCCCGGCGTTAGACAGCCTCAGCCCGGTACAACGTGTCGATCGTCACCACGCCGATCGCGCGCGAGACACAGGGGCAGATCTTGCGGTTGTCCTGCTTCTGCTGATCGCTGAAGAACACGTCGCGATGGTCGATCTCGCCCTCGATCGCCACGACATCCACGGCGCAAACGCCGCACTCGCCGCGCTGGCAGTCCGATATCACCTCAAAACCGGCGCCGTTCAGCGCGTCGAGCATCGAACTGTTCTGCGGCACGACGAGTTCGGTGCCCGTATCCTTCAGCCGCACGCGGAATTCCGCGGTCGGCTTCAGCCCGCTGGAGCCGAAGGTCTCATAGCGCAGATCGGCTGGCGCGCGTCCCGCTTCGTTCCAGGCGCGCCGCGCCGCCTCCAGCATCCGCATCGGCCCGCTGATGACGGCAATCGAGTCGTTCGGTTGTGCGCGGAAGGCGGCATCGAGGTCGAGCCGCGCGCCTTCATCGGAGGCGTACACGTTCAGCCGGTCGCCGAGCAGCGCCGTCAACTCGTCGAGGAAAGCTGCGTCGCTGCGTGATTTCACGGCATAATGCAGGATCGCATCGATATTCTTGCGGCGGAGCGCGGCCGCAATGCCTGTGATCGGCGTAATGCCGATGCCGCCCGCGATCAGGCAATAATTTCGCCGCGTCCAATCGATCTCCACCAGCGATGTCGGATTTGAAGTTTCGATCCGCGCGCCAACTCTCAAGTTCCACATGCCGCGCGAGCCGCCGCGGCTGTCCGGCGCCAGCCGCACTGCGATGCGATAAGTGCCGGGGTCGCCGTTCTCCACCAGCGAATAGGAGCGCCGCGCGGGCTGTCCGTCGATCAGCACGGTGACGCCGATATGGCTGCCGGGCGGGTAGGGCGCGATGTGGCCGCTTTCAGGATGCAGGCGGAATTCGCGGATCGTCGGCGTCACGTCGCGAATGGACTCAACGGTGCACCAGCTCCATTGCTCGGCAAAACGCATGGGCGATCCTATTCGGCTGACGATTTGAGCAAAGCGAGCGCAGGCATCAGTTCGAGATGCGTGCGGTTTCGGATCGCGAGCCGCAGGTTGCGCGCGGCAAGCCGCGAATGCTCGCGCATCACGGCCTCGGCCCGCGCGCCCTCGCGGTTCTCGATCGCATCGACCACGACGCGGTGATGATCCTGTCCGATCAGCAAAATCTGATGTGCCTCCGGCAGCGCCGACTGCGCCATCACGAACGCGCTTGGCGAAGCGAACGGCAGCGCCGAGACGCGGTCGATTTCACGGATCAGCGGCGCGCTTGCGGACAATTCGTTCAGCAGCGCGTGAAACCGCGCGTTCATCGTCACATAGGCGGAAAAGGCTTCGACCGAAATCGGGTCCTGCCGAACCAGTTGGTCGAGATCGGCAAGGCATTCCTTGAGCGGCTCGAGGCTGCGCGCGCTGACGCCGCGCTCGGCCGCAAAGCGCGCGGCGAGGCCCTCCAGCGTGCCGCGCAGTTCGATCGAATCCAGAATGTCGCGTTCGGTGAACGCTTTCACCATGAAGCCGCCGGAGGGGATCGCCTGCAGCAGGCCTTCGTCCTCGAGCCGCACCAGCGCCAGCCGCACCGGCGTCCGCGATACGCCCGTGATGTCGACCGCCTGCAGTTCGGAAATTCGCTCGCCCGGGCGCAGCCGCCCGGACAGGATCATGTCGCGCAGCGCGAGCTGCGCGCGCACGGTCTGCGACACGGAGCGTTCGGCGTCGCGTTCGCTCATGCTGTCACTCCGCGGCCTGCATGGTTTGCGGTGCGCTCTCGCGCGCCACCATGCGGTCGATCACGCGCCGCGCCCACATCGCTCCCGCATCGATGTTGAGGTTGTAGAAGGTGCGGTCCGGATTCTCGTTCATCGCGCGCTGCTGCGCTTCGAGGATGAGTTCGTCCTCGCGAAAAATGTTGGAGACGCCTTCGCGGATTTCGGTAGTCAGTCGCTGCTCGGTCGTCCGGTAATTGCGGACGAAGGCCCAGAAGTAGTGACAGGTGGTCTCAGTCTCCGGCGTCATGGTGTTGAGCACGAAGCCGTTGACGCCCTGCGAGCGGTCGCCTTCCGGCGCGCCGGTGCCGGCAGGCGCCACGCCGACGTCGATATTGACGGTGCCGGGCGCCTGAAAATGGATGATCTGCCAGCGATCGACCGCACCCGGCTTCTGCAGTTGCGCGGCCCAGAACGGCGGCGCGTCGATGCCCTTCATCCAGCGCGTCACCATAACCGTCTTGTCGCCATGGGTGACATCGAACGGCGCTTCGGCGACGTGATCATTGCCGATGCTGGAGCCATGCACGAAGGTCTCGTGGGTGAGGTCCATCAGGTTGTCGACCACGAGGCGGTAGTCGCATTTCACATGAATGGTCTTGCCGTCGCCCGCCCAGGCGGGATCGTCGTTCCAGTGCATGTCGGGCACCAGCGCGGGATCGGCCAGCGCCGGATCGCCCATCCATAGCCAGATGAAGCGGTGACGCTCGACCACAGGATAGGAGCGCACGCAGGCGGACGGATTGATGGTGTCCTGCGAGGGCATGTAGGTGCAGCGGCCCTGCGCGTTGAATTTCAGCCCGTGATACCCGCAGACGACCGTGTCGCCGTCGAGCCGTCCCTTCGAGAGCGGCACCAGGCGGTGCCAGCAGGCGTCCTCCAGCGCGCAGACCCGCCCGTTGGACTGGCGGTACATCACGACATGCTTGCCGCAGATCGTGCGCGGAAGCAGCGCGTGCTTGATGTCGACGTCCCAGGCGGCGGCGTACCAGGCATTGAGCGGGAATGAGGACGGCATGGCGGCACTCCTTGATGAGTGCAGGATGTATACTGAAGTTTCAGCAAAAGGGCAAATGAACGAATTTAAGGTGTTTTGATACCTGTAAAGTATACATAACTTTTGTGACCTGTATCATTTCATCCATCCCGGTTAGGAGCCACTCTTGAAGGCGGGTGAAGCTCGCCCACGGACATGCTGCAGGCGTCCTTGCAGCGTCGTCGGAGCGAATAACTCGCGCCTCACGCTGGTAGTGGCCAGCGAAAGCCGCAGCGCCAATCCAGTTCCGAGCAGCGCCCGGCATGCCCGCAGGGAGATCGCATTCGAATTCGCAACAGTCACGGCAAAGGAGGCACGATGTCATCTCAAGTATCGGCCCTCAGGCTTTTCGACCTGATGCAGTCGCACCGTGTGACGGCAGTGATCTATGTGGCGGTCAAACTCGGGATTGCCGAGCTGTTGCGCGATGGACCGCAGACGCCTCATGAACTCGCAAAGGCAACGGGCGCGGACGAGCGGGCGCTGGGACGTCTGCTCATCGCGCTCTCCACCATCGGCATATGCGAAAGGATGGCCGGCGGTTGCTATCGGCTGACGGACGTGGGTGTCCATCTCGACAGTGCGGCGGAGCAGTCGTTCAAGAGCTGGGCCATCCTCGAAGCAGAAATGCTTGCCAAGTCCTGGGCCGGGATGCTCGATTCCATCATGAGCGGCAATACGGCCGCCGAATTGCTGGGCTTCAGCAGCAGTTTCGATCTGATGGCGCGCGTGCCCGAGAACGTCAGCACATTCAACGCCGCCATGGCGGAGCTGACGCACCTCGTAACGCCGGATATCCTTCGGGCCTATGATTTCCGTGCGCTGTCGAGCCTTCTGGATGTGGGAGGGGGCTCCGGCGAACTGCTCGGCGCCGTCGCCAGGCAAAATCAGCAGCTTCGCGGCGCGGTTTTCGATCTTCCAAGATGTGCGGAGACTGCGACCGAGCATCTCCGGTCGATCGGCGTCGGCGATCGTGTGGAATTTGTCGCCGGCGATTTCTTTGAGAGCGTACCGGCGATCGCGGATGCGATCATCCTGAAAAGCGTGATTCACGATTGGGACGATGCGCGCAGCGCTACAATCCTTCGAAATTGTCGCGAGGCGCTCTCGAGCAGCGGCAGGCTGCTGCTGGTCGAACGGCTGATGCCGGAAACGCCAACCGCCAGCGACGAGGACAAGGCGCATGCGTTGAGTGATCTGAACATGCTTCGCGGGCCCGGCGGTTGCGAGCGCACCAAGGGGCAGTACTGCGAATTGCTCAATCAAAGCGGCTTCGATCTCGCCGCGATCTATCCTGCCGGCCGCTTCAACGTGATCGAAGCGTATCCGGCTTGATCGCTGCCGGGTGATGGAACGTCTCCGTCACCCGGCGTCGGGCGCCAGCCTCAGCCGTAGACGAATGCCTTGTCCTTCAGGTCGATCGCAGGGAATTCGTCCTTTTCCGCCCAGTAATCCTGGTTGTGCTGCCATTCCGGCTTATCGCCGCGCTTGGGCAGCAGATGCATGCCGCGCATCATGTAGCCGGGATTGAAGTTTTCGGGATCGATCCAGGGCAACAGCGGCATGTTGTGGTCTTCGGGACGAAGCTGCGGCGTGACCTTTTTCGCGCCCGTCTCTTTCATGTACGTGAGCAGCCGGCAGACGAAGTCGGCGACGAGGTCGACGCGCAGCGTCCAGCTCGCGCGGAAATAGCCGAACACCCAGACGAGGTTGGGTACGCCGGTGAACATCATGCCGCGATAGGTCACGGTATCGGCGAAGTCGAGCGGCTTGCCGTCGAGGGCAAACTCGATATCGCCGGTGGCGCAGAGGTTGAAGCCGGTTGCTGTCACGATGATGTCGGCTTCGAGCTCCTTGCCGGATTTCAGCAAAATGCCCTTTTCGGTGAAGCTCTCGATCTCGTCGGTGACGACGGAGGCCTTGCCGGACTTGATGCCCTGGAACAGGTCTCCATCAGGGATGAAGGCGATGCGCTGGCGCCACGGCCGATACCTCGGCGTGAAGTGGGTTGCGATGTCGTAATCCTTGCCGAGATAGGCTTCGACCGCCGACAACAAATCCTTCTTGGCCGCTTCCGGCTCATTGAACGTCTTGCGGGTAAAAGCGTCCTGGTCGAACAGGATTTTCCGTCGTGTGATTTCGTGAATCCAGGTCTCGTCGACTTGTAGTTTCCGCAGCTCCTCGGCGATCTCGATCGCGTTGCGTCCGGTGCGGAAATAGGTCGGCGAGCGCTGCAGCATGGTGACATGCGCGCAATCGGGCGCCAGCGCCGGGATCAGCGTCGCTGCGGTCGCACCCGAGCCGATCACGATCACGCGCTTGTTCTTGTAGTCGAGATCCTCGGGCCATTTTTGCGGATGGACGATTCTGCCCTTGAACTTGGCCATGTCCTTCCACTCGGGCGTATAGCCCTCGGTGTGGCGGTAATAGCCCTGGCACATCCAGAAGAAATTGGCGGTGAAGCGAAGTTTCTCGCCGGTATCGGTGCGCGTGGCCTCGATGGTCCAGAGATTTTCCGCGCTCGACCATTTGGCCGAGGTGATGGTGTGGCGGTAGCGGATGTGAGGAGCGAGATCGTTCTCCTCGATCACCTCGCCCATATATTTCAGTATCTCTGCGGCGCTCGCGATCGGTGCGGTGGTCCACGGCTTGAAGCGGTAGCCGAAGGTGTGGAGATCGCTGTCGGAGCGGATGCCGGGATAGCGATGGGTAGTCCAGGTGCCGCCGAACGTCTTCTGCGCCTCCAGCGCGACGAACGTCGTTCCCGGACATTGCGTGGTGAGATGATAGGCCGCGCCGACGCCGGAAATGCCGGCGCCCGCGATTAGCACGTCGAAATGTTCGGTCGTGCGAGGCGAAGTTGCGTCGATCTGTGTTTGAACGTTCATCTTCCCTGCTTCTTTTTTCGTTTGTCGTGTTTCTGAAACGCAAAACGCCAGAACCTCAGGTTCTGGCGTCGCGGTGGTCGGCGAACTACACTTCGCGGCGGCTGAGGAACGCCAGCCGCTCGAACAGGTGCACGTCCTGCTCGTTCTTTAAGAGCGCGCCGTGCAGCGGCGGGATCAGCTTGCGCGGATCGCGCTCCCGCAGCATTTCCGGGGTGATGTCCTCGTTCAGGAGCAGCTTGAGCCAGTCGAGCAACTCCGAGGTCGAGGGCTTCTTCTTCAGGCCCGGCACTTCGCGCACCTCGAAGAAGATACGCAGGGCTTCCTCCACCAGGCGCTTCTTGATGCCGGGGAAATGCACGTCGACGATCCGGCCCATGGTGTCGGCGTCGGGGAACTTGATGTAGTGGAAGAAGCAGCGGCGCAGGAACGCGTCCGGTAGTTCCTTCTCGTTGTTGGAGGTGATCATCACGATCGGGCGCAGGCTCGCCTTGATGTTCTCGCCGGTCTCGTAGACGAAGAACTCCATGCGATCGAGTTCGAGCAAGAGATCGTTCGGAAACTCGATGTCGGCCTTGTCGATCTCGTCGATCAAAAGTACCGGGCGCTTGTCGTGGGTGAACGCTTCCCACAATTTGCCGCGCTTGATGTAGTTGGAGATGTCGGAAACCCTGGGGTCGCCGAGCTGGCTGTCGCGCAGGCGCGACACCGCGTCGTATTCGTAGAGGCCCTGCTGCGCCTTGGTGGTCGACTTGATGTGCCAGGTCAGAAGCGGCGCGCCGAGCGCCTTGGCGACTTCCTCTGCCAGCACGGTCTTGCCGGTGCCGGGCTCGCCTTTGATCAGCAGCGGGCGCTCGAGCACGATCGAGGCGTTGACGGCGACCTTGAGGTCGTCGGTGGCGACATAGTCCTTGGTGCCGGTAAATTTCATCTATCCGTTTGCCTTGTTGTTCGTTCGTGACGCTATGGCCTGAACAGTAAACGACCGCCGGTCCGGCGGTCGCGATTGAAGTCGATGCGGCTTCTCAGCGTTTGATCAGCGACAGGATCACCAGAATGATCACCGCGCCGATCGTGGCGTTGACGATGTCGCGGATCCAGCCTGCGCCGAGGCTGACGCCGAGTTGCGGTAGTATCCAACTCGCCAGCAGCGCACCGATGATGCCGACTACGATATTGCCGATCAGCCCGAAGCCTGCACCGCGCACGATCAGTCCGGCAAGCCAGCCCGCGATACCGCCGATAATCAGCGCCGCAATGATTCCCATTGAATTTCCCCTGCCGGAATAAGCCCTTTATGGCTCAATTGTAATTGAAAAAGCCTCCCGGTCTAGGCCTGACAGCTATGCGCTGGCCTTTGACATGCTCTGGCCCTTGACGTGTGCCGCCCGGCGGGCAATCTGTATCCCATGTTCCTGCAATTCTTCACATCGTTGCGCGACGCGCAGGTCCCGGTGACGCTGCGCGAATATCTGACGCTGATGGAGGCGCTCGACGCCGACCTTGCCGATCAGACGGTGGAGAATTTCTACTATCTCTCCCGCGCCGCGCTGGTGAAGGACGAGCGCAATCTCGACAAGTTCGACCGCGTCTTCGGCACCGTGTTCAAGGGGCTGGAAAGCTTGCTCGACGCCATGGACAAGGCCGAGATTCCTGAGGAGTGGCTGAAGAAGCTCGCGGAAAAATACCTCACCGAGGAAGAGAAGAAGCAGATCGAAGCCATGGGCTGGGACAAGCTCATGGAGACGCTTCGCAAGCGGCTTGAAGAGCAGAAGGGCCGCCACCAGGGTGGCAGCAAGTGGATCGGCACGGCAGGAACGTCGCCGTTCGGCGCCCACGGCTACAATCCGGAAGGCATCAGGATCGGGCAGGAGAAGAACCGCAACAACCGTGCCGTCAAGGTGTGGGACAAGCGCGAGTTCAAGGACCTCGACGGCAATGTCGAGCTCGGCATCCGCAACATCAAGATCGCGCTGCGCCGCTTGCGCAAATTCGCCCGCACCGGCGCGCCCGACGAACTCGATTTGGACACCACGATCCGGGAGACCGCCAACCACGGCTATCTCGACGTGCACATGCGCCCCGAGCGGCGCAACGCGGTGAAGGTTTTGGTGTTCTTCGACATCGGCGGCTCGATGGATTCCCACATCGAGCAGGTCGAGGAATTGTTCTCGGCCGCGAAGTCCGAATTCAAGCACATGGAATATTTTTACTTCCACAACTGCCTCTACGAAGGCGTCTGGAAGCAGAACAAGCGCCGCTTCACCGACCGCACGCCGACCTGGGACGTGCTGCACAAGTATCCGCACGACTACAAGGTGGTGTTCGTCGGCGACGCCTCGATGTCGCCTTACGAGATCATGGTCCCCGGCGGCTCGGTCGAGCACGTCAACGAGGAAGCCGGCGCAGTCTGGCTGGAGCGCATCACGCGCACCTATCCGCACACGGTGTGGCTCAATCCGGTGGCGCAGAAACACTGGGACTATTCGGAATCCACCACCATCATCCGCCGGCTGCTTTCGGATCGCATGTACCCGATCACGATCGAGGGTCTCGAAGGCGCGATGAAGGAACTGGTGCGGTAGTTCTGCCTCGTCATTCTGGGGCGCGCGCAGCGCGAACCCGGAATCTAGAGGTTATTTCAATCGATCGAGATTCCGGGTTCGATGCTGCGCATCGCCCCGGAATGACGGCAAGAACAACGAAAGGCGCAGATCAATGCCCCAGACCATCCACCGCGGCATCAAATCCCTGCTCGACGAAGCCAACGCGGCAATAGAAACCGTCAGCGCCGCCGACGCGATCAAGGCCGCGCAGGATCCGAACGTCGTGATCGTCGATATCCGCGATCCCCGCGAGATCGAGCGCGAGGGCAAGATCCTCGGCGCCTTCTCCTGCACCCGCGGCATGCTGGAATTCTGGATCGATCCGCAAAGCCCCTATGCCAAGCCGATTTTCCAGGAAGACAAGAAGTTCATCTTCCACTGCGCCGGCGGACTTCGTTCGGCGCTCGCGGCCAAGACCGCCCAGGACATGGGCCTGAAGCCGGTCGCCCATATGGGCGGCGGCTTCGCCGCCTGGCGCGACGCCGGCGGCCCGGTCGAGAAGTGGGAGCCGAAGAAGAAGGCTTAAGTTTTTCCCGCGTCATTCCGGGGCGCGAAGCGAACCCGGAATCTCGAGATTCCGGGTCTGGTCCTTCGGACCATCCCGGAATGACAGCAAGGATTTTTGCATTATGCCCACCACCACCGATCCGCTCGTCTCCACCGACTGGCTCGCCGCGCACCTGAACGATCCCAACCTCAAAATCGTCGACGCCTCGTTCAAGATGCCGGGCGTGCTGCCGCTGCCGAAGGACGACTATCTCGCTTCGCACATTCCGGGCGCAGTGTTCTTCGATGTCGACGCGGTATCAGACCATTCCAACCCGCTGCCGCACATGTTTCCGTCCGCCGAGCAATTCGGGCGCGACGTCGGTGCGCTCGGGATCGGCAATGACGAGACGGTCGTGGTCTACGATTCCGGCGGCTGGGTCGCCGCACCGCGGGTGTGGTGGATGTTCCTGTCGTTCGGCAAGGAAGTGCGCGTGCTCGATGGCGGCCTGAAGAAGTGGGTCGCGGAAGGCCGCAAGGTCGAGAGCGGGCAGGTGACGCCGAAGCCATCGACGTTCAAGGCGACGTTCGATGCGCGGCGCACGCGCAGCATGCCGCAATTGATCGCCAACCTCGCAAGCCGCGCCGAGCAGGTAATCGATGCGCGCGCCAATGAACGCTATCAGGGCAAGGTCGCCGAGCCGCGGCCGGGACTTCGCTCCGGGCACATCCCGGGTAGCCTCAGCCTGCCCTACAACAATCTGTTCGACGCCGCGACCGGCACGATGAGGCCGCTCGATGAGTTGCGCGCCGCGTTCGCCGGCGCCGGCGCGAAACTCGATGCGCCCATCGTCACGAGCTGCGGATCCGGCGTCAGCGCCGCCGTGCTGACGCTGGCGCTCTATCGCCTCGGCGTCGAGAACCCGGCGCTGTATGACGGCTCGTGGACGGAGTGGGGCGCAGCCGATGGCCCGCCGGTCGCAACCGGCCCGGCTTGATCCTCAAATTTTGGATGCTACCTCGTCGCGTGCGTCACCGGGAACGGTAAGAACGGATTGGGTTGCTGCTGCTGCAGGGTCAATGCCGCCTCGCGTGCCAGACGCGCGCGCCGCGCCGCCGCAATTCGTCGCTTTTCCCGGGCCCGCTGTGCGGCCAGCTTCTTGATTGCGCTCCGGTCCGGCTTCGCTTCCGTGGTCGTGGCCGATGTCTTTTCATCGATGAGGACGGCGGGACCGCCGAGCGTCGCAATCCTTGTCGCGGCCGGGCTTTCCTCAGGTGAAGCTGCTTCCGTCGCCGGCCCGGCCGGGGGCGGGGGCGCCACGGCGGAAGATCCGGGCGATTCCGCAATGGCGGCGGGCTTCACCTCCGTACTGGTAACGGGCGCTTCGGCAGCGGCCGCTGGTGCCGAAGCGGGTGGCGCCTCGGCGCTTGCATCCCGCGCTGCAGGTTCCGGCTTGGCGGTTTCCCCTGCCGCTTCCTTGGCGACTTCGGCTTGCGGCAGCTCGGCCGGCCTTAGCGCTGCCAGTTTCTCCGGCTCGGCCGGAATGGCGTCCAGAGCCGGCGTGGACGACGCCGGAATGTCCGAGGCAGCTTCCGGAACGGCGGCCAGGACATTGTCGGCCAGCTTCTCCGCGACCGGCGAATCGATGCGCAGCAACGCCAAGGTCGGCGGCTGGTCATCGTATTGGCGGGCGAACATCGGCTCGGGCGCCGCCCGTCGCGAGGGAAGATTGGCAAATTCCTCATGCGCTGCCCGCAACAGGGCGGCAGCGCCAAGACCAAAAATCAGGACCGACATCGACAGCACGATGGCGGTGAACAAAAAGCGAAAGCCGGGAAGCATGGACGCGAGTTCCGCCCTCCTTGATCGCTGGAGGGTTATCGATTGCCAAGGGAACGCGGTGACCACTGTGCGGCCGGAATGCGCCGGGGGCGGGCGCGGGCGAATCAGGCCGATTTGAGAGTACCTCAACGCCCGACGGCTTTTTGTTACAAAATCTGCGGTTTGAAGTCGCGCACCGGGTGCTGATGGCGATTTCCGGCGCTCTGAGGCATCTTTGCCGCAGCTTGGCAGCGATCACAAATGGCTGGTGTGGGCCGAATTTCGAGGATTTGTCTTGAATGCGCCGCGATCTTCCGTCATCTGCCGTTAACCGTCCGGTGGGGCTTGGGGTCTATACAAAGGCGATGATGAACAACCGCATTTTGACGATTTGTGCCGCCATTGCCGCTGGCATGGCGGGAACTTCGCTCGCCCATGCGCAGCAGGGTTATCCGCAAGCCCCTGGCCAGGCCTATTCGACAGCTCCGGGACCGTACGTGCCCGGTGGCTATGCGGCCGATGAACGCCGTGGCCCCGGCGAACCAGATTTCGACGCTCTGGAAGACGACGAGGCGCCGAACGCGCCGGGTTCGGCCGCGTTGCCGCCACCCGGCCCGGTGCTGTCGCCCAGCGATCCCCGCTATGGCCGCCCGGCCGCCGCTCCGGTCTATTCGGACCGTGGCGCCCCGATGCCCACGGGCCCGATCCTTTCTCCCGACGATCCGCGCTACGGCCGCCCGGCCGCTGGCCCGGCCTATTCGGACCGTGGCGCCGCGACGCCGACGGGCCCGATCCTTTCGCCCGACGATCCGCGTTACGGCCGCCCCGCCGGTCCGCCGCCGGTGATCTATGCGGACCGTCCGCCCGGTTCGCAGCAACAGGTCTATTCGGATCGCGGCGATAGCCGCATTCCCGGCGCCGGTATCGTCTATCCGAACGACGACGGCCTGCGCCCGCCGGGGGCCATCAGCGCCGCACCGGCGGCCGCGCCCGCCGCCACTGGCGCGCTCCCGCAGTCGCAGCAATCCGCAGTTGGAGCTGACGGCAAGCCGGTGCAGCTCGCCGCGCTGCCGCCGGAAGAGCAGCCGGAAGTCGGCCCTGCGCAGCTTCCGCCGCATCTGCGCCGCCAGGAAGTGGCCTTCACGACCAAGGAGCCCGCGGGCACCATCGTTGTCGATACCGCCAATACCCACCTCTATTACGTCCTCGGTGGGGGACGTGCGATCCGCTATGGCGTCCGCGTGGGCCGCGACGGCTTCACCTGGAACGGCGTACAGAAGATCAGCCGCAAGGCCGAGTGGCCGGACTGGCATCCGCCGACCGAGATGATCGAGCGCCAGCCCTATCTGCCGCGCTTCATGGCCGGCGGCCCCGGCAATCCGCTCGGCGCACGTGCCATGTATCTGGGTTCGACCATCTACCGCATCCATGGCACCAACCAGCCGTCGACGATCGGCAAGTTCGTCTCTTCGGGCTGCATCGGCATGCTGAATGAGGACGTCTCCGACCTGTTCGAGCGCGCCAAGGTCGGTACCCGCGTGGTCGTGATGCCCGGTGGCCCCCCGCCCGCCAATACCGCAAGCGCGTCAGCCGCTCCGCCGCCCGCCTCTGGCCCGGCTGCCGCAGCAGCCTCCAGACCGGCTCAGGCCCAGCTGGCGCCCGCTTCCGGTGCGCAGCCGGCGGTGGTGCCGCCGCTGCCCGCGCCGGTCACGATTCGCTAGGCTTCAGTCACAACGACGTTTCGAAGGCGCGCCGACGGCGCGCCTTTTTTGTTGTCGATCCGCGCGCCATGCGGAACCGCGACCTTCAGCCACATTCGCGCGCTTGAATTCACATTTGCTCGGACTACGTGCCGGCCAGAATTGTGGGGCAGTAGCAGGAGGATTTGGCATGCGGATTTTTGTTGCAGGCGCTACTGGCGCTGTGGGCCGTCCACTCGTTGCCGCGTTGATAGCGGCAGGTCATTCCGTCGTTGGCACGACGCGAACGGCAGCAAAGGCCGAGATCATCAGACGGATGGGCGCGGAACCTGCGATCGCCGATGGGCTCGACGCGCCGGCGATTCGCGCCGCCGTGATCGCGGCGAAGCCGGATGTCGCCATCAACCAGATGACCGATCTCGCCGCTGTCACCGATCTCAGGCATTTCGATCGTGCCTTCGCCAGCACCAATCGATTGCGCACGCAGGGCACCGATTTTCTCTTGGCGGCTGCGCGTGAGGCCGGCGTGAAGCGCTTCATCGCCCAGAGCTTCTGCGGCTGGACCTACGGCCGCAGCGGCGACCCGATCAAGACTGAGGCCGATCCGCTCGATTTCGATCCGCCGGAAGAACTGCGCCGCACGCTGGACGCGATTCAGTATCTGGAGGACGCCGTCACCAGCTCGGCGAATCTCGAAGGGATCGTCTTGCGATATGGGTCGTTCTACGGCCCCGACACCGGCATGCTCTCACGCGCAATGATCGAACAGGTGCGGCGCCGCCGCGTGCCGCTGATCGGCGGCGGTGGCGGAC
The DNA here is from genome assembly GCF_001693385.1 of Bradyrhizobium icense. Taxonomy (NCBI): domain Bacteria; kingdom Pseudomonadati; phylum Pseudomonadota; class Alphaproteobacteria; order Hyphomicrobiales; family Nitrobacteraceae; genus Bradyrhizobium; species Bradyrhizobium icense. Next base: position 1,470,156 of record NZ_CP016428.1, read on the forward strand.
TGTGGTCGTTCATCCACGTCGATGATGCGGCTGCCGCGACCGTCGCTGCCATCGAGCGCGGCATATCAGGCGAGATCTACAACATCGTCGACGATGAACCGGCGCCGGTCGCCGAATGGTTGCCCGCGCTTGCCACGCTGGTTGGAGCGAGGCCGCCCATTCGCGTGCCGGCTTGGCTCGGCCGGTTGTTCGCCGGCGAGCACCTGGTTTCGATGATGACCGAGGTGCAGGCAGGCTCCAATGCCAAGGCCAGGCGGGAGCTGGGCTGGCAGCCGGCGCATCCGTCGTGGCGTCAGGGGTTTGCGGAAGTTGCCAGCGGGGCAACTGCACAGCACGCAGCCTGAGCCTTTCTGTTTTAGGCCAGCCGCTGCTTCGGCTCGCCCTTGAACCAGGCGTCGATGCCCTCGACCATCTGCTGATAGTGGTTTCGAAAACTGTCCTCGGTGACGTAGCCGAGATGCGGCGTCAGCACGATATTGTCGAGCTTGCGGAAGGGATGGTCGACCGGCAGCGGCTCGACCGAGAACACGTCGATGCCGGCGCCGGCGATCCTCTTTTGTGTCAGCGCTTCCAGCAGTGCGCCTTCGTCGACGATCGGCCCGCGCGCGGTGTTGACGAGGTAGGCGGTCGGCTTCATCCGCGCGAGGTCATCACGCCCGACCAGGCCGCGCGTGCGCTGGCTCAGCACCACATGGATGGTGACGATATCGGCGGCCGAGAACAATTCTTCCTTGCTGACATAGGTGACGCCGACTTCCTTGCACTTCTCCGGCGTCAGGTTCTGGCTCCAGGCGATCACGTTCATGCCGAAGGCTTGCGCCAGCTTCGAGACTTTGGTGCCGAGCTTGCCGAGGCCGATGACGCCGAGCGTGCGGCCCTCGATCTCCATGCCGACATGTGCCTGCAACGGCTCGCCGGCATGCATGCGGGCGTTTTCGCGGCCGATATTGCGGGTCAGCTCCAGGATCAGGCCCATTGTCAGCGGCGCGGTCGGGTCGCGGCCCCATTGGGTACCGCACAGCACCACCTGGTGGTCCTTCGCGGCTTCCATATCGATCGCGGCATTGCGCAGGCCCGAGGTAATCAGGAGCTTCAAATTGGGCAGGCCTGCAAACATGGTGCGCGGGAACGGGGTGCGCTCGCGCATCGCGCAGATGATCTCGAAATCCTTCAGCGCGCTGGCTGCGGCTTCAGCGGTCGAAAACGGCTGATTGAACACCGTGACGTCGACGCGGTCGGTGACTTTGGACCAGTCGGCGACCTTGAGCGCCACATTGAGATAATCGTCGAGGATTGCACAGCGCAGCCGCGTCATGGGGAAGGTCCGTTGATGGCGAGGATGACGGCGGGAAACGCCGTCAGGAGGGTCGCCATGGTTGCGCGCAATCGGGGGCGGCGCAAGCGGACTAAACGCAGGGCAGGCTCAAATAAAAGCGAAAGCTCAGTTCTGATGACCGAGATGCTTGGCGCGCCAGGCCGGTCCCGGGCCGCGCATATAGTGCAGTTCCGGACGGTAGGGGTTGAACGCCCTGGCGATGAACTGGCGCCAGAAGGCGCGAAGTTCTGCCAGCGGTTTCGCCAGTCCGGCGTGTGCGTGAGCCGGGGCGGAAAGGGGTGCCAAACCGATCGTAGCCATGACGCGGGCCCTTGTTCTCAGCCGCGGCGGTAAGGCCGCGTGAAACGCTTTTTCGGCGCTGAAAACGATTTTTCGCCCGATTTATTAAAAGATAGTTTCAATTGTCGGGATCTCGGCGGACATGGTGTCCATCCCGTAATCATCCGTAGTGAACGGACGGAAAACGCCCTCCTGCGGTTGCCCTTTGGGGGCCGCGCCGCTACATCAGCGGCAGCAAATTTCCGTAAAATCCAACGATTCCAAGGATCGCGATGGCTCGCCAGTTCATCTATTTCATGCAGGGTCTGACCAAGAGCTACCCGACCCGAAAGGTGCTCGACAACATCCACCTGAGCTTCTACCCGGACGCCAAGATCGGCGTGCTCGGCGTCAACGGTTCCGGCAAGTCGACCCTGCTCAAGATCATGGCCGGCCTCGACAAGGAGTATAGCGGCGAGGCCTGGGTCGCCGAGGGCGCCCGCGTCGGCTACCTCGAGCAGGAGCCGCACCTGGACCCCGCGCTGACCGTCCGTGAAAACGTCATGCAGGGCGTCGCCAAGCAGAAGGCGATCCTCGATCGCTACAACGAGCTGGCGATGAACTATTCGGACGAGACCGCCGACGAGATGACCAAGCTGCAGGACCAGATCGAGGCCGCAGGCCTCTGGGATCTCGACAGCAAGGTCGACCAGGCGATGGACGCGTTGCGCTGCCCGCCCGACGATTCCGACGTCACGAAACTCTCCGGCGGCGAGCGCCGCCGCGTCGCGCTGTGCCGGCTGTTGCTGGACCAGCCGGACCTCTTGCTGCTGGACGAACCGACCAACCACCTCGACGCCGAGTCGGTTTCGTGGCTCGAAGGCCATCTACGCAATTATCCCGGCGCGATCCTGATCGTGACCCACGATCGCTACTTCCTCGACAACGTCACGGGCTGGATCCTCGAGCTCGACCGCGGCCGGGGCATTCCCTACGAAGGCAATTATTCGTCCTGGCTGGTGCAGAAGCAGAAGCGCCTCGAGCAGGAGGGCCGCGAGGAGGCCGCGCACCAGAAGACGCTGGCCCGCGAGCAGGAATGGATCGCGTCCTCACCGAAGGCACGCCAGGCCAAGTCCAAGGCGCGCTATCAGCGCTATGAGGAATTGCTCAAGCAGGCGAGCGAGAAGCAGACGCAGACCGCGCAGATCACGATTCCCGTGGCCGAGCGCCTCGGCCAGAACGTCGTCGATTTCGAAGGGCTCACCAAGGCATTCGGCGACCGCGTGCTGATCGAGGATCTTACCTTCAAGCTGCCGCCGGGCGGTATCGTCGGCGTGATCGGCCCCAACGGCGCCGGCAAGACCACGCTGTTCCGGATGATCACCGGGCAGGAGAAGCCGGACCAGGGCACGATCACCGTCGGCGAGAGCGTGCACCTCGGCTACGTCGACCAGTCGCGCGACGATCTCGACGGCAAGAAGACGGTGTGGGAGGAGATTTCGGGCGGCAACGAACTGATCCTGCTCGGCAAGCGCGAGGTCAATTCGCGCGGCTATTGCTCGTCGTTCAACTTCAAGGGCGCCGACCAGCAAAAGAAGGTCGGTGCGCTGTCGGGCGGCGAGCGCAACCGCGTGCATCTCGCCAAGATGCTGAAATCCGGCGCCAACGTGCTGCTGCTCGACGAGCCGACCAACGACCTCGACGTCGATACGCTGCGCGCGCTGGAAGAGGCGCTGGAGGATTTCGCCGGCTGCGCCGTGATCATCAGCCATGATCGCTGGTTCCTCGACCGTATCGCCACCCACATCCTGTCTTTCGAAGGCGAGAGCCATGTCGAATGGTTCGAAGGCAACTTCCAGGATTATGAGAAGGACAAGATGCGAAGGCTCGGCCAGGACAGCATCATTCCGCACCGCGTGAAGTACAAGAAGCTGACGAGGTGAACCAATCGGGCGTTTGCATGATGAGTGTCCTGCTTGTGCTGCGGCCAGTTGTCGCTTCACACGGCAGTGACAGTGCGTAGATATAGGCGTCATTCCGCAATTCCAATCCTGCAGCGAGCCTCCCCTGATGTCCCTTACCCCCGAAACACCCTTGCCACCCAAAGGTAAGGGGAGGGCATTGCGCCCCATTCCGATGCTGATCTTCGGCTCCCGCTGGCTGCAATTGCCGCTCTACGTTGGGCTGATCGTCGCGCAGGGCGTCTATGTAGTGCTGTTTCTGAAGGAGCTGTGGCATCTGTTCGCCCATGCCTTCGATTTCAGCGAACAGCAGATCATGCTGGCGGTGCTGGGCCTGATCGATGTCGTCATGATCTCGAACCTTTTGGTGATGGTGATCGTCGGCGGTTACGAGACCTTCGTGTCCCGCCTCAACCTGCAGGGCCATCCCGACGAGCCGGAATGGCTCAGCCACGTCAACGCCAGTGTGCTGAAGATCAAGCTGGCGATGGCCATCATCGGCATTTCCTCGATCCATCTGCTGCGCACCTTCATCGAGGCCGGCGCGCTGACATCGGGAAAGAGCACGTACACCGAAACTGGCGTCATGTGGCAGACCATCATTCATACGGTCTTCATTCTGTCGGCTATCGGCATTGCCTATGTCGACCGTGTCTCGAACATGGCTATCGACGAAGCAAAGCGCGCCGTTTCGCATTGATGGGCGCTTTTAAGCCAATTGGAGTTTTTGCTTTGCGAACGGGAGCGATCGCCGCAATTCTGATGGGCGCTGCGGCGATGCTTGGATCGGCACAACCGGCGTTCGCCGCCGACGCCGCCTTCACCCAGTTCGTCGCCTCGCTATGGCCGGAGGCGCAGGCAGCCGGCGTATCGCGCGCGACGTTCGATCGCGAGACACGGGGACTGGAGCCCGACTACAAACTGCCCGATCTCTTGCTGCCTGGCCGGCCCCCCACCGGCGCGCCGGCGCAGGCCGAGTTCGTGCAGGTCCCAGCCGACTACGTGAAGGAAGCTTCGATCGCGCGGCTGGCGGCCGAAGGGCAGAAGCTGATGCAGAAGCATCGCGCGGCGCTCAGCGAAATCGAGAAACGTTTCGGCGTACCCGCAAGCATCGTGCTCGCGATCTGGGGCCGGGAGACCGATTTCGGCCGCTACCGGTTGCCTTACGATACGCTGCGCGTGGTCGCGACGCAGGCCTATGTCGGCCGGCGCAAGGATCAGTATCGCACCGAGTTCATTCAGGCGCTCAAACTTCTCGCCGAGGGCGCGGTGACGCGCAAGGAGTTTCGCTCATCCTGGGCCGGCGCCACCGGCTACACGCAATTCCTGCCCTCCGAATATTACAAGCACGGCGTCGATCTCGACGGCGATGGCCGGGTCGACATCTGGCGCTCGGTGCCGGACGCACTGGCCTCCGCCGCGCAGCAGCTCGTCAACAAGGGCTGGCAGGCGGGCGTGCGCTGGGCCTATGAGGTGAAGGCACCCGCCAATGTCGATTGCACCGTAGGCGTGCCCGAGGTGACGAAGCCGATCGCCGAATGGCTGCGCGCGGGCTTCGTGCCGGTGCGCGGACAAAGGCTGAGCGCGGCCGAACAGGCACAGCCGGCCTCGCTATTGCAGGTGGAAGGCATCTACGGCCCGTCGTTCCTCACGACGAAGAACTACTTCGTCATCAAGGAATACAATTTCTCCGATCTGTATGTGCTGTTCGTCGGCCATCTAGCCGACCGCATGACGAGCCCGCTGCCGTTCGCGACGCCGTGGTCGGCCTCGACGCAATTGCGCTCGGCCGATGTCGAAGCCATGCAGCGTCATCTGACGCGGATCGGTCTCTACAAGGACAAGCTCGACGGCAAGGCCGGCATGCAGACCCGTGCGGCACTCGGCGCGTATCAGAAGTCTGCCGGCCTCAAGGTCGATTGCTGGCCGAGCGAGGCGGTGCTGCGCTCGATGAGCGGGGGACGCTGACTACGTCGTACACATCGTAGCCGGATGAGGGCAGCGATATCCGGGAGCGGTGCCGGCATCATCCCCGGACGTTGCTGCCTCACCTTGGCTACAGGACTGGGGCGGTCTCTTTGGATACCTAGTTGCAGTAAGTTTGATTCCCTATGCGTTGGCACGTACGGCCGTCGCTGAAGTAGGTGAAGTTCCCAATCGCTTGGGAGCTGGTGCCGTCACTGTAATAGTCGAAATTTCCGATTCTCTGAGAACTTGAGCCATCGCTGTTGTAAGTGAAATTTCCTGTGCGCTGGGATGAAGTCCCATCACTCCAATAGGTGAAATTTCCATTCTTGTGGCCTGAGAGACCGTTGTCGCAACTAACGAAGCTACCGATTCGCTGGCAACTATCGGCCTGTGCAGCGGTCGCGACGAATACTAGGGCAACCGAAAACAGAAATCGCATGTCTCAACCCCATTGTTGAACGTGGATGAGACCACGCGATTCGTTAAACTGGAACACTGGTAACTTCAAACTTGGACACGGGCCTCGGAATACGGACAGTACCCTGCGTCGTCACAAAGAAAAAACCCGGCCGAGATCTCGGCCGGGTTTTTGATCACGCGCGCGGCTCGCGCGGCAATCGATCAGATCAGTTGCAGATCTCGACGCGGCGATAGCGCCAGTCGTAGCCGTCCCAGAAGCGCTCGCGAACCATGCGGCACGCCGGATAGGGCGCTTCTTCCACGTATACCGGACCGCCATAGGCCGGACGGCTGGAGGCAATCGCACCGCCGATGATCGCGCCGCCGAGCAGGCCGGCCGCCACGCCTGCGGCAACGCCACGCTGTGCGTTTGCGGGCGTCGAGGCAAGCGAACCGGCAATCGTTGCGACCGCGACCAAGGCAGCAAATGTCTTCTTCATGTCCTGAGCTCTCCTGGAGTGGGTGGCACCTTCAGGCGCCGGGTTTAGGGGTGACTCACACGCTGTTTCGAACTGCCGCTTCGCCAAAAAAGCGCACATGGGTCAATCGAAAGTAAACGTTCCTGATGGGTGCCCGAAAAAAACGGTTTTTTCAGGCCGGGAAAGGCATCCATCCCGGAAAAGCAGTGCTTTTCCGGGATGTTGGGCCGCAAATTTAATGAAGATGAACGAGCGTTAGTCGCAGACCCTGACGTTGCGGACCCGCCAACCATAACCGTCCCAGAACCGCTGCCGCTGCCAGATGCAGGACTCGCCGTAGCCGGGATCGACGACATAGGCGGGGCCCCCATAGCCGGGTCCGTAATAGCCCGGACCGTAATAGTAGCCGTTCTGCGAAGCAATCGCGCCGCCGATAATGGCGCCGCCGATCAATCCGGCTGCGACGCCCGCGGCAACGCCGCGCTGCGCTTGGGCGGGAGCGGGAACAGCCACGGCCGAAACGGTCAACGCGGCCGCGGCACCGAGCGCCATCAATGTCTTCTTCATGGCCTCACCTTTCTCAGAAGGGCATTGGGGTTCGTCCCGGCAAAAGTTCCACATTTCGCTTGAATGATCAATGAACGCCGAGGCCTCCAGCAATGACGAAAACGGGAGGTGAGGCAGGTCACGGTGCGAAGATACCAAAATGCTCTTCTTGGTCTTTGAACGCAGGACACGACGGCGATGAGCGGAATGGCGGCATTCATGGTGGCGGTCGGCGGGACATCGCTGATCTGCTATTTCCTGATGAACCGGGTGCAAAACCGCCATCCGCGGCGCGAAAGCGCGGGCGCCGACACCTATGGCGCAACTTCCGGCGATAGTTCCGGCGGCAATGGCTGGAGCCTGCTTTCCTGGTTTGGCAGCCACAGTTCTTCGTCGGATAGTTCCGGCTCGTCCAGCGACTGCGGTAGCGACAGCGGCGGAGGCGGCGGCGATGGCGATTGACGCGAAATTCGCCGGCAAATCAGCGCCAGCTTGATTCACCGCAATATCGGCCATTTAGATTCATTCCAGTATTTCCCTCGGCATCAGTTTGGAATTGCTTGAAAATGCTGCTTTTCCTTTTGCATCTCGGCGCGCTCTTAAATATCGATGAAGCCGCATCACCCAAGGTCTTACCGGTTTCATGATCGTCTGTTCCTGCAACGTGTTGAGCGACCACGATGTCCGTAATGCTGTGACTGCAGCTTCGGACCTGCCGCGGAATCCGAAACAGATTTACGGTTGCCTCGGCTGCAGCGCCGAATGCGGCCGCTGTGCGCGCACCATCAAGACAATCATCGACGAAGCGCTCGGCGCCTGCGCCAAGGAATGCTGCTCTGGTTGCCCGCACACGCGCCAGGCCGCTAACGACGAGCCAGCGCAGGAAACTGCCTCGTCATTCGCCCTCGCGGCCTGCTGAAACCCCCTCGAATCCACCGATTTCAGCCGTTCCCCACCGCATTTTTGCGCGGAACGGTTGCTCTTGGCTCCAAACTGATTTAGAAACGTTCTAAATACAGGTGTCAGGCCGCGTCGGCCTGAGGAAATCGGAGTGGACCCATGCAGGGCGATCCCAAAGTCATCGACTATCTCAACAAGGGCCTGCGCAGCGAGCTCACCGCGATCAACCAGTACTGGCTGCACTACCGGCTCTTGAACAATTGGGGCCTGTTGGATTTTGCCAAGGTCTGGCGCAAGGAATCCATCGAGGAGATGGAGCACGCCGACAAGTTCACCGACCGGATTTTGTTCCTCGACGGCTTTCCCAACATGCAGGTGCTCGATCCGCTTCGCATCGGCCAGAACGTCCAGGAAATCATCGAATGCGATCTCGCCTCCGAGATCGCCGCGCGCACGCTCTATCAGGAAGCCGCAACCTTTTGCCACGGCGTCAAGGACTACGTCTCGCGCGACTTGTTCGAAAGCCTGATGAAGGACGAGGAACATCACATCGACTTCCTCGAAACCCAGCTTGACCTGATCCAGCGCATCGGCCTCGAGCTCTACACGCAAAAGCACGTCGGCGGCCTCGAGAACGGGGACTGATTTTCTTACCCTTCCCCTGGAGGGGTCCGAGACGAGCGAAGCTCGCTCGTGGGTCGCCGCGAATCGGCGGGATGGGGTGACGCTCTATCCCCTCGATCAGTGCCGGAATGGAGAGACAGTCACCCCACCCCGTCTCGCATTTCGCTTCGCTCTATGCGAGCCGACCCTCCCCCTCCAGGGGACGGCAATCTCGCCACGACAATCTTCCCTACAACTGCGTCTTGTATCGCTCGTAAATCTCCGCCTGGCTTTCGCGCTCACCGAGCCCGGTCTGGTCGTGGATCACTTCGCCGATGCTCGGCATCACCGAACGCTCGACCTGCGGAGCCGCCCACAGTTTCGAGCGCATCAGCGCCTTGCCGCAGTGGAAATAGGCCTCCCTGACGTCGATATGCAGCACCGCGCGCGGCGGCTTGCCGAATTCGATCATCGAGGCCATCAGCTCCGGTTCCACCGATAGCTTGCCCTTGCCGCCGACGCGCAGCGTTTCGTCGATTCCGGGCACGAAGAAGATGAGCTGCACGAAACCCGAGCCTTCGACGATATTACGAAAACTGTCGATGCGGTTGTTGCCCGAGCGATCCGGCATCACTAGCTGGTTCGGCCCCGCGACATGGACGAAGCCCGGATTGCCGCCGCGCGGCGAGGCATCGACGCTGCCGTCCGAGCCGGAGGTGGCCAGCACGCAGAACGGCGACATGCCGATGAATTTCTTCGCATGGGCATCGATCTCCGGCCGCGCCTTGGCGATCACGCGCGGCGTGGGAGCGGGATAGATCGTGGCGAGGTCAGAAGGGGCAAGATCGGACAAGGGCGGCTCCTTTGCGTTTTTCTTCAGATTATCATCCGCGGGTCCCGCCGTCATCTTGAAGAACCTAAACCGCGTCCGCCGGCACGAAGCAGCTGATGATGATGCTGCCGCGGTGATGCACGTACCACACTACGGCCTCGCCGATCGGGTTGCCCTGGTCGCGAATGACCGCGCGCTCGGGCACCTGCATCCATTGGCCCTCGATCGGTACCCAATAAGCGCCGCCGCGAACGTCGTAGCTGGTGCGATGGCCGTCGGAAATATCGCAGCACGGCACGCCGTTCGGCGCGATCACGCTCTTGAACCAGGCGCGGATGTCGGGCGGCACGTGGTCGTACTGGCCCCTGTCGACGGCGAGCACCGTGCCGGCCAAGGTCGAAAGGCAGACGAGCAAGCCGAATGGCGCAAGCCTTCGCATCCGATCCTCCGCTTTCGTTTGTCTCGTGCTCGAGGGGGCGCATCGTTCACGATTCATGATGCACGGACAATTCAAGCGGAGCCCGCTTGCGGATGCACGCTCAAATAATGAGCGATATTGGTGCGCAGATTTGATGCGGTGCGAAATCACGGTTTCTTCTTGTCGCATGCTGCCTTTGTCGCGCGCCTTCATCCGCGATTCGGCGCGACATTCTTCGCCACCGCAAGCGCTTTGCGGCCATCGATCGTCGCTCGATCCCACCAGATCGGCGGCAATGCGCGCCGCCGCCTAGCCCTCCACCTCGGTTTCCGGCCGGTCGTTGCCGGCAGCGGTCTCGGAGTGCCATCGTCCGTCAGCGGTTTCGTATTCGATCACCTCGGTGCGGCCGGGCACCCGCTGTTCCGCGGCTGCGCGCCGCGCGGCTGCCAGCGCCGTGGCGCGGTTCGGAAACGGCTCGGAAAACACGCCGTTGACGGTGTAGGCCCAGCCGCCGTCATGTTCGACGATCTTGTAGGTCACGTGGGGCATCGGGAACTCGCTGGTTGCAGGTGCCGACAGGGGTGAACACGTCGTCAGATTCGTGACAAAATAAGCCTCGCCGTCGGATTTTGCACCGGCCGTTCGTCCTTGATCGACGACCCCTGCAGAAGAGAGAACCATGTGCCGCAACATCAAGACCCTGTTCAATTTCGATCCCCCAGCCACGCATGCGGAGATCCATGCCTCCGCGCTGCAATTCGTGCGCAAGCTTTCCGGATTCAATTCGCCCTCGCAGGGCAATGCCGAGGCGTTCAACCGCGCGGTTTCCGAAGTCTCCGACAGCGCACGGCGTCTGCTGGCCTCGCTGCAGACCAACGCCCCGCCGCGCGACCGCGAGGTCGAGGCCGAGAAGGCGAGGGAGCGCTCGCGGGCGCGGTTTGGCTGAAGCCGGAGGAAGCAGTCGAACTACTGCCAGCTCAGCCCGCACCCCACTTCACCGGAAGATTGAGCAATCCCCGAAACGCCCAGCCGCCGATCCGCACCGGTTCGCGCTCGTCCAGCCGCAGCCGCTTCAGCCGCGCGAACAGGCTCGGCAGCGCGACATCGGCCACCATGGCGCGGGAAGCGAACGCGCCGGCGCAATAATGCGGGCCGGCGCCGAAGGCGATGCTTTTTTGCGTATCGCGGGTAATGTCGAAACGATCGGGATCGCTGAAGCAGGCCTCGTCGCGGTTGGCGGAGCCGAACATGAAGAACACGCGGTCCTCCGGCTCGAAATCGACGCCGTGATACGTCCACGGCTTTGCGACGCGGCGCGGCGACATCTGGATCGGCGCGATCCAGCGCGCATATTCCTCGAACACGTCGATCCATTTCGCTTTTTCCTCGCGCACCACTGCGAGCTGCTCAGGATGGGTCAGCAGCGCCCAGGTCGCGCCTGAAATCGCATCGCGCGGCTCGTTCTGGCCGCCGGAGATCGCCAGCTTGATGTTGGCGCGGATGCTTTCCATGTTCTGGCCCGAAGCCAGCAGCACGCTCAGGATCGAGGTGTTCGGGTGCTTCTTCACCACCGGAATCATGTCGTCGATCGCGGCGTCGATGCCGGCGGTCGCAGCATGGCAGCGCGCCTCGACCTCCTTGTTGCCGGTGTAATTGGCGATGCCGTCGATCATCGCCTGCGACCATGCGTCCATGTCCTGGTAGCGCATGTTGGTCAGCCCGGTGACGTCTTTTAAGCATTCGGCCGACAGCGGCAGCGCGAACGCCTTGCAGAGATCGGCTTCGCCCTTTGGTGTCAGCTCATCGAGAATGCGGTCGGCATGGGCCTGGAATTGCCGAACCCAGGTGTCGCGCACCGTGCGCGGCGACACGGCGGGAAACATCGCCTGCCGCTCCGTCATGTGCGCTTCGCCGTCCTTGCGCATCATGTTGTGGCCCATCAGCACGTTCATCAGCCCGTTCGGCTGATGCGAGGAGAACACGTCGATGCGCTTCTCCTGCGTGAAGATGTCGTCGCGCTTCGTGAACACGGTCGAGCCGAGCTGCGGCACGAAAGCGATCGGCGTCTCCTTGCGCATCTTCGCCAGCGCAGGATAGGGATCGGCCCAGAAGGTGGGAACATCGATATCAAAATGCGGGGCGTTGGACATGAGGGCCTCACACCGCGCGATAGCCGCCGTCGACCATCACGATCGATCCGGAAACGTAAGCCGACAGGTCGGACGCCAGGAAGATCGCGGGGCCGACGATGTCCTCCGCGGTACCGGGCCGGCCGAGCGGCGTGTGATCCATGAAAGTCTTCACCAGTTCCGGATCGTTGGCGCGGGCGTTGGCGTTCAGGGGCGTTGCGATAAAGCCGGGACCGATCGCGTTGACGCGGACGCCTTCCTTGCCGAGTTCGGCGGCGAGCGCCCTGGTGAAGCCGAGCACGCCGTGCTTGGAGGCGGTGTAGGCCGGCGAGCTCGGCGTGCGCACATGGACGAAGGACTGGATCGAGCCGATGTTGACGATGCGCCCCTTGCTCGCGCGCAAGGGTTCGAGAAAGGCATGTGTCACGTTGAAGACGCCGGTGAGGTTGATCGCGATGATGTCTTCCCAGTCGCTGATCACGGCGTCCGCCGCGCCCAGCATGCCGTTGCGGCGGACGATTCCGGCATTGTTGACGAGAACCGAGACCTGTCCGACCTTGTCGGCAATCTGCTTCGCCATCGCGACGCAGTCCTCGCGCCTGGCGACGTCGAGCGCGAAGCTTTCGGCCATGCCGCCGATTTCCTTTGCCGCTTCGGCTGCCGCCCTCTCGTCCCTGTCGAGCAACACGACGCGCGCGCCCTCCCGCGCATAGCCGATCGCGATGGCGCGCCCGATGCCGGAACCTGCACCGGTGATGACGGCGATGTGATTTTGGAGAAGTGGCATGGCGCGTTTCCTCTTGCTTGGTTTTGCCAGAGGATAGCAAGCGCGCCCGCTTGTACAAGGTGGGAGAAGGTGGGGAAGTAGGGTTGGCAAAAGCCACCGGGTCGCGCGAATGCGCGCCCGATGACAGGGTCCGCGTGCCCACCATTAAAGGAAAGGTGGGCACGGCGCTTGCGCGCCTTTGCTCACCCTACAACATCTTACAGTTGGCAGGTGCCCTTCTTGAGCATGCCGTCCTTCACGGCGAGCGCGGCGGCAAATGTCGGGACCGGCTTGCTGACGGTCTTGTAGTTCGAGGGGATCGGCTTGGTCGGAATGCTCTGGTCCCAGACCTGGCAGACGCCGGTGCCTTCCCAGCGGATCAGGTGATAGGCGGCTTCGGCGGGGCTGGTCGCGACGATCGCCGTAAGCGCAAGACCGGCGGCAGCAGCAAGGGCGGTAACTCGAAGCATGGGCAAAATACTCCTGTCTTGGAAAAAATGCGTGCTCGCACTTCCCGCAAGGGGATTGAGCGGGCTTCCGGCCGGGGATGACCGGGCATTCCTTTGGTGTAACTGATACGTGATTGGTTCAAAGGCACCTCATGAAAAAGGCCGGCGCGTCATCCTCGCGCCGGCCTTTCCTTGGCTGCAGCCCGCATGAGCGAAAGCGATATGCGGGGGGAGGGAGTTGCGGAATGGGTTAGCGAAATCGTTACGCCCTGTTACAGTTTGCTCCCGTCGGCAGCGGAGCGATGCCGACATCGGAGTTGGAGGTCAGGCATGATGCAAACGGCAACCGGACGGCGCGCGTCGCGCCGGCGCAACGGCGCCAGCGCCGTACTGTCGATGCTGTGCGCGCTGGCCGCATTGTCGTTTGCATCGAGCGGATCGCCGGCCGCTTCTCCGATCGCGGTCGCGGTCGCGGATTTCGATTATTTCGACACCTCCGGCGAGGTCGTGGACCAGAGCGCGGAGCATCGCGCCCGCGTGGCCTCGTTTGCCGCGTTGCTGCGCGATAATCTCGCGGCCCAGGGCGATTATCGCGTGGTGCCGATCGAATGCCCCGATCGTCCCTGCACCGCCACCAGCATGTCGCAGGACGTCTTCATCGCCGCCGCGCGGAAGGCCGGCGCGCGGCTCGTGGTCTATGGCGGCATCCGCAAGATGAGCACGCTGGTGCAATGGGGCGAAATCCAGTTGCTCGATCTCGAAGCTGAGAAACTGTTGATGCGGCGAACAGTGACGTTCCGCGGCGACAACGATGCCGCCTATCGCCATGCCGCCGATTTCGTCGGCAATACGCTGAAGGAATCCATGCCGAAGCCGTGAGTATTATGTTTGGTGGGTTAGGCGAAGCCGTAACCCACCGAGGGTCGCAAGGTCGGCGGGTTACGCTTCGCTAATCTTACTGCGTCATGATTTTTCTGCGCGTGCGTGATGCTGCGGCGGCGCCGCAACAAGGGCATTGTATGATCGTTTTGCTGAGGGCCCGGCTCAGCCGCACGCGCATGGTTGCGATCGAGTTCGGGACGTGGCGTTCAGGCCGCAAGGGCAGATCCTCTGGGTCGATAATCGTCGGGTAAGGGAGGTACCTGGACTGGCGCGGCGGAACGAGGTTCTGAGGGGGGAATCGTCGCCTGTTCGGCGATGAGGAAGCCGTAGGCCGCGATGCACAGGGTGGCGTGATGATGGAAGCCACGCCAGCCGCGCCCTTCGTAGTGACCGAGCCCGACCTCCTGCTTGAGCTCCTGATAGTCGCGCTCAATGCGCCAGCGCAGCTTGGCCAGATCGACCAGCTGCGTGAAGCTGACGTTCTCCGGCAGCGTGGCGAGCCAGTATTTGGTTGGCTCTGCTTCGCCCTCCGGCCATTCGATCAACAGCCACTCAGGCGACAGCTTCTCGGGGATCAGTTTGTTGTACCCGACGCGGACACGCACACGCGCGAAGCGCGAGGATAGCTGGTCGGCCGAGCCTTCCCGCCACGTCACCGCGCGCCAGGCCTGCTTCGGTAGACCGAGTGCCACTTTTTTGGCCGAGACCAGTTCGGGCTCATCGCGGCGGCCGGTGTTGTTCATCGGCTTGTCCATTCGCCGTGGGCCGCTGCCTGGGGCCCACATCAAGATGGTCGGCACGATGCCGACCACGTAGGGCACGCCCAATTCCGTCATGCCTGCACGCAGCCGCGCGTCCCTGCCGTAGGCCGCATCCATCAACGCGACGCCGCGTGGCAGACCGCTCTCGCAGGCCCAGCGGATTTGCTCCAGCGCGATCTGCGGCTTGGTCTTGAACTTGATCTGCTTCGGCACGCCTGCCTTCTTCCGCCGGGCACGATCCTTCGTCCAAGCTTCCGGCAGGTACAGCCGATAGGCCACCGGAAGGCTGGCGGCATGATTGGCGACCGACAGCGACACCGCGACCTGGCAATTGGCCTGCTTGCCGAGTTGCCCGCAATATTGGTGGTGCACACCGACCGAATGCTTGCCTTGCTTGGGGAACGAGGTGTCATCGATGATCCACGCCTCGATCGGCCCGCTCTTCTCGATCGCCGGCAACACCATCTCGCGCACCTTGGCCAGCACGTCCTCGTCCGACCAAGCCGCGTTGGCGACAAAATGCAGCAACGACTGGTGCTGTGCCGCCGTGCGCGCTGGAGCCGTCCGCGCCGCCATCGGCTCAACGCTCTTGCGCTCCCCAGGCAGCATCAGGCCCATGCAATAGTCGCGCAGCGGTCTCGTCCGCTCCACGTGACCGATCACGCTTCCAAGACCGGCCACATACTCCGCAAACCGCGTTTCGCTATCTCCACCCTGATCGAGATTCATCTGGCCCTCCGCGCCAAATATTGAATCTCCTCAATTACTTGATTCTCAGCCTCTATGATTGCGACCGTCTGACTCAGTAGTACTAACCCGCCCTACGCCTTCGTCAGTGAGGCAACAGCTTCGATCTCGATCAGCATCTTCGGATCGGGCAGCGCCTGCACCACACAGGTGGTGCGGGCGGGGTAGGGCGCGGGCCCGAAGGCCGACGCATACAGCACGTTCATGGTGGCGACGTCGGATGCGCGCGTCAGCAGCACGTTGACCTTGACGAGATCGCGAAACGTCGCGCCGGCCTCGTCGAGCACGCGCTTGATGTTGGCGACGACGAAGCCGAATTGCGCCTCGAAGCCGTCGGCCAGCGCGCCCTTGTCGTCAAAGCCCGGAATGCCCGAGATGAACAGGAGGTCGCCGGTGCGCGTGGCAAAGGATAGCGGCGGGGCCTTGACGCCGGCGGGCGGCGCAAAATGCTGGATCGGGGCCATGGGACACCTCCTGGATGGTTCGGTGCCTTGAAGCCTAACGCGCCGCTGCCTCGCTGGAAAGGCAGCGGCGCACGCGCTTCGTGACCCGCCGATTGGTTTGAAGGTCCCGCCCGGGAAATTCGTTGGACAAGAAATAGCGGGATACGATCGCCGTGAGAGTAATGCAGTTCACAGGCCGGCATGTTTTTTGGTCGTGCAATCGTGATGAAATTGTGTCGGATGCACGGCGCGGTCGGCATGCGCAGTGCGCCGCGCGGGCCGAATATGCTTTGCCCCTTGCGCCGATCGGTTACAATCCGATAGTTGCGACTCAATCGGCGCCCGCAAAGCCCGCCCGGCACTTTTCCAATTGCAAGCCCTCCGGAGATACGTTCCATGAAAACGCCATCCGCCCTTCGTGCCGCCGTGCTCGCACTCGCGGCCTTCGCGGGCATCACGCTGTCCTCCGCCGCGCATGCCGACGAAGGTTTCGTGCAGCTCACGATCTACAAGGCGGGATGGATCATCGGCGGCTCCGGCGGCAGCGGCGTTCTGAATTTTCACGGGCGACGCTATCCGCTGTCGACCGGCGGGCTCGACTACGGCCTGGTGTTCGGCGGATCGAAGACGGTGCTGCGCGGCCGCGTCAGCAACATCTATCGTCCCTCCGATGTCGCCGGCGTTTACGGCGCAGCCGGCGCGGGCCTTGCGGTCGGCCGCGGCGCGCGCGCGATCGTGCTGACCAACCAGAAGGGCGCGGTGCTGGAATTGACCGGGCACCAGGTCGGCTTGATGGCGAACGCCGATCTCTCCGGCCTCGCGATCACGATGCGGTAGCGTCTTGTAGGGTGGGCCAAGGCGCGCGAGCGCCGTGCCCACCATCCAGCACGTCGCGCGGAATGGTGGGCACGCTTCGCTTTGCCCACCCTACGGCATGGGCACTTGGTGATGAACCGCGAAGAGCTAGTTGCCGCATACACTGCAGCAAACCGCCACTATCATAACCTCGCGCACATCGAAGACTGTCTCGCTGTGCTCGCGCGCGTCGACAATCTTTCGGCAGCCGAGCGCGAAATCCTGACCGAGGCGATCTGGTGGCACGATGTCGTTTACGACCCGACGCGCTCGGACAATGAGGAACTCAGCGCGCAACTGGCCGAGCAGCACGTCCGCGAGGATATCGGAGCGGAAGTGGCCCGCCTGATCAGCCTGACAAAGACGCATGACGTCCAGCCCGGCGATCGCCTGGGCGCCATCCTGATATCGATCGACCTCAGCATTTTGGGCGCGGAGCCCGCCCGCTACGACGCCTACGCCGCCGCGATCCGGCAGGAGTTCATCCACGTGCCGGAAGCCGACTATCGCGCCGGCCGCGCCAGGGTGCTCAGCCAGTTCGCCGCCCGGCCGGTGATCTTTCCCGATGAGGCCTTTGCCGCGAGATATGACGCCCAGGCCCGCGAAAACCTTGAGCGCGAGCTGGCCGCTTTGCGCTGACGATTGCCTAACGCCGAGAAAATCCTGCTTGCCGATTTCCACGCCGTTGTGGCGAAAAATGCCGTGGGCGGTGGCGGCGTGAAAGTAAAAATGAGCAACACCTCGGGCTGGATGTTCTTTGCCTTCAGTGCGCTTCTGCCTTGCTGAGCAGACCGGAAAGGCTGCCGAGAATCTGCGGGAAGGCCGGCACGGTTAGGTCGTGGAAGACATGCGATGCTCTTTTCGTGATGTGGAAAATCGCCTTAACAGGATGAGGTGTTTTCCGACATGGGAGGGCGATCGGGAAAATTCAACGCCGCTGGCCGCCGACCGCGACCAGTTATTCTAGCCTAGTGCACGCTGCCACTCGGCTTGATCCTGCCTGCGCGCAGCCGGCCGACGATGCCGGTCGGGAAGAAATACACGCTGGCGATAAACAGCAGGCCGAGCCAGAGCAGCCAGCGGTCCGGGTGCAGCAGCCCCGGCAGCAGCGGTAGCCCCGCATTCGCCGCGGCCTCCGATGCCACGCTCATCAGCGCCTGAAGATAGTTCTGCGCCAGGATGAAAATCGCAGCGCCGACGATCGCGCCGTACATCGTGCCCATGCCGCCGATCACCACCATCAGCAGGATGTCCAGCATGATCGAGAAGCTGAGCGAGGTGTCGGGGCCGGCGTATCTCAGCCAGAGCGCGTTCAGCGCGCCGGCGCTCGCAGCCACCAGCGCTGCCAGGCAATTGGCGTAGGTGAGATGAAACACGGTCCGATAGCCGAGCGCTTCGGCGCGAAACCGGTTCTCGCGGATTGCCTGCAGCACCCGGCCGAACGGCGAGTTGACGACGCGCAACAGCCCGAGGATCATCGCCGCGCATGCTGCGAACACGATGTAGTAGGTGAGCGTGCGGCCATTGATCGCGAAGCCGAACCAATCCTTCGGGATCAGGATCGTTCCGGGGCGCAGCAGTTCCGGCAGCTGAAAGCTGCGGCCGTCCTCGCCGCCGGTCAGCCACGACAGTTGCGAGGCCAGCACCAGGAACGCCGACGCCACGGCAAGCGTAATCATCGCAAAGAAGATTGCCTCCACCCGCAGCGAAAACAGACCGATGCCGAGCGCCAGCAATGCTGCCAATGGTAGCGCGAGGGCAAGCCCGGTGGCGACCGCCGTCCAGGTCGGCCCCATGGAGTACAGCGCGATCGCGATGCCATAGCTGCCGATGCCGTAGAACATGGTATGAGCGAACGACACGCTGCCGGTGTAGCCGAGCAAAAGATCGTAGGATGCCACCAGCGCGGCAAAGATGCAGATCTTGGTCGCCACATTCATGGCCTTGGCACCTGGAAACAGCAGCGGAGCCACCGCCAGTGCGGCGATAATCGCAACCAGCAGAATGCTTAGAACCCGGCTGCGCGGCGGATCGCCTGACAGGATCATCATCGGCTCGTTACCGCGTAAAGTCCGCGCGGCCGCCACATCAGGACAGCGACCATCAGCAGGATGTTGGATACCAGCGCCAGCTTTGGAACCAGAAAGCCGCCGTAGTTCGCGACCATAGCGACGAGCAGCGCGCCGATGAAGCAGCCGCCGATCGACCCAAGGCCGCCGATGATCACCACGATGAAGATCAGCACCGTGAGATCATTGCCCATCGAGGCATGAACCTGCTCGCGATAGAGCGCCCACATGATTCCGCCGAACCCGGCGAGCGCGGAGCCGACCATGAACACGCCGAGAAACAGTTGGCGAATGCGATAGCCGAGCGCCTCGACCATCTCGCGGTTCTCAACGCCGGCTCGGATCAAGAGACCGATCTTGGTCCGGTTCAGCACTAGCTGAATAGCGAGAAACACGACGAGGCCGACCAGCATCGCCAGCAGGCGGTATTTTGCGATCGCGACATCGCCGATGATGAAGGAGCCGCGCAGCGACGACGGCAGCGGCAACGGAATGATCTGCGGTCCCCACAGGGCATACAGCGCCTGCTCAGCGACGATCAGCCCGCCCGTCGTCATCAGGATCTGCTTGAGGTGCTGGCCGTAGACCGGAAGAATCAGCACGCGCTCGACAACGAGGCCCAGCGCGCCGGATACCGCCATCGCCAGCAAGGCTGCCGGCGCCAGCACCGCGAGATTGACGAGAAGCGAGTCCGCCTGCACCGAGCCTGCCAGCGGCAGCAGCACCAGCGTTGCGATGTAGGCTCCGACCGCGATGAAGGCGCCGTGGCCAAAATTGAGCACGTCCATCAGGCCGAACACCAGCGTCAGTCCGGACGCCATGATGAAGATCATCATGCCCATGGCGAGGCTCGCCACCGTGAGCGTCACCCAGGAACTTCCCGATCCGATCAGGGGCAGCATTGCCAGTGCCAGAATGACCGGCAGCAGTGCGGGAAGGAAATCTCGCTTCGGCTTCGGCAACGGGTCGGTAGCAGCGAGATCGGTCACTGATGGGTCTCCAGGCTCAATCCGAGCAGGCGCTCCTGCGCCGCGCTGTCGTTTGCCAGCTCCGCCATGTCGCCGCGATGGACGATCTTGCCATTGTCCATCACCAGGACGGCGTCGCCGATCTGCTGCGCAACGTGGAAATTCTGTTCGACCAGAAGAATGGTTGCGCCGCGGCGCTTGATCTCGGCAAAGCACTCGATCAGCGCCATCACGATCGCGGGCGCGAGGCCCTTGGTCGGCTCGTCGATCAGGAGCAGCTTGCGCGGTTCGACGATGGCGCGGGCGATCGACAGCATCTGCTTCTGTCCGCCAGACAAGGAGCCGGCGCGCGACAGCCAGAAGCGCCGCAGCGCCGGAAAGAATCCGAAAATCCATTCGAGGCGGGAGTCGTCGAGCGGGCCGTCGCGGGCGGCCAGAACCAGATTTTCCTTCACTGTGAGGTCGGAGAATACTGCCATGCTTTCGGGTACGTAGCCGATGCCGAGACGCGCAATATCCGGCGTCGCGCGCTGTTCGATGCGTTGTCCGGCCAGCGAGATATGGCCTGACGATGCCGGCCACAGCCCCATGATGGTGCGCAACGTCGTGGTCTTGCCGGCGCCGTTGCGGCCCAGCAGCATCGTGGTCTGTCCTTCAGGCACGACAAAATCGACGCCATGCAGGATGTGATAGCGCCCGATATGGGTGTGGATGCCGGCAAGGGTCAGGAGATCGCTCATGCCGCGCTCTTTCCGGGGGCGATGCCGAGATAGGCCTCCTGCACGATCGGCGAGGCGATCACCTCCGCCGGCTTTCCGTCGGCGACCAGCTTGCCATTGTGCAGGACGATGATGCGGTCGGCGAGCGAGCGCACCACGTCCATCTTGTGCTCGACCAGCAGAATGATCTTGCTGGTGTCCTGCTTCAACCGCGCGATCAGGTTGAGGACGACTGGGACTTCGTCGACGCTCATGCCGGCGGTCGGCTCGTCGAACATGAACACCTTCGGTTCCAGCGCCATCATCAGGGCGACCTCGAGCTTGCGCTGGTCGCCATGGGAAAGCGCAGTGGCTGCGACATTACGGCGATTGCCGAGCGCGATGCTGTCGAGAATGGCGTCGGCGCGGGCAATCAGATCGCGCCGGGTCATCCAGGGGCGCAGCATGTCGTAATGCACGCCGCTTGCGGACTGTACCGCCAGGCGGACGTTTTCCTCCACGCTCAGGTTTGGAAACAGGTTGGTGAGCTGAAACGCGCGGCCGAGCCCGGCCCGGGTGCGAAGCGGCGCGGACAGCTGCGTGATATCGGCGTCGTCAAACAGGATGCGGCCTTCGGTTGCGCGCAACTGCCCGGAGATCAGGTTGAAATAGGTGGTCTTGCCCGCGCCGTTGGGGCCGACGATGGCGGTCAGTTCGCCGGGGCGAAACGTGCAACTGACATGGTCGACGGCGACGTGACCGCCGAAGCGGATGGTCAGATCGCGGGTTTCGAGGGAAAGGGTCATTCGCGGTCGTAGGTGGGTGTGTTGCCGGCAGGGCGGATGGATTGCCGGGGCGAACCCGGCAATCACGGATCATGTCAAGGCGCCGGACGCTTCCGGCTTCCGCAATTACCGCTTGTTGCGGATTGGAATGTTCATGTCCTCGATCTTGATCTCGCGGACCGGCTCGTTCACCGCCCAGGCGACGTTCGGATCGACCTTGACCTTGAAGTGATACATGCTCTGCAGCGCCTGATGGTCCTCTTTCCGGAACACCATCTTGCCCTTGGGCGTGTCGAACTCCATGCCTTCCATGGCCGCGATCAGCTTTTCCGTGTCGGTGGACTTGGCCTTGGTGACGGCCGTGACCACGGCCATCGCGGCGGAGAAGCCGCCGGCGGTAAAGAAATCCGGCGGCGCGTTGAAACGCTTCTTGTGTTCGGCCACCAGCCAGTCGTTCACCGGGTTCTTCGGAATGTCGTAGTAATAGTAGGTCGCGCCTTCCATGCCGGGCAGGCGCTTGTAGGCGGTGAGGGCGGGCAGGATGTTGCCGCCGGTCGAGAGTTCGATGCCGTAGCGCTTCGGGTCCATGTCCTGCAGCTTGGTCAGGGGATCGCCGCCGCCGGCCCAGATCACCCAGATGATCTTGCGCCCTGGCTTGTCCTTCAGCGCGTCGAACAGGCGCTGACCGGCCGCGGTGAAATCGGTCGTGGAGGTCGGCACGTATTCTTCGGCCGCCAGCGTTGCACCGGTTTTCGCCAGCGCTTCCTTGAAGGCGGCGACGCCGTCGCGGCCGAACGCGTAGTCCTGCGCCAACGTCGCGATCGTGACACCGGGCTTGCCGATCGCCACCGCGTTCGAGATCGCGTCCTGCGAGGAGTTGCGCCCGGTGCGGAAGATGTACTTGTTCCACTTCTCGCCGGTAATCTGGTCCGCGACCGCCGGCTCGACAATCAGGATCTTCTTGTTTTCCTCGGCCACCGGCAAATCTGCCAGTGCTGCGGCTGACGACGTCGTGCCGATGGCAATGTCGACCTTGTCGTCCTGATATGCTTCGGCAAGCGCGGCCTTGGAGAGATCCGGCTTGCTCTGATCGTCCTTGGTGATGATGACGATCTTGCGGCCATCGAGCATCATGGTGCCCTTGGTGGCGTATTCGAAGCCCATGCGCAGGCCGGTCTCGGTCTGCTTGGCGTAGGCTTCCAAGGGGCCGGTCTTGCCGTAGATCAGGCCGATCTTCAAATCGTCCGCAAAAGCGGCAGTGGCAGTGAGCGCGAGAGTAGCGGCAGCAATGAACTTGGTTTTATGCACGAGTGTCCTCCACAGTTATTGCGGCGCACTCTAGAGCATCTTTCCGTCTGGTGGAAAGAGGATTAGCGCGGTGTGCCGCGCATTCTTGCGAGCAATTCGGCGGTAGGCCAGGAATCTGCGGGCAGACCGAATTTGATCTGCATCAATTTCGTCGCACTACGGCTCACTTGCCCCCGGCAGCTTTGTCGTGAGGTCAGCCTGCTCCCACGGAGAATTTGCGCCGCGCGCACTTCCTGCAGCCACGGCTCCCGCGCCGCCATTTCAATGCTACGGTTCTACGATCACCGCGCGGCCGGCATCACCAGGCCGGCGGGCTGCGCCTGGACGCTGGGGCCGCGCATTCGCGCCAGCAATTCCGCCGTCGGCCAGGAATCCGCAGGCAGTCCGTATTTGATCTGCATCGCCTTCACCGCCGTGCGGCTCAACTGCCCCATGATGCCGTCGACCTTGCCGACATTGTAGCCCGCGCGCACCAACAACTGCTGCAGCTCCTTCAGTTCGTTGAGCGGCAATTGCGCGACCGGCGCGGACGGCTGCCGCATCGGCGCGGCGCCGGCGATCCGGCTGGCGAGATAGGCGGCGGTAGTCGAATAGATCAGCGAGTTGTTCCACTCTGTATAGGCGGCGAAATTCGCGTACGCCAGGAACGCCGGTCCGGTGCGGCCCATCGGCAGGAGCAGCGAGGCCGGCAGGTCGTCGTTCGGCAGCGGCCGGCCGTCGGGATAGGTGACGCCGAGTTGCGCGAACTTTGCGCGCGGCAGTTTTGTCGTGAGGTCAGCCTGCTCCCACGGAAAGTTCTGCGGCGCCCGCACTTCCTGCAGCCACGGCTCGCCGCGCCGCCATTTCAATCCGTTGGCGATGTAGTTCGCCGTCGAGCCGATCACGTCGGACGCGCTGCGCAACAGGTTGCGACGGCCGTCGCCGTCGTAATCCACTGCGTAGTTGAAGTAATGCGTCGCCAGGAATTGCGTCTGCCCGAGCTCGCCGGCCCATGCGCCGATCATCTCGCTTGCCGTGAGATCGCCGCGATCGATGATCTTCAGGGCGGCGATGGTTTCCTTGCTGAACATCTCCGAGCGGCGGCAGTCATAGGCCAGCGACACCAGCGAGCGCAGCGTATGCAGATTGCCTAGCTCGGCGCCAAAACTGCTCTCCAGCCCCCAGAACGCGGCGATCACCGCCGGCGGCACGCCATATTCCTTCTCGGCACGGTTGAACGCGGCCGCATGCACCCGGATTCGCGCCTGCGCATTTTTTGCCGCGCCGTCGGACGCCCTGTTCCGGGCGAACTCGGTGAACACCTGGCCGAACACGCGCTGGCCGCGGTCGCGGTTGACGATGCTTTGGTCATAGACGAGGTAGGGCGCGGCTTCGGCCAACGTGCGCTGCGACACGCCCTCCGCAATCGCCTGCTGCTTCAGATCGGCGAGAAAGCGGTCGAATGATAGGCCGTTGTGGCAGGCGGCGGCGCGGGGCGCGCGCGCAACGGCCGGCGGCTGCTGACCCGGCACCGGCGCGGCCACCGGTCTCGGCGCGGGACGGGTCGGGGCGGGAGCCGGTTGAGCGATGGCGAGAGATGAAAGGGACAAGGATGCCGCGGCAGCAAGGAGAAGTCTGAAGAACGGCATCCATGTCTCCGGGGAAAGCGTGAGTCCGAAAGCCAAATTCTAGACCGGCCGGTCAGATTAGCCAATCCGCCGCGCAAGCCCCGTCACGCGCATAGGAGCCTGCCGTATCAACCTGATCTCGCAGGCTGTTCCAACCGCTTTTCCCCGTGTAGGCTTGCGGTCTGCCCGACTTTTGAAGGTGAGCCGACAATCACTGGGGCGGCGGAACGAGGGAGATGGCGTAAAGACCATGACGGAACTCCGATATCTGGCGCCTGGCACGCTTGACGAAGCGGTCGGTGCATTTGCGAAAGCCGGCGGCGCCGCGCGCATTCTGGCCGGCGGCACCGATCTTCTGGTGCAGATGCGGTCTGGCGCGCTCAAGCCCGGCCTGATCGTCGACATCAAGAAGATCCCAGAGATGACCGCGATCGAACAGACAGCCGACGGCGGCTTTCGCATCGGCGCCGCCGTCTCCGGCATGGCGCTCTCGGAACACGAGACGTTCGGCAAGATCTGGCCCGGCGTGCTCGAGGCGGTCAACCTGATCGGTTCCAAGCAGGTGCAGGGCCGGGCGTCCGCCGGCGGCAATCTCTGCAACGGCTCGCCCGCCGGCGACAGCGTGCCGGCGATGGTCGCAGCTGGCGCCATCGTTACCGTGCAGGGCCCGGACGGCCGTCGCGAGATGAAGGTGGAGGACGTCCCCGCCGGTCCCGGCCGCACCAATTTGAAGCCCGGCGAGGTCCTCGTCAGTTTCACGCTGCCGCCGCGTCCGCCCGGATCGAGCGATGCTTACCTGCGCATGATACCGCGCACCGAAATGGACATCGCCGTGGTCGGCTGCGGTGTCAGCCTCACCATGAAGGACGGCACCGTCACCGCCGCCCGCGTCGGCCTCGGCGCGGTCGCGCCAACTGTGCTGCTGGTGGAAGACGCCGCGAAAGCGCTGATCGGCTCCAAGCTCGACGACGCCGCGCTGGCGCAGGCGGCCGCGGCCTGCTCCGCCGCCTGCCGCCCGATCGACGACAAGCGCGGCACCATCGCCTATCGCACCAAGGTGGCCGGCGTGCTGCTCAAGCGCACCGCCGTGATATCAGCCCAACGCGCTACAGGAAAATAATTCATGGCCAAAGTTCACGTCACCACGTCAATCAACGGCGAGCCGATGGAATTTCTGTGCGAGCCATCAGACACCATGCTCGACGCGCTGCGCGGGCCGCTGGCGCTGACCGGATCCAAGGAAGGCTGCGCCTCGGGCGACTGCGGCGCCTGCTCGATCACGGTCGACGATCGCCTGGTCTGTTCCTGCCTGATGCTCGCGGTGGAATCCGAGGGCCACGAGATCAGGACCATCGAGGGCCTGGCGCAGGGCGAGAAGCTGCATCCGCTGCAGCAGAAATTTCTGGAAATGGCCGCGCTTCAGTGCGGCATCTGCACGTCGGGCATGCTGGTCGCCTCCGATGCGCTGCTGAAGAAAAATCCGGACCCGAGCGAGGAGGAAGTCCGCTTCTGGCTCGCCGGCAACCTCTGCCGCTGCACCGGCTATGACAAGATCGTCCGCGCGGTGATGGAAACCGCTGCCGAAATGCGCGCGCAATAATTGCGGGAGACAGCCCAATGAACCTCGTCACCAACAACAAGTGGATCGGCCAGCGCACCATCCGTCCCGACGGCATGGACAAGGTGACCGGCCGCGCCCAGTTTGCCGCCGATACCACCATGCCAGGCCAGATCTGGGGCAAGGTTTTGCGCAGCCCGCATCCGCATGCGCGCATCCGATCAATCGACACCTCGAAGGCGGAGAAACTGCCGGGCGTGAAGGCCGTCGTCACTTCGAAAGACATCGTCGATTTCCCGATCGAGAAGGGCGCTGTCATGCTCGGCATCCAGGACATGCGCTGGATGTGCCGCAACGTGATGGCGCGCGACAAGGCGCTGTTCCCCGGCCACCCCGTCGCGGCCGTCGCCGCGACCACGGAAGCGATCGCTGCCGAAGCCTGCAAGCTGATCGAGGTCGATTACGAGGTGCTGCCTTGGGCGATCGAGATCGACGATGCGCTGAAATCAGATGCACCGATCCTGCACGAGTTCAACAAGTTCGACGGCAAGCCCTCCAACATCGTCGGCCGGCTCGAGCACAAGAAGGGCGACATCGAGCAAGGCTTCAAGAAGGCCGACATCGTCATCGAGCGCACCTTCACCACGCGCCCGGTGCACCAGGGCTATATCGAGCCGCATGCCTGCCTGATTTCGGTCGCGCCAGACGGCAAGACCACGATCTGGAGCTCGAGCCAGGGCCAGTTCATGGTGCGCGCGATGACGGCCTATCTCACCGGCATCCCGCAGAGCGACATCCGCGCCATCCCCGCCGAGATCGGCGGCGGCTTCGGCGGCAAGACCATCGTCTATCTCGAACCGCTCGCGACGCTGCTCGCGAAAAAGTCCGGCCGCCCGGTGAAGATGGTGATGACGCGCGAGGAGGTGATGCGCGCGACCGGCCCCACCTCAGGCTCGAAGAGCACGGTGAAGATCGGCGCCACGAAAGACGGCAGGATCGTCGCCGCGCACGGCACCTTCTACCTGCAGGCCGGCGCCTTCCCGGGCTCGCCGATCCGCGGCGCCGCCGGCTGCAGCCTCACGCCCTACGACATTCCGAACCTGCTCTCGGAAGGCTACGATGTCTGCTCCAACCGTTCCAAGGTCGCCGCCTATCGCGCGCCGGGCGCGCCGATCGGCGCCTATGCGGTGGAATGCGTGCTCGATGAAGTCGCGGAAGCCTTGAAGATGGACCCGCTCGACTTCCGCCTGAAGAACGCCGCCAAGGAAGGGACGAAAGCCGCGCACGGCCCGGTGTTCCCGCGCATCGGCTATATCGAGACGGTGGAAGCCGCCAAAGCCTCGCCGCATTACGCCGCGCCGCTCGGCGATGGCCACGGCAAGCTTCGCGGCAGGGGCACAGCTTCCGGCTTCTGGTTCAACGCCGGCGGCGAATCCTCCGCGCAGGTCAACATCACCGAGGACGGCAACGTCGTCGTCACGACAGGGCACCCTGACATTGGCGGCTCGCGCGCCGGCATCGCCAACATCTGCGCCGAGCTGCTCGGCATCGACTACCGCCGCGTCTCCGTCATCATCGGCGACACGCAAACCGTCGGTTTCTCCAACCTCACCGGCGGCAGCCGCGTGCTGTTTGCCTCGGCGATGGTGGTGACGCAGTCGACCGAAAAGATCATCCAGACGCTGCGCGAGCGCGCGGCCAAGATCTGGGAGATCGATCCCGAGGCGGTGAAGTGGGAGAACGGCGCGGCGCATCCGGTGAGCCCGAACGCCGGCCAGTTCGAGCCGCTGACGCTGGAAGAACTGGCCGAGAAGGCGCCGGCGATGGGCGGACCCATCGGGGCCGGCGTGCAGCTCAACACCCAAGGCGCCGACGGCGGTTTCGGCACGCATGTCTGCGACGTCGAGATCGACGTCGATCTCGGCATCGCTCGCGTGATTCGCTACACCGCCGTGCAGGATGTCGGCCGCGCCATTCACCCCGGCTATGTCGAGGGCCAGCTCCAGGGCGGCGTCGCGCAAGGCATCGGCTGGGCGCTGAACGAGGAATATATCTACACGAAGGAGGGCAAGGTCGATAACCCCGGCTTCCTCGACTACCGCATGCCGGTTTGCTCGGACCTGCCGATGATCGACTGCATCATGGTCGAGATCCCGAACCCAAAACACCCGCAAGGCGTCAAGGGCGTCGGCGAAGTGCCGCTGGTGCCCGTGATGGCCGCGGTGGCGAACGCGATCTACAACGCGCTCGGCAAGCGGTTCTATGCCCTGCCGATGTCACCGCCGAAGGTGCTGGAGAAGCTGGAAGGCCCGATGCAGCAGGCGGCGGAGTAGGAGTAGAACGCTATATCGCCGCGCCGTCATTGCGAGCGAAGCGAAGCAATCCACCTCCCCACTCGGGGATAGATGGATTGCTTCGTCGCTACGCTCCTCGCAATGACGGTGGAGGAATCGCAGGGTGGCTCAGCCGGACTATGGCTGGGGACGGAGCGAACGCCAATGAATGATGTGCTTCCCTACCGCGCCATGGCGCACAACAACGCCTGGGCAAACCACCGGCTGCTCACCGCTTGTCTCGGGCTATCGCAGGATGAATTCGCCGCGAAGCGAACCGGCTTCTTTCCGAGCCTGCGCGCCACACTCAATCACATCCTGATCATCGACCACTTCTACGTCGATGCGATGGAAGGCGGCACGCTCGGTCCCGCCGCCTTTGCGGATCAGGAACCTTGCGCAACGGTCGCCGCGCTGAAGGAAGCGCAGGCCGCGGTCGATCGACGTTTGCTCAATGTCGTCGAAGCGCTCGACGCCGCCGGATTGCAGCGTATCGTCTCAGTGCATCGCGGCACCTCCATCCAGCGTGAGCGGATGGACCGTCTGCTTCTGCATTTATTCCAGCACCAGGTGCATCATCGCGGCCAGGCCCACGCCATGCTCAGCGGCACCTCGGTGAACCCGCCGCAACTCGACGAGTTTTTCGCGGTGGGTGAAGCGCCGCTACGGGCAGCGGAATTCGCGGAGTTGGGTTGGAGCGAGGAGAGGGTCTGGGGCGAGTTGGATCGCTGAGATTGACCGGCTCGATGTGTCCGATTTCCGTATATCGCCATGCTCATGCGGGCTACTGCTAATTGTATATTGCCCTAGTTGAAATAATAATCGGCGGATATGGCGAAGCGATACCCGTCGATCCCATTTATGAGGGATGGGTTTCGCAAAGGGCTCAACCTTTCCTACCTACTGACAAACGATGAAATCAATTATCACCATTCTTGGCGGCGCCAGTACGGTTTTGTCGTTCATGGTAGGCCTTATTGCCGCGTACAACATGCATACGTTCATCGAGGAGTGGACTGAAGATCATGCGAAGTCCGAAGGATTTATGCGGCGGACGCGGCTGTCAACAACCGCAATTTTTTCGACGTCCCTTTCGGATCGATGCAGTCGCCGCCGTCGAAAAGTGTTGATATGGACGTCCGCTTTCTTTGTCATTGTGGGAGTGCAGGCACTAATCATCTTACTTTTGCGGTCACTCTAGGGAATTCAGGGCCGATCTGTGAATAGGAAGCAGTCGTGACCGATCAGAACCCACCCACCGCTTCCCCCTTCCGCTCCATCCGCGCCGTCGACTACACCGTCATCTTCGTGCGCGACATGGCGGCGATGCGCCGGTTCTATGAGGGCATCCTGCGCTTTCCGCTGACGCGCGAATTGTCGGCGGGCTGGATCGAATATCAGATCGGCGGCAACACGCTCGCGCTGGCGCGGCCGAGCCGGACGGCGAAGGATGCGCCGACGCCTTCGGGCAGCGCTTCGCTGCAGCTTGCCTTCAAGGTCGCCGCTGATGATGTCGATCGCTGCGCCGAGGAACTGCTGTGGCACGGCGTCGATCTGCAGGAGCCGCCGACCAACCAGCCGTTCGGCCATCGCACGCTGTTCTTCAGGGACCCGGACGGAAACCTGCTGGAGGTATATGCGGAGATTTGATGCGCTCTCCGTCATGGCCGGGCTTGTCTGGATCGCGAGCCAAGACGTGGATGCCCGGGACAAGCCCGGGCATGACGACGGAGAGAGTAAGGCGATAGTGCTCTAATTCAGCGTCAGCCACACCAGGTTGCAATCGGTGTGACAGGTGTTGCAGCGCGCCGGCTGGTTGAAGGTGTTGGCGAGCTGCCATTCCTGCGCTTCGTTGCTCCACTGCGCTGTGGCGTGGCAGATGATGTCGTCCGAACCGCAGTTAGCGCAGACCGGCGTGGAACGCGCGGCGCGGTTGATTACCACGCGCTCGACCGGCTGGGCTTGCGGCCGCTCCGGCGCAAGCCGGTCCTGGACGATTTCGAACGGGTTCATCAGTTTGACGCGTCGCAACATCGGTCTGCATCCATTTGCGAGACTTGATTCGCTACTTTCAAAACTAGCGAATCGGTTCGGCCGTTCCATTGCTAAATTGCGCAATACCCAAGATTTAACTTTGTCATTTCGAAGAAGATTCGCGCAAGCCGCCGGCCGAAAAGTCCGCCGGGTGTTGACGTAGCGCAACACGTTTGGGGGCAGGCGGCCTATGCTCCAATGCCATATCCGTAAAACTCCGGAGAGATTCTCGGATGCCCGGCTTTACCTCGCGAATGATGACGGCGTTAGCCTGTCTCGCGGTGCCACTGCTTGGCGCCGGCGGCAGCGCCGCGCAGGCGCTCGATCCGGAGCAGCAGCGCAGCAAGGCGATGCTGGAAAATCTCTGCGGTCGATGTCATGCCGTAGGTAAAACGGACCGGAGTCCGAACCCGCTCGCTCCGCCATTCCACAACTTTGGGGAAAAACTTTACGATACCGACATGGTGCAGCGGCTGCAGGACGGGCTCACCACGATCCATCCTGAGATGCCGACCTTCCGCTTCAACCGGCATGAGGCCGCGGCCGCAGTGAATTATCTCCGGTCCATTCAGCGCAGCAGATGAGGCGCGATGCGAAGCGGCCCGGCATCGCTGCCGGGCCGTCCTGTTAGGTTCAATACTTCTTCTTGGTGGCTGATCCGGTCGTCGTCTGCTTGCCCGGCGCGCTTTGCGAATGGCCCTTCGCGGTCTTCTTCTGGTGGCCGGGCGCGTATTCCGACGCGCCGGGCGCGGTCGATTTCGTGCTCTTCTGCATCTTCTGTCCCGGGGCGTACTCGGAGGAACCCGGAGACTTCGTGCCTTGCGCGAATGCCGAGGTCGCGAGCAGCAGAGCGGTCGAAACCGTAATCAATGTCTTCAGCATTGGTCTCTCCTGTTGCAAGTGACCGGCAACGCTTTCGCATGCGGCGATGTTCCGCTTTTTCCCGCTTGCGCTGCGGTGATGTAATGCTGATGAACGGACCTTCATCTTTGCGCCGAACTTCTGCCAAACCTCATCCTGAAGAGGCGCGAGAAGGATGAAAGCCGGCGTGCGGCAGCGGGGGTGTCATGGTCCTCCCGGCGATGCAAAGCATTGTCCGGAGACGGCGCTCGCGCGCCTCCTCACCCAGTATCTTGCTCGCTCATCATTCCATCGTATTTCAACAAACAATGGCCGCGGCGTATGGGTCCCTGCGTTCGCATGCGTTCGCAGGGACGACGGGATGAAAGAGCCGGGCTCTCACAACTCCCGCGCATTCGAAAACGCGAACGACGATACCCGCCGCGTGTTTTCGTCCAAAATCAACGTCCGCGTGATCGGCGGCTCGGCGCGCTGGCTGCAGTTTTCGCGCTCGCAGAGCCGGCAGTTGACGCCGATCGGCGTGCCCTCGGCCTTCTCCAGGTCCATCCCGGCGGCATAGACCAGCTTCGACGCATGGCGAATTTCGCAGCCCAGACCGATGGCAAAGCGCGGCTGCGGTTGCGGGTGCGGGGCGACCGGTCGGCGCACCATCTGCGCAATCGAGAAATAGCGCGTGCCGTCGGGCAGTTCGATCACCTGCTTGAGCAGGCGGTCCGGCGTGTCGAAGGTCGAATGCACATTCCACAGCGGGCAGGTGCCGCCGAATTTCGAGAACGGAAACGTGCCGGAGGAGAATCGTTTGGAGACGTTGCCGGCATTGTCGACCCGCAGCAGGAAGAACGGCACGCCGCGCGCGTTCGGCCGTTGCAGCGTGGTGAGGCGGTGACAGACCTGCTCGAAGCCGGCATTGAAGCGCTGCGCCAGCACGTGAACGTCGTAGTTCAGATTCTCTGCCGCGGTGTGGAATGGCTGATAGGGCATCATGACGGCGGCGGCGAAGTAGTTCGCCAGCGTAATGCGGTAGAGCCGGCGCGGCGTGTCGTCGAGCGGGCCGGCACGGTTGACGATGGCGTCGATGGATGCGCTGCATTCGGCGAGGCCGATCTGCAGCGCGAGCTGGAAGGCCCGGCCCGAGCCGTCGACCAGTTCGGAGATCAGAAGCTGCCGGCGATGGCGGTCGAACCGCCGCAGCGTCTCGCGCATCACGTCGACCGGCATGATGCGGGTCACGATCGAGTGCTTTTCGCGCAGCCGCGCCGCGAGCGCGGCAAACAGCTCCTCGGCGGAGGCGTGGAGTTCGTCGCGCAAATTTTCCGCGGCCTGTTCGAGCTCGGGAAAGTAGTTGCGATTGGCTTCGATCAGGTCGCGCACGCGCTCGATCGGGTTGGCCTCGAAGCGGGCGCCCTCGTCGCGGTCAGCCATCTGCGCCGCCACCAGCGTCTCGCCGCGGCGGGCCTCGGTATAGGCGGCGTAGAGGCGCTGCAGGGAGTGGGTCACGCCCGGGCAGAGCTCGGCGAGGTCGCGAAGTTCCTGTTTCGGCAGGTCGATCTGGCGGAACAGCGGATCGGAGAAAATCTCGTTCAGTTCCGCAAAGAAGCGGTCCTCGTCGGCGGTGGCGAGGTCGCGCAGATCGAGGTCATAGGTCTCCGCCAGCCGCAGCAGGATCTGCGCCGTCACCGGGCGCTGGTTCCGCTCGATCAGGTTGATGTAGCTCGGCGAAATCCCGAGCCCCTCGGCGATCTGGGTCTGCGACAGCCCAAGCTGCTGCCGGATTCGCCGGAAACGGGGGCCGACGAACAGCTTCTTTCCGGCTTCGGTGGCCATGGCAGGGTCCTGATTGTGACAAAGTTTACAAAGTTACATTTGTGACAAGTGCATATGTTACATGACATCACCAATAAAAATCAAGAACTCTATACGAAATCAGGATTCTGGCGTTTAGCTCTCGGTACGTTTCGCAACGCACTGTCAAGAATGTCGATGAAAGCGGCGAAGACTACGCTGCAGATTTGTCGTCACCGAAAGGATTATGCACATGAACTACCAGCCACGCGGGATCAGTGACCAGGCTATCCAGGGACCGGCTTCCTATCTGAGCGAGATCGGCGCTGCTGAGGCCCTCCTCAAGACCAACCCGACCTGGAACGGCGTCACCGCCGAAGCCGTGGCGCGCATGCGTCTGCAGAACCGTTTCAAGACCGGCCTGGACATCGCCCGGTATACCGCGGCGCTGATGCGCAGCGACATGGCTGCCTATGACGCCGATCCCACCAAGTACACCCAGTCGCTCGGTTGCTGGCATGGCTTCATCGCGCAGCAGAAGCTGATTTCGGTCAAGAAGCATTTCGGCAAGACCGATCGCCGCTATCTGTATCTCTCCGGCTGGATGATCGCAGCACTTCGTTCGGAGTTCGGACCGCTTCCTGATCAGTCGATGCACGAGAAGACTTCGGTGCCGGCGCTGATCGAAGAGCTCTACACCTTCCTGCGTCAGGCGGATTCCCGTGAGCTCAACGATATCTTCCGCGCGCTCGACGCGGCCCGCAAGGAAGGCGACAAGGCGAACGAAAAGGCGCTGATCGAAAAGATCGACAACTTCCAGACCCATGTCGTGCCTGTCATCGCCGACATCGACGCCGGCTTCGGCAATGCCGAGGCAACCTACCTGCTCGCCAAGAAGATGATCGAGGCGGGTGCGTGCGCCCTGCAGATCGAAAATCAGGTCTCCGACGAAAAGCAGTGCGGCCACCAGGACGGCAAGGTGACCGTGCCGCACGAGGTGTTCCTGGCGAAGATCCGGGCCTGCCGCCATGCCTTCCTCGAACTGGGCGTCGAAGACGGCATCGTCGTGACCCGTACCGACTCGCTGGGTGCCGGTCTCACGCAGCAGATCGCCGTTAGCCACAAGCCCGGCGACCTCGGCGATCAGTACAACAGCTTCCTGGATTGCGAGGAAGTGACAGCCGCCACGGCCCGGAATGGCGATGTCATCATCAACCGCGACGGCAAGATGATGCGTCCGAAGCGGCTTGCCAGCAACCTCTATCAGTTCCGTGCCGGCACGGGCGAAGATCGCTGCGTGCTGGACTGCATCACCTCGCTGCAGAACGGTGCCGACCTCTTGTGGATCGAGACCGAGAAGCCGCATATCGAGCAGATCGCCAAGATGGTTGACCGCATCCGCGAGGTGGTTCCGAACGCGAAGCTGGCCTACAACAATTCGCCTTCGTTCAACTGGACGCTGAACTTCCGTTGGCAGGTGTACGACGCGATGAAGGAAGCCGGCAAGGATGTCAGCAAGTACAATCGAGCCGACCTGATGAAGCCGGAATACGACGATACGCCGCTGGCCATCGAAGCCGACGAGCGCATCCGCACCTTCCAGGCCGATTCAGCAAAGCGTGCCGGCATCTTCCATCATCTGATCACGTTGCCGACCTATCACACGGCAGCTCTGTCGACTGATAATCTCGCGAGGGAGTATTTCGGCGAGCAGGGCATGCTGGGCTATGTGAAGAATGTTCAGCGCCAGGAGATCCGTCAGGGTATCGCCTGCGTCAAGCATCAGAACATGGCCGGCTCCGACATCGGCGACGATCACAAGGAGTATTTCGCCGGTGAAGCCGCTCTGAAGGCGGGCGGCGCCCACAACACGATGAACCAGTTCGGCTAACGGCGGAATCGATCAGTCTGGGTCTGGTCGGATTCCAGACTGGTCACGCCACTCGGACAACAGGAGACAACAATGACCAAAGGCAGCAATTTCTGGGTGATCGGCGGCGAGTTCGGTTCGATGAACTTCCACAAGCTCGTCGAAGGCTCGGCCCAGGTCAGAGGCCCGTTCAAGACCCGCAAGGAAGCGGAAGAGTGCTGGAAGGAGGTCTCGGAAGAGAGCCGCCACAAGGCCGGCGTACGCTTCTCGATCGTCGAAGAGCCCTCGCGCGTCTCGGCCTGACGGCTGCTGCCGACCTATCACAAGAAACGTCCAAGGACAGGCGGCCCCATCCGGAATTCCGGCTGGGGCCGTTTGCCTTTTTCGAGCGAGCGCCCTTCACCCTCTCCGGCTTGCGGGGGCGGGCCGGGGTGGGGGCGCCGCCACGGGGGATAAAGCTGCAAGCATAACTCATTGAAAACAAAGAACCATTGCGCAAGGCATGGTTACTGCTAGGTTAAGCCCAGGCTAACCCCTGCAGGATAAAGGCGGCTCCCGATGTCAAACGCGCAAAATACCGGCAACGAAGCCCGCGACATGCGACCGACCCGGCTGCGCGATGCGCTCCGCCAGGCCCGCATCGAGGCTGCCGATCGCACGGGTGTCGTGGTCGAACTGCGCGACGCCGAGGTCGCCCGGCTCGAGATCCTGAACGAGGCGCTCGATCCGCTGTTCGCAGAGGTGCCGGAGCAGGTCGACCTGTTCGATCGCGGCGTCAGCCAGGGGGAGACGCCACGGCTGTGGATCGACGTCGTCGCGCATATCGTGATGGGACGCGACAAGCGCATCTACCGCTTCGTGCAGGACACGCGCTTCGGCCGCATCGTGCTCGCCGAGTCGCATGACGTGCCCGTCATCGTCGATTCCGTCACCGGCTATGTCGCGCGCCGGATGATCGAGCGCGAGCATGCGATGGTGGCGATGGCCGCGGCCGAGCCCGTCGTGGAGAAAAAGCCGCGCCGCCGCGGCTTCGGCATGTTTGTGCTCGGCTTCGTGCTGGGCGCGGTGGCTCTGTTCGGATTGGCGCTGTATGCGAGCCTGAAGAGCTTCTAAAGCAGCGTCGCCTGCTTGATCTGCTTGACACGGAAGTCGGCATCGATGCCGCGCACGGTCTGCACGCAGCGCCATTTGCCGCCGTCGCGCGTGATCGAAAACAGGTTGTAGGCAGCAGCCGGATAATGCCGGTGCGCCAGCGCCGATGCCGAGGGCACGCCGACCGCGGGGATCTGGTGGCCGGCGCCTTCAAGCCACATCGTCGAATGGATGTGGTCATGGCCGTGCAGGACCAGTTCGGCGCCGCGCCGCTTCAGCACGGCGCGCAGCGCCTTCGAGTCGGTCAGCCGCTTCATCCGCGAACTCGATTCCAAGGGGTGATGGACCAGCAGCACCCGGAACGCCTCGTCCGGCGACAACTGGGCAAGCTGGCGGTCGAGCGCATCGAGCTGCGCGCGGCCGAGCCGGCCGGTTGCCATCAATGGCAGCGTCGGCACCGCCGAGGAGATCCCGATCAGCGCCAGCGGACCGCGCCGGCGCAGAAAAGGAAACGGCGTACCGTCCGCCCCGGCATCGCCGCGCAGATATTGCTCGAAGTGGCCTGCGAAATGATGCCGCGTCGCCCGCACATAGGCGTCGTGATTGCCGGGAACGACAGTCACCTGTTGCGGCGTGCCGACGCTTTCGAGCCAGGCCTGGGCCGGGGTGAATTCCGCCTCCAGCGCCAAATTGACGAGATCGCCGGTCACCGCGATGTGGTCCGGCCGGTGCGCCTGCATGTCGGCAACCAGCGCGTCCAACACCTCGCGGCGGTGATATTTGTGGCGGTTGCGGGTCCAGTTGAAATAGCCGAGTGCACGCTTGCCCGCGAGATCGCGCAGCCGCGCCGCGGGCAGCGGCGGCAGATGCGGGTCCGACAGATGCGCCAGCGTGAAGGTATCGGTCATTCGCGCTTCGCCGCGTTCCCTGTGATATAGAGCCGTCGCACCATCATGTCGGCGATATAAGGATCAAACGTGATAGCTGTCCATCCGAGGTTTGCGTGACGGTGCTGCAGCACTTGCGAAAACGTCTGGAGCCGCAATTGCGGCAGGCCTTTCACCTCTATTGGCGGATGGCCCGCGGCATGACGCTCGGGGTTCGCGGCGTCGTGCTCGACGGCGACGACAAGGTGTTCCTGGTCAGGCACAGCTATGTCACGGGCTGGCACCTGCCGGGCGGCGGCGTCGAGGTCGGCGAGACGTTCCTCGAAGCGCTGCGGCGGGAGCTGGTGGAGGAGGGGCGGATCGAATTGACCGGAGAGCCGGTCCTGCACGGCCTGTTCTTCAACGGCCACGTCTCCCGCCGCGACCATGTCGCGGTCTATGTGGTCAGGCAGTTTCGGCAGGACCGCCTGCCGGAGCCCAACCACGAGATCGTGGAGTGCGGGTTCTATGCGGCAGGGGCGCTGCCGGCAGGGACGACCAGAGGAACGCGGTTGCGGATCGCGGAAGTTCTCGATGGCGTGGCTCCAGTAGCGACCTGGCGCTAGTGATAGCCCGTGCCAGTCGTGCTCCAGCGCAGAATCTCATGGCGGGGTCGACGTCGCGCCGCCCGAAGTGAAGGCGGACGTGCTGTTAAGCTATCTCGTTGACGTTCAATTCACCTTGCTGGTGGTCTCAGTCGTCTGGATTTACGCCAAATTATATCATTCCGATCGACATGCTTCCCTCTGGACCCTGCTGTTCGCAACGCTCGATCTGCGCGGCGAACGGGCCGCCGATAGATAGCGCGGCCTTTCCCCAACCGGCCAACGCCTGATTGCGATAACGCGCCTATGGACAGACTTAATTCGGTGTGCGTGCGATGACGGGACCGGCGCTGCGGATCGCGGTTCTGGTGCCGTGCTTCAATGAGGAAGCCGCGGTCGCCACCGTGATCTCCGATTTCCGCAAGGCGCTGCCGACAGCTCAGATTTTCGTCTACGACAACAATTCCAGGGACCGCACCGTCGAGGTCGCGCGCGCGGCCGGCGCCATCGTGCGCAGCGAGCGCCGCCAGGGCAAGGGCCATGTGGTGCGGCGCATGTTCGCCGACATCGATGCCGACGCCTATGTACTGGTCGATGGCGACGCCACCTATGACGCGCCGAGCGCGTCGCGCATGATCGATGCGCTGGTCAACGAACACCTCGACATGGTGGTGGGCTTTCGCGTCGACCAGTCGGTCGCGGCCTACCGTCCCGGCCACCGCACCGGCAACTGGATGCTGACGAACTTCCTTTCCACCGTCTTCGGCCAGGCGTTCAAGGATATCCTTTCCGGCTACCGCGTGTTCTCGCGCCGCTTCGTCAAGTCCTTTCCGGTGCTGTCAGACGGTTTCGAGATCGAAACCGAACTTAGCGTGCACGCGCTCGAACTGGCGCTGCCGGCGGTGGAAATCGAGACGCCTTATTATGCCCGCCCCGAAGGATCGTTCAGCAAGCTGAACACCTGGCGGGACGGCTTCCGGATTCTCGGCACCATCCTGAAACTGTACCGTTCGGAGAAGCCGCTGCGGTTCTTCACCGCCATCGGTACCTTCCTGATGCTGGTCTCGATCGGGCTGGCGATCCCCATCCTAATCACCTATCTCGAAGAGGGCATCGTGCCGCGGTTGCCGACGGCGGTGCTATCGACGGGCCTGATGATCGTTGCGGTGCTGTCGATGTCCTCGGGGCTGGTACTGGACACCGTAACGCGCGGCCGCCGCGAAATGAAGCTTTTGGCCTATTTGTCCCAGCCCGCTATCAGCAGGGATTGAGGCAATACCGGGATGACGGCTCCCAGCGATAGACCGCGCCGTCGCCAGATGCTATCCCGCGCCCCATCATGAGCGAACTTGACGTCACCATCCTGGCCGAAACACCAAAGGACGCCCAGGCGATCGAACGGCTGCACGAGCGGACGTTCGGTCCCGGCCGTTTCGTACTGAGCGCCTACCGCCTGCGCGAGCATGTCGATCACCTGCTCGACCTGTCGTTCACGGCGCGGATCGGCACATTGCTGGTGGGCTCGGTGCGCCAGTTGCCAATCTGCATCGGCGACACGCCGGCCCTGATGCTCGGACCGTTGACGGTCGAGCCGCCGTTCCGCGGCCGCGGCGTCGGCCGCATGCTGCTCGATCGTTCGCTGCGGGATGCCAAGGCCAAGGGCCATCGCTTGGTCATTCTGGTCGGCGACGAAGCCTATTACAGCCGCGTCGGCTTCGAGGTCATACCGAAGGGGCGGGTGACCATGCCGGGCCCGGTCGATTACACCCGCCTGTTGGTGGCGGAACTGGTCGAGGGCGCGTTCGACGGCGTGTCCGGCACTATCCGACCGGACTGGAGCAAGGCGCGGTAGAGCCGTCGGCGCGCGCCGCTGTCGCGACCCGTCAAAAAAATCGACGCTTCTTCGTACCGCTCGTCCGAATCGGCGCGGATCCTGCGCTTCCCACCGCCTTCTGCAGCTCGTGCCGGAACTCATCGCGCTTCTCGTGGATGGAGGCGACGACATGTCCCATCGCCACTCCCAGGCCGATCAGGGCAGCTTCCGACAACAGCAAGCTTGCCTCGATGGTCTCCGGCACCGCGTCGGTAACCCCGATCCGGTACAGATGCCGCGCGTGGTCGGCATCGCGGGCGCGCGAAACCACCAGCAGGTCCTTCCTCAGCGCGCGGACCTGAGCGACGATTTCGTCGATGCCTTCAGGTTGGTTGATGGTGACGATGACAGCGGCGGCTTCCATGAGACCGCAGCTCTTCAGGAACTCCGGGTTGGTTGCGTCACCGTAAAAGACGGTACGTCCCTGTCTTCGCTGCTCGGGGACGGCCGCGGCATCATTGTCGACCGCAATGTATTTGAACTGGTGACGGTCCAACATCGCGCAGACGACCTGTCCCACCCGGCCGTGCCCGACGACAATGGCATGACCACTGCCTCCGCTTGGCGCAACGGCGAGTTCGGGGTCGAGCGGCTTGTCTTCGCGCACCATCGGCGCCAGCCGCCGCGCGACATGGGACAGCGCCGGGGTGAGCATCATGGTCAGCGAGGTCAGCGCGACCGTGAAGCTCGACACGTTGGCATCGATCAGGCCAAGCGTCGTCGCCAATCCGATCCCGACGAAAGCAAATTCGCCGCCGGGACCCAGCAGCAGCCCGACTTCAATAGAGGCCGGCCATGAAAGGCGAAACATCCGCGCCAGGAAGATGAGGATGACGGCCTTTACGGCGATCAAGCCGGCCGCACCCGTAACCAGCCAGACCGGGTCGCGGGCGAGCTCGCGGAAATCGACGTTCATGCCGACGGCGAAGAAGAACAGGCCAAGCAGGAGGCCCTTGAACGGATCGATGGCGGTCTCGATCGCCTTGCGGAATTCCGTCTCGGCCAGCAGCAGCCCGGCGACAAAGGCGCCGAGCGCCATGGAGAAACCAGCCACAGCAGCAGCCACTCCCGTGGCGACGATCACGAACAGTGTCGTGGCGACGAACAGGTCGCTCATGCCTACTGATGCCACCAGACGGAACAGCGGTCGCATCACGACGCGGCCGACGATGACGATCACGGCGAGCGCGATGGCTGCGTTGGTGAGCGCGAGAACGAGCGTCGCGACGACCGAACCGGACTCGCTGGCGCCAAAAATGGAGATAAAAAGCAGGAGAGGGGCGACGGCCAGGTCTTGTGCCAGCAACGTCGCGAAGCTTGCCCGGCCTGCGCTTGTGCTGAGTCGTCGTTGCCTGGAAAGGATCTCGACGACAATGGCTGTCGAGGACAAGGCAAGGCACGCGCCAAGGATGAGGGCCACCGGAGCCTTGTTGCCCACGAGGGCCGCGACCACGCCGATCGCCACTGTGGAGAGTACGATCTGCAAGCTGCCTAACCCAAATATCAGGCGGCGCATTGCCTTCAATCGATCGTAGGATAGCTCCATGCCGATGAGGAAGAGCAGGAACACAACTCCGAGGTTCGCAATGCTGGAGACGTTTTTGGGGTCGACGACCGTGAACCAGTAGAGAAGTGGAAAACTCTCGATGAACGATCCGAGGCCGAGAGGACCCAGGATCGCGCCGGCGCCGAGATAGCCGAGGACTGGATTGAGGCCGAACCGGCGCACCAAGGGAATGACGACGCCCGCGGTGCCGAGCAGAACGAGCGCGTCGCTATAGACGGGAACATTGATGGACGAGGTCATCTATTCGTCGAGCATCCGCTTTCAGTGGGCAGGGGACATCTGACGCGGGATTGCGCCCGGTGTCCCCATCATCCCACTTGGACGTTAGCTGGTACCACCAGCTAACGCCACCCGTCTGCGCATGCGGCTTAAAACTTCAGATTAGCAAAGGCCCTCACGCCGATGCCCGGCAACAGCACTTGGTCCTTGTTGAAGGAGACGGAATTGCGGATGTTCTCGTTCAAGAGGTTGTTGCCGACCACGCCGACCAACATTTCGCGGGCGCCGAACCAACTGGGGTCCAGCTTGGTCTTGTAGCTGACCTCCGCCTTCAGCAGATTATAACCTGCGGTCGGCGTTTCCCCGATCGGCGCGATATCGTTCTGGGCGAAAGCATGCAGCAGGTTGATTCGCGTCAGCCAGTTTGCATCGCGCCAGAACAAGCCGCCGCCCGCGCGCACCGGCGGGATTCGCGGAACGTTGGTGCCGTCGCTGAAAGTCGCGCGCACGACATCGAACTGGCTCTCGATACCCCAGATGCCGCCGTTGAGCGGCCCGACATCCAACTGGCTCTGGAATTCGCCGCCGCGGAAGGTGGCGTCGCGTTGCGAATAGATCGCCTGGTTCAGCTCGAGTGGGGCAGCCGGATCGGCAGGACTGACACAGGCTCCATCCTCGCAGGTGTTGCCGGTAAGTCGACGGTAAATGAAGCCATTGAACTTCGTATAGTAAGCCGTCGCTTCGAACCTCAAGGGCCCGGTCGCTCGTCGTAATCCGATCTCGATCGATTTGGCCGTTTCGATGCCCAGATTGGGATTGCCGATGTCGAAGGTGACGGTTGCTTCGTGGACCCCGCGCGAGAACAATTCGGCCGGCTTGGGCGCGCGCTCGACGTATTGCGCGGTGATGCTCGCAACCAGATCGCCTGGAAGGTCCTGAAGCAAGCCTATGCTCGCGCTCTTCGGCGTGAAGTTCAGATTGCGCGCCGTCGGCGGGCCGATATCGCCCGGATTGGCATTGATGTCGAAAAGTTCCGGAATGAATGCCGGCGTCGTTCCGCTGAGACTGACATGCTCGATACGGCCGGCGATCTGCGCCTTGGTTGAGTCAGTGAACTTGAGCTCGTTGAAGACGTAGCCGGCAACCCTGTTATTCTTGTTAGGATCAAACAATCCATTGAGCGGGCTTCCTGGATCGTCCGGGCTTGGCGCCGTCAATTCCTGATGCCCGGCCTGCAGACCGAAAGCGGTCGTGACAGCGGCAAAGCGCGCGTTGAACGGCGCCATCTGCACCTCGACGCGCCCTTCCTGCTCCCTGTTGGTAAAGGTCTGCCGCACGCCGGTGGACGAGAAGTCGGCGGGATCGGCAAGCCCGATCTCGTTGTGCTTGTAATCAGTCGCGCCGGCCCAGAACCTGATCGCGTCGATCGCCGTTGCGTCCGGCCGGTATTCTCCCTTGGCTGTGAACTTGGTCTGGCGCGCGTCGATGCGGGTCTGGTGATCGGAGGGTTCAATTCCGGGAATGCGGTACAGCGTATCGTTCTGCGTAATCGCAGCGCCAATGAAGCCGCCGGAGAAAATATAGGAGCCGCCGATCGAGGCGCCGGCCGCCTGCATCGCCGAATTTGGCTGCCGACCGTTGAATG
Source organism: Bradyrhizobium icense (assembly GCF_001693385.1). Taxonomy (NCBI): domain Bacteria; kingdom Pseudomonadati; phylum Pseudomonadota; class Alphaproteobacteria; order Hyphomicrobiales; family Nitrobacteraceae; genus Bradyrhizobium; species Bradyrhizobium icense. Next base: position 1,512,628 of record NZ_CP016428.1, read on the forward strand.
GCTGGGTGGGATCAAACAGATACGGATAGCTCGGAACGCTGTAATCACTGGCCTTGCGGCCATAGGCATCAGCGTGGAACGCGAAATTGCCGCCGCCGGCATCAATCAGGATGCCGCCGTCGACACCCCGGTCAACGGTATTGACGGCCGTTCGGGTTTCGACCGTGACGCAGGAAGGTGATTGCACGTTTGCGAGCGGCGCCTTCGCCGGCAACCCGTAGGTCTGGAAGGGTGCCGCCGCGCATGAAGGCAGGGCGTCCGGGATGCGATTGTTGGTTGCGCTGACGACGCCGCCGATCGATGTCGATCCGTAGCGCATCGCCGCCGGACCACGGATGACTTCGACCTGGTTTGTGGCCAGTGGATCGACCGGCACGAAATGGTCTTCGCCGAGATCGGAGGCGCCGCCAGCGTTGGTACCGTTCTCGAGGATGCCGACGCGATTGACGTCGAGGCCCCGGATGATCGGCCGACTCGCGGCACCGGGCGCGAAGGTTGAGCCGGTAATGCCGGGCTTCGAGAACAGGAGATCGCCAAGCTGGGCGGTGCCTTGGCGGCGGATCTCCTCGTTGGGCACGACGGTAACCGTTGCGAATTGATCGGTTACGACCGGCAGCACGCCTTGTTGGGGCGCGGCTGCGACCGGCGCGGCTTGCGGCTCTGGCGCGGGCGCGCGGTTCTGGCCGGGCGCGGCGCGGGTGACGCGCACCGGCGTTCGTGCGGGCACGGGTTGGCGTCGGACGATTGGGCTCGGCGCCGTCACGGTGATTTCGGGGAGTTGCGTCGAAGCGGTTGGCGACGCCGCGCCCTGCGCCATTGCGCCGTTGCCTGCCGCGCATAGCAATAGCCAGCTAGCTCCACCGATGTGGAACGCACGTATCTTCTTGAATGTCATTGTCCCGACCCTGATTCCGTCGATGTGCGACGGACGATTCCGATTTTCCTTCAGGAGCCGCGCCTGGCGCGGCAATCCCTTGGGCAGTGCATTGATTTCAATCGGCGTCAGGAGGCGGGCGGTGCGCGAGACTGGAACGCGAGATCGGACGAGCCGAGATGCGCGAACTCGGCGCCGGGGACCAGGTACAGAAGTTCGAAAGCCCCCGGCAACTCCAGCACGGGTGGCGTGATGAACAGGAAATTATTGGCAAGCGAGAGGACGGCGCAGACCGAGCAGACATTGGCCGTGTGCTGGTCGTCATCGTGGCCCGCAGGCTGCTGCGCCTGTGCGGCTTCGGGGTGCGCATCTTCTGCGGCAAGGGGCGTGGCGATCGCAGAATTGGCGTCGGTCAGCCCGCTTTGAACGGCCGGTTCGGCGTGCGTGGCCGTCGCGTGAAAATGCCCGCATGACAGCGCAAGCTGGATCGCGAGCGCAAACAGCGCCAGCCGCGAGCCGTGCTTGAGGTGCTTTCGGAACCAGTTCACGACGATTGACGCCTCGTCCCCCGGGGTCGGCTCAGGCATCTCGCCGTCCCAATGTTACATTATAACGTCGCGAAGACCGCGGCGTGTCAATCGACATCCGGGCTGCCGTCTTTCCGGGGCGCCGACAATTCCGCCAGGTGTGAGATTCGCGCAACATCAGCACTTTCGCCCCGTGCACCCGCATGCTTGCCAATTGACAATTCGCGGTCATATGTTGTTATGTTATAACATAACATAGTTCGTCAACTACGGGGTCCCTGCATGCGTCATCCTCCCCGGTTGGGGCCCCGCGAGCTCAAGAGGCTTTTCGATCTCCATGCGAAAACTCCCCGTCACCGTCTTGTCCGGCTTCCTCGGGGCTGGAAAGACAACTTTGATGAATCACGTGCTCAACAATCGCCAGGGCCTGAAGGTTGCGGTGATTGTGAACGACATGAGCGAAGTCAACATCTACGCAGACCTCGTCCGCGATGGCGGTGCGAACCTCTCGCGGACTGACGAAAAACTGGTCGAGATGACCAACGGCTGCATCTGCTGCACGCTGCGCGACGATTTGTTGAAGGAAGTGCGGGCGCTCGCCGAGTGCGGACGGTTCGACTATCTGCTGATCGAATCCACCGGAATCTCGGAGCCGCTGCCGGTCGCGGCAACCTTCGATTTCCGCTCCGAAGACGGAGAAAGCCTGTCCGACGTGGCAAGCCTCGACACGATGGTCACGGTCGTCGATGCCGTCAATCTGCTGAAGAACTATTCCTCTACCGTTTTTCTGGCGGATCGCGGCGAGTCGCTTGGTGAAGGCGACAGGCGCACGTTGGTGGATCTGCTGGTCGAGCAGATCGAATTTGCCGATGTGATCGTACTCAACAAGATCGATGCAGCGTCGCAGGGAGAACGCGACTCCGCCCGGATGATTATCCGCTCTCTCAATCCCGAGGCCGATATCGTCGAGACCAATTTCTCCAATGCGCCGCTGGAGCGCATTCTCAATACCGGCCGCTTCGATTTCGAGCGCGCGCAGCAACACCCGCTGTGGTTCAAGGAGCTTTATGGCTTTGCGGACCATACGCCCGAGACCGAAGAATACGGCGTCAAGAACTTCGTCTATCGCGCGCGACGGCCGTTCGAGCCTGCGAAGTTTCACCAGTTCCTGAAAGAAAGCTGGCCGGGCGTCATCCGCGCCAAGGGACATTTCTGGATCGCAACTCGCCCGCAATGGCTCGGCGAGTTGAGCCAGGCCGGCGCGATCGTCCGAACCGAAGGGCTCGGCTTCTGGTGGGCGAATGTGCCGGCAGATCGGTGGCCGGACGATCCGTTCTGGCGACTATCGCTCAAGAAGAACTGGAGCGAGGTGTACGGCGATCGCCGGCAGGAGATCGTCTTCATCGGCACGAATATGGATCAGGACGCGATCACGGCGCGTCTCGATGCGTGCCTTGTAGCGGGAAAGCCGGGAATGCGCATCGCGGAATGGTCCGGGCTTGCCGATCCATTCCCGAGGTGGCGACGCGCGGACGAGGCTGCGTAGCACCCATCGACGACGCCTCCGCAGCGCTTACCGCCCCTCGCGCACCCAGGTCGCGGCGAACGCGCCGAGCAGCAGCAACAATCCGACTAATCCGGCAAACATCGGCAGCACGCCGACGCCCTTGACGACGCTGGCGTCGCGCATCTTGACGCCCATCCAGCCGTCGCCGTGGAAGATGCCGGAGGCGCGCACCGGCACGACGCGGGGCAGGTCGACGCTTCCGCCATCGGCGACGCGGCGGGCGTCGCCGCCGGTGGCTTGCGCCAAGGGCTTCAGCATCTCGGTCGTCGAGGTGACTTCAGAAAATTCCTTCGGGTTGGTCGGCCCGACATTGATCAGCGCCTTCAGCGCGCCGTCGGTCGCCTGCCACAGGCCGAGTTCGTTGGCGGGCAGGGTGGAGCGCCAGGTGCCAGGCTCGCTCGCGGTCAGCGTCAGCTCCTTGGTGGCGCCGCTCGGCGATGTCACCGTTACCGGCGGCACGTTGTCGGCCATGGTCTGGCGCAGCACCACGAGGTCCTTGCCCTGGATTTGCAGGCGCAGCGCTTCCTCGTCGAGATCAGGCTGCTTCATCAGCCAGTGCGACATCCGCCGCAACAGATCCAGATGAGGGCCGCCGCCCTCATAGCCGCGCGCCCACAGCCAGATGTGGTCCGACAACAGAAGCGCGACGCGGCCTTCGCCGAAGCGCGACAGCAACAGCAGCGGCTTGCCATCGGCGCCGGTCATCACGGGCGCGCCGACCGCGTTGCGCGTTTCCACCGCGCGGAAGAAGCGGCTCCAGCGCGGCGGCTCGCTGGCGGAGCCTTCGAGGCCGCGCGTCACCGGATGGCGCTTACCGGCGTCGCTTAAGTGCGCGTAGAACGGCTTCTCGGTCACGCCGACCGGCTCGGCCGGCAGCACCGTGTCGAGCGGCGTGCGCCAGATGCTGGTGGTGGAGGCGTAATCGGGGCCGGCCGACACCAGCACCGCACCGCCGGCACGGACATAGCGCGCGATATTGTCGAAATAGGCAATCGGCAGCACGCCCTGGCGGGCGTATCGGTCGAAGATGATCAGGTGGAAATCGTTGATCCTCTGCTGGAACAGCTCGCGCGTCGGAAACGCGATCAGCGACAGCTCGTTGATCGGCGTGCCGTCCTGCTTCTCCGGCGGGCGCAGGATCGTGAAATGAACGAGGTCGATGCTGGCGTCCGATTTCAGCAGATTGCGCCAGGTGCGCTCGCCGGAATGTGGCTCGCCGGACACCAAGAGCACGCGCAGCCTGTCGCGGACGCCGTCGATCGCGACCACGGCGCGATTATTCACCAGCGTCAATTCGTTATCGAGGGGAGAAGCCTCGATCTCGACGATATTCGGGCCGGCATGCTTGATGTCGACTTCGACACTGGAGGTCTGGCCGCTGACCAGATTGCGCTCGCTGATTACCTCGCCGTCGCGGCGAATGACAACCTTCGCGCGCTGGCCGCTGACGCCCTGGTCGTCGAGCCGGTACGTGATGGTCTGCGGCTGTCCGACGATGCCGAAACGCGGCGCGGCCGAGATTGCGATGCGGCGGTCGCGCTCATCCTTGCGGCCGGTGACGAGTGCATGCACCGGCGCCTGGAAGCCGAGGGCCGCGGCATTGGCGGGAATGTCATGCACCCGGCCATCGGTGATCAGGAACGCGCCGGCAACGCGGTCGACCGGAACGTCCGACAGCGCCGAGGACAGCGCCCCGAACAGTTTTGTGCCGTCGGTCTCGCCGTCGGCCTGTCCGGCCTCGACGACGCGGACTTCCAGCCCCCTGATCTTCTTCAGCGTGTCGACCAGCGCCTCTTGCGCCTGGGCCGTTTCCTGGTTGCGGGTGCCGAAATTCTGGCTCGGGCTCTTGTCGATCACGACGGCAGCCACCGAGGACAGCGGCTCGCGGTCCTCGCGGGTGAAGGAGGGATTGGCGAGCGCCAGCAGGATCAGCGCCAGCGCCGCGACGCGCACCGCGGCGCCGCGCGCGCGGCCGAGCAGTAATAGCGCCGAGATCGCGACGATCGCGGCCAGCGCGATCCAGAGCACGATCGCCGGAACGAGGGGGGTGAACGCGATGCCGTAGTTCATGGCCTATTGCCCCAACCGTTCGATCAGGGCGGGCGCGTGGACCTGGTCGGCCTTGTAGTTGCCGGTCAGGGTGTACATCACGATGTTGACGCCCGAGCGGAAGGCGAATTCGCGCTGGCGCGGCTCGTTCGGCGTCAGCGGCAGCATCGGCTGTCCGTCCGGGCGATGCGCCCAGGCGCCGGCGAGATCGTTCGAGGTGATGATGATGGGCGAGACGCCGTCGCCGCCGCGCGCAGGCCGCGAGGCCGCCTCGTCGTCATCCTCGCGCGGCAGGGTCTCGACCCAGGTCTGGCCAGAGGTGAAGCGGCCGGGGAAATCGCGCAGCAGATAAAACGTCTTGGTCAACACATGCTCGCGCGGCACCGGCTCCAGTTCAGGCACGTCGAGGGAGGAGAGAATTTCGCGCAAGGTGCGCATGCCCGACGTCTGCGACGCGCCGTTCTCGCCGGGCGGCGCCTCGACCGCGTCGCGCGTGTCGAACAGCACCGTGCCGCCCTGCTTCATATAGGCGTCGATGCGGTTGATGGCGTCCTGCGGCGGCTTCGGCGCGCCCGGCACCACCGGCCAGTAGATCAGCGGGAAGAATGCCAGTTCGTCTCGCGCGGGATCGACGCCGACGGGATCGCCGGCCTCCAGCGCCGTGCGCTGCGCCAGGAACAGCGTCAGTCCGGCCATGCCCGCCTTGACAATGGAATCGACGTCGGCATTTCCGGTGACGACATAGGCAAGCCGCGTCTGCGACACCGAATTGATGGCGAACTCATCGTTGCCTTGGGCGCGCGTCGGCGAAGGCGTGGTCGAGGCCGCGACCAGGATCAGGGCCAATAGAACGGTGGCAGCCGCCGTGCGCCGCCGCCACAGAGCGGCAAGGCCCGCGCCCAGTATCGCGACCACGACCGCGTCGATCAGGAACAGCACCAGCGACGACGACAGCAGGATGCCACGCAAGTCGCGCGGTTCGGCATTGGTGTAGCTGGCGCGCTGCGCTCGCAACGGGGATGTATCGAGCGGCGCGATGCGATCGGCCGAGGCCAGGGTGTTGACCGCGATCGGGCCATCGGCCGGGCCGTAGAAGCCCGGCGGATGTTCTGCGGTGGCGCGATCGCGATAATCCGCAGGCATCGGCTTGGCGGTCGAGGGCGGCGGTCCGAATGCGCCGAAACCGTCGAGTGTGCGCAGGGGCGCTACCGTCTCGACATTGGTCGCCTCGCTCGCAACGCCAGCACCGGGCTTCGTGGTATAGCCGGACATGTCGACCAGCCGCCGCAGCATCTCGACGAAGCTGCCGGACATCGGCAAGTCAGACCAGCGCGAGTCGGCGCCGACATGGAACAGGCTGACAATGCCTCTGCCGCGATGTTCGCCGGTCACCAGCGGCGTGCCGTCTTCCAGCGATGCCCATGTCTTGGTGGCGAGCACCGCATCCGGCTCGGCCAGCACCTGCCGGTTCACGGTGACATCCTTGGGCACGGCGAGGCCCGCGAACGGAGCGTCGGCGGCGAAGGACGCCAGATGCTGCGGCTTTTCCCAGGTCAGGCTGCCGCCGAGGGTGCGGCCGCCGCGCCGCAGTTTCACCGGCACCAGATCGTCATCGGCCTGCGCCAGGCGGGGACCTGCGAAACGTATCAGCACGCCGCCCTGATCGATCCATGCATTCAGCCGCTCGCGGATTTCCGGCGACAGCGTGCCGACATCGGCGAGCACGATCATCGGCAGCCGCTGATCGAGGAATTGCGCGATCACCTGTTGCGGCGCGCCGCGCTCGCCGAGCCGCACGTCGGCGAATGGCGACAAAGCGCGGGCAAGGTAGAAGGTCGATGCCAATAGCGGCTGGGCGGTATCGCTGGTCGCGCCGGTGACGACGCCGACGGCGCGCCGCCGCCATCGCTTGTCGAGCAATTGCACCGCGCCGGCCGATCGTTCCCCCGAAATTTCCAGCCGCGAAATGTCGTTGCGCAGTTCGACCGGCAGATCGAACGCCGCTTCGCTTTCGCGGTCCTGCATGCCGAAAGCGTAGCGCGCCTCGCCGATCGGGGAGCCTTTGGCGTCGATCGCGCGAACCACGCCGGCTGCGACGCCGCCGGTGGTGCGCAGCACCTTGACCGTCATCTTCGCCGCGGCGTTTTCGGCGGCGACCAGGGCTTGCGCAGGCGCCGCGCCGCCCTCGAATACTGTCAGCTTGCGCTCGCCGATGGTCTTGGCGAGATTTTCGACGAATTCGGCGCCGCGCCCGGTATCGACGCCGTCGGACAGCCACGCGATCTCGGCGTCGCCAGTGGCCTTCAGGAAGCGGTCGAGCGCGCCAAGCGTGTCGACGCGGTCAATCGAATGGGGCTTTGGTGAAATCTGGCGCAGCGCAACGCGCGCGGTACCGGCCGGCATCAGCGTCATGTCGCGTGCGGGTTCGGAGAGCGGAACCAGCGCGACTCCGCGGCGATCGTTGTCGGCATTGGCGATCAGTTCGTCAGCGGCCTTGATCCGGGTGTCCCAGCTTCCAGCCGCGCTCCAACCGTCGTCGAGCAGGATCACCAGCGGCGCATTGCTGCCGCCGATGCCGGTCTGCGGATTCCAGATCGGACCTGCGGCGGCAAGGATGACCAGCGCCGCGGCGGCGAGACGCAGCGCCGTCAGCCACCATGGCGTCCGCGACGGGGTTTCTTCCCTGGGCCTGATGTCGAACAACAGCCGCGTCGGCGGGAACTCGATCCGTCTCGGCCGCGGCGGCATCACGCGCAACAGCCACCACAACACCGGCAGGCTCAGCAGGCCCAACAGAAGCAGCGGCTGCGCAAAGGTCAAGGGGAGGCCCGCCATCATGCGCTACGCCCCGCCTTGACGGTTGAGCCGCGCACGCTTCCCTTGGCCGCCATCATGCCGGAATGCAGGAACAGCAGCAGTTCTGCGGCGGACCGGCTGGTGGTGTGGGTCGAGAACAGCCAGTCGAGCTTGTTGGTTTCGCTGCGGATCTCGTCGCGATGCAGCGCGACGCGCGCGACGTAGTCGCTCGCCCAGCTCTCGGCGCGGCCGGCGGTGATGACGCCAAAACCCTCCGGCTCGACGAACTCGACCCGGCCGGCATAGGGAAAGGTTTCTTCGGCGGGATCGACGACCTGGATCAGCGTGCCATGCGCGCCGGAGGCCGAAAGCCCTGCAAGCATCGTCCTGATTTCGCTCATCGGCGACCAGAAGTCGGACAGCACGACAATTTCCGCCAGCGCCGACGGCACAAAGGATGGCGGCAGGCTCGCGCGCACCGCATCGTCATGCAGCATCGCCTGCGCCATCTTGTCGATGACGTTGCGGCTGGCGGTCGGGTTCATCAGGCCGGGAATGCCGACGCGTTCGCCACCCGAAACCAGCAGTTCGGCGAGCGCAAATGTAACGATCAGGCCGCGCTCCAGCTTGCTGTCGCGGGCACCCTTGGAAGCAAATGCCATCGACGGCGAACGGTCGGGCCACAGCCAGATCGTATGCGCAGCCTCCCATTCCTGCTCGCGGACATAGAGATGATCGTCGCGCGCCGAGCGCCGCCAGTCGACATTCTGCGACGGCTCCCCGGAGACGAAGCGGCGGTATTGCCAAAAGCTCTCGCCGGCGCCGGCGCGGCGCCTGCCGTGCAGGCCATGGATGACGTTGGCGGCGATGCGGCGGGCTTCGAGCACGAGACGGGGCAGCGATGCGGCGAGCGTTCGGCTTTCGCCATCGGCACGTCGGATTGCTAGGATCTCCCTGGTCTCGTGGCTGGTCTCTGCGGCCATCAACCGATCCGCGTCTTCAATTGTCTGATCACGTCGGGAATGGTGCGGCCTTCCGCGCGCGCCGAGAAGGTCAGCGCCATGCGGTGCTTGAGAATGGGTTCGGCGAGATCGAGCACGTCGTCGATCGAGGGCGCAAGGCGGCCGTCGAGCAACGCGCGCGCGCGGACCGCCAGCATCAGCGATTGGCTGGCGCGCGGGCCCGGTCCCCAGGCGATCAGCTTGTCACTGCCGCCTTCCGGGTCGGGTCGCGCGGCGCGCACCAGCGACAGGATCGCCTCGACGACGCTGTCGCCGACCGGCAGGCGCCGCACCAGCCGCTGCGCCGCGATCAGGGTTTCCGCGTCCATCGAAGCCTTGGCGAGCGTCTCGTCCGCGCCCGTCGTCTCGAACAGGATGCGGCGTTCGGCATCGCGATCGGGATAATCGACATCGATCTCCATCAGGAAGCGGTCGAGTTGCGCCTCGGGCAGCGGGTAGGTGCCTTCCTGCTCCAGCGGGTTTTGGGTGGCGAGCACATGAAACGGCTTTGGGAGATCATGCCGCGCACCTGCAACGGTGATGTGCTGTTCCTGCATGGCTTGCAGCAGCGCCGATTGCGTACGCGGGCTGGCGCGGTTGATCTCGTCGGCCATCAGGAGCTGTGCGAACACCGGTCCGGAGATGAAACGGAACGACCGCTTGCCGGAATTGCTCTCGTCCAGCACCTCGGCGCCCAGAATGTCCGACGGCATCAGATCCGGCGTAAACTGGATGCGCTTGGCGTCGAGCCCGAGCGTGATGCCCAAGGTTTCGACAAGCTTGGTCTTGGCGAGGCCGGGAACACCGATCAAGAGCGCGTGGCCGCCGGACAGGATCGTCACCAGGGTGTTCTCGATCACCCGGTCCTGGCCGAAGATGACGGTGGAGATCGCTTCCTTCGCGGCGCGGATCTGGCCGGCCACCTGCTCGGCCGACCGGACGATCGCGTCCTCGAGTTTCTCGACACCGTCTGCGCTCGCCATGTCTTTCTCCTTCAACAACCTAACCGCTCATGACACCGCTGGTTGCGTCGTCATGCCAAGAACTCATGCTAAACCTGTGCAAAGGCCATGCATTCGTTGAATTAAACTATCCCCACATTATCGGTATTTCGGGGTATGAACGGCATCACGATCTGGCGACTTGATCGGCAATAGTACGGACACAAATCGCCGGGAACACATATCTCGGTATATGTGCACCAATCGTGCCAATCGAGGCGCCGAGACTCAGGGCAAACAATGGCGAAGCAAGGGCAAACAAGCGGCCAGCGGCACGAAGGCAAGGATTCTGACAGCAAGGGGCTCGAAGGTCTGACGGTTGCCGCCAGGGAGGCCGTCAGTCAGAGCCCGGCCGGGAAGGGGTTGCCTCCGGTCCATCTCTGGAATCCGCCGTTCTGCGGCGATCTCGACATGCGAATCGCCAGCGATGGTACGTGGTTCTACTTGGGGACGCCGATCGGGCGGCCGGCGCTGGTACGGCTGTTTTCGACCATTCTCAAACGCGAGGACGGCAAGCACTTTCTCGTGACCCCGGTCGAGAAGGTCGGCATCCGCGTCGACGACGCGCCGTTCCTGGCGGTCGAGATGCAAAAAGAGGCCGGAGATCGCGGCAGGCTATTGCGCTTCCGCACCAACGTTGACGACTGGGTGCCATGCGATTCCGCCCATCGTATTCGCTTCGAGATGGCCGCCGACGGCGGGCTGACGCCCTATCTGCACGTCCGCGCCGATCTGTGGGCGAAAGTGACGCGCGCGCTCTATTACGATCTGGTTGACATGGGGGAAGAGCGGGTGGTCGATGGTCGGCCGATGTTCGGCATCGAGTCCGGCGGCGAGTTCTTTGCCATGGCGGACGCGAAGCAGGTGAGGGACGCGGTTTGAACGAGCCGATGCTGAAGAAGATGGACGCGGCGCCGATCAACTCGGCGGAGTTCTTTACACGGAGCCAGGCGCGGCTGAATTTCGACGTGCCGCCCGGCCTGATCGATCCCAACATCGTTCCAAGGACCGGCGACGAGGGCAACGACCGCATGCTCGAGATCATCGCGCGCGAGCAGCCGGTGCGGCCCGCGGCGGTCTTGATCCCGGTCGTCGATCACCGCGAGCCGACCGTGTTGTTGACGCAGCGCTCGCCGCATCTGTCCAGCCACGCGGGCCAGATTTCCTTTCCGGGCGGCAAAATTGATGCGGTGGACGCTTCGCCGCTCGACGCCGCCTTGCGCGAGGCAGAGGAGGAAGTCGGCCTCAAGCGCGAGTTCATCGAGCCGATCGGCTATCTCGATCTCTATGGAACCGCGTTCGGGTTTCGCATCCTGCCGACGGTGGCGCGTGTAAAGCCGGGCTTTGAACTGACGATCAACCAAGGCGAGGTGGTCGATGCCTTCGAGGTGCCGCTGGCGTTTCTGATGAATCCCGAAAACCATCAGATCCATTCCAAGGAATTCCGCGGCATGGAGCGCTCCTACTACGCCATGCCCTTTGCCGAGCGTTACATCTGGGGCGCGACCGCAGGGATCCTGCGCGTGCTGTATGAGCGGATTTATCTCGCATGATCCGTCCGGTCCTGACCGAGATCGCCATTTTCCTGATCCCGTTCGCGGCCTATGCGCTGTTCCTGATTGCCACCCGTTCCGGCGTCTTTGTGTCCTCCTCCTGGCCGGCACTTCTTGTCGCCAAACTGGCGCTGGGATCGCTGCTCCTGGTCGCGATCAGCTTCATCCTGCTGGCGCAATTCTCCGGCGCGCCGCCCAATTCGACCTATGTTCCCGCGCACCTCGAAGACGGAAAATTGGTTCACGGGGGACGGAAATGAGCGAGGCCCGCGTGCTGTCGGACGCGCCCTGGCTCAGATCCGGTCCGGCCGCGCGCGTGCTCGCGTTGCTCAATGGCGATGGCGAGGAAGCCCGCGTGATCGGCGGCGCCGTGCGCAATGCGCTTCTGAAAATTCCCCTCGGCGACATCGATATCGCGACCACGGCGCTGCCCGACGAGGTCGTCCGCCGCGCCACGGCGGCTGGCATCAAATGCGTCCCGACCGGGATTGACCACGGCACGGTCACGCTGGTCGTTGAATCGCATCCGTTCGAGGTCACGACCTTGCGCGAGGATACCGAGACCTTTGGCCGCAAGGCCAGGGTTGCATTCGGACGCGACTGGGTTCGCGATGCGGAACGGCGCGACTTTACCATCAACGGGCTTTCGGTCGATGCCGAGGGCGTCGTGCATGACCATGTCGGCGGGCTTGCCGATATCCAGGCCAAACGCGTGCGTTTCATCGGCGATGCCGGCCAGCGCATCGCCGAGGATTATTTACGCATCCTGCGCTTCTTCCGCATGCATGCCGCCTACGGGTCGGGCGAGCCCGACCGTGCCGGATATCTCGCCTGCATCGACGGGCGCGCGGGGCTTTCGAGCCTTTCCGCCGAACGCGTGCGCATGGAGATGTTGAAGCTATTGGTCGCGGAAGGCGCCGTGGTTGCGTTGCAGGCGATGGCGGATGCCGGCCTGCTGCTGCTGATCTTCGGCGGCGTCGCTTATACGGGGACCTTCGCGGCGATGGTCGCGGCCGAACGGGCGCTGGGGCTGCCGCCGAACGCCGTCCGCCGGCTCGCTGCGCTCGCGGTCGCGGTCACCGAGGACGCGAGGCGCGTCGCGGCCCGTCTTCGGCTCTCCAATGCGGAAGCCAAGGCGCTGGATTCAATGGGCCATCGCTGGTGGCGGTTCGCTGCCAAGGATGAGGCGCGGGCTCGGCAGCTTCTCTACCGGCTCGGCGAGGATCCCTACCGCGACCGGCTGATGCTGGCGTGGGCGCGGACAGGCGGAATCGGTAATGGCGCCGCGCGCTGGCATCAGCTTGCAACGTTGCCGCAGCGCTGGAGCGCGCCGAAATTTCCGCTGAGGGCGGCCGATTTCATTTCCCGCGGCATTGCCGAAGGTCCCGGCCTCGGTCACGTGCTGACGCTTGCGGAAGACGCGTGGTTGGCCGCAGATTTTCCGCTTGAATCATCCGCGCTTGCCGCGATCGCCGACCAGGCGGCCGCCCGTTTCACCCGCGATCACCGGCTGTGAATATTCTGGGCGGCTTCGCCGACATTTCGGTCGGTCAACTCGTGCTGGTTGGCGGCGTGGCGCTATTGGCCTCCGTCGTCGGCGGTCTTGCCGGCTATGGCACCGGCGCCTTGATGCCGCTGGTGCTGGTGCCGCTGGTCGGCGCCGAGCCCGTGGTGCCGATCATCGCGATCTCGGCGATTTTCACGAATATCAGTCGCTTCGTGGCGTATTTTCGCTATGCCGACCGGCGTCGCGCGCTGATCGTGATCGGTGCCGCCATGCTGACCACCGCGCTCGGCGCCTATGGCTACACGCGGCTGACCGGCGCCGGCGCGGCGCTCGTGATCGGCAGCATGCTGATCCTGAGCGTGCCGCTACGCCGGCTGGCCAGACACCGCGATATCAGGATCGGCGATACCGGCCTCGGCGTCAGCGCGGTAGGGTATGGCGTGGTGGTCGGCGGGACATCGGGTTCCGGCGTGATCCTGCTGTCGCTCTTGATGGCGTCCGGCCTCGAGGGGGCTGCCGTGATCGCTACCGACGCGGTGATCTCGGTCGTGACCGGTCTCATCAAGATTTCGGTGTTCGGCCTTGCCGGCGTCCTCACCGCGCAGGTGCTTGCCTTCGCACTCCTGATCGGCGCCATCGCGATCCCCGGCGCGTTTCTCGCCAAGACCTTCGTCGAGCGCATGCCGGTGCATATCCATACCGCGATCCTCGACGCCGCCGTGATGGTCGGCGGCGGCGTCATGATCACCTCGGCGCTGCGGCCTTGAAGGGCTCAGTGCGTCAGCGATGCCGTGCGGATCGGGAAGCAGTTGATGTTCGGTATGTTGCGGACCAGCGGCACGCTGCACAAGAAGCCGACCGGACGGTACTTCACCCGAATTCGCTCCATCTGATGTAGCGCCAGGCTGCTGAACGCGCCGACCCGGCCGGCCAGATCGTCAAGTTGGGCATTGATCTCCTTCTCGCGCTCGACGATTTCCTTCTCCTTCGCGATGTCCCGATCGCTTCGGGAGGCCCATTGCCGCGCTGCTGCAAGTCTGTCGTGCGCGGCCTCGAAGCAGTAGTGCATCGTCAGGACGTGGTGCTTCGCGCTGTACCAGTAGATTCGCTTTGCCGCCCTGTCCTGAGGGCCGGCGCAGATCCGGACGAAGGCATCTTTGGGCTTGGTCCGGTCGTCGACGCCCCGTTTCTCGGCGATTGCGCAATATTCGTCGTCTGCAACTTCCTTGGTGGGCGTATCGTCCTCGGCATGCACGTTTCCGAACGCCGGAAAGTTATACTTGTCGGAGCAGTCGAAGGCATAGTCGCGCAGCACCTGCCGCGACAGCGGATCGTCGCCGACGTTATGCTTCTCGGCCGGGTCGCGATAAGTATTGCTTGCCCAGTCGATATAGACTTCCGCCTTTCGCGTCAGCACGTCGATATTTTCGCGCAGTGCGATCCTGGCCTTTTCGTAACGCTCGGAAATCGCCTGCGCATTCTTGGTGTCGAGCGCCTTGTCGCTGGCGTCGAACTTTCCCCTGACAGCGCGCGTGAAATCGGAATACAGGGTTTGCTGCAATGCCTGCATTTCAGCGAATGCGCCCGAAATCTCCGTGTATGTCGCTGTCGCCGCAGCCATGTCTTCCTTGGCTTGGCTTCCCACCTTCTCCTGATAGGCGTTGAGATACTGGAAATAGCCGACCACTAGGCTGCTCGCCACGGTAACCATCGACAACCCTTTGACGATGTCGAGCCCGTGATTGAATTTCCAGAGCCATCTCAGCGGGGCGGATTTCGGTGCAATGTCGTCCGCCCCAGGGGGCTTATGCGTGTCGTCGTTCGGCATCGGTGAACTCCCATCCGCGGACTTCAACCTTGGAACCACGTCGGCACGATCTGGGATGTCCTGCTTGCGCGCTGTGAGACAGCTCACACTACACGCGATCGTGCGGTGCCGCGGCCAACCGGGCAATGGAGCTGCAGGGCGTTAGAGCGTTTTCCAGCGAAGTGGACGGTTCGCGTCAAGAAAACGCGTCAAGACAAGAAGCTAGAGCCCGGTTCTGATTCAATCAGAACCGAAAAGGCTCTAGGCGGGCTCGCGAGGCAAGAGTTCCGTCAGCGAGCGGATGATGCGGTCGGGCTTGACGGTTGAATCCGGCGGCAGGCCGTCGCCATGCACGTCGATCCAAATGGCGTAGATGCCGAGCCGCTGCGGCGCCACCACCTCCCATTCCAGATTGTCGCCGATCATCCAGGTCTCGGGCGCGGTAACGCCGAGCGCCTGCATCGCGTGCAGATAGGCGCGCTCATCCGGCTTGCCGAAACCGTGCTCACCCTCGATCTGGATGTGATCGAAGCGATGCGACAGTGCAAAGCGCTCGACCTTGGCGCGCTGGGCACCCGCGGCGCCGTTCGTCACCAGCGCCAGCTTGATGCCGCGCGCCTTCAGTGCGTCGATGGCATCATGCGCGCCGGGGAAGACGAACATCTCCTCTTCGCGGTAGGCGGTGAAGCGGTCGGCGAGCCGTATCGCGAGGTCTTCCGCCAGCACGTGGCCGCTCTCGGCAAGCGTGACAAATCCGTTCCTGACGGTGACGCGCCGTGCTTCATCGAGCTTCAGCCGCCATTCGGCTTCGGCAACGGCCCAGAATTTGCGCGCGGAATCCAGAACGGCAGCGGCAACCTGCTGCGAGGTCAGCGGCCCGAATTCGGCTGCAAATTCGGACGCGACATTGTGCCAGGCGATCTCGGGACGTCCATAGGCCGACAGGATGGTGTCGTCCATGTCGATTAGCATCGCGCGGGGCAGGTGGGTCATCGTTTCGCGGTCATCTCACTTCGAGCGGTATCGGCCGCGGGAAGCAGCGGCGGACTTGCCGCGAATATCAGATCACCCGCACCGGGTCCAATTCCGGGAAACGACGCCGCCGGACCATCGATCCCGGCGGCGTCAAAAAGTGCTTCACGCAACCTTGTTGGCGCGGTCGTCCTCTTCCTCTTCCTCTTCCTCTTCCTCGTCCTCGTCCTCGTCCTCGTCTTCGTCGTCTTCTTCCTCGTCGTCGGACGTATCGGCTTCGGCGAGCTCCAGGACGGCAAGCGGCAGCGTCTCGCGGAACAGATCGCCTTCATTGCCCATCCATACGCACGCAACGTTGCCGCCGTTGACCTCCACCACACTGAGAGGATGGCCGCCGGACTTCAGGATGACGACGTCGCCTGGTTTCAAATCCATGATCTACTCCTGGGATTACATGACACGAATCGCACCATAGCGATCAGTCATGACAACTCGATCATGCGATCATGGCCACTTTACCTCCGGCGGCATCGACGAGAGGATAGAATCCACATTGCCGCCGGTCTTTAGCCCGAAGATGGTGCCGCGGTCGTACAACAGGTTGAACTCGACGTAGCGCCCCCGCCGGATCAACTGCTCCTCGCGCTCGGCGGCATTCCAGGGCAGGGCGAAATTGCGGCGGACCAGCTCAGGATAGATTTTCAGGAAGGCGCGGCCGACTTCCTGGGTAAAGGCGAGGTCGGCGTCCCAGTCACCTGAATCGTGCCAATCGTAGAAGATGCCACCGATGCCGCGCGCTTCCTTGCGGTGTGGCAGATAGAAATATTCGTCGCACCATTTTTTGTACTTGTCGTAGTCGGCAACGCTGTTCGATCCACCGCAGGCCTCCTTCATCGCCTGATGGAAGGCGAGTGTGTCGGGATCATCCTGGGTGCGCCGGCGATCGAGCACCGGCGTCAGATCCGCACCGCCGCCGAACCACGCCTTGGTGGTGACCACGAAGCGCGTGTTCATGTGCACCGCCGGCACATGCGGATTGCGCATGTGCGCGATCAGCGAAATGCCCGACGCCCAGAATCTGGGATCGTCGGCTGCGCCCGGAATTTGTGCGCGGAACTCGGGGGCGAACTCGCCTTGCACGGTCGAACAGTGCACGCCGACCTTCTCGAACAGCCGCCCGCGCATCATCGACATTAAGCCGCCGCCGCCGGGCTTGCCGGTGTGGTCGGTGCGGTCCCAGTGCGTGCGCACGAAGCGACCGGCCTCGCCGGGATAGAGGGCAGGCGGCGCGTCGTCTTCGAGCCGCTCGAAGGCCGCGCAGATGTCGTTGCGCAATGCTTCGAACCAGGCTCTCGCGCGCGCCTTGCGATCCTCGATGATGGACATGTCCATGTGGTCGATCCGTATCCTTCCGTCATTGCGAGCGAAGCGAAGCAATCCATTGTGCCACGAGAAAAGAATGGATTGCTTCCGCCTTCGAGCTACGGCGGACAAGCCGTCGCTTCAGTCCTCGTGATGGCAGTTATCCATTAATTTTTGCGGCCCGAAATACGTGCAACTTTCGTTGCAACTGTCGCGGTGAACGCTGACGCGGGTGATTTGGCCTGCGTGCTGGATCCGCTCGAAGATGTAGCGCGAAATGTTTTCCAGCGTCGGCGTCCCGAGCGCCTCGACGTTGTTGAGGAGCTTGTGATCGAGTGCTTTCCGGACCTCTTCCATGCTGCGCTCGAGCAGGCCGAGATCCATCACCATGCCGGTTTCCGGGTCGGGCGTGCCGCGCACGCTCACTTCGGCGCGAAACGAATGGCCGTGAATTTCCTCGCTGGCTGCGCCGAAGGTCGTTCCCTTCAGGGAATGCGCAGCTTCAAAGCGAAACGATTTCGTCAGTTCCCACATCTTGAAAACCTAAATCCTATCTGATGCCGAGTGTCTTGTGCGTCTGCAGGCTGAGCCGCCATTGCGGATGGCGCAGGCAGTAATCGACCGCACGCGCGGTGTTTTCGAGCACGTCGGGCCCATCCATCGGCTGCAGCGAAAAGCGCTCGAAATCGAGCCCCGCAAAATCTTCCGGCGCCGCGCCCGCCTGCGGATAGACCAGCTTCAACTCGTGGCCGCGGCGCACCACGAGCTCGGCGCCGGCTTTCGGACTGACGCAGACCCAGTCCATCCCCTCGGGCGGTTCGATCGTGCCGTTGGTCTCGATGCCGATGGCGAAGCCGCGCGCATGCAGCGCATCGATGAAAGGGGGATCGACCTGCAGCAGGGGCTCGCCGCCGGTCAGGACCACGTAGCGGTTGGTATTCTCGCCGGTCCATTGCCCGGCGATGGTGTCGGCGAGATCGTCTGCC
Source organism: Bradyrhizobium icense (assembly GCF_001693385.1). Taxonomy (NCBI): domain Bacteria; kingdom Pseudomonadati; phylum Pseudomonadota; class Alphaproteobacteria; order Hyphomicrobiales; family Nitrobacteraceae; genus Bradyrhizobium; species Bradyrhizobium icense. The sequence continues at coordinate 1,530,630 of NZ_CP016428.1, forward strand.
GTGGCATAGCGGCCGCCGAGCGTGCCGTCGGTGCCGACAAAGTCGGTATCGCAGAACTGGCAGGTGGCGCTCACGCGGTCCTGTTCGCGGCCGCTCCAGAGGTTGCAGCCGGAAAAACGGCAAAACACTGCCGCGCGGCCGGCATGCGCGCCTTCGCCCTGCAACGTCAGAAATATCTCTTTGACGGCGTAGCTCACCATCTCTCCTTGGACCGCAGCCCTTCCGGAAGCGCGGAACCGGTCTGGCGCAGCGCCTCGCCCAATGCCATGGCGGCCGCCATCGCCACATTGAGCGAGCGCAAGCCCGGCCTGATCGGGATCATCAGCCGCGCATCTGCGGCAGACGCGACCTCATCCGTAACCCCTGCAGATTCACGCCCGAATAACAGGACATCGTCCTTCTCGTAGCGGAAATCCAGATAAGAACCGGCCGCCTTGGTCGTAAACAACACCAGCCGGAAACCCGCTTCGTTACGCCATTGCTCGAATTTTGACCATGAGTCATGGCGCGTAAGGGCCACATGATCGAGATAGTCCATTCCCGCCCGACGGAAATGCCGGTCCGAGATCGGAAACCCCGCCGGCTCGATAATGTGGGCCGCCACGTCCAGGCACGCACACAGACGCAGAATCGTCCCCGTGTTCTGGGGAATATCAGGCTGGAAAAGCGCTATGTGCATAGAGTCGGGCTTCGGAAGCGCGGATGAAATGATTGAATAATCACGATCGGGCGCAGATTTAGTGCATTGCACGCTTGCGAGCCGATAGCGGGCTTGCGCTCTCACGGCAAGGGTGCCAATAGAACGATTCTGGACTGCTTGTTCCGCCGGAATGGGGGAGGAAAAGCGGTTTTTCTGCCGCCGCGGGGGCCGCGGGCGCCGGCAGCCTCTTCCGGGGCGCGCTTTTGCGTGGGTCCGGGGCGGTTCCGCTGGCTGCAGATAAGAAAGGGCTTGAGATCGTGACGACAGCGTCTTCGGCGGACCATCCGACACGCCGTGATTTCCTTTATGTTGCAACGGGAGCCGTCGCCGCCGTGGGCGCGGCCGCCACGGTGGTGCCGTTGGTTTCCCAGATGAATCCGGATGCCTCCACGGTCGCGGCCGGTGCGCCGATCGAGGTCGACCTGACCCCGATTGCCGAAGGACAGGACATCAAGGTGTTCTGGCGCGGCAAGCCGATCTACATCAGCCACCGGACCAAGAAGCAGATCGAAGACGCCCGCGCGGTGTCGGTATCGAGCCTGCCCGATCCGCAGAGCGATGAGCAGCGGGTCAAGCCGGGCCATGACCAGTGGCTGGTCGTGGTCGGCATCTGCACCCACCTCGGCTGTATCCCGATCGCCCATGAGGGCCAGTACGACGGCTTCTTCTGTCCCTGCCACGGGTCGGTGTACGACACGTCGGGCCGCATCCGTCAGGGACCCGCGCCGACCAACCTGGACGTGCCGCCCTACACCTTCGTTTCCGATACCAAAATCCAGATCGGCTAAGGGCTCGGACGCCAGTCCGAGTCCCCCTTAAGCCGTCGCGTCGTTTTACTTCCTCAGGATCGCATCAATGAGCGGACCATCCGATTTCCAGCCGACCAATCCCGCCTTGAAGTGGATCGAACGGCGCCTCCCGATCATGGGACTCATGCACTCCTCGTTCGTGGCGTATCCGACGCCGCGTAACCTGAACTACTGGTGGACCTTCGGCGCCATCCTTTCGCTGATGCTGGGCGTGCAGATCCTGACCGGCGTGATCCTGGCGATGCACTACACGCCGCATGCCGATCTCGCCTTCAAATCGGTCGAACTCATCGTCCGCGACGTCAATTACGGCTGGCTGCTGCGAAACATCCACGCCTCCGGCGCCTCGATGTTCTTCTTCGCGGTCTACATCCACATGTTCCGCGGCCTCTATTACGGGTCGTACAAGGAGCCGCGTGAAGTGCTCTGGATCCTCGGCGTCATCATCTATCTCCTGATGATGGCAACCGGCTTCATGGGCTATGTGCTGCCGTGGGGCCAGATGAGCTTCTGGGGCGCCACCGTCATCACCAACCTGTTCTCGGCCGTGCCATATTTCGGCGAGAGCATCGTGACGCTGCTGTGGGGCGGCTATGCCGTCGGCAATCCGACGCTGAACCGGTTCTTCTCGCTGCACTACCTGCTGCCGTTCGTGATCGCGGGCGTCGTCGTGCTGCACATCTGGGCGCTGCATGTGGCGGGCCAGAACAATCCGGCCGGCGTCGAGCCGAAGACCGAAAAGGACACGGTGCCGTTCACGCCTTACGCAACCATGAAGGACATGTTCGGCGTCTCCTGCTTCCTGCTGTTCTACGCCTGGTTCATCTTCTACATGCCGAACTATCTCGGCGACGCCGAGAACTACATCCCGGCCAATCCCGCGGTAACGCCCGCGCACATCGTGCCGGAATGGTATTACCTGCCGTTCTACGCCATCCTCCGCTCGATCCCGAACAAGCTTGCCGGCGTCGTGGCGATGTTCGGTGCGATCATCGTGCTGGTGTTCCTGCCCTGGCTCGACAGCGCCAAGACGCGGTCGTCGAAATATCGTCCGCTGGCCAAGCAGTTCTTCTGGATGTTCGTTGTCGTCTGCATCGGCCTTGGCTATCTCGGCGCCCAGCCGCCGGAGGGCATCTATGTCATCGTCGGCCGCATCCTGACCATCCTCTACTTCGCCTATTTCCTGATCCTGCTGCCGTTGCTGTCGCGGATCGAGAAGCCCCGTCCGGTGCCGAACTCGATCGCGGACGACGTGCTGGCCAAGTCGGGCGGCAAGGCTGCGCCGATGGTCTCGACTGTGATCGCGCTGATGGTGGCCGGGGGTCTGCTTCTGGGCGGCGCCGAGAGCGCCCGGGCCGCCGAAGGCAGCGCCAAGCCGCCGGCGCAGAAGTGGTCGTTTTCCGGCCCGTTCGGCAAGTTCGACCGCGGCGCCATGCAGCGCGGTCTGAAGGTCTACAAGGAGGTCTGCGCCTCCTGCCATGGCCTGTCGTTTGTCGCCTTCCGCAATCTCGCCGAAACCGGCGGTCCCGGTTACTCGGTGGCGCAGGCCGCAGCCTTCGCCTCCGAGTACAAGGTCAAGGACGGCCCGAACGACCAGGGTGAGATGTTCGAGCGGCCGGGCCGGCCCGCCGATTATTTCCCGTCGCCGTTCCCCAACGAGCAGGCGGCACGTGTGGCCAATGGCGGCGCATTTCCCCCGGACCTGTCGCTGATCACCAAGGCGCGCAGCTACGGCCGCGGCTTCCCGATGTTCCTGATCGACTTCTTCACCCAGTATCAGGAGCAGGGACCGGACTACGTCATGGCGCTGTTGCAGGGCTATGAAGACAAGCCGCCGGCTGGCTTCAATCTGCCGGAAGGTTCCTACTACAACACCTACTTCCCCGGCCACGCCATCAAGATGCCGAAGCCGTTGAACGACGGTCAGGTCACCTACGACGACGGCTCGCCGGCGACGGTTGAGCAATACTCCAAGGACGTCACCACGTTCCTGATGTGGGCTGCGGAGCCGCACATGGAGGCGCGCAAGCAGCTCGGCCTGCAGGTGTTCGTGTTCCTGATCCTGCTCACCGTGCTCCTGTACTTCACCAAGAAGAAGGTCTGGGCCAACGCCCACTGAGCTTCATTGAAGCGTCATGAATTCGGAAAGGCCCCTTCGGGGGCTTTTTTGTTGAGCCCAGCAATGCGCCGGCGGGCGATTGCGTCCCGATCCCGCAGCGGCCAAAATGGCTGCAACCGATCGAGAGTCAGCGGAGGAACCCATGGGCACCCACATCACCTTCAAGCGTCCGGACGGCAAGGAAACCGCCGGCTATCTCGCCAACGCCGCGCGCGGCAACGCTCCGGGCGTGGTGGTGGTGCAGGAGTGGTGGGGCCTGTCGGAGAACATCAAGGGCCTGTGCGACCGCTTTGCGGCGGCCGGCTTCGATGCGCTGGCGCCCGATCTCTACAAGGGCGTCGTGGTGCCGTATCACGATACGGACGCGGCCAACGCGCAGATGAACTCGCTGGATTTCATGGACGCCACCACGCAGACTGTGCGGGGCGCCGCGCAATATCTGGCGCGCAACGGCGCCAAGGTGGGTCTCACCGGCTTCTGCCTCGGCGGCGCCGTGACCATCATCGGCGCGACCAAGATTGCGGAGCTCACGGCGGGCGTCGTATTCTACGGCATTCCGCCGGAGCAGGCCGCCAAACCTGCCGACGTGAAAATCCCGCTGCAGGCGCATTTCGCCAACAAGGACGACTGGTGCACGCCGGCCGCGGTCGACGCCTTCGAAAACGCGATGAAGGACGCCGGCAAGTCGCTCGAGCTGTTCCGCTACGATGCCGAACATGCCTTCGTAAACGAGCAGCGCGCGGCCGTGCATGATCGCCAGGCCGCCGAGCTCGCCTGGGGCCGGGCGACGGAGTTTTTCAGGAAGCATCTCGGCTAAGCTGAGCGCATTTCGGCGAAGGAGTTGGCTGCGCATGAAAATCTTCTGCACGGGCGCATCGGGCTATATCGGCGGGTCGGTCGCGGCGCATCTCATTGTCGCCGGACATCAGGTGACCGGATTGGTTCGCTCGCCTGAAAAAGCCGAAGCGGTTCGCGCGCGAGGCGTCCAGCCCTTGCTGGGAACGCTCGACGACAGGGAAATCCTGGCGCAGGCGGCGCAGGCCGCCGACGTCGTCGTCAATGCGGCGAGCGCCGACCACCGAGGCGCGGTCGAGAGCCTGCTCGGCGCGCTCGCCGGAAGCGGCAAGCCGTTCATCCACACATCGGGATCGAGCATTGTCGGCACGCGGGCCAAGGGCCAGCGGTCGGATGCGATCTTCGACGAAGACACGCCCGTCACGCCGTCGCCCGCGCGGATGGCGCGAGTCGCGCTGAACGAGTTCATTCTGTCCCATCGCGATAAGGGATGTCGGCCGGTCATCATCTGTCCGAGCCTGATCTACGGCAGAGGCCTTGGCGCAGGACCTGACAGCGTGCAGGTGCCGTTGCTGATCAATCTCGCAAAAAAACGCGGCAACGCGGCGCATGCCGGCCCCGGCGAGAACATCTGGTCCAACGTGCATATCGACGATCTCGTGACGCTCTACGCGCTTGCCATCGAGAAAGCGCCGGCCGGTAGCTTTTATTTCGCCGAGAATGGCGAGAGCTCGATGCGCGAAGCGTGCGAAGCCATCAACCGCATGTTGGGTTTTGCGGGACCGCCAACGGCGATGTCGATGCAGGAGGCCGCCGCTGAATGGGGCGAGGGCACGGCCGAGGATACGATGGCGTCGAACAGCCGCGTGCGGGCCAAGCGCGCGCGGGACGAACTCGGCTGGCAGCCGCGGGCACGCAGTCTGATCGACGAGATCGAGCACGGGTGCTATCGGGAGTAGGCGAGCGGAGCATAGCAGGCGGGACCGCTCCCGATGCTGTCGTCCCTGCGAACGCAGGGACCCATACGCCGCGGCCTATCGTTCTGGAAAATGCTGTTCGACGACTTCGCGCAACAATGACTCCCTGTGGTTATGGGTTCCTGCTTTTCGCAGGAGCGACGTCAGTTATGAGGCGCTGCCTATCCCTGCCTCACCCCATCCCACCACGCGCACGTCCCCGACATCAGCTTGTAATTGCCCTCCATCACCTGCACCGGCGCGCGCAGGCCAGAGGCTGCGGCGCGCAGGCGCATCTCGCGCGCGACTGCGCGGTCTTCGGGCGGCAGCCAGATGCGTTCGTGGCCCCATAGGCTCGGGCCGTCATGCATCTCGACCGGCTGCCATGTCGCGGGATCGATTTCGCGGCCGCCCCAGCCGCATTCGATCATGAAGGACGATGGCGTCCTGGCGTAGAACGAGGTCATGAAATCGTTGGTGTGGCGGCCGAGCGTGACGCTGACGCGGCCTTCCGTCTGCGCGATGTCGTAGCACTGGCCGACGTCGTCGAGCGAGAACAATTCCACCATCAGATGGTGCATGCCGTGCCTGCCGGTCTCGATCAACGCGAGGCTGTGATGCCGCGCATTGACGTGGAAGAAATAGGCGCGGAACGGTTTTGAGATGTAGTCGGAGAGGCCGAAGCCGAGCACGTCGACGTAGAACGCCATGACAGGTTCGATATTCTCGACCGTCAGCACGGCGTGCCCGAGCCCGAGCGGGCCGGTGCGGAAGCCCGAGATCGACCGCCCTGGCACGAACGGCGTGTCGTCGATCTCGGCGCCATAAAACGCCTCCAGCCGGTTGCCGGCAGGATCGTGGAACGAAATCAGGCCGCGCACGCGCCGCGCGTCGGCCAGCGTCTGCGGTTCAGCCACGACATGCACGCCGGCCGCTTCCAGCCGCGCCGCCAGCGCATCCAGCGCCGTGCTGTCGGCGACCTCCCAGCCAAAGAAGCGCGCCCCTTCGCCTATCGCGCGGTCGATGACGATGCGCTGCTTGCGGTCGTCCATCCGGAAGGCCAGCAGCGAGTTGCCGCGCTCGACCGCCTGCAGCCCGACGAGGCCGGTCCCGAACTGCCGCCAGTCATCGAGGTTATCGGATCCGAAGCCTGCATATCCCAGACCCAGCAGTGCCATCCTTGCCTCCATGGTTTGCAATCTTTGCGCGTTGAAAGCGCCGCTGCTTGCTCAAATCCTACGCAGATTTGGCACCGCCCGACACCCAAAGTTGGCTTCGGGCGGGCGTCCCGGCCCATCCCCTCCCTTGACATCGCCTCCGCCGGATGGTGATTAGGTTCCCATGAGCACCGTTGTTACCCCCTCCCGTCTCTGGTGGCGCACCTCCTAAGAGGTGGCCGGTGCGATTTCATTTTTTCAATCGTCGAAGGTCGCCATCGCAGTGCGACGGTCCCTTCGTTTGTCCTGTGTGGCGCGCCCTCCCGAAGTTTCGTAAGAGGATCACATGAACAGGACAGCCTTCTCCCTGCCGGAGCACAGCGAATACCGGACCGCCGGCGGTCTCGTGATTTCGCGCGCCGTCGAGCAATTCACCGGCAACGCCAAGCGCCTTGACGACCTGATCGATCTGCTCGATCGCCGCCGTGGCGTGGTGCTGTCGTCCGGCACCACGGTGCCGGGGCGTTATGAGAGCTTTGACCTCGGCTTTGCCGATCCGCCGCTGGTGCTGGAAACGGCCGGCTCGAATTTCTCGCTCCAAGCGTTGAACGCGCGCGGCGAGGTGCTGATCGCCTTCCTCGGCAACGTGCTGCGCGAGCCCTGCGTCGTGATTTCGGAGCGAAGCCCCACGCGGCTGGCCGGCCATATCATCCGCGGCGCCGCGCCGGTCGAGGAAGACCAGCGCACCCGCCGTGCCAGTGTGATGTCGCTGGTGCGCGATCTCGTCGCCGCCTTTACCGCAAACGATGATCCGCTGCTCGGCCTGTTCGGCGCCTTCGCCTACGACCTCGTGTTCCAAATCGAGGATCTCGTGCAGAAGCGGGCACGGGAGGCCGACCAGCGCGATATCGTACTCTACGTGCCGGATCGCCTTTTGGCCTACGACCGCGCCACCGGCCGTGGCGTGGTGTTGAGCTACGATTTCTCCTGGCAGGGAAAGTCTACCCAGGGCCTGCCGCGCGACACCGCTGAGAGCGTTTACGCCAAAACGCCGCGCCAGGGCTTTGCCGATCATGCGCCCGGCGAATATCAGGCAACGGTCGAGGTCGCACGTGCGGCGTTCGCGCGCGGCGACCTGTTCGAGGCAGTGCCGGGGCAATTGTTCGCCGAGCCCTGCGAGCGCTCGCCGGCGGAAGTGTTCCAGCGGCTCTGCCGCATCAACCCGTCCCCCTATGGCGCGCTGATGAATCTCGGCGACGGCGAATTTTTGGTGTCGGCCTCGCCGGAAATGTTCGTGCGTTCCGACGGACGCCGGGTCGAGACCTGCCCAATTTCGGGCACCATCGCGCGCGGCGTCGATGCGATCGGTGATGCCGAGCAAATCAGGCAGTTGCTGAACTCGGAGAAGGACGAGTTCGAGCTCAACATGTGCACCGACGTCGACCGCAACGACAAGGCGCGGGTCTGCATCCCCGGCACGATCAAGGTCTTGGCGCGGCGGCAGATCGAGACCTATTCGAAACTGTTCCACACCGTCGACCATGTCGAAGGCATGCTGCGCCCGGGCTTCGATGCGCTGGATGCCTTCCTGACCCATGCCTGGGCGGTCACCGTGACGGGTGCGCCGAAATTGTGGGCCATGCAGTTCGTCGAGGACAACGAGCGCTCGTCGCGGCGCTGGTATGCCGGCGCGATCGGCGCGGTGAATTTCGACGGCAGCATCAACACCGGGCTCACTATCCGGACCATCCGCATGAAGGATGGGCTGGCTGAAGTGCGCGTCGGCGCCACCTGCCTGTTCGATTCCGATCCGGCCGCCGAGGACCGCGAGTGCCAGGTGAAGGCGGCCGCGCTGTTCCAGGCGCTGCGGGGCGATGCGCCAAAACCGCTGTCGACCTTTGCGCCCGACGCCACCGGCTCGGGCCGCAAGGTGCTCTTGATCGACCACGACGACAGTTTTGTTCATATGCTGGCGGACTATTTCCGGCAGGTCGGCGCAAGCGTAACCGTGGTCCGGCACGTCCATGCGCAGGAGATGCTGAAGCGGAAGGGCTGGGATCTCCTGGTATTGTCGCCGGGCCCGGGTCGCCCTGAGGATTTTGGAATCTCGAAGACCATCGGAACGGCGCTGGACCGAAAACTGCCGATCTTCGGTGTCTGTCTCGGCGTGCAGGCGATCGGCGAGTATTTTGGCGGCCAGCTTGGCCAGCTCACGCAGCCGGCGCATGGACGGCCGTCGCGGATTCAGGTGCGCGGCGGACGGCTGATGCAGAACCTGCCGAATGAGATCGTGATCGGCCGCTATCATTCGCTCTATGTCGAGCGCGACAGCGTGCCCGATGTGCTCGAGGTCACCGCGACCACCGAGGACGGCGTCGCGATGGCGATTGAACACAGGACCTTGCCGGTCGGCGGCGTGCAGTTTCACCCGGAATCGCTGATGTCGCTCGGCGGCGAGGTGGGATTGCGCATCGTCGAGAATGCGTTTCGGCTGAACGTACCCGCTAATTGAGATTGCGAGAGACCAATGACATTCGATCACGACATCAAGGCCACCGTCCGCACCATTCCGGATTACCCGAAGAAGGGCATCCTGTTTCGCGACATCACGACCCTGCTGGCGGATGCGCGCGCCTTTCGGCGTGCCGTCGATGAGCTGGTGCAGCCCTGGGCGGGATTGAAGATCGACAAGGTCGCCGGCATCGAGGCGAGGGGCTTCATCCTCGGCGGTGCGGTGGCGCATCAGGTGTCCGCCGGCTTCGTGCCGATCCGGAAAAAAGGCAAGCTCCCGCACACCACCGTGCGGATCGCCTATTCGCTGGAATACGGTCTCGATGAGATGGAAATGCATGCCGACGCGGTCCGTCCCGGCGAGCGAGTCATCCTGGTCGACGATCTCATCGCCACCGGCGGCACCGCGGAAGGCGCGGTGAAATTGCTGCGCCAGATCGGCGCCAACGTGATCGCGGCCTGCTTCATCATCGATCTGCCCGATCTCGGCGGTGCCGCCAAGCTGCGCGCGATGGAAGTGCCGGTACGCACGCTGATGGCGTTCGAGGGGCATTAGGTTTTTCGCGCGAAACTCTCCACGCGTCGTCCCTGCGAACGGGATCGGAGAGGCCATAACAGACCGGCTGTTCGACGTCAATATTACCCGGATAATATTATTGGCCGGACGGGAGGGATCACGACCGCTGCGGGAGCAAACTGAACTCGAGCTCCCGAAAGCTCGTGTAATTCCTGCGGATCCACTGGTGCAACTCGGTCGATGTATCCCGCTCGTTGCGCAAATAGTCGGTGAAGGAAAAGGTCAGCCGGTCGATATAGGTTTTCAGGAACGAGGGCAGCGCCGATATGCGCAGCACTCGCCCCAGGCCCATCGCCTCGGGCAGTTCGCCACGCACCACGTACTCATTGTCGACCGTAATCAGCGCTTTAAGCGGAATCTGCTCCCGCAACGTCGGATAGGCGCGCGCGGAAACCCGGTCGGTATCGGCCACGAACAGGATGATCGGCGCCACGCCACGCCTCACGGCCTCCTTCAGGAAACCGATCTCGTTGGTCATCTTGAAGAACTCGTCGAACGCATGAAAGCCGAGGTCGATCACCTTGGCGATACCGTCGTTGACGATCAGGCGGTCCATGAGCTGCATCTTGCCGTAGGTGTCCATCACGTCGGCCGTCTCGGTGATGCGCGGCAGATATTCGAGCAGCGATGGTTCCTTCAGGTTGATGTCGAAGGAAGATACCGTCCCGTCCTTCAGCAGCAGGAACTCGCTCAACAGACGCGCGAGCAGCGTCTTGCCGACCAGCGGCCGGGGCGAGCAGATGATGTAGACAGGCGTGGAGCTCATCACCCGCTATATCAAGGAATTTTTCGGCTAATCCAGCCCCGTCGCGGCGGCTATCCGACTATTTTTCGCCGCCGCGCACGCCAGGCTTGGCGCCGACGAGATCGGTCAGCTTGATGCGGTCGAACTCGCTCCAGACGTTGGCGAGCCAGTGCCGGACATAGCCGCGCAGCACGAACGAATAGTTCGCGGCCTCGTCGTCCTTGCCCTTGTTGGCGACGAATTTGAGGAACGGCACCGAGGAAACCTCGACCTGCTCATAGGCCATTTCGTTGAGTTTGGGGATCGTGAGATCGGTGGCGTCCTTGATACGGTGAAAGTAGGAGTTGTAGGTCGACTGGTCCCACTGGAAGAACTGGGTATCGTTGATGAAATTCTTCACCAGGAAATATTTGGCGCCCTGCATGAAGTTCGCGGTCTCGGCGATTTCGTCCAGCGAGGCGATCGAGGGGCCCAGTATATGGAACACGGCAAAGGTGATCTGCCCTGCCTTCGCGGCATCGAGAAAGCCGATGTCGCGGAGCGAAGCCAGCGCCGGCGACAGCAGTCCGGCGCGGACGTCGATCACGGTGACGGAGGGGCTGACAGCGTTCAGCGTATCGAAGATCTTCATCTGATCCGACGTCGTCGTCATGTCGACGATCTCGGTGATGTCGGGGTGGAAGCGTTTCAGGGTGCCGCGCGGCGATTCGGTGTCGAATGCCCGGGTCGGCACGTTGTTGGCGCTGAAATAGTCCAGGAGCGTCCGCGACACGGTCGTCTTGCCGACCCCGCCCTTGTCCGCGCCCACCACAATCACGACTGGCTTTGCCATGGAATTCCCTTGAACAGCAGTTCCGACCGCGGGAGCGGCCGCATGCCCCATTCCCTGCTTTGGGCGCGAACATGGCAGAAACAAGGGAGAATTCAATTCATTAGACGGCCGTCGCCATTATTCGTACTGAATTCGTTAATCCAGCGCGTCGGCAGGGCGGCTATCTAGCGATGCGGGCCCCAAGGGCCGTCCAAGGGGCCGGGGCGCGCGCCTGGAACGCCGGCGGGCTCGCTGGAATCGCTCCACGGGCCCCGGGGAGCCGGCGGTTCGAGCTGCTCCGCGGGCGATTCCTCCGACTCACCGGGTTCAACCGCCGGAAGGGCGAGCGGTCCGGGATCACGGCCACCGGCAAACTGCACCAGCGCCTTGACGCGCGCATCGACCGACGGATGGGTCGCGAACAGGTCGGCAAACCCCTCGCGGGGATTGTCGACGCAGAGCTCCATGACCGCAGACGTCGCGCCGGGCAGCTCGCCGCGGTTCTCGATCTTGCGCAGCGCCGTAATCATGGCGTCGGGATTCTTGGTCAGTTCGACCGAGCCGGCGTCGGCCAATAGCTCGCGCGACCGTGACAGCGCCAGCTTGACGACCTGCGACAACAGCCAGGCCAGCAGGATCAACACGACCGCGATAATGATCGCCATGACGGCGCCGCCGCCGCCTTTGCCGCGGTCGGACGACGAAGAGGAGGAGGACGATGAGGAAGATGACGAGGACGACCAGTCGCTGCCGGTGGAGTTCCACGACAGGTTGGTAAACGTTCGAAAGAACAATTCGCCGAAGAAACCCACCACGCCGGCGATGATCATGGCGATCACCATCAACTGCACGTCACCGTTGCGGATATGCGTGAGCTCGTGGCCGAGCACGGCCTCGATCTCCTGGTCGTTGAGCGCCTGCAGAAGGCCCGACGTCACCGTGATGGAATATTGCCGCTGGTTGAGCCCGGTGGCGAAGGCGTTCAGCGCCGGGCTTTCCATTACCTTCAGCTTCGGCATCGTGATGCCGCGCGAGATGCAGAGGTTTTCCAGCAGATTATAGAGCCGCGGCTGCTGTTGCCGCGTTACGCTCTCGCCGCCGGTCACGGCGTCGATCATGTTCTGGTGGAAGAAATAGGCGATCGCGATCCACAAGGCGGCGATGATTGTCGCGTAGGGGAAGGCTGCGATCAGGTCGCGCGAGGCGCGCGTCAGATAGTAGTTGAGTGAAGCACCGCTATTGAGCACCACTTCCGCAACCAGCGCGCCGGCAAAGACCAGCACATAGATCAGCAGAAACAGCCCGGCGAGCAGCAGCATCGAACGAAACTTGTTCGATGCGATATGCGTGTAGAGACCATACGCGGCCATGATGAGCTTTCGCTAGACGCCGTCATTCCGGGGCGCCGCAAAAGCGGCGAACCCGGAATCTCGAGATTCTCAGGTGCGCAATTGCGCACCTCGGTTCGTCGCTTTGCGACGCCCCGGAATAACGGGGAGGGCGAGGCGCCATATCGATCAGAACTTCACGCTCGGCACTGTCTCGACTTCGGTGCGGCTGGTGCCGAGGTCGAAGAATTCCTTGCGGGTGAAGCCGAACATGCCGGCGAACAGCGCCGCGGGCAGTTGCTGGATGCCGGTGTTGTATTCCTGGACCGCATTGTTGAAGAAGCGGCGGCTGGCCGCGATCTTGTTTTCGAGGTCGGACAGTTCGCTGGCGAGTTGCTGGAAGTTGGCGTTGGCCTTGAGGTCCGGGTAAGCCTCCGACAGCGCGATCAGGCGTCCAAGCGCGCCGCTCAACTGGTTTTCCGCCGCCGACACCTGCGCCGGCCCCTGCGCCGACATTGCGGAATTGCGCGCCTTGATGACGTCGTCGAGCGTGCCGCGCTCGTGGCTGGCGTAGCCCTTCACGGTCTCGACCAGGTTCGGGATCAGGTCGTGGCGCTGCTTGAGCTGGACGTCGATGTCGGCAAAGGCCTGGCTGACGCGCTGGCTGAGCGCGACCAGGCGGTTATACGCAGCGAACGCAAACAGCACGATGATGACGATGACGCCGAAAACGATCCAGCCGGTCGACATGACGGACAACTCCTGTGGGACGAAGAGGCAGGGAAACTAGACGAAAAACCGGGCGCGCGGCAGCCCGCCCGCGAGGTGGGCATGGCTTTAGTCGGAAGTGGAGCGGGATAAGTTCAAGGGCCAACGCTCTGCTGTCATTCCGGGATGGTGCGTAAGCACCAGACCCGGAATCTCGAGATTCCGGGTTCGATGCTTCGCATCGCCCCGGAATGACGGATCAATTAACAGCATCGCCCCATCGCCAGCGGCGGGCGCTGGCATAGTTCGCCTTGGCGCGGCGGGGCACTTTCGCGAAGCTGAGACCTTCCGGCGTGCACAGCTTCGCCGTGATTTCGACCTTGCTGACGGCCGGTTGCGCCAGCACCCGCACCGGGTGCTGTTCAACCGGCGCGCGCGTCAGCGCAACATAAGAAAACCGCTCATCCTCGAACGGCAGCTCCGCGCCCTTGACCTGCTTGTGCGCGCGCGACCGCTGCACGCGCTGGGTGAAATGGCACCAGTCCGGTGCTTGTAGCGGGCATTGGCTGTCATGCGGGCAGGGGGCGGCGACATGTGCGCCCAGGTCGATGAGATGCGCGCGCAGCGCGATGATCCGGGCATAGCCTGCGGGCGTGCCGGGTTCGACGACGAGCAGCGTGTCGTGGGTCTTCTGCCACAACAGTTCGGCGAGCGCGCGTTGCTCGGCATCGCTGATCTCGCCGATCATGTAGCTTGCCACGACAAGGTCTGCCGCATCCGCTTTGGCAAGCACGGCGCGGGCCTCGCCGCGCTGGTAGTCGGTATTACGTAGCCGGGTGCTGTCGCGGGCAAGATCCAGCGCCAGCGTGCGTAACGCGTCGTTGGCGTCGAGCATGGTAAAATGCTGCAGCGACGGGAAAGCTTCGGCCGCCGCCCAGGTCGCCGTTCCAGGCCCGGCGCCGACATCGAGCAGAGTTTCTGGTGCGAGGTCAGGCCTGATCTCGACGAGTGCGTTCAGGCTGGCAATGACTGCGGCGTAGGTCGCGGGCATCCGTGCCAGCGCATAAGCGAGCGCATCTGTTTCCGAGCGGATGGTGCCGGAGCCGCCACCGCTGCGATAGGTCCGAGAGATCGAAGCCGCGCGGCCGGCGGCATCACTGCGCGAAAAGCCCCGCAGCTTGCCGTCGAGCGCGGCCTTCAGTTCGGCGGGGAGGTCGGGTGAGGTCATCTCGTCTTGTCATGCCCGCGAAGGCGGGCATCCAGTACGCCGGGACGGTTGTGACCATCACAGGCTGCGCGGCGTACTGGATCATCCGCTTTCGCGGATGATGACATCATTGGTTGTGGCAACGAAAGCGTAATCTCACGCCACGTTCTGATCCAAAATCTTCACGGCGTCGTCGAGGCCGACAGAGACCAGTTGCGAGACGCCGCGTTCGGCCATGGTGACGCCGAACAGCCGGTTCATCCGCGCCATCGTGATCGGATTGTGGGTGATGATGATGAAGCGGGTTTCCGTCGATGACGTCATCTCATGCAGCAGGTTGCAGAATCGCTCGACGTTATGGTCGTCGAGCGGCGCGTCGACTTCGTCCAGCACGCAGATCGGCGATGGGTTGGTGAGGAACACGGCGAAGATCAGCGCCAGCGCCGTCAGCGCCTGCTCGCCGCCCGAAAGCAGCGACAGCGTCTGCGGCTTCTTGCCGGGCGGTTTGGCGATGATTTCGAGGCCGGCCTCCAGCGGATCGTCGCTCTCGATCAGATGAAGCGCCGCTTCGCCGCCGCCGAACAGTTCGACGAACAGCCGCTTGAAGTGCTCGTTGACAGTCTCGAACGAGGTCAACAGCCGCTCGCGGGCTTCCTTGTTGAGGCTCTGGATGCCCTGGCGCAGCCGTTTGATGGCTTCGACCAGATCGTCGCGCTCGGTGGTCAACGCAGTGTGCTGGGTTTCGACCTCGCGCAGCTCTTCCTCGGCGCGCAGATTGACGGCACCAAGGCGCTCGCGGTCGCGGCGCAGCTTTTCGAGGCTTTCCTCGATGTCGGAAAGCGGCGGCAATTCCGCGCCGGGCTCGATCTCGGCCAGCGCCGCTACCGCATGCGGCTCGACTTCGAGCATGTCGTGGATTTCGCGCTCGATGTCGGAAAGCCGGCGCTTGGTGCCTTCCATGCGCTCCTCGGCGCGGGCGCAGGCCTCGCGGGCAGAGGAGAGCGCTTCGAGCGAGGCTTTGGCTTCGCGGTCGGTTTCCGCCATCACGCTCTCCGCCGCAGCGAGCGCGTCGGCGGCGACGCGGCGCGCGCTTTCGGCGGACTCGATTTCGTTGATCAGCGCGCGGCGCTTTTCGGCAAACACGGCCGGCGCATTCTCGAGCTCGGCGCGCTCGGCCGTCACTTCGGTGATGCGGGCCTCGACGGTGGCGACCTGCGAGGCCGAGCTCTGCTTGCGGTTCTGCCATTCGGTGCGTTCGGCAGTGATCGCCTGCACGCGCTTGTCGGCCAATTCGGCTTCGCGCGCCAGCGCCTGGGCTTCGGCCCGCACCTGCGCGGCAAAGCGGCGGTGTCCGTCGATCTCGGTGCGAACGGCGCTCAGTTTCGCTTCCGTCTCATCCGTCGGCGGCAGTTCGGTCAGCGCGGCAGTAGCGCTCTCATGCGCAGCCTCCGCTTCGCTGCGGTCGGCGGCGAGACGGGTATGGGCCTCGGTCAGCGCGGATTTGCGCGCGGCGTGGCGATTGATCTCACGCTCGGTCCCGGCATGGCGCTCGCGCGCCGCATCGGCTTCGCGCTGCGCGGCCCGCCAGGCCTCGCGGGCGGCGGTTTCGGCGGCAGATGCTGCCTTCAGTTCCGCCTCGGCGTCTTCCAGGGCCTGCCGCTTGGCAGTGGCGTCGGTGCGCGCCTGTTCCAGCTCGTGTTCGATATCAACCAGGCGGGCGCGTTCGGCGAGACGCCGTGCGGCGCCGGTCGGCGCATGCGCGGCCGCGACAAAGCCGTCCCAGCGCCAGACGTCGCCTTCCAGCGACACCAGCCGCTGGCCGGTCTTCAATTGCGGGACGAATTCCGCACCGCGCTCCTTCGGTACGACGCCGATCTGCGCGAGACGGCGCGCCAGTTCGGCCGGCGCCTCGACATGCGCAGCCAGAGGCTCCACGCCGGCCGGCAGGGCCGGATCGTCGAAGCTCGAACCGGCATTGGTCCAGCGCATCGGCGCGGAGGGATCGACCGGCGCGTCGAGATCGTCGCCGAGGACGGCGCCAAGCGCCTTCTCATAGCCCTTGGCGACGGTGACGCCATCGATGATCGGCGGCCACAGATTCTTGGTCTCGACATTGACGAGTTTTGAAATCGTGCGCGCTTCGGTCTCCAGCCGCTGCACGCGCTTTTCGGCCTCGGTGAGCGGGGCGCGGGAAGCTTCGAGCTTCTGCCGCGCGGCGATGTGGCCGGTCTCGCTGGCTTGCGCGGCCGCTTCGGATACGGCCAGCGTTTCCTGCGCGGTTTCCATGGCCGCAGCGAGCGCATCGATGTCGCCGAGATTGCCGGTCTCGTCGCTAAGCTTTTGCTCGTCGGCAGCGACGCTGGCGATTTCCTGGTCGAGCCGGGCCAGCCGGTCGCGATGGGTGCGCACGCCGCCCTCTAACTGGTTGCGCTTGGCGGTGAGGTCGGCGAGCGCGGTGGTCAGTTCGGTGAACATGCGCTCGGCCGCGGCCAGTGTCGCTTCCGCCTCCGACACGCGCTCGTCGACCCCGGAGCGCTTTTCGACGCGTGACTTGATCTCTTCCTTCAACTCGGCGTCCTCGGTGTCGAGGCGCTGCAGTGCGACCTCGGCGTCCGAAGTCTGCTGCTGTTCGCGGGCGATGTCGGCCGCGAACTGATTCAGCCGCCGGTCGAGCTCGGCGACACGCTCCTTGGCGCGCTCTTCTTCTCGGTCGAGCTGTTCGCGCGCGTTGGTGAGGCGCTGCAGCCCCGCCGCGGCGCGGGCTTCGCCTTCGCGCAAGGCCGGCAGTTCGGAAGCGCGGATCGCCTGGATGCGGGCGGCCTCGGCCTGCTCGCGGGTGCGCTCGGCCATCTCGCGCACGTTGATGTCGTGCGTATGCGCGGCTTCCGCGACGTCGGCATTGGCCTCCAGCCAGCGCAGGTGGAACAGCGTGGCTTCCGCCTTGCGGACCTTGGCGGCGACTTCGCGGAACCGGATGGCCTGGCGTGCCTGCTTCTTCAGGCCGTCGATCTGGCCGGAGAGTTGCCCGATCACGTCCTCGACGCGGGTGAGGTTGGTTTCGGCCGCCTTCAGCCGCAACTCGGCTTCGTGGCGGCGGGCGTGTAGGCCGGCGACGCCGGCCGCGTCTTCCAGCACGCGCCGGCGCTGTTCCGGCTTGGCCTGGATGATCTCGCCGATCTTGCCCTGGTGGACCAGCGCCGGCGAACGCGCGCCGGTGGCGGCATCGGCAAACAAAATCTGCACGTCGCGGGCGCGGACGTCGCGGCCGTTGATGCGATAGACCGAGCCGGCCTCGCGCTCGATGCGGCGAGAGATTTCCAGCACCTGGCTGTCATTGACGGCAGCCGGCGCCGTGCGATCGGCATTGTCGATCGTCATGGTGACTTCGGCGTGGTTGCGCGCCGGACGGTTGCCGGAACCGGCGAAGATCACCGCATCCATGTCGGCGGCGCGCAGCGATTTGTGCGAGGTTTCGCCCATCGCCCAGCGCAGCGCCTCCACCAGATTGGATTTGCCGCAGCCGTTCGGTCCGACCACACCGGTGAGGCCGGGTTCGATCATGAAGTCAGTGGGTTCGACGAACGACTTGAAACCGTGGAGGCGGAGGCGCGTGAGTTTCATGAACACAAATCTCTGTTGGCCGGGCGCGAATCTCCCTGCCGTGACAATACCATAGAAGGCAATGTCAGTGTGGATGAGCCGCCCGTTGCGGCGCTTATGAGCCGCGACAATGGCGAGGCCGAGGCCGGAGAGCAACGCCCCCGCGGGGCTTTTCCCAAGGGATTTGAGGCGCTTGTGTGGCGCCTTTTGCTGGACTTATCAGCTCGAATGAATCCGGTCGCGCGAATCAGCTCTTCAGCATCGCGTTGATGCGCTTTGCGAACTCCTCGAAGCTCTGCTCGCCCTTGATCATCTCGCCATTGATGAAGAAGGTCGGCGTGGACTGTACCTTCAGCACCTCGGCGGCGTATTTCTGGTCGGCCGCGATCTTGTCGAGCAGCGCCTGATCCTTCAGGCAATCCTCGACCTGCGTTTGCGTAAGGCCGGCCTGCTTGCCGATCCGCGTCAGCGTCTCCGTGGTGTTCTTCACCACCCAGTCGTTCTGCTGTTTGAACAGAAGGTCGATCACGGCGAAATATTTCGGTGCGTCGTCCTTGGCAATGCAGCGCGCCAGCATCGATCCGGCGGCGGCTTTGATATCGAGCGGGAATTCGCGGAACACGTACCGGATCTTGCCGCTGTCGATGAATTCCGACTTGATCTTCGGGAACACCTTTTCGGCAAATGCCGCGCAGTGCGGACAGGTCATCGAGGCATATTCGGTGATGGTCACGGTTGCGTTGGCGGGGCCGAGCGCCATGTCCGGCAGCGATTGCGGCTTGGCGACGTCGGCGGGGCTCTGTGCCACCGCGTCCGTGATCAGCCGCAGCGGCGAGAAGCCGGCGAGCAGGCCGAGCCCGGTCAGCGAGAGAGCGGCGGTGAAGGCGCGGCGCGTGATCATCAAAGTCTGCTCCCGAATGGCGCGTTCACGCCCGAAAGAACTGCGAAAAAGAAGCCTTCGCTAGCTTGAAACGCCGGTTGTGGCAATGGCGGGCTGCGCCGGCCGCGCCGCGCAAAAGGCTCAATTTCGCTTGATCACGGCGCCAAGCCGCGCCAGCGCGGCGCGCAGTTCCTCGTCCTCGACCGCCGACAACGTTTCGGCGACTTTCGCCACCGATTTCGGGTCCGGCGCGCGAGGCGGCGCAGGGCGATTCCGGCGCGACAGCGGCGCCTGCCGCAGCGCCAGCCGGCCGACCGCGCTCCAGCCGAAAAAGCGGTTGACCCGTTGCAGGATCACGTCGGACGAATGCTGGATCTCCAGCGCCATCGGGCCCTCCACCCGCAGCACCAGGGTTGCCGGTTCCTGCGGCTGCCCCTCCACCGGCCGCGGCCACTGCATCTTCAACGGCTCGGAGTGGGCGGCGATCTCGGGCCCGGCGATATCGGCCCAGCGCGTCACCAGCTCGCGTGCGGCAAACCCCTGTTTGGCATAGGCGTCCGAGAATACGTCGCTGAGCAGGACGGAAAGAGGCTTTGCGGAGATCGGGCCGGGTCTGGACATGAGGCAATTATATCGGCGGAGGCGATCCGGGTCACGCCGCGCGCGGACGAATGGCTTTCAGATCGCGGTCGATCTCGCGCCGTCGCTGCATCAGGTCGTAGTCCATTTGCAGGCCCAGAAAGAATCCTTCGGATAGACCAAAATAGCGCGCGAGCCGAAGGTCAGTATCGGCGGTGATGTCCCGCTTGCCGAGCACAATCTCGTTGATGCGGCGCGGCGCAACGTGCACGGCACGAGCCAGTCCGTTCTGGCTCAGTCCCATCGGTTTGAGGAATTCTTCAAGCAGAATCTCACCCGGATGCGGGTTTCGAAGAAGCGCGCTCTTAATCGTGGTAGTCGACGATTTCGACATGGGGTCGGTCCTCCCTCAGTCCAGACGAAACAGATGCGCCATTGGTCGTTGATCCGGATCGAATGTTGTCCGTGCCGGTCCGCCTTCAAGGCCTCGAGGCGATTGCCGGGCGGAACACGGAGATCGCCAAGCACCCGGGCCTGATTCAAAAGACGAAGCTTCCGCAGCGCCACGTTCTGGATGTCGGCTGGAAGTCTTCGGCTGCGCTGGCCGGACCAGATTAATCTCGTCTCGGCATTCGCGAAGCTCTGAATCAAATTATGACTATAACGCGTTGCGTTATAGTCTGCAAGGTCTGGCAATTGCGACGTTCCGACCCTAGAGTGAGATGTGTCCTTAACAATCGTCACCAAAAAGAAGTTTGTTGTTGCCGAAGGCGCCTCCCGTCCCGCGCTGCTGCTCGACTGGTATGACCGTCATCGCCGTCGCTTGCCGTGGCGGGCGGCAGCGGGCGAGCGGGCCGATCCATATCGGGTCTGGCTGTCCGAAATCATGCTGCAGCAGACCGGCGTCAAAACGGTCGGGCCGTATTTTGCAAAATTTCTGGCGCGCTGGCCCGACGTCGCTGCGCTCGGCCGCGCCTCGCTGGATGACGTGCTGCGGATGTGGGCCGGGCTCGGTTATTATTCGCGGGCGCGCAATCTGCATGCCTGCGCGGTCGCCGTGCTGCGCGACCATGGCGGGATATTTCCCGATACCGAGGAGGGCCTGCGCCAATTGCCCGGGATCGGGCCTTACACGGCGAAGGCGATCGCAGCGATCGCGTTCGATATCCGAACCATGCCGGTCGACGGCAATATCGAGCGCGTGGTGTCGCGGCTTTACGCAGTGGAAGAACCGCTGCCGCAGACGAAGCCGCTGATCGGGGAATTGGCATCGACATTGCTCGGCCCCTCGCGTGCTGGCGACAGCGCGCAAGCCTTGATGGATCTCGGCTCTTCGATCTGTACGCCGAAAAAGCCGGCCTGCGCGCTGTGCCCTTTGAACGATGATTGTGCCGCCCGCTCGCGCGGCGATCAGGAGACGTTTCCGCGCAAGGCGCCGAAAAGGGCGGGAACGCTGCGCCGCGGGGCCGCCTTCATCGTCAGGCGTGGCGATGAACTCCTCGTTCGCACTAGGGCTGAAAAGGGCCTGCTCGGAGGCATGACCGAAGTACCTGGCTCCGCCTGGCTCGCCGGGCAGGACGACAAAATGGCGCTCAACCAGGCGCCTGAGCTCAACGGCGTGACGTGCTGGCACCGCAAAACGGGCGTTATCACTCACGTATTCACGCATTTTCCGCTCGAGCTCGTGATCTACACCGCCGATGTAGCCACGCGCACGCGCGCACCGGAAGGCATGCGCTGGGTGCCGATTGCTACGCTTGCTGACGAGGCGTTGCCCAATGTGATGCGCAAGGCCATCGCGCACGGGCTGGACATTTGAAGCTGCGAGGCTGCTCGCTGCTGACACCATGCTGGCAGGAGGGCTGCGTTAGGAGTGAGCCTCACGGAGGTTCCCATGATCAGCACTGTCTTCGACAATTTTACCGCCCCGCCATCTTCCAAATTGCTCGGCTGGCATCTGCTTGACGCGCGGCCGAAGGACGGCTGGATCCGCATCGGCTTCGACGGCAAGCGGGATTTCTGCAACCCGGCCGGCTTCGTGCAGGGCGGCATTCTCTCGGCGATGCTCGACGACACGATGGGACCTGCGGTGTTCGCCATGACCGAGGGAAGGCTCTACACGGCGACCATCACCATGACGGTGAATTTTCTGGTGCCGGCCAGGCCGGGAATGATTGTTGGCGAGGCCAAGGTCACTCAGCTCGGCAAGACTGTCGCCTTCGTCGAGGGACGGCTGACGGCCGAGGATGGCACGCTACTGGCAACGGCAACGACCAGCGCGCGGCTGGTCGAGACGGCGAAGGCCGTTCGGTACGACGAGAGGTGAAGAGGTTCGTCGCTGTCGCTCGGTCGCAAGCCTCACGGCTCGTTGCCGCGCGAGCGCGCCGCTGGCAGCGTCACATGACTGATACTGCGCGCATTGTTCCGCTGTGCTCGCCGCGCGAGGCGGGCTTCGTCGGGCTCCTGATTCCGTCAAGCTTTTTGTCCTATTGCGGATGCGAGCCAATTCTGCGGTGCCGACGCAGTCGTCGTCCACGACTGATGAAGTAACCCTGAAACAGCCACCGGATATCAGGGGCCGAGCGCCTTGGCATCGGTCTGGCGGTTGGACCCTTGCGCAACCGCTCAGTCACGAGCAAGAAGCGTGATGTGAATGTAGACGGGGATTCTTGAGCGGAGGACACTCGGGGTCAAAATTGAGTCCGCCGATACCGCCGGCCGAACTCGATTCTTGGCCAATACGACCTTCGTGTGATTTTTCCAGGTGCTGTCAAATGCCATCGAGCACGGCCCTGGCCTCGCGGGAATCGACGGTTTCGAAGCCCTCGGTGAACGAGCCGTAGATCTTGGCGAGTTCATCGTAAACTACCGTTCGTCCATCGTCCTCCGCCAGAAGTCGCGCCAGCCTTGTGCTGCCTCGCAGAAGAAGCGCGCGGGCATTTTGGACTTGTGCGCTCTCCATGGCGCGCCGGATGCAGTGTTCCGCCTGCGCTCGGTCCTGGGTTGCCAGAGCGAGATCGCCCTCGAGCAGGTGCAGACTGGCGTCGGCCCAATGCTCCTCATTGCGCTCGGCGGCCGAGCGGGCCTCAGCGAGAGTGACGATCGCATCTTCAAGCCGTTGCGCGCGGCGGTAAAGATCGCCAAGGATTCCCAAATAATACGGTAAACGCAGCTCAGCCCCGGTGGCCCGCAGGTCCCGCACACCGACGCGAACCCGTGCAATACCATCCTCGACGTCGCCGTCCTCGGCGACAGCCCAGCCATTCATGATGGTGGCCCAGGCGTGATAATAGCTGAACCCGTGTTCGGCACAGATTGAGCGAACTGCATCGGCACGAGCGCGGACTTCCGCGGGCTCGCGACGGAACTGGTGCAGCATCGCCGCATAAGCGAGCGCCACGGCCATGCTAAATGGGTGGACGAGACGATGGGCCAGATCGATCGCATCCTGCGCTGCCCGAAGCGCGGCGTCCGCGAACCCAAGATGCCAGTCGACATGAGCCCGATAGGCGCGGCCGAACACGTGAATGTTGACCCCGCGCGACAAGGCGTTGGCTGGATCGCCAGCCTGCACGATCTTTGCACTGCTGATCTCCAAGTGCTCGCGCGCCGATTGGTGCTCGCCCTGATGGAATAGATTGAACGCGAGGGCGTTGTGCGCGTCGGCCTGCATCACGACGTCGCTTTGTTCGGCCAGGTCGACAAGCTCGGAACCCAGCTCGCTTACGCGGAGGATGCGACCGCGTACGTGATTCACGTAGCATAGGCCGCGCAACGCCCTCACGAGGTGGCGACGATGCCCGAACCGTCGCGCCAGATGCTCCGCTCTGACGTGCGCCGCCTCGACCTCGGGAGCGGCAAAGCCTTTCGTCGCGGTCAGCGGAGGACCCAGTGCAATCTGCACCTCAAGCTCGCGGCCCAACTGCTCGTCAGTTGGCGGGCGGTTCCCGAGCATCTCGAGGGCGGTGGTCAGATGACTTATCGCTTCCCTGTTCGCCGATCGGCCAACCGCGAGCTGTCCGGCCCGTAACCAGAAGTCGATTGCCCGATCGGCATGCCCGGCTGCTGTGAGATGGTGCGCTAGGAGCTCGGGCTGACGCGCGACAAGATCGGCGAACCGCGCCTCGAGGACGGCGGCAATCCGACCGTGGAGCTCGCTCCGTCGACTCTTGAGCAGCGAGGCGTAGGCGACATCCTGGACCAGAGCATGCTTGAACGTATAGACCGCCTCGGGCGGTGTGCCGCGCTGAAAGACGAGCTCCGACTTTACGAGCCGGGCGAGCGCCTGGTCGAGATCAGCCGGTTCTCGTGCAGCGACTGCATCGAGGAGCTCGTAGGTGAACTCACGGCCGATGGCCGCGCCGACCTGGACCAGATCCTTGGCCGAAGCCAAATGATCGAGCCGGGCCATCAGAGAATCCTGCAGGCTCGCCGGAATGGCAAGTGCGCCTCGCGATGTGCCCAGCGCGAGACCCTCGGGCGTATTGCGCAGCATGCCCGATTCCAACACGGTCTTGGTGAGTTCTTCGATGAAAAGCGGAACGCCCTCGGTCTTCGCGGCAATCTCGTCCACCACTGCCGGAGAAAGGCGGCGCCCGCCTGACGTTTGCTCGACAAGTGTTGCCGCAGCCCGGCGCGCAAGGCGATTAAGCGTCAAGGCCGTTACGTGCGGGAAGGACGGCCAGGGCGGCGTCATCTCCGGCCGGAACGTGATGATTGCGAGCACCGGCAGGTGCTGGACCCGCTCTAGGATCAGTCCGAGGAGCTCGAGCGATGTTGGATCGAACCAGTGCGCGTCCTCAAGCACTGAGAGAACCGGACGACGCTGGGCCAGCCCTTCGAGCTGTGCGAGAAGCACCTCCAGTGTCTTGCGCTTCTGGGTCTGCGGCATGAGGTCGAGCGGCTTGTATCGACCGTCCGTCGGTATGTCGAGGAGAGCCGCGATAAGTGGAACGGCTTCGGTGAGATCGTCGGTCCCTTGTGCAAGCAATGACACGAGCTTGGAGAGCCGCATCGGAGGCGTGTCGTCACGCTCGAACGCCGCCGCTCGCTCAAGCTGATCGATGAATGGCCAGAGCACGGTATTGGCGTGGTAGGGCGAGGCACGATGAGAGATTCGAGTGTGCGGCTCGTCGGTGATCCGCTCTCGGAGCGCCTCGATGAGTCGCGATTTGCCGATTCCGGCCTCCCCGGCGAGAAGTAGCGCCTGACCCTCGCCGTTCCTGGCGAGGTGCCAGCGCCCGAGGAGAAGTCCGAGTTCCTGGTCTCGCCCAACGAGCGGGCTCAGACCGGCTGTGTGGAGTGCCTCGAAGCGGCTCTCCGCTGCGCGCTTGCGGACGATCCGCCAAGCGTTGATCGGTTCTGCGAAGCCCCGCAGTTCGCAAGGTCCGAGGTCTTCGAGCTCGAACAGCCCGCCGATCAGCCGCCGTGTTTGCTCAGCGACGACGACTTCGCCGCTCCCGGCTACGGCCTGCAGACGGGCGGCGAGGTTCGGGGTGTCGCCGACGACCGCTTCCTCCTGCGCCGCGCCAGTGCCATGTAGATCACCTACGACGACGAGTCCTGTCGCGATCCCGACCCGTGCGGCAAGCGGGCGGCCGTCAGGCGACCGCAGACGGTCCACGGCCTCGACAGTCGCCAGGCTGGCTGCCACCGCTCTTTCGGCCTCATCCTCGTGCGCGCGCGGCCAGCCGAAGTAGGCCAGCACGCCGTCACCCATGAACTTGGCAAGGTGTCCGTCGAAGCGTGCGATCTCGCCCGCAACAGTGTTCTGGTAGGCGGTCAGCGTCTCCCGCATATCCTCAGGATCGAGCCGCGTGGAAAGGGATGTCGAGCCGACAAGGTCGACGAACATTACAGTGAGCTGGCGGCGTTCCGCGTACGACGGCCGCCGGATTGAGGCGGTGGACGACGCCGCAGGCTCCAGCGCAGCGATCGCCGCTAGCAACCTTTTTCGGTGCCCGAGCGGCAGACCAAGCTTCTCGAAGTCGGCGTCCGTGAGCGACGGCAACACGTCCGCATCGATGGCCTGCTCGCGGAACAGCGCTGTATAGTTGGCAAGGCCGAGGTCTTGAAGCCACTGCGCGACGTCCATTGCGCGACGCTCCGGCAGCCATCCCCGCTGTGAAGTTTAGCAGAAAATGGGACACTGCGCGGCGATTGCTCGCCTGCGCTACTGGTCGCAACCGACTCGTTTACCGGCTCCGATCGACAACCCGGCCGCTAGGATTCGAACATCTGCCCCGCGGAATTGCATCCGCGGTCCAGAAATGTCCGTCTCTGGTTCACAGGACCGGATCAGACAACCGACGCATTGGTGAAGAATTGATCGGAGCGAGTGTCGAAGCGGTGTTTAATCCGAGGACCATCGTGCTAAGCTAAAAGCATAATAGTCGAGTGGGTTGAAGCCGTACTGCCCTTGCGGAGCGGCCCATATCGTCAGCGATCTCTGCCGTCCCGCGGTCAAACGCCGCTTCAAGGGAGGAGAAGATGTCGCTTAATCGTCGTCATTTCCTTGCAGTTGCCGGAAGCGCCGTCACCGGGCTCGCTGTCGCCTTCCAGCACCCCGACTGGCGCGGCGGTTCGACCTGGATCTCGATCAAGGCGCGAAGACACGCCGCGCCTTCCTCGATCGATGCGCGAGCGAGAAGGTGATGGTCTCGAGCTACCACTTGCCGTTCCCCGGACTCGGCCATGTCGTTCGCACCGGCACAGCGTTCGGCTGGCTTCCGAGCGATTGGCGCTGGGAGGACGTAAGTCCCACTTAAGGCCACCTAGCCCAACTAGCCGATCATTGTGCGAAAACAGGAGGAGATCATGCAAGCCACGGCCACTGAAGCCTTCATCGGCAGCATGCGCGGCCCCGTCATCAGGCGAACGGACGCCGACTATGAAGCCGTGCGGAGCCTCTACAACGGGATGATCGATAAGAGTCCGGAGATGATTGCGCGATGCACTGATGTCGCTGACGTTGTCACCGCGGTCGAGTTTGCAACGCAAAACGATCTCACGGTCGCGATTCGCGGAGGCGGGCATAACGGGCCGGGCCTCAGTAGTGTCGACAACGGGCTGATGATCGACATGTCGATGATGAAGGGCGTGCGGGTCAATCCCACCGCCCGTACTGTCCGCGTCGGTCCCGGCTGCACGCAGGGCGATGTGGACCACGCCACACATGTCTATGGGCTCGCTGTGCCGGCCGGTATCGTCTCGACGACCGGTATCGCCGGCCTCACGCTCGGCGGCGGCACCGGATACCTCACCCGCAAGCACGGCCTCACCATCGACAATCTGCTCGAGGCGGACGTCGTGCTCGCCGACGGTCGCATTGTCACCGCGAACAAATCAGAGAACGCTGATCTCTACTGGGGTCTGCGCGGCGGCGGCGGCAATTTTGGCATCGTCACAAGCTTCCTGTTCCAGGCCCATCCGGTGAACATGGTCTATGCCGGTCCAGTCTTCTGGGATCTCAAGGATGCGCGGACTGTCATGCAGACGTACCGGGATTTCCTGCCTGGCGCTCCCGAGGAGCTCGGGGCCTTTGTCGGCTTGAAGACTGTTCCACCGGTGGACCCGTTCCCAGCGGAGCATCAGGGCAAGCGCGCCTGCGCCATCATCGCCTGCTACAATGGCGCGACAGCAGACGGCCAGGCGGTCATGGCCAAGTTGCTCGGAGCGCTGCCCGCGCCGCTCTTCAACTGGATGGGTGAGATGCCCTATCCGGCCCTCCAGTCCATGTTCGATCCGTTCTTCCCCAAGGGCCTGCAATGGTACTGGCGCGGCGATTTCGTGAAGGAACTGACCGACGGAGCGATCGACGCCCATATCGCCCAGGCACAGAAACTGCCCAGCGCGCTCTCGCTCATGCATCTTTATCCGATCGACGGCGCTGTCCGTCGCGTCGGCAAGAGCGACACCGCCTGGAACACGCGCGACGCGACCTGGTCGATGGTCATTGCGGGTATCGATCCCAATCCGCAAAAGGCGGGCGAAATCACGCGCTGGACCAAGGGCTACTGGGAGGCCGTGCATCCCTATTCGGCCGACGGCTGCTATGTGAACTTCATGATGGACGATGGAGATGACAACAGACTCAAGGCCACTTACGGTGAAAATTACGACCGCCTCGTCGCCTTAAAGGCCAAGTACGACCCGAAGAACTTCTTCCACATGAACCAGAATATCAGGCCGCTGCATTCGTAGACGTTGCCGCCGTTCAGTCTCGGCAAAATTACTGTCGGAGCGTTCTTTCGTTTCATGGAACGAAAGAATGCTCCGGGCTTCGTTATGCCGATGCACTCCCGGTAGTGCTCGCCTGCGCCGACGAAGAGATAGAATGACCGGGTCATCCCGCGCTCGCCCGCGGCGCTTCCCGCATGATCTGGACGATTGGCGGTTTGGCGTTGAGGCCTTCGACCTGGAAGCCGGCGACGCGCTTGTAGTTGGCGGCGATGTCTTCCAGCTCTTGCAGCGAGAGCACGTCGGTCACCACGTTGTAGCCGTTGGGCGCGCGCTCTTCGACCATCTGCATCACCTGCTCGGGACCGTTGCGGCGGTTGAGCATCACGAGGTCGGTGGTGGCGGGCCGGCGCTCGGCTTCGTACGCTGATAACGCGACGTTGGTCGTGCCTTTCTCGAGGATCTCGCGGGTGATGACGCGGGCGTCCAGAATCGCCTGCGATGCACCGTTGGAGCCAATCGGGTACATCGGATGCGCAGCATCGCCCATCAGCGTGACGCGGCCGAACGTCCATTGCGGGATCGGATCGCGATCGACCAGCGGATATTCGTAGGCGTGCGGGCAATTCTCGATCAGGCCGGGCACATCGAGCCAGTCGAACTTCCAGTCCTTGAACCACGGCAGAAACTCTTCGAGTTTTGCGGTGCGGTTGTAGTCCTCGCGCCGCCACTGATAGGTCGGCGGCATATGCCGCTCGGCCACCCAGTTGATCCGGAACTTGCCGGCGCCGTCGGCCTGCTTCGAAATCGGATAGCAGACGAATTTCAGGATCTCATGGCCCGCCATGATCATGGTGCGGCCGGACAGGAAGGCGTCGCTATCGGTGATGCCGCGCCACAGGATGCGACCGTTCCAGATCGGCGGGCCTTCGTTGGGGTAGAGCTTTTCACGGACCGCCGAATGGATGCCGTCGGCCGCGATCAACAGCGCGCCGTCATGGTGGCCTTTCGATTTGCCGGTGGCCTTGTCGATGAATTCGGCGCGGACGCCGTTCTCCGTTTCCGCCCAGCCGGAGAGATGATGGCTGGTCAGGATGTTCTCCCTTCCCAGCCGTTCGATCGCGGCGTCGAGCAAAATCTGCTGCAGTGTGCCACGATGGATCGAGAATTGCGGCCATTTGTAACCGGCCTCGATGCCGCGCGGCTCGCTCCAGATCGGCTTGCCATGCTTGGAGAAATACGCGAGCTCCTTGGTGCGGACGGCGGCCGCGTCGAGCACGTCATGCAGCCCGAGCTCGATCAGCTCGCGCACCGCATGCGGCAGCACGTTGATGCCGACGCCAAGCGGCCGCAGCTCCGGCACGCTCTCGAACACTCTGGCCCGAACGCCGATCTGGTGCAGGCTGAGCGCCAGCGTCAGCCCGCCAATGCCGCCGCCTGCGATGAGAACAGTCATGGTAATCCCCCGATACGCCCCACAATAAATTGACTTTGCACCGTCATGACATGGCAGCGCCGCCGGGGGCAACCGCGAAAGCCTGGTGTCGCTGTGCCGGGGCTCGGGTGGACGGCGGAACGGCGGGCCGCTAACCTCCGGTTCCCGACCGAAGAGGACAGCCATGTTCAAGCTCTACTACGCCCCCGGCACCTGCGCACTCGCATCGCATATCGCTCTGGAAGAGGCCGGCGCCCCCTACACGGCAGAGCGGCTCGACTTCAAGAACAGCCAGCAGACCACCCCGGAATATCTCGCGATCAATCCGAAGGGGCGCGTGCCTGCGCTGGTGACGGACCGCGGCACCCTGACCGAGACGCCGGCGATCCTCGCTTTCATTGCGAGCGATTTTCCGAAAGCGAAGCTCGTGCCCGATGATCCCTTCGCGTTCGCGCAGGCCCAGTCGTTCAACAGCTATCTCTGTTCCACCGTGCACGTGTCGCATGCCCACAAGATGCGCGGCTCTCGCTGGGCGGCCGAGGAGTCTTCGTTCGCCGACATGAAGCGCAAGGTGCCGGAAACCATGTCGGCCGGCTTCGCGCTCATCGAGCGCGACATGCTGAAGGGGCCGTGGGTGATGGGCGAGCAGTACACGATCTGCGACCCCTATCTCTACACCATCGCGGGCTGGCTGGAGGGCGATGGCGTCGATCTATCCAAGCTGCCGAAGGTCGTCGCGCATCGCAAGCGGATGGAAGAGCGGCCGGCGGTGCAGAAGGTGCTGGCGGAGGAGAAGGCATGATTTCGTTGGGTGGGCAAAGGCGCTCTTGCGCTGTGCCCACCATGTATCCTCAAACTCCACGGGGATGGTGGGCACGTCGCTGCGCTCCTTTGCCCACCCTATGCAGCGCGCTTGGACGCCCGCTCCATCTCGCGGCCGATGCCGAGCATGATGTTGCGTAGCCAGATCGAGCCGGGATCCATCTGGGCGCGGGTCGGGTAGAACATGAACTGCTCGTCGATGCCGGGATCGAGCGGCGGTGTGACCGTCGCGAGCGACAATTGCTTCGACAGCGCGGCTATCAGGCGGCGCGGCACGAAGGCGACAAGATCGGTGCGCGCGGCGACATGCAGCGCCTCGATATAGCCGGGCACCACCAGCGCAATCCGCCGCTCGATGCCCTTGGGACGCAACCACATGTCGATCAGGTCATCGCTCTGGCCGCGGATCACGACCGCGACATGCCGCGCATCGAGAAACGTCTCGATCCGTTTCAGCCTTGCTCCGGCGGGATGGCCACGCCGGACGGCGAGAGCATCGCCGTCGGTGTAGAGCCGTTGCCGGTGGAACCCCGTGAACGCGTTACCGATCGAGATCACGAGGTCAATGGTGCGGGCGAATTCCGGCGTGAAAATCGCGGGACCCCGCCACGGTACCACGTCGATCCGCACGTTCGGCGCCGCCTTGGTGATTTTCTCCATCAGCGGCGGCATCAGGAGTTCGACCGCGAGGTCCGGCATCATCAGGCGAAACTGACGCTCGCTCCTTGCGGCGTCGAACTCGTCGGCGATGAACAGCGCGCGCACCTGATCCAGCGTCTGCGCGAGCGGCGCGCGCAGCGCCTGGGCCCGCGGCGTCAGCTCCATACGCGCACCGTTACGAACCAGCAGCGGGTCGCCGATTAGGTCGCGCAGCCGCTGCAGCGCGTGACTGGCGGCCGGCTGCGACAACCCGATCCGCATCGCGGCGCGGCTGACATTGGCTTCCCTGAGCAGCGCGTCGAGCGCGACCAATAGATTGAGGTCAAGCGAATTCAAATTCATACAATGAATATATACTATATAGACTATCAATTGGAAGAATGAGAAGAAGCGGCCGAGGATAGCGGGCATTCGAAATATCGAGACTAGCCCGCATGACTGCACGACTGGCGCCGGCCACAATGCCTTATCGCGACAAAGTTCAGGCCGCCTTCGATCGCATGCCGCGATCCTGGATGCCGCCCTTTCGCCTGTTCACCACGCTCGCGCGACATCCCGAGCTGTTCGAACGCTTCATTCGCGGCGCGCCGAGCTATCTTTCCGGAACAAGGCTCAGCATCCGGCAGCGCGAGGTGCTGCTGCATCGCGTCACTGCGCGCTGTGCTTGCGAATATGAATGGGGCATGCGCGTCCATTATTTTGCGAGCGAGGCGGGACTGACCGAAGCACAGGTCAAGGCGACGGTGCACGGCAACGCCGATAGCGCCTGCTGGGAAGCCGACGATGCGCTCCTGATCCGCCTCGCCGACGAGCTGCACGACACTTGCGATATCAGCGACGAACTGTGGCCTGCACTGCAGGCCGCATTCGAGGATGAAGCCATCCTCGAGCTGCTGCTGCTCGCCGGCTACTACCGGACGGTCGGCTATCTCGCCAACGGGCTGCGCTTGCCGCCCGAGCCCAACGTCAGCCGGCTGTTTCCGGCCGCCTGATATCCATCAACCGCGGAAGAAACGCGGCCCCTCATTCAACAATGGAGCCAATCAATGAATGCAGCCGACAACAAAAAACTGGTGCAGCAGATCTACGCAGATTCAGCGAACCGCAGTGGAACCACATTCCTCGATAATATCGCCGAGGATGTGACCTGGATCGTGACCGGCCAGTATTCCTGGTCGGGCGAATTCAGAGGCCGTGAGGCCATCAATAACGGCCTGATGGGCTATCTGCGGTCGCTCCTCGCGGCCGGGCGGCCGCGAACGCTGGCGTTCAACTTCATCGCTGAAGGCGATTATGTCGTGGTCGAAGCTCGCGGTGACAACGTCACCAAGTCCGGCGAACGATACGACAATCAATACTGCATGGTCTGGCGGATCGAGAACGGGAAGATCAAGCAGATCAAGGAATATTGCGATTCCGCGTTGGTCGAGCGCGTGCTCGGGCCGTTCCCTGCCGAGCGGAAGGTTGCCGCTGCGGTTTGAGTCTTAGAGGCGCCGCGGAACTAGGCTGGTAGGGTGGGCAGAGCGAAGCGTGCCCACCATCCCCTCAAGCGTCAGACTGCTTTGAAGAAGAGGTGGGCACGGCGCAAGTGCGCCTCTGCCCACCCTACAGGTTCTCGGTGCTAGCCGGCTCAGGCCGCCTTCACCGACATATGCTTGAACATGTTGCTGCGGGCCTCGTCGTCCATCTCGGCCTTGAACTTGAAGTTATCCTTCAGCGCGATCGCCTTGGCTGCCGCAGGCCGTACGGTGATCTCGTCCACCAGCCGTTTGACATTGGGATATTTCGCGGCCGTATCCTCGCCCATCACGAAGGCCATCATGCGGGCCCAGCCCCAGACATCCATGTCGACGATGGTGTAGGTGTCGCCGACCATATAACGGCGGTTGGCGAGGCGGTCGTTGAGAATGCCGAAGTGCCGCTGCGCCTCGAACTGATAGCGGTTATGCGCGTAGTCGATCTTTTCCGGCGCGAAATGCTTGAAGTGGACGGCCTGGCCGGAAAAGGGGCCGACGCCGGTGGCGGCGAACATCAGCCATGACAGCAGTTCGCCGCGGTTGGCCGGCGTGTTCGCGGGCAGAAACTTGCCGGTCTTTTCCGCGAGATAGAGCAGGATGGCGTTGCTGTCGAAGACCTTGACGCCGTCGTCATCGATCGCCGGCACCTTGGCATTCGGATTGATGGCGAGATACTCCGGCTTGAACTGGTCGCCCTTGCGGGTGTCGACGGCGACCGGCTCGTAGGCGATACCGGCTTCCTCCAGGAAGAGGGCGACCTTGGTCGGGTTGGGCGATCCGTTGAAATAGAATTTGAGCATTTGGAATTCTCCCCCATTGCTTCTTGCAGCAAGGCTCGTTGCGGACTTTGGCCACGGCGGCAATGCCACCGCGCGGCACGTCCATGCTCAAATTCTTAAAAGGAGCGCAAGCGACGAGTTCGTGAGCAGCGGCGCCTTACGATATGAACAGGCCGCCGATACCGGCGACCGCAAGGACAGCGCCGGAAGCAATCATCGCCGACGCAAAGCGGACTTCCGAATGCAGAGCGGTACGTTGCCCCGCGCGTTCCGATCCTCGCGCATAACCGTGGACGATGATCTGCTCGCTGAAGGTGCCGCTGGCGTCCAGAATGTCGGTCAGACCGGCGCAGGCGACCAGAATGCCGAGGATGATCAGCCCAGCCGGGCCCAGCAAGCTCAGCAGCAGCATGGGAAACAGGCCGATCAGGAAGATCGGCAGCAGCGGCAGCACGATAAAGGACTCGGAGCCTCGTGTGCGCATGGGAGTAATCTCTAAACGGGATAATGAATGCAGTCCGTATACCTTCAAATAAGGGCGAAAAGCCGCAACGCCACCTGCAAGCATGGCACGGCTGCCATGCCGGCCGATCATTCCGGCCGCGCCGGGGCTGGGCAAGCCGCATTTTTTGCACCATGTCCGGTCTCGCAGCCGTACGCACGGTATGGTGCTTTGGCGCGGCCGTGCCGTAGGCCGCGGACGCGGACCTCTCGCGGTGAGGTGAACTAAGTCTTAACCCGCCGCCATTTCGGAGCGGATTTCGGCGCGCAGTTCGTCGATCAGCCTGAGGCCGTTCTTGGTCTCGACGTGCCAGAAGGTCCAACCGTTGCAGGCGCCGGAGCCTTGGGCGACCGCACCGATGCGGTGGATCGAGCCGACCTTGTCGCCGAGCATGATGGCGCCGTCGGCGCGGACGAGGGCGCCGTGACGCTTCTTGGAATCGACCAGCCTGGTGCCGGGCGGAATCATGCCGCGTTCGATCAGTTCCGAGAATGCGACGCGCGGAGCGTCGCGCGCGGTCATGAACGGCGCCAGCGTCGCTTCGGGCAGCGGTTCGACGGCTGCGATGCGTTCTTCGGCGGCCTTCGCGTAGGTCTTGTCGCGCTCGAAGCCGATGTAGCGGCGGCCGAGACGTTTTGCCACGGCGCCGGTGGTGCCGGTGCCATTGAAAGGATCGATCACGAGATCGCCGGGCTTTGACGACGACAGCAGCACGCGCGCCAGCAGGCCTTCCGGCTTCTGGGTCGGGTGCACCTTCTTGCCGTCGGCGCCCTTGAGACGCTCTTCACCGGTGCAAAGCGGGATTAGCCAGTCGGAACGCGCCTGCACGTCCTCGTTGGCGGCCTTCAGGGCCTCATAATTGAATGTATAGCCCTTGGCCTTCTCGTCGCGCGCCGCCCAGATCATGGTCTCGTGCGCATTGGTGAAGCGGCGGCCGCGGAAATTCGGCATCGGGTTGGTCTTGCGCCAGACGATGTCATTGAGAACCCAGAAGCCGAGGTCCTGCATGATCGCGCCGACGCGGAAAATATTGTGGTAGGAACCGATGACCCACAGCGTCGCCGACGGTTTCATGACCCGGCGACAGGCCAAGAGCCATGCGCGGGTGAAATCGTCGTAAGCGGCGAACGACGAAAACTTGTCCCAGTCGTCGTTGACGGCATCGACATGGGATTCGTCGGGGCGCTTGAGGTCGCCCCTGAGCTGCAGGTTGTACGGAGGATCTGCGAACACCAGATCGACCGAACCGGCTGGAAGCTTCGACATCTCGGCGACGCAATCGCCGACGACGATGCGAGCGCTTGAATCAGACTCAAATTTAGTGCGGGGCGCCCTTGCAGACGCCCCGCGACGCGACACAACCATGACTCAATTACTCTGACTCAGGCGACGCTGTCGGCGACGCGGGACTAAACAACCGACTGGCGATACATTGACCGGGCAAAGTAAAAATCGACTTAACCAAGAAATTTATCGACGCAGAATGCGAAGAGAGATCATCGGCAGGATTACCAGCAGAGATTGCGGCGGCTTGCGCACTAGGCAATTTTTGCCGGGCGGGTTATTGATTAATGAAATGGAAATTCTACGTGATTGCCGCGTTGGGTATCGGGCCGACAGCCGGGGATGAGGAAATAGCGCCATGCGTTACGATGATTTCCGCCGCAGCGACGAGATCGAAGACCGTCG
The DNA here is from genome assembly GCF_001693385.1 of Bradyrhizobium icense. Classification (NCBI taxonomy): domain Bacteria; kingdom Pseudomonadati; phylum Pseudomonadota; class Alphaproteobacteria; order Hyphomicrobiales; family Nitrobacteraceae; genus Bradyrhizobium; species Bradyrhizobium icense. The sequence goes on from NZ_CP016428.1 coordinate 1,565,694, forward strand.
CGACGGCGGCGGCGGAATGGGTGGCGGAGGCGGCGGTTTTGGCCTGCCGATGGGCGGTGGCGGGCTCGGCATCGGCACCATCATCATACTCGGCCTCGTCGGATACGCCTTCGGAATCGATCCACGCATCCTGATCGGCGGCGCTGAAATTCTCTCCGGCGGCGGACAGGCGCCGACCTACCAGACCGATCGCCGCTCGGGTCCGGCCAAAACCGGCGCACCGAAGGACGAAGTCGGCAGCATGATCGCCGGCATTCTCGGCGAGATCGACGACCGCTGGAGCGAGATATTCCAGGCCAGCGGCCAGAATTATACAGGCCCGCGCATCGTGCTGTTTCGCAACGCCACCAATGGCGGCCGCTGCGGCATGGCGCAGTCGGCGATGGGACCGTTCTACTGCCCGCCGGACAAGCAGATCTTCCTCGACACCAGTTTCTTCCGCGAAGTCGAGACACGTTTCCGCGGCTGCTCGGGCAGCGCCTGCAAGTTCACCGCCGCCTACATCATCGCGCACGAAGCGGGACACCACATCCAGAATCTGCTCGGCATCCTGCCGCGCGTGCAGCGGCTGCAGCAGCAGGCCGGCAGCAAGGCGGAAGCCAACGCGCTGCAGGTCAAGGTCGAGTTGCAGGCGGATTGTCTTTCCGGCGTCTGGGTCAATCGCGAAGAGAAGAAGCGTCCGGGCTTCATCGAACCCGGCGATATCGACGCGGCACTGAGAACGGCAACCGCGATCGGCGACGACACGCTGCAGCGGCAGTCGACGGGCAGGGTGGTGCCCGACTCTTTCACCCATGGCTCCGCGGCGCAGCGCAAGCAATGGTTCATGACCGGCTACAAGCAGGGCACGGTGCAGGCTTGCAACACGTTTGCTCAGGGAGCGTTGTGACGATGTCGTGCCCCGGATGCTGCGCAGCGCGTTAGCGGTGCGCTGCTGATCCGGGCCCCAAGCTGCTCGAGCACAAATAGGTCCCGGCTCTGCGGAGCAGCGTGTAGGACGCTGCACCGCGTCCGGGACACGAGGGATCAAGTGAAATGTCCTCCATCGACGAAACCAAGCAATTCGTGCCACTCAACATCGCGGTGTTGACGATTTCCGACACCCGTTCGCTGGCCGATGACAAATCCGGCGCCACGCTGGTGGACCGGCTCACGGCGGCCGGTCATCATCTCGCCGGGCGCGAAATCGCCGTCGACGACGTCGATGCGATCCGCGTCATCATCAAGCGCTGGATCGCCGACGCGAGCGTCGATGCGATCATCACCACCGGCGGCACCGGCTTTACCGGCCGCGACGTGACGCCGGAGGCGGTCGAGCCGCTGTTCGAAAAGCGGATGGATGGCTTTTCCATCGCCTTCCATATGCTGAGCCACGCCAAGATCGGCACCTCGACGGTGCAGAGCCGGGCCACCGCCGGCGTTGCGGGCGCGACTTTCATCTTCTGCCTGCCGGGATCGCCGGGCGCCTGCCGCGACGCATGGGACGGCATCCTCGCTGCCCAGCTCGATTACCGCACCCGTCCCTGCAATTTTGTCGAGATCATGCCGCGGCTGGACGAGCACCTGCGGCGGCCTAAAGCCCAAGGCGCTTCAGCCTGACCAGCAACGCCCATAGCGTGTGCCACATGTTGCGCCAGGCTTCGACGCGCAACTGATGCGCGCGCTTGACATGGAAGGCGACGAGTTCTGGCGTGACGCGTCGCGGACGATCACGACGCGCGGGCTTCACAGGTCCAGCTCCCAGGTCTCACCGACCAGATCGACGCCAAAGCTATGGTGCGGCTCTTCCTTGACGCGGCGGAAGCCCGCGGCCTGATAGATGCCTCGCGCGGCGACAAGGATGCTTTGGGTCCACAGCGTCATTTCCTTGTAGCCCTTCTCGCGCGCCGCGCGGATGCACTGCTCGACCAGCGCGCGGCCGACGCCGAGCCCGCGCGCTTTCTTCTCCACCAATAGCAGCCGCAGCTTTGCGACGTCATCGCTGCCCTTCACCAGAAAGATCGAGCCGAGCGGCTCGCCGCCGGCTTCGGCGATCCAGCAATGCTCGCGCGAAGGATCAAAGTTCCGGATGAACTGCGCGCAGATCTCGGCGACCAGTGCCTCGTAGCTGATGTCCCAGCCATACTCCTCGGCATAGGCCTTTGCCTGGCTCGAGATCACCCAGCCGATGTCGCCCGGCCGGTGGCTGCGCAGAAGAAACGCTGGCGGCTTCTCCGCGGGCCGTTCCAGGGTCTGCTCGATCGTCGTCATCGCCTGCACGAGAGCGGTGCGCTGGCCGCCTTCGAGCGAAGCGAGCAGGCTTCCGACCTGCTCGCACGAGCGGCGCTCCAGCTCGGCCTGGGCGGCGCGGCCCTTCGCCGTCAGCGCGAGCTCGTTGACGCGGCCGTCGTCCTTTGACGGCTTTCGCGTCACGATCTGGCGGCGCTGCAGCGCCTGCAGGGTGCGGCTCAGGAAGCCGGGATCGAGCCCGAGATCGCGGGTCAGATCGCTGGCGGTGCAGGCCGGGCGATGCACGATCTCGTAGATGATGCGCGCCTCCTGCAGCGTAAACGGGCTGTGCAGCAGCTTCGGTTCGATGATCCCGAGCTTGCGGGTGTAGAAGCGGTTGAAGGCGCGAACGGCCGCAACTTCTTGTTCGGAATTCAGCTGGGACATTGGACACCTCGACATTTGCTATTGTCAAAGATATATTTGACTTTAGCAAGTATATTCGCGAGGGTGGGGGCCGCCGGCTCGTGCCGGTTCTACTTTGCATGGGGTTGTTTTCGATATTTTGTGTCCGGGGCCCTGCGGTTTACCGCCCTAGGCGACGACCATGATCCGGCTGCGCAATTGGGTACGCGCCGAGCGGCCGAGCTGGCGCAGCAGCCGCGTCTCGGAGCGGCGGGCATCCGGCCGGTAGCCGCCAAGCCGCTCATAATGATCGCGGGCGATCAGGAGCCCCTGTTCCGCCGATGGCCCGGCGATCATGCGGGCGACGAACTTGAAGCCGTCGCGCAGCCGTGTCTCGGCATAGGGCGAGCGCGCATAGCGAAACACCCCGGCACGCGGCCGTCCGCTGCTCGATACGTTCTGGATGAACTGCGTGGTCTCGTCGATCCAACCGCTGTCGAGCACCGCACCGGCGTGCAGGAACATCAGCCATGGCGAGCGCGCCGCCCGCGCGCCGGCGGCCAGCGCCGCAGCGCGTGTTCCCTCAAACCTCAGAAAGCGACAGCCGGCCACGTCGGCCACCCGCTCGATCACGCCGTTACCGGTTCCGTCGACCAGCAGCACCTCGCAGATGACGCCGGCTGCGGCTCCCGGCACCAGCGCCGCCAGTGTTGCGACGGCGGGCTGTTCTATTCCTTCGGTCGGAACGATCACGCTCAGCATGAGTGAGGCTTCAGTGGCTCAAACGGTGAAAAACGCTGCACTGTTATCACCTTGTCACAATCAAAGCAGCCGTTTGCGTGCAGTTTTTTGCGGCATCGGCCGCGGACGCCTTTCTCCGCGGTTTGTGCTCAATGTGAATTGTTGTCGATGTTGTTCTTGATTTGTTCTTGATGCGTGCTATGTTCGCTCCATGAGCCGAGCATCCTCTCATGCCCTCAAGCACCCGCCGGTCACGGCGCCCTCCGAGCCGGCGGGTGCGACCCCTTTTCCCGAGCTTGCGGTCGCCATCGAACGCCAGAGACGGCGTGGCCGCGGTGCGCAGTCGAACCAGAGCGGCCGGTTCGAGGCCGAGGCGCGGGTCGCCTTCGACGATGGCTGGCAGAGCCTGGACGACCTGCCGCCGTTCAAGACCACGGTGTCGCTGGATACTTCGCGCAAGGTCATCACCCGTAACGACTCGCCCGACATCGGCTTCGACCGCTCGATCAACCCCTACCGCGGCTGCGAGCATGGCTGCGTCTACTGCTTCGCGCGGCCGACCCACGCCTTTCTCGGCCTGTCGCCCGGGCTCGACTTCGAATCCAAACTGCTGGCCAAGCCGGACGCGCCGGAACTGCTCGAGAAAGAATTGGCGGCGCCCGGTTACGAGCCGCGCATGATCGCGATCGGCACCAACACCGATCCCTATCAGCCGATCGAGCGCGAGCACAAAATCATGCGCGGCATTCTCGAAGTGCTGGAACGAGCCGGTCATCCCGTCGGCATTGTCACCAAATCGGCGCTGGTTACGCGCGACATCGATATTCTGCAGCGAATGGCGAAGCGCAGTTTGGTAAAGGTCGCGATTTCCGTGACCGCGCTCGATCCCAAGCTCGCCCGCACCATGGAGCCGCGCGCCTCGACGCCGCCGAAGCGGCTGGAGGCGCTGCGGCAATTATCGCAGGCCGGCATCCCCGCCACGGTGATGGTCGCACCCGTTATTCCCGCGCTGAACGATTCCGAGATCGAGCGCATTCTCGATGCCGCGGCCCATGCCGGGGTCAAGGAAGCGAGTTACGTGCTGCTGCGGCTGCCGCTCGAGGTGCGCGATCTCTTTCGCGAATGGCTGATGGCGAATTATCCCGACCGCTACCGTCACGTCTTCACCCTGATCCGCGACATGCGTGGCGGGCGCGACTACGACTCGCAATGGGGAACGCGGATGAAGGGCACCGGCCCGATGGCCTGGATGATCGGGCGGCGGTTCGAGATCGCCTGCGAAAAGCTCGGCCTCAACAAGCGCCGTTCGAAATTGACGACCGATCATTTCGTCAAGCCGAAGCGGAACGGACAGCAGTTGAGTCTGTTCTGATCGTCATTGCGAGCCGTTGGCTCCTCGCAATGACGGGGAGGAGACTCACATGAGTACAAGCAAGCCAGTCCCCCGGTTCACGGTCATCACGCTCGGCGTCAGCGACATGCGCGCCAGTATCGCCTTTTACGAGGCGCTCGGCTTTGTCCGGAAGATGCACGCAACCGGCGATGCCGTCGCCTTTTTCGATACCGGCGGCACGGTGATTGCGCTTTTCCCGTGGGATCAACTCGCCCGCGACGCCGCGCTGCCGGATCAGCCACGGCCGAAATCCTTTCGCGGCACGACGCTCGCATGGAATTGCAGCTCGGTCGAGGAGGTCGACACGGCGCTCGATTTCGCAATCTCCTGCGGCGGGTCACTGTTGAAGCCTGCGCACAAGACCGACTACGGCGGTTACTGCGGCTATTTCGGCGATCCCGACAACCACGTTTGGGAAGTCGTGGTCGCGCCGGGCATCGAGGTCGGCGACGACCGGCGGGTGCATCTGCGGGATTAGGCACAAGTACAGGATTGAATAACGGGAATTGTGCCGGGTTCCCGGTTGCGCGCGAGCGCGCGCTGGCGCACGAATCCCGGCCATGATTCGGGACAAGTCCGCCAAGAAATCCGCCGGGAAATTCGCCAAGAACGCCGGCAAGGAACAAGCCGAGCTGCCGAAGGGCGTGATCGCGGTTGCCCCGCCGAGCTTTCGTCGCGAGCGGGCGCTGATCAAGCGCGGCATCTGGCCGGTTGCCGGCTGCGACGAGGCCGGGCGCGGTCCGCTGGCGGGTCCGGTGGTAGCGGCTGCCGTCATCCTCGATCCCAAGCGAATCCCCAAAGGCATCGACGATTCCAAGCGGCTCGCGCCCGAACGCCGCGAGGAATTGTTCGAGGAAATCTGCGCGACCTCGTCGTTTGCGGTCGCCTTTGCCTCACCCGCGCGGATCGATCGCGACAATATCTTGCGTGCCTCGCTCTGGGCGCTGGCGCGCTCCGTGCGCGCGCTGCCGGAATTGCCGAAGCACGTGTTCGTCGACGGCCGCGACAAGATCGATGCGCCCTGCGATTGCGACGCCGTGATCGGCGGCGACGGCATCGTCATGTCGATCGCGGCGGCCTCGATCATCGCCAAGGTGACGCGAGACCGCCTGATGAGCGCATTGGCGCTGGATTGCCCGGGTTATGGCTTCGAAACCCACAAGGGCTATGCCGTGCCGGAACACCGCGAGGCGCTGGACCGGCTCGGCCCCAGCATCCACCATCGCCGGTTTTTTGCACCCGTGATCGCCGCACGGCTGAAGCATTTCCCTGAAACGGTCGAACCCGATCTCTTCACCGTCGACGGGGAGATCCTTGGCGATATTTCCGCCACGATCTGAGGCTGGTTGCCTCGACGGGCCCTGCGCTCTATCAAACGTTTGGGGACAGGGCTGCCCGGCCCGGCATTCGGACGTTTCATGCGCTTCACCTCGCTCGTTGTCGAACTGATCCGCGCCCGGCCGCGGCTGGTGGTCTGGCTCGTGGTATTGGTCCAGGCCGCAATTTGGCTGATCCTGCCGATGCTGCTGTACCGCAGCCCGCCGGGCGACGTGGCGACCGTGCTGGCCTTTGGCCGGGAATACCAGGTCGGAACCTGGCTCGGTCCGCCGCTGGCGTTCTGGCTCGCCGACATCGCGTTTCGCGCCGCCGGGAATCACATCTTCGGCGTCTATCTTTTGGCGCAGGTCTGCGCCGTCGTCACCTTCTGGATCTACTATCAACTGGCCCGCGCGATTGTCGGAGGGCAGCAGGCAGTGCTCGCGGTACTGCTCTCGATGACGGTGGTGGCCTTCTCTTCGCCCGGCGTCGAGTTCGGACCATTGGTGCTGGCGCGCCCGCTGTGGGCGCTGCTTTTGCTGCATTCCTGGCAATTGATCGGCCAGAACCGGCGGAACGCCTGGTTCGCCTGGTCGATCGAGGCCGGACTTTTGCTGCTGACGACGCCGGCCGCGCTCGGATTACTGCTGCTGCTGGCCGGATTTGTCGTTGCCACTGCGCGGGGGCGGCGCGTGCTGATGTCGCTCGATCCGCTCTATGCGCTGCTCGTGATCGCCGTGCTGGTCTTGCCGTATCTGATCTGGCTGCTCCGCGCCGATGCGCTCGCGATGCCGCCGTGGCCAGCGATCTCCGATCTCGGCGCGCGCGCCCTGCAGTGGGGCTGGCTGCTCGCTGGTCTCGTGCTCGCAATGTCCGCCATCGTGCTGCTGGCGATCCTCAACTCCGGCTGGTTCGCCCGCAATGCCGGGGAGGCGCCGATCATCTACCGGCCGCCGGTCGATCCGCTGGCGCGCCAATTCGTCTATTTCTTCGCGCTTGCGCCGGCGCTGCTCGGAAGCTTGATCGCGGGCATCTTTAACCGCGATCATGTCGTCGGCGGGGCGGGCGTCGCCTTGCTGATGTCGGGGCTCGTCGTAATCGTGGCGAGCGGCGATCTGATCCATCTGCGGCGTCAGCGCCTGTTGCGGACGGTATGGGCCGCAGCCGTCGCTGCTCCCGCCGTGGCGGTGATCGTGACCACCCTTGTTCTGCCGTGGACCGGCGCTGCCGAAGTGCCGACCTCGTTGCCGGCCAAAGCGATCGCGCAATTCTTTGGCGACAATTTCGAACGGCGAACCAACCAGCGGCTGCGCGCGGTGGCCGGCGATCCGCAATTGGCCGGTTTCATCGCGATGAGCGCCGGGCGCCCGCATCTATTGCTCGATGCCACGCCGGAACGAACCCCGTGGCTGTCGGTCGCGAAATTCAGCGAGACCGGCGGCGTCGTGGTCTGGCGTGCCTCCGACACGTCGGGCACGCCACCACCCGATATCGCACAGCGGTTTCCCGGCCTCGTGCCGGAAGTGCCACGCGTCTTCGAATGGATGGTGAACGGCCGTCAGCCGCTTTTGCGCGTCGGCTGGGCCATCGTGCGGCCGAAGGCGCAGTAGCGTCGGATCTCGTGCCCCGGATGCTGCGCAGCACCGAAAGCGCGTTCACGCGCGTCTTCGACGCGCTATGGTGATGCGCTGCTGATCCGGGGCCCAACCTCTCGTGCTGAATTAGGTCCCGGCTCTGCGGTGCACTGCCAAGGGGCGATGCACCGCGTCCGGGACACGAGTTAAGTCGCCTGCTCCAGCGCCTTCGCGATCGCGCGCAGGTCCTGCCAGGACATCCGCTTGTACGACGGCGAGCGCAGCAAATAGGCCGGGTGGAATGTCGCCATGGCGCGGATGGTGCGGGTGCCGGTGTCGTAGTCGAACCACCTGCCACGGGTCTTCATGATGCCGTCGCGGGTCGACAGCAGCGTTTGCGTCGAGGGGTTGCCGAGCGTCACCAGTATGTCGGGGTTCACGAGTTCGATCTGCCGCTGGATGAACGGCAGGCAGATTTGCGTCTCCTGCGGCGTCGGCGTCCGGTTGCCGGGCGGCCGCCAGGGGATCACGTTGGCGATGTAGGCCTTGCTGCGGTCGAGTCCGATTGCTGCGATCATCCGGTCCAGCAATTTGCCGGAACGTCCAACAAAGGGCAGACCCTCGATGTCTTCGTCGCGGCCGGGCGCTTCGCCGACGAACATGATCCGCGCCTGCGGATTGCCGTCGGCAAACACCAGCCGCGTCGCGGTGTTTCGGAGCGCGCAACCCTCGAAATTTTCCAAGAGCGTACGCAGCGCTTCCAGCGTCGGCGCCGTTCGCGCCGCCTCGCGCGCGAGAGCGATGGCCGCTTCCGGCGCGGGCGCGATTTCGCTGCGCGGAACTGCCGGCATCGCGGCGGGCATTTCCCTGACGGGGCGGTGTGGCGCGGTCTCGCGGATGGCAGCGGGGACGGCAGGGACGTCGGGCTCGGCAAGCCGATCGACTTGTTCCTCCGTCAATGCGCAATCGACCCCGGCCTCCAGATAAAAAGCCAGCAATTGCCTGAGATTAGGCGCGGGTTCGGGGATCAAATCCATTATGCCAATCTAATATGGATCGAGCCGGCGTGAAACGCCTTGCATTGCATTTCCATGGTTGTCCTCCCCGCAAAAATCGGAAACAACGAGCCTTTAGAGCCGTTCTCAATTGGGCTGAGATCAGATCATGAGTGCAGAAGAACTTCCTCCTCGCGAATCCATGGAATTCGACGTCGTGATCGTCGGCGCCGGGCCCTCAGGGCTGGCTGCGGCGATCCGGCTGAAGCAGCTCAATGCCGATCTCAGCATCGTCGTGGTGGAAAAGGGGTCCGAGGTCGGCGCGCACATCCTGTCGGGCGCGGTGATCGATCCGGTATCGCTCGACAAGCTGATTCCGGATTGGCGTGAGGACGCCGATTGCCCGCTCAAAACCCAGGTCAAGGACGACCGCTTCTACTGGACCACCGCAACCGGCGCGATCCGGCTGCCGAACTTCGCAATGCCGCCGCTGATGAACAATCATCACTGCTATATCGGCTCGCTCGGCGATGTCTGCCGCTGGCTGGCGCCGAAGGCCGAGGCGCTCGGCGTCGAAATCTATCCCGGTTTTGCCGCGGCCGAAGTGCTGTATGACGATGATGGCGCGGTGCGTGGCATCGCGACCGGCGACATGGGCATCGCCAGGGACGGCAGCCACAAGGACTCCTACACCCGCGGCATGGAACTGCTCGGCAAATACACGCTGTTCGCCGAAGGTGCGCGCGGCAGCCTGAGCAAGGAACTGATCGCGAAATTCTCGCTCGACGCCAAAAGCGAGCCATCGAAATTCGGCATCGGGTTGAAGGAAGTCTGGGAGATCGATCCCGCCAAGCACCAGAAGGGCCTGATCCAGCATTCGTTCGGCTGGCCACTGAACAACAAGACCGGCGGCGGCTCGTTCCTCTACCATTACGACGACAACAAGGTGGCGGTCGGTTTCGTCGTGCACCTCAATTACGACGATCCGTATCTGTCGCCGTTCGACGAATTCCAGCGCTTCAAGACGCACCCGTCGATCCGCACCGTGTTCGAAGGCGGCAAGCGCATCTCCTATGGCGCACGCGCCATCACCGAGGGCGGCTATCAGTCGGTGCCGCGGCTGAGCTTCCCGGGCGGCGCGCTGATCGGCTGCGCCGCGGGCTTCGTCAACGTGCCGCGCATCAAGGGCGTGCACAATGCGATGGGCAGCGGCATGCTCGCGGCGGAACATGTTGCGGCGGCGCTCGGCGCCGGCCGCGCCAATGACGAATTGGTGGAATATGAAAACGCCTGGCGCGATTCCGCCGTCGGCCGGGACCTGCACCGGGTGCGCAACGTCAAGCCGCTATGGTCGAAATTCGGCACCATCATCGGCGTGGCACTCGGCGGCTTCGACATGTGGTGCAACACGCTGGGCTTCTCGCTGTTCGGAACCCAGTCGCACGCCAAGTCCGACCGCAAGACGCTGGATCCGGCCAAGGCGCATGCGCCGATCGCCTATCCCAAGCCGGACGGCAAGCTCACCTTCGACAAATTGTCCTCGGTGTTCCTCTCCAACACCAACCATGAAGAGGACCAGCCGGTTCATCTCAAGGTCGCCGACATGAACCTGCAGAAGACATCCGAGCACGATGTCTATGCGGGTCCGTCGAACCGCTATTGCCCGGCTGGCGTCTATGAATGGGTCGAAGAGACCTCCGGTCCGCGCTTCCAGATCAACGCCCAGAACTGCGTCCACTGCAAAACCTGCGACGTGAAGGACCCGAACGGCAATATCACCTGGGTTCCGCCCGAAGGCGGCGGCGGGCCGAATTACCAGGGCATGTAGCGAGGCGCATAGACCACGATTGCGTGAGCTGGAGGAGGGTGATACCGCCTCCGGCCACGATACCGCCACAGTAAAAGCGTTTCCGGGTTGGGCTGGCTAAATCGGAGCCCTAAGGGCCTAATCTGCCAATCGATTCGCCAACCCGTATCCTTGCGGTTGAGGGCCAAACGCGGCATTGTCGCTGCCCGAGATGCCGCCGCTTGGGTTTGCATTCGAGACCGATCGTAACGATCCCGCCATACATCCTGGAGCTAGGCGAACCGTGATGCTTTCCACTCGTATGAATCGTTGGACCATCGCCGCAATTACCGTTGCCAGCCTGGCCGCGCCTGGCGTGGCCTGGGCCCAGACGCCCGAACATACGGCCGACAACGCCGCGCAATTCCCCACCAAATCCGACCTGAAATCGCTGACGACGGCAGGCAGCTATCTCGCCGCGCGGCACGCAAGCGTCGAGCGCGATGCCGCTTCCGCTGCGGCATTCTATCGCTCCGCGCTGCGCACCGATCCGAAGAACAACGAACTCCTGGATCGTGCTTTCATTTCTTCGCTCGCCGACGGCGACATCGATGAAGCGGTCAAGCTCGCCGATCGCATCCTGACGATGGACAAGGCGAACCGCGTCGCGCGGCTGGTGGTCGGCGTCCGCGACCTGAAGCAGAAGAAATATGCGGCCGCGCAGCTCAACATCAACCAGTCGATCCGCGGACCGATCACCGACCTCGTGGCGACGTTGCTGTCGGGATGGGCGAGCTACGGCGCGGGCGATGCCAAGGCCGCGATTGCCAATATCGACAAGCTGACCGGCCCCGAATGGTATCCGATCTTCAAGGACCTCCACACCGGCATGATCCTCGAGATCTCGGGCAAGGACAAGGATGCCGGTACGCGGTTTGAGCGCGCCTACAAGCTCGACGATTCGATGCTGCGCGTATCCGACGCCTATGCGCGCTGGCTGTCGCGCAACAGGGATGGCGCGACGGCGGCTGGCATTTACGAAACGTTCGACAAGAAACTGCCGCGGCATCCGCTGGTGCAGGAAGGCCTGCGCGAGACCAGAGCCGGCAAGAAGATGTCGCCGCTGGTCGATTCGGCGCAAGCCGGCGCGGCCGAGGCGCTCTACGGCATTGGCGCTACGTTGACCCGTCGCGGCGGCGAGGATCTGGCGCTGGTTTATCTGCAGCTCGCGCTCTATCTGCAGCCCAATCATCCGCTGGCGCTGTTGTCGCTCGCCGATCTCTACGAGTCCGTGAAGAAGCCGAAGATGGCGATCAAGGTCTATGAGCGCATGCCGGCCAGTTCGCCGCTCAAGCGCAATGCCCAGATCCAGCTCGCCACCAATCTCGACGCGACAGACCGCAGCGAAGAGGCGATCAAGATCCTCAAGGCCGTCATCGCCGAAGCGCCTAAGGACATCGAGGCCGTCATGGCGCTCGGCAACATCGAGCGCGGCCGCAAGAAATTCAGCGATTGCGCCAACACCTATACGCTGGCGATCGACGCGATGCCCGGGGTGACGGACAAGAACACGTGGGTCACCTACTATTATCGCGGCATCTGCGAGGAGCGTTCCAAGCAGTGGAGCAAGGCCGAGGCCGACATGCGCAAGGCGCTGGAGCTGCAGCCCGAGCAGCCGCATGTCCTGAACTATCTCGGCTATTCCTGGATCGACCAGGGCATCAACCTCGACGAAGGCATGAAGATGATCCGGCGCGCCGTCGACCAGCGCCCCGACGACGGTTACATCGTGGATTCGCTGGGCTGGGCATTTTACCGGATCGGCAATTTTGAGGACGCGGTGAAGCATCTCGAGCGCGCGATCGATCTCAAGCCCGAGGATCCGACCATCAACGACCATCTCGGCGATGCCTATTGGCGCGTCGGGCGGACGCTGGAAGCCAAATTCCAGTGGGCCCATGCCCGCGACCTCAAGCCCGAGGCGGAGGAATTGCCGAAGATCGAAGCCAAGATTGCCAACGGCCTGCCCGAAGACACTTCTTCTGCGGCTTCCGCCGACAAGAAGAAAGAAGACGGCAGGGGTGGCTGAGGCGAGGACTTTGGGGACTGTTCGGCAATGCCGGTATTGAATGAAGAGGCTTGCGCCAAGGTCAACCTGACCTTGCAGGTGAACGGTCGTCGCGCCGACGGCTATCACGATCTCGAAAGCGTGGTGGCGTTCGCCGATTGCGCTGACCGGCTGACGTTGTCGCCGGGATCGAATCTGGATTTGAAGATGTCGGGACCGCTGGCGCAGGCTTGCGGCGAGACTTCGGACAATCTGGTGCTCAAGGCCGCGCGCCTCCTCGCCGAGCGTGTACCGGATATGAAGGCCGGCAGCTTTACGCTGGAGAAGGTCCTGCCGGTTGCGGCCGGAATCGGCGGCGGTTCGGCCGACGCCGCGGCGGCGCTGCGGTTGCTTGCGCAGTTGAACGGGCTAGCGCTCGACGATCCCCGCATCGTCGAGGTCGCGCAACTGACCGGCGCCGACGTGCCGGTTTGCGTCCGGTCACGTGGCTGCGTCATGACGGGCGTCGGCGAAACGCTGCAGCCGCTCAGCCTGCCGAAAATACCCTGCGTGATGGTCAATCCCGGCATTCCCGTCGCGACCCGCGACGTTTTCAATGCGCTCGGCCTGCGTAGCGGCGAATTGCGGGTCGGCGTCACCGACGTACTGCTGCGGGACCGCTGGCCCGACGAGAACGCGTCGCTCGAAGATTGGGTTGAAGCGCTCGCCGCCAGCGCCAACGATTTGGAAGCGCCCGCCCTGCGTGTCCAGCCCGTGATCGGTGAGGTCATCGCAGCGCTCAACGCGACCAACGGTGCCTGGCTGGCGCGGATGTCGGGATCGGGCGCCACCTGCTTTGCGATCTACGAGAACACCGCCGAAGCCGGCCGCGCGGCGGAGCAGATCCGGCGCGATCACCCCGGATGGTGGGTACATGCGGGAACGCTGAGCTGAAGACATCTCTTAGGGTGGGCAAAGGTGCGTGCCCACCATTTCCAGCGGCGTGCTGATGGTGGGCACGGCGCAAGAGCGCCCCTACGAGCTCGCTGGCCGCCGCGCCAGCGCCAGCGAAATCCCGAGCCCTGCGATGAACAGCCCGGAGCCTTGCCGCAATCGTTGAAGCAGGTTCGGCCTGCGCGTGAGACTACTGCGCGCCGTGGCGGCCATCATCACCACGACGATATCGACAAGCGTGTTCAGCGCGACCGAGATCAGGCCCAGCGCCATGAACTGCAGCGCCGGATAGCTGCCGGCCGGGTCGAGGAATTGCGGAATGAAGGCCAGGAAGAACGCCGCGGTCTTTGGGTTCAAGGCTTCGACCAGCACGCCTTCCCGAAACGCCCGTTGTCTACCGACCGCGACGGCTTGTTGCGGCAGCAGGTCGCGCGCATCGCGAAACGTCTTGAAGCCGAGCCACACCAGGTAGAGCGCGCCGGCGAATTTCAGCGCGGTGAACAACTCGGCGCTGGCCAGGATGATCGCCGAGACGCCGAGCCCGCCCGCAATCACGTGCACGAGCCCGCCGAGCGCCGTTCCGAATGTCGAGGCGATGCCGGCGCTCTTGCCGCCCGACAGCGTCCGTGCCGCGACGTAGAAGATTCCAGGACCGGGGACGGCGGCAATGACGAGCGCGGCCAACAGGAACAATGTGAAATTGGTGCCGTTCATTTAATCGCCTTTGTAGGGTGGACAAAGCGAATCGGTCGCGCGAATGCGCGCCCGATGACAGGCTCCGCGTGCCCACCAAAGCATGTCCTCAGAACCGGTGAAGTTGGTGGGCACGGCTGACGCGCCTTGCCCAACCTACGAAGGTCAATGCGATCGCGCCAGGCAGAACGCTACGACCTGTTCGAGCGCGGTCTTCATTGGCGAAGCCGGGAATAGCGCCAGCGCGTCGACGGCCATCGCGCCGTAATGCTGGGCGCGGCTGATCGTGTCCTCGAGCGCGCGGTGCTTGGTCATCAGGCCGATGGCGTGATCGAGATCGCTGTCGCCGATCTCGCCGCGCTCCAGTGCCTTGATCCAGAACTTGCGCTCGCTGTCATTGCCGCGGCGGAAGGCCAGCACCACCGGCAGCGTGATCTTGCCCTCGCGGAAATCGTCGCCGATGTTCTTGCCGAGCTTCGCGGCCTTGCCGCCATAGTCCAGCACGTCGTCGACGAGCTGGAATGCGATGCCGAGATTCATGCCGACCGAGCGGCACGCGGTCTGCTCGGCCTTCGGCCGGTTGGCGATCGCGGGGCCGACCTCGCAGGCGGCGGCGAACAGCTCAGCCGTCTTGCCCCTGATGACGGCGAGATATTCGTCCTCGGTGGTCGCGGTGTTCTTGGCCGCGGCAAGCTGCATCACCTCGCCTTCGGCGATGGTGGCAGCGGCCGAGGAGAGAATGTCGAGCGCGCGCAGCGAGCCGACCTCGACCATCATGCGAAAGGCCTGGCCAAGCAGGAAGTCGCCGACCAGCACGCTCGCCTCGTTGCCCCACAGCATCCGCGCCGACAGCTTGCCGCGGCGCAGCTCGCTCTCGTCGACCACGTCGTCATGAAGCAGCGTTGCGGTGTGCATGAATTCGACGGAAGCCGCGAGCTTGATATGGCCGTCGCCGGAATAGCCGGCGAGGCCCGCCATCGCCAGCGTCAGCATCGGGCGCAGACGTTTGCCGCCGGATGAGATCAGGTGGTTGGCGACT
Source organism: Bradyrhizobium icense (assembly GCF_001693385.1). NCBI lineage: Bacteria > Pseudomonadati > Pseudomonadota > Alphaproteobacteria > Hyphomicrobiales > Nitrobacteraceae > Bradyrhizobium > Bradyrhizobium icense. The sequence continues at coordinate 1,580,846 of NZ_CP016428.1, forward strand.
TCCGGAATCATGGTGACTTCCGATCCCGTACGCGACAGGATCGTGGCGTTGACCCGCTCCATGTCGGCGGCGACCAGCCCGACCAGCGCATCTATCGAAGCGTTCGACGGGCTTTCGAAGGGTACAATAACCGCCACGCGGGTCTCCAATTTTGGCCAATTCGCACTATCCTTGTTCTACAATAGAAAGTGCCGGCAATCGCGGCAAGGGCACGTAACGGTTGACAGACCCCGTGCCGTCGTCGCACCGGGGCGAAAAGGAGAACGCCACTTGCGGGAATTGGTCAGGACCAACGATATCGTACTGGTTTCCGCAATCGGCGCGCTGCTCGACGGCGCCAATATCCATCATCTGGTGCTCGACCAGAACATGAGCGTGATCGAGGGATCGCTCGGCATCCTGCCACGCCGCATCCTGGTTCATGAGGATGACAATCGCGCAGCCCGCCGGTTGCTGGCCGAGGCGGGTCTGGCTCACGAATTGCGCCCCGATGACTGACGGCGTCCTCGAACTCACCGAGGATGCGTTTCTCGGCGGGCAATTGCGTCTGAAGCAACTGAAGTCGGGGCATCGCGCCGGTCACGATGCGGTGCTGCTGGCGGCAGCGACCGCGGCCCGTTCGGGCGACCGTGTGGCCGATTTCGGCGCCGGCGTCGGGGCCGCGGGGCTTTCGGTTGCCAGGCGCGTGGCCGGCATCGATCTGGTTCTGGTGGAGATCAATGCTGTGCTGGCGGGCCTTGCGCGCGCCAATGCGGAGGCGAATGCGATTCAAGCCAGTGTGATCGTGCTTGACGTGGAGGCCGATGCCACCGCTTTTGCCGCTGCCGGACTCCTTCCTGACAGCGTCGATGCAGTGCTGATGAATCCGCCCTTCAACGACCCGGCGCGGCATCGCGTGTCGCCGGACACGGCGCGCGGGGCCGCGCATATGGCGACCGCAACGACGCTCTCGAAATGGATTCACGCGGCGCGGCGCACTCTCAGATCGAAGGGAGCGCTGACGCTGATCTGGCGTGCCGATGGGCTAGCCGAGGTGCTCTCGGCGCTCGATCACGGTTTCGGGAGCCTGCAGGTGCTGCCGGTTCACGGCGATGTTCGGACGCCTGCCAATCGCATCCTGGTTCGCGCCACCAAGGGTGGGCGGGCGCCGACGCAAATCCATCCCGCCCTGATGCTCAACGACGAGCAGGGCGTGCCTAATCGAAAAGTGCAGGAGATTCTGGCCGGCAAGGGAACCTTGCCGCTTGCAAACTCGTAGAAGGCTCGTACGTCCCAATTCCCCGAGCAGGACGCTATTGCGGAAGCGTCTCTGACTGTTGTTTGGGCGGCGAGGTAAAGTGAATCGCGGCCAGAAGGCTGCCGATGAGCATTATCAGCAGGTAGATTTTCATGTCAGTCTCCGCTGCGCCATTGCAGCTTTAACGTCTGCAATGCAAAAGGCGTTCCGGCCTTTGCAATGACAGTGGCGCGATAAAAAATGGTTAATTCGAGGTAACGGCATGAGTGAACAATTAAGTGATCGCGCGGGATTGCCGGGCCTCATTGACAGGCTGAAACAATTCATTCCGGCAAAATTCCGGCGCGACGCCGCGGTTGTCCCGGTCGTCCGCCTGTCGGGCGTCATCGGCGCGGTGACGCCGTTGCGGCCGGGCCTGACGCTGGCCGGCATTGCCAAGACGCTCGAACGCGCCTTCGCCACCCGACACGCCAAGGCGGTGGCGCTGGTGATCAATTCGCCCGGGGGCTCGCCGGTGCAATCGCGGCAGATTTACCTGCGGATCAGGCAACTTGCCGCGGAAAAGAAGCTGCCGGTGCTGGTGTTCGTCGAGGACGTCGCGGCATCCGGCGGCTACACGATCGCTTGCGCCGGCGACGAGATTTTTTGCGATCCGTCCTCGATCCTCGGCTCGATCGGCGTGGTCGGCGGCAGTTTCGGCTTTCAGGATTTGATCAAGCGGATTGGGGTCGAGCGGCGGCTTTACACGGCTGGCGAGCACAAGGCGATGCTGGATCCCTTCCTGCCCGAAGATCCAGATGACGTCGCCCGCCTGAAGACTCTGCAGCGCGAGATCCACGCCATCTTCATCGCGCTGGTCAAAGACAGCCGCGGCGCGCGCCTCAAGGAGGCCGACGACGTCCTGTTCACCGGCGAGTACTGGGCGGGGGAGAGGTCGGTGTCGCTCGGCCTTGCGGACAAGATCGGCGATCTCCGCTCGACGCTGCGCGAGCGCTATGGTGACAAAGTGCTGACACCCGTCATCGCGCCGGCAAGCGGGATGCTGGCGGGGCTCTTGGGCCGGAGATCGCCAGGCGCGGGCTCGCTGGCCGATGGTATCGGGGGATTGCCGGATGACCTGATTTCGGCGCTGGAGACAAGGGCAATTTGGGCCAAATTCGGGTTCTAGGCCCGGCGCTACCCGCGCCATTTAGTCCCAAAAGCGGAATTGCGGCGCGGGCCGGCTTCGGCGAGAATGCAACCCATTGGGGGCTGAGACGTGAACGACAAGGATCGACCGATGCCGCCGCTGATCGCTTTCGCGGGTGCCCTGGGAGGGCTCGCCGTGGTCCGCTGGGCCTACAAGACTGCCGTCCGGATCAACAGGGAACTCGAGGAGGCGCGTCTGGCACGCGTCGCCGAGGCCACCCAAACGACCGATATTCCAACCCTCCGACGCGACCCCGTCACCGGCGCCTATCGGCCGGGTTAGCCTCCGGCACTCAATCCTGAGAAGCGGGCGACAGCCCACGTCTCGAAGGATGGCCACGCGTTCGGGGCCTCATGGTTCGCCCGGCGATGCCCGGCATCGTCCGGAGACGCGCGGCGCCGTCGCGCTTCTCACCATGAGGAATACAGGGCTCCATCGCCTTGATTCCCTGCCCCTACGCCGATACGGTCCCGCGCTCTTAAACCCCCCTCGCGAGACCGATTCTGCCGATGGACGCTTTGCCTGCCCATATGCGCCCGGAACGTTCGTTCCAGGGCTTCATCCTAGCTCTCCAGCGGTTCTGGGCGGAGCAGGGCTGCGTGATCCTGCAGCCCTACGACATGGAAATGGGCGCGGGCACCTTTCATCCGGCGACGACGCTGCGCGCGCTGGGGCCGAAGCGCTGGAACGCGGCTTATGTGCAGCCCTCGCGCCGGCCGAAGGACGGCCGCTACGGAGAGAACCCCAACCGGCTGCAGCACTACTACCAGTTTCAGGTGATCATGAAGCCGTCGCCGCCGAACTTGCAGGATCTGTACCTGAAGTCGCTCGCCGCGATCGGCATCGATTCCAGCGTCCACGACATCCGCTTCGTCGAGGACGATTGGGAAAGCCCGACGCTCGGCGCCTGGGGGTTGGGCTGGGAGTGCTGGTGCGACGGCATGGAAGTCAGCCAGTTCACTTACTTCCAGCAGGTCGCGGGCGTCGAATGCTCACCCGTTTCCGGCGAGCTCACCTACGGGCTCGAGCGTCTTGCGATGTATGTGCAGGGCGTCGACCGCGTCTACGATCTCAACTTCAACGGCCGCGACGGCGCCGACAAGGTCACCTATGGCGACGTCTTCCTGCAGGCCGAGCAGGAATATTCCCGGCACAATTTCGAGCACGCCGATACTGCGATGCTGTTCGAGCAGTTCAGGATGGCGGAAGACGCCTGCAAGAAGTATCTCGCGGCCGGGTGGAAAGAGGGCGGCAATCAGAAAGAACATCTGATGGCGCTGCCGGCCTATGACCAGTGCATCAAGGCGAGCCATGTCTTCAACCTGCTCGATGCCCGCGGCGTGATCTCGGTGACGGAGCGGCAGAGCTACATCATGCGCGTGCGCGAGCTGGCAAAGGCCTGCGGCGAAGCCTGGGTTCACACCGAAGCGGGCGGGGCGGTCTGATGCCAGATCTTCTTCTCGAACTCTTCTCCGAAGAGATCCCCGCGCGCATGCAGGCGAAGGCGGCAGACGATCTGCGCCGCATGGTCACCGACAAGCTCGTCGCTGAGGGCCTCGTCTATGAAGGCGCAAAAGCGTTCGCGACGCCGCGTCGGCTGACGCTGACCGTGCACGGCATCCCGGTGCGACAATCCGATTTGAAGGAAGAACGCCGCGGCCCGCGCGTCGGCGGACCTGATGCCGCGATCCAGGGATTTTTGAAGGCGACCGGTCTGGCCAAGATCGAAGACGCCAAGATCCAGACCGACCCGAAGAAGGGCGATTTCTACATCGCGCTGATCGAAAAGCCGGGCCGCGCCACCGTCGACGTGCTCGCCGAGATTCTACCCGTCATCATCCGCACCTTCCCGTGGCCGAAGTCGATGCGCTGGGGCGCACGTTCGACCAAATCGGGTTCGCTGTCCTGGGTGCGGCCGCTGCACTCGATCATCGCGACTTTTGGGCTCGAAACCGAAGAGCCCGATGTGGTGAAGTTTTCCGTCGACGGCATCGAAGCCGGGCAGACCACGTTCGGCCACCGCTTCATGGCGCCATCGGCGATCTCGGTGCGCCGCTTCGAGGATTACGAAGCAAAACTTCTCGATGCGAAGGTCGTGCTCGATCCCGAGCGCCGCAAGGACGCCATCCTCGCCGACGCCAAGCAACTGGCCTTCGCACAGGGCTTTGAACTGGTCGAGGATCAGGGGCTGCTGGACGAAGTCGCCGGCCTCGTCGAATGGCCGGTCGCGCTGATGGGCTCGTTCGACGAGGAGTATCTCACGATCCCGGACGAGGTGATCCGTGCCACCATCCGCAACAACCAGAAATGTTTTGTGGTGCGCGATCCCAAGACAGGAAAGCTCGCGAACAAGTTCATCCTGACCGCCAATATCGAGGCGACCGACGGCGGCAAGGTGATCGTTGCCGGCAACGAGCGCGTCATCCGCGCGCGGTTGAGCGACGCAAAATTCTTCTACGAGACCGACCTGAAGACGAAGCTCGAGAGCCGGCTGCCGAAATTCGAGCAGATCGTATTTCACGAGAAGATCGGCACGCAGGCGGAGCGGATCAAGCGGATCGAGCGGTTGGCTGCCGAGATCGCGCCGCTGGTCGGTGCCGATGTCGAAAAGGCCAAGCGCGCCGCGCATCTGGCAAAGGCGGATTTGTTGACCGAAGTCGTCGGCGAATTCCCCGAGTTGCAGGGCTTGATGGGGAAGTATTATGCGCAGGCGCAGGGAGAGGACACCTCCGTCGCCGCCGCAAGCGAGGAGCATTACAAGCCGCAAGGGCCTGCCGATCGCGTTCCAAACGATCCGGTGAGCGTGGCGGTCGCTCTGGCCGACAAGGTCGATACGCTGGTCGGATTCTGGGCGATCGACGAGAAGCCAACCGGAAGCAAGGACCCGTATGCTCTGCGACGCGCGGCGCTGGGCGTCATCAGGCTAATCGTTGATAATACGCTTCGGCTGCCGATCGTGAACGTCGCGAAGTCGGCGATAGCCGGTTTGCCGGCAAACGGCGACACTCAGAATCTTCCGACAGATCTCCTCTCCTTCTTCGCCGACCGCCTGAAAGTCCAGCTACGCGACCAGGGCGCGCGCCACGATCTCGTCGACGCCGTGTTTTCGCTCGGCGGCCAGGACGATTTGCTGCTGGTGGTCCGCCGCGTCGAGGCGCTCGGCAAATTCCTCGACACCGACGACGGCAAGAACCTGCTTGCGGGGACCAAGCGCGCGAGTAACATTCTCTCGATCGAGGAGAAGAGGGACAAGCGCAGCTTCGACGGCGCCCCGGATGCCGGGCTCTATACGCTGCCTGAGGAAAAGGCGCTCGCCAAGGCGATCGACCAGGCCAAGAGCGAGGCGGGAGCCGCCGTGCGGAAGGAAGATTTTGCCGCCGCGATGAGCGCGATGGCGAAGCTGCGGCCTGCCGTCGATGCGTTCTTCGACAAAGTCAAGGTCAATGACGATGAACCCAAGGTGCGCGAGAATCGACTAAAACTCTTGAACGAAATCCGCGCGGCGACCCGCGCGGTTGCGGATTTTTCCAAGATCGAAGGCTAGACCATGGATCGTCAGACGCTCGCCGCTTATGACCAGGATGCGGCGGCGTTCGCGAAGGACTGGCTCGGTCAGCCGGCGCCCGTCGACCTGCAGGAAATCGTCGAACGGTTTTTCGTGCGCGGTGGCAACTCGGCCGATATCGGCTGCGGCTGTGGCCGCGAGGTCGCCTGGCTCAATGCGAACGGTTTTCCGGCCGTGGGCTTCGAGGCTTCCGAAGGCCTGCTCAACGAAGCGCGCCGGTGCTATCCCTCGTGCAAGTTCGCGCATGCCGAATTGCCCGATCTGCGCGGCATCGGCACGTTCGATAACGTGCTGTGCGAAACCGTGATCATGCATCTCGACCGCAAGGAGATTGCTCTGTCGGTGCGCCGTCTGCTCGATATCGTCAAGCCCAGCGGCATTCTCTATCTGAGCTGGCGCGTCACCGAAGGCGCCGATCAGCGCGACGCGCAGGGACGGCTTTACGCCGCGTTGGATCCGGCGGTCGTGCGGGCGGAGCTGAAGAACGCGACTGTATTGCTCGACGAAGAGGTCGTCAGCGCCTCATCGGGAAAGAAGATTCACCGGCTCGTGGTGAAGAAGCCGGGGTTGGAAATCAGGGAGTAGCGATCGTGCCCCGGATGCTGCGCAGCACGAAGTGACGCGCTGCTGATCCGGGGCCCACGATGCGTCGCGCGGCGAATGGGTCCCGGCTCTGCGGTGCATCGCTTCGCGCTGTACCGCGTCCGGGATACGAGAGTGAACGAGCAAGAAAGACCCCGCCCGGAGGGGACGCCGGGCGGGGCTTTTGTCCGGTCGTATCTCGCGCACATCCGCTTGCGCGGCGCCCGGACCACTCGTTCAGGCCACTGAAGGTCAATCGACCACCTGAACGATGCGACGCGAACGCGGTTCGACCAATATCGTCTGGCCGTTCACCACGGTGTAGCGATAGGGCGTCACGCCGAACGATTGCGGCACGTCGTAGTAGGTCACGCCGGTTTCCGGCAGCACAGCGCCGACCGTCACACGTTCGGAAATCGTGTAATTCGGCACGCGTTCACGCACGATGTATTCGCGGAAGGCCGGACGCACGTCGGCCGCTATGCCTTCATGTTCACCAATGACGACCGTGTTGCCGCCGGCTGTGCCAGTGGTGATCGAGGTCTGCGCCTGAGCCGCGATTGGGACGGCCATCGCGCCCGTGATCGCCGCAATGGCAATTAGTCTGTTCCGCATAGTCAACTCCTTCGCGAGAAGAGGCGCCGGCTTACGCCAGCACACACAATGCGGGCCAATTCATCGCGTGCGGCATTGTTCCGGGAAAAGCGCGGTCTCATCCGCGGCATTTCTGGGGAATTGTTGCGGAGGCTGGAACCCATTGAAGCGGTTGAGCGTCTTGCTATTCCCGAACCGCGCCAGCGGTTAAGTTGCCGCCCTCGATTCGATTTCCCACCCCGATCATCCGGAGATTTCAATGACCATCACCGCCACGCATGTTCCCGCGATCGTTGCTCTGCTCGCCGGGATATTCATCCTGATCATGCCGCGGCTGCTCAACTACATCGTCGCCATCTACCTGATCTTCGTCGGCCTGGTGGGTCTCGGCGTGCTCAAGATGTTCAAGTTCTAGCACTGGAAAGCGGGGTTTCGCGGCTTGCGCGGAACCCCTCAAAGTGGTGTAAGGCGCGCAATCTTCTTCCCTTTTTCGGATAGATGGAATCCATGGCCAAAGCCGTCGCGAAGTCCAGGAAGGCTGCAGTGAAATCTGTAGCGAAATCAAAGTCATCCGCCCGGCCGAAGGCCGCGCCGCAGACCTCGGCCCGCAAGGCGCTGAAGAAGGCCCCGGCCAAGCCGGCCGCCAAGGTCGCGGCCAAGAAGGCTGCCGTCCGCAAGCCTGCTCCCGAAGCGGTAAAATCCGGCAAGTGGGTTTATACCTTCGGGGACGGCAAGGCCGAGGGCAAAGCGGGCCTGCGCGACCTGCTCGGCGGCAAGGGCGCCAACCTTGCCGAGATGGCCAATCTCGGCCTGCCGGTGCCTCCGGGCTTCACCATTCCGACCTCGGTCTGCACCTATTTCTATGCGCACGACAAAACCTATCCGCCCGCGCTGAAGGCGCAGGTCGAGAAGGCGCTCGAGTATGTCGGCAAGCTGACCGGCAAGGCATTCGGCGATTCGAAGAATCCGCTCCTGGTGTCGGTCCGCTCCGGCGGCCGCGCTTCGATGCCCGGCATGATGGATACGGTCCTCAATCTCGGCCTCAACGACAAGACGGTCGAAGCGCTCGCCGAGCTTTCCGGCGATCGCCGCTTTGCCTACGACAGCTATCGCCGCTTCATCACGATGTATTCGGACGTGGTGCTCGGCTTCGAGCATCATCACTTCGAGGACATCCTCGATACCTTCAAGGACAGCCAGGGCTACACGCTCGACACCGATCTCTCTGGCGACGACTGGGTCGAACTGGTCGGCAAGTACAAGGAAGCGGTGGCGCGCGAGACCGGAAGGGATTTTCCGCAGGATCCGCACGAGCAATTGTGGGGCGCGATCGGCGCGGTGTTCTCATCCTGGATGAATGCGCGTGCGGTCACTTACCGCCGCTTGCATGACATCCCGGAATCCTGGGGCACTGCCGTCAATGTGCAGGCCATGGTGTTCGGCAATATGGGCGAGACGTCCGCGACCGGCGTTGCGTTCACGCGCAATCCCTCGACCGGCGAGAGCAAGCTCTACGGCGAATTCCTGATCAACGCGCAGGGCGAGGACGTGGTGGCGGGCATTCGCACGCCGCAGGACATCACCGAAGCCGCGCGCCAGGAATCCGGCTCCGACAAGCCGTCGATGGAAACGGCGATGCCGGAGGCGTTCAAGGAGCTGACGCGGTTCTACACGCTGCTCGAAAAGCACTACCGCGACATGCAGGACATGGAGTTCACGGTCGAGCAGGGCAAGTTGTGGATGCTGCAGACCCGCGGCGGCAAGCGCACCGCGAAGGCGGCGCTGCGCATCGCGGTCGAACTCGCCAATGAAGGCCTGATCTCGAAGAAGGACGCGGTGATGCGGATCGACCCGGCTTCGCTGGATCAGTTGCTGCATCCGACCATCGATCCCCAGGCGAAGCGCGACGTGATCGCGACCGGCCTGCCGGCTTCGCCCGGCGCCGCATCCGGCGAGATCGTGTTCTCGTCCGATGAAGCCGCCAAACTCCAGGCCGACGGCCGCAACGTCATTCTGGTGCGCGTCGAAACCAGTCCGGAAGACATTCACGGCATGCACGCCGCCGAAGGCATTTTGACCACCCGCGGCGGCATGACCTCGCACGCCGCCGTGGTCGCGCGCGGCATGGGCAAGCCCTGCGTTTCCGGCTGCGGCGCCATTCGCGTCGACTATGGCCGTGGCACGATGAGTGTGGGCTCCCGAACCTTCAAGACCGGCGACGTCATCACCATCGACGGCTCGCTCGGCCAGGTGCTGGCCGGCAAGATGCCGATGATCGAGCCGAAACTGTCGGGCGAATTCGGCACGTTAATGGGCTGGGCCGATGCCGTCCGCAAGCTCGGCGTCCGCGTCAATGGCGACACGCCGGACGATGCGCGCACGGCCGTGAAGTTCGGCGCCGAGGGCATCGGGCTGTGCCGCACCGAGCACATGTTCTTCGAGGAAACCCGCATCCGCACCGTGCGCGAGATGATTCTTTCCGAGGACGAGCAGTCGCGCCGTGCGGCGCTGTCAAAACTGTTGCCGATGCAGCGCGCCGATTTCGTCGAGCTGTTCGAGATCATGAAGGGCCTCCCTGTCACGATCCGTCTGCTCGATCCGCCGCTGCATGAATTCCTGCCGCACACCCAGGCCGAAATCGAGGAAGTCGCGCGCGCGATGAACACCGATCCGCGCCGGCTTGCCGATCGCGCCCGCGATCTCGCCGAGTTCAACCCGATGCTCGGCTTCCGCGGCTGCCGGCTTGCGATCGCCTATCCCGAGATCGCCGAGATGCAGGCGCGCGCAATCTTTGAAGCGGCGGTCGAAGCCGAGAAGCGCACCGGCGAGGCCGTCGGCCTCGAGGTGATGGTGCCGCTGATCGCGACCAAGGCCGAGTTCGACCTGGTCAAGGCGCGGATCGACGCCACCGCGCAATCGGTGATTAAGGAGACCGGCAAGAAGCTCGCTTATCAGGTTGGAACGATGATCGAGCTGCCGCGCGCGTGCCTGATGGCTGGTGACGTCGCGCAGACCGCGGAGTTCTTCTCGTTCGGCACCAACGACCTGACCCAGACCACCTACGGCATCAGCCGCGACGACGCCGCAAGCTTCCTCGGCACCTATGTCAGCAAGGGAATTCTCGAGATCGATCCGTTCATTTCGGTCGATCGCGATGGCGTGGGCGAACTGGTGAAGATCGGCGTCGCCCGCGGCCGCAAGACGCGACCCAATTTGAAGGTCGGCATCTGCGGCGAGCATGGCGGCGATCCCGCCTCGGTGGCGTTCTGCCATGAGATCGGACTCGACTACGTCTCGTGCTCGCCCTATCGCGTGCCGATTGCACGACTTGCCGCCGCGCAGGCCGCGCTCGGCAAGACAGTGGTGAGCCAGGCGTAGATTATACGCACCGGCTATCAACCAACGCGACCTCATGCCCGGGCTTGTCCCGGGCATTTTCGTTTTTGGCGCATGGGCCAGAGCCGTCATTGCGAGGAAGCGCAGCGACGAAGCAATCCATACATCAAATACGCGACGCGATGGATTGCTTCGCTTCGCTCACAATGACGGATTCAACGCTTGGAACTCGAAAGAGCTTCGCCCACACGCGCGCATCAATTTCTTCATCATCTTCGTTGACGGGTTGTTTACCACTTTCGTCGAGTGGCCTTTTACCAAGTCTTCTCATGCAATGCTGAGAAATCATGCGATGTCTTGCGTGTAGCGCGCACGCCACGCCGATTAACTCCCCGGCAACCTAAATTCGATACCAACAAAAAAGGTCGAATTGCACGGATGTACTGACGTTCGATCATGTAAGCGTTGCGTGAGCGTACAATGTTTGTGTTGCGTAACCAGCCGAAGGGCGCGCGGTTCGCGTCCTTCGGTCTCGGTCTCTGCATCTTCGCATTGATGCCGACCGAGACCGGATATCAGGACATCGCCTCGCTGCTGGCGCGCCAGCCGGGCGTCGCCGAGCGCTGGCAAACGCGCGTATTCTCCTCCGCCGGCACCATCCAGGTTGCGACGTTCTCTTTCGGCCGTCCGATCGGAACCTCCTCGCCGCAAACCGCGACTTACCGTCTCGCAAGTCTCGACAATCAGGGCATCGACATCTCCGGTTCAGTGACGCGCAATCCCATAGTCGCTCCACCGCCGCGCTATCATGCTGCCGATTTCCCCAAGGTCGACCGCACATTGAAGGGCGACCGCCTTGTCATCGCGCCGCCGTCACCGGCAACGGAGACTACAGGCCCGGCCGATCGAGCGCCGGCGATCGAGGATCCCGCGACATCAAATGCATCGGTCAAGGGCGCCAAGACCGCCGAGACGCCGCCGTCCGCCGAGCGCGCGCCGCTCGATCCCGAGCTGCAGGCGGCGCTGAACGCGCCGCCACTGGATATGTCGCCTTCGCTTGAGAGCAAACCGCAGGACGAGGTCGCGCCGCAAGCGGCTACGCCGCCGCGCGATGGTTTCTCCTTCAAGACCTCGAGCCTGTTCTTTGGCTCATCGCTCGGCTCGCCCGAGAGCATCGAACGCTGGCAGCCCGGTGAAGAGCCCGTTATCGTCATGCCAGCCGTGCGTCCCGATTCCGACATGAAGGTGATGGCTTCGCTGCCGGTCGATGCCGATGGTCCGGTGCGGGCCGGCGAGGTGGGCGAGAGCGTCGCGCCGAAGGGCGAGGTCAACGCCGACAACCAGCGCGCCAAGACACCCGCCGAACGCCTCGGCCTGTTCGACGAGAAGTCGCGCGCCAAGTCGGAGAAGTGTTTGGCCGAAGCCGTCTACTTCGAGGCCCGCGGCGAAGCGGTGCGAGGCCAGATCGCGGTGGCGCAGGTGGTTTTGAACCGCGCCTTTTCCGGCAAATATCCCGAGTCCGTGTGCGGCGTGGTCTACCAGAACAAGCACCGCCACCTGGCGTGCCAGTTCACCTTCGCCTGCGACAACAACAAGGACGTCGTCCGCGAGCCCGACATGTGGGAGCGGGCGAAGAGGATCGCGAAGGCGATGCTCGACGGCCAGCTCTGGCTGCCGGAAGTCGACAAGTCGACCCACTACCACGCCTATTGGGTGCGGCCGTCCTGGGTCAACGAAATGAGGAAGATGTACAAGACCGGTGTACATACCTTCTACCGGCCGCGCGCCTGGGGCAACGGCAGCGACGCGCCGAGCTGGGGCTCGGCCGCCGAGACCGCGGCGATCTCCGCCAAGCTCGCCGAAGCCGCGCAAAGCTCGGCCGAGCAGGCCAGCGCGAAGCGGTAGTTCTCTCTCCGTCGTCCCTGCGAACGGAACGCAGGGACCCATAACCACCAGCGGATGATGTTGATCGAAGCCGAACGACCGGCACTTCCTTAAATCGAACGGCCGCGGCGTATGGGTCCGTTCGCAGGGCCGACATCGGGGTGAGAGCGCCATCGCGCCTGCAAAATTGCACTCATTGCCCTCGACAATTTTGCAGAGCTGCCCTGCAGCGGAAAAATTTTCTCTGCCGCCCTCTTGGGGTTTTCATGCAACTGCATTAATTCACCGTAATGTTTCGTCCGGCTGTCCCGGGCGCCGATTGGTCCAGGGGGAAGCAAATGGCTGTAACGACCGAACTTCGTCCATCCTCCGGCCTCGGCACCTGGCGCACGCCGCTCGTCATCATCATCTGCGGCTGCGCGATCGCGCTGTTGAGCTTCGGCCCGCGCTCCAGCCTCGGCTTTTTCGTTCAGCCGATGAGCCGCGAATTCGCCTGGGGCCGCGACGTCTTCGGCCTCGCGCTGGCGCTGCAGAACCTGCTGTGGGGACTGGGGCAGCCGATTGCGGGCGCCATCGCCGATCGCTTCGGCATCCTGCGTGTGATGATTGTCGGCGCCTTGCTCTATGCCGCCGGCCTGCTTCTGATGCGTTATTCCACGGCGCCACTGTCGCTCGATCTCGGCGCCGGTGTCCTGATCGGCTTCGGTCTTTCCGGCTGTTCATTCAATCTCGTGCTGTCGGCGTTCAGCAAGTTGCTGCCGGTCGAGAAGCGCGGCATTGCGCTCGGCGCCGGCACCGCGGCCGGCTCGTTCGGCCAGTTCCTGTTCGCGCCGTTCGGCGTCGCGATGATCGACAATTTCGGCTGGCAGGCGGCGCTGACGGTATTCGCGCTCCTGATGCTGCTGATCGTGCCGCTGTCGCTGGCGATTGCGACGCCACCCTCGACGTCATCGAACGAGCCTGTCGGGGACCAGCAATCGTTCAAGACCGCTCTGGCGGAGGCGTTCGGCCATCGCTCCTATGTTCTCCTGGTCCTTGGCTTCTTCACCTGCGGCTTCCAGCTCGCCTTCATCACCGTGCATCTGCCGGCCTATCTCGCCGATCGCGGCGTCTCGTCGCAGACAGGCGGATGGGTCGTTGCGGCGATCGGCCTGTTCAACATCATCGGATCGCTCAGCGTCGGCTGGCTGCAGAACAAGTACCCGAAGCGTTACATCCTTTCCCTGATCTACTTTACCCGAGCCTTGGCGATCGTCGCGTTCATCTCGTTTCCGATCACGACATTCTCGGCCATCATGTTCGGTGCGATCAGCGGCCTGACCTGGCTCTCGACGGTGCCGCCGACATCGGCGTTGGTGGCGCTGATGTTCGGCACAAAGTGGTTCGCCACGCTGTACGGCTTTGCCTTCGTCAGCCATCAGGTCGGCGGCTTCCTCGGCGTCTGGCTTGGCGGCATCGTGTTCGAGCAGTTCGGCTCCTACACCCCGATCTGGTGGCTCTCGATCCTGTTCGGTGTGCTGTCGGCGCTGATCAACCTGCCGATCGTCGAGCAGCCGGTCGCACGCCCGGTTGCACAACCCGCCTGATGCGGTAAACACTCCGACAGAGAAAAGTCCGGGGAGTTTGCCGTGGGAACGTTCAAGGCCATCAGGATCGACAAGGCGGACAAGGGTACCACCGCCGCGCTGACCCAGTTCGACGAAGCCGAGTTGATGGACGGCGACGTCACAGTCGCCGTCGAGTGGTCGACGCTGAACTACAAGGATGGTCTCGCCGTCACCGGCAAGGCGCCCGTGGTGCGGCGTTTCCCGATGATCGCCGGCATCGACTTTGCAGGCACCGTCCAACAATCTTCGCACCCGGCATGGAAGGCGGGCGACAAGGTCGTCTGCAACGGCTGGGGCATGGGCGAGACGCATCTCGGCGCCTATGCCGAAAAAGCGCGCGTCAAGGGCGATTGGCTGGTGCGGCTGCCGGACGGAATGTCGACGCGTGAGGCGATGGCGATCGGCACCGCCGGCTACACCGCGATGCTGTCGGTGCTGGCGCTGGAGAAGCATGGACTGACGCCGAAGAGCGGTCCCATCGCTGTGACGGGCGCCGCCGGCGGCGTCGGCTCGGTCGCGATCGCTGTGCTTTCGAAACTCGGCTACCACGTCATCGCCTCCACGGGACGGATGTCGGAGGCCGACTATCTCAAGGGCCTCGGCGCCGCCGAAGTGATCGATCGCGCCGAGCTCGCAGGTCCCGCCAAGCCGCTGGCGAAGGAACGCTGGGCGGGCGGCGTCGACAGCGTCGGTTCGACCACGCTCGCCAACCTGCTTTCGATGACGAAATATGGCGGAGCCATTGCCGCCTGCGGCCTCGCCGCCGGTATGGATCTGCCGTCCTCGGTCGCACCGTTTATTTTGCGCGGAGTGTGCCTTCTCGGCATCGACTCGGTGATGTGCCCGATCGAGCTGCGAAAGGCCGCCTGGAACCGCCTCGCCAGCGATTTGGACAAGGGAAAACTAGCTGATATCACTCACGAAATAGGTTTAGATCAGGTGATCGGCGCAGGCGCTGAAATCCTCGCAGGGAAGGTCCGCGGTCGAATCGTGGTAAAAATTCCCTAACGGTATTCAGACTTTGCCAACCAACCTGCTCCAATGTTGCCACGGTTGGTATGGTAAGCAGCGGGTAAAGGCGGGCGCCCGCGCTCTTGTATAAGTTGGAGTAGCTGCATGCTTGCGCGTTTGGTTCTGGGGGCCGTCACGGCCAGTGCGATGATCGTTCCTGCGCTGGCCGGGATGATGAATGCCGACGAAGCGCGCAGGTTCGTGAGCGGCAAGGTTTTCGCCTTTACCTGCTTTGACGGCACCCGCGGGGCAGGCCGCATTCTCGACGATCTCGGCGCTACCGGTTCCATCCAGTTCAGCGGCTCGGGGCCGATCCGCCATGTTCGCTTGCCCGGCAACACGCTGCAGATTCGCGGCCAGGCCGTTTGCGCTTCCATCAAGGGGCTGCCGTTCGAGCCGTGCTTCAATCTCGACAAACGCGACGATCGCTCGTTCCGCGGCTCCGTCTCGGGCATGGGCTTCGCCTATTGCGATTTCCGCCATCAGGGAGCCTCGCAAATGCTGATAGCGCGCTCGGTGGCGCGTCCGCGCTCGCTGCATCGTCGGGAAGAGCCCTCGCGTGCGGCTGATGCACGTGCCGAAGTGACCGCGCGGGTCGAGACGCCTGCGGTCGAGAGCGCCAAGCTCGAGCCGGTAAAGTCGGAGCCGAAGGCGGAGCAGGCAAAGCCCGAACCGGCCAAGGCCGAGAGCGCCCCGGAACTGCGCCGCTCGACCGATTGATCACGGCAACGGCACCTGCTGCGGGTAGCGAAACAAGCCGCTCGGGGGACCGAGCGGCCGGTGTATTATTCGCCGTCCCAACTTTGTTGGCGAGCGCGCACCCGTAGTCATACGGGCTGGCGCATTCATGTCCTGGTAGCGAATCTCGTTCCAACTGGCGACCGGCAGAGAAGGCCGGGAGGCGGCCCAAACACATGAGATCAATCATGCCGCTGTATTTTTTTCGGATCAGCCACGGTCGCTACGCTGGCGCGTCCGACCAGGGGGCCGAATTCGAAAGCCGCGAGGCCGCCTGGGCCGAGATGACGAAGGTCTGCGGTAACCTCTTGGGAAGTCTTTCGCGCAGCCTGAAGCAGAACGCCGAATGGCAGATGGAGCTTCTGGACGAAGCCAAGAAGCCGGTATTCAGGATCCGGCTTGTCGCCGAATCCGTCGGTTAGCGCGCCATCCTCTAGCTTCCCGCCGGCGCGGCCGGGGCTGCCGCTTGCCTGCGAAACAGGATCCGCTGGTACAGCCAGCCGATCGCCACCAGCACCAGGCCGAGGCACATGAAGGACAGCGCGCGATAGACGCCTGTCAGCGTCGACATGTCGATCAGGAAAGCTTTCAGAATCGTGAGGCCGATGACGAACGCCGAGGCCAGGCGCGCGCGTTGCGAGTTGAAGAGAATGCCGATGCCGAGCAGCATGACGCCGAACGCGAGATACGCGATCGAGTAGGTGTACTGTTCGGCGCCGGTGGTCGGGCCGGCCGCAATCACCGGGCCGTGATAGATGCGCCTGATCTCGAACGTTACATAGGCAAGCGCGAGAACGAGCGCTGCCCCTGCGATCGTGTTGGCGTAGGCGACCGGACGGCGCCCTGCCACCGCGTAGGACAACAGCAGCGCGAGCACCGCGGGCAGGGCGTAGCCGAGCAGCAGGAGATTGATGATGACGGCGTCGACGCTGATCCATTCTAGCATCGGGTTCTCAAGCAACAGCAGGCCGAACAGTGTCGCGAGTCCGGCAAACGCAGTGAGCAGGATGGCGCCCGCGTTGTGAATGACGCTGCCGGTCCGGATGCGCAACCTCTCGAGCCCGATCGCCATGGCGAGCGCGACGCAGACCTGCAATGCCACTTCGGTGAGGCCGGCGCTCTGGCGATAGACGTCGCCATGGTTGATGGCATGGCGGATTTCCATGAAGGCCAAAAGCACCGTGAACAAGATCGCCGCCGACTCCACGGTCCGCAGCGGCGCGTCATCGCCGCCGCGGCGCAGCAAGATGCTGCCGGCCCAGAACGATGCCGCCGGAATGCCGTACCCCCACAACAGCCAGTTGAAGATCGGCGTGGTGCCGACGGCCTGGCCGACGATGCGCGGCTCGTAGCCGATGCGCAGCACCACAAAGCCGGCGAGGACGGCCGCGAGTGTGCGCAGGAATGGAATCGGCCGCTGCGTTGAGATCCAGGCAGTGCCCGCCGACATCAGTGCCAGGGCAATCGTCAGCCAGCCTTTTTCCAGCGCAAAGGTCACTGCCAGCGCCAGCGCTGCGAGCGTACCGGTCGCAAACAACGCGATCGAGGCCTGCAATCCCGGACGATCCTCGCGCCTGCCGAGGATCTCGGTCGCGACGGCATAGGCCGCGGCCAATATCACTGCGAGAATAGCAAACGGAATCGAGCGGTCGAGATGTGCGATGCGGGCGTAGAGCGCGACCAGCAGCGCCAGCGGCGTGAATACCGCGGCGGCCGACCAGATCACCGGTATCACCGGCCCGATTGAGTGGCCCTGCGCGAGAAATCCCGCCACGCCAAAGCCCGCCGCGAAGATCGCAGCCGAGATCAGGTGCAGCGACACCGATCCGTCCGTGGCGCTCGGCCCGATGCCCTGCAGCGGCCCACCGGGCAGCACCAGCATGTCGGGATTGGCGCGAACGGCCCATTCGGCGAACACGACAAAGACCAGCGCGGCGGCGGCGCCGACAGTACCGGCCGCGGCATCGCTGCGCCAGGCGACAACAAGGCTGCCGGCCACCAGCAGCCCGAATACGATCATCGCGGCGTCGGCATGAAAACTGTTCAGCACGATCAAGGTCGCGCCGAGCAAGTAGGCGGCAAGCGAGCCGGACGAGATCGGCTCGACCTGGCCTTCGTCCGCGGGCGGGCCGAACATGAAGCCGCACACCACGAGTAGCGCGGCGAGGACGAAGCCGGCGAGAACGTGGAACGCATGCGGGCCGACCATCGAGGGGCCGCATTGCAGGCAGGGGAACGTCCATAGCAGCGCAAAGGCGATCGTGGTAACAGCGAGCCAGCGCCACAGCCTGACGCGCGCCAGACCGAAGGCCGCCGCGGTGACGATCGCGAGATAGATGTAGAGCGCCCAGAAGTCCGGCTTGTCGGACGAGACCAGGACCGGCGTCACAAAGGCGCCGACCACGCCGAGGCCGGCCAGCGCCGGGCCATGCAGCAGCGCCGCAGCCAGCGTGCCCAGCGCGACCAGCCCGAGCAGGATGAACGCGGTCGCCGGCACCAGGAAGCCGTACAGCGCGTAGGCTGCATAAACCGTGGCAAATGCGACCGCCGTTCCGGCAGCCGTCAGAATGGCCGGGATGTTGGCGATCGGCAGCGCTTCGATGGTGGAAATGCTTTCCTTGCGCCGCGTCCATTCGCCCGCAAGCAGCAAGGCCAGCGCGAACAGGCCGCCGAGGATGGTGCGCACGCCGGGGCCGAGCAAACCGGCTTCGATCGAATAGCGCACCATGAAGAATCCGCCGAGCGCCAGCGTCAGGCCGCCGATCCACACCACCCAGCGCGTGCCGACGGTTTCCTCGAAACCGCGATCTGGTTGTGGAAGCGGCGGCGGCGCGGGCGGAGGACCATCGGCAGCTTGCCCAGCCGCCTCAGCGCTGGCAGCGGAGGCGATGGATTCCGCCTCTGGAACGATCGGCGGAGGCGTCGGTGTAGCGGCAGTGGAAGGCGGCGGCAGGCTCTGCTCAAACGCCTCGAACGGGGTGAGCGGAGGCGGCACGGCTGCATCGGCGACCGCCGGCGCGGCCTGCATCGCCTCCAGGCGCTGACGCAACTCCGCCACCTCATTCATGGCCTTCCGCGCCAAGATCAGGGCGACGATCGCGATCACAAGCGAAAAGAAAACGAAGGGGTCGTCGAACATCGGGCCTCCCGGCGGGCGCGTCACAGCGTTAACCGGCCACGTCGGCAGCCCGGTTGCAATCCTGTGTGTGCCTTTGTCCGCTAAAAGTTCACGCCGATCCGGGCGTCATTTGGCGCATCCGTTTCCCGGACGCGGTGCAGCGTGCAAACGCTGCTCCGCAGAGCCGGGACCCATGCCAGTGGACCCGGGATCAGCAGCGCATCAAGCCGCGAGCCATAGCCCGTCAAAGACGCGCGTGAACGCGCTGATGACGTAGCGCAGCATCCTGGGAATGCTGCGTCATTCCAGATCGAGATAGAACGGCCGGCCCTCGACCATCATGCTGCCCGGGCCCATTTCGTCCAGCGCACGCAGCATGCGCCCGTCGCGCCCCAGCGCCCTGTCGGCGAGGCTGACGATCAAGCGGTTCGGCGACGCGATCGGGGAGCGGGCGCGAATTTGCCGGGCGATCTCGATCTCGGCGCGATGCGGATTGAGGGCGCAGGCGGCGGCAAAGGCGCTCGCCGTCGAGCGGCTGATGCCGGCATAGCAATGCACCACCATCGGCGCGCTGCGATCCCAGCTCCGGACGAAATTCAGCACTCTTTCGATGTGGTGATGCGCCGGCGCGACAAAGCCATCCATCTCCTCGATGATGTCGTCCATCGAGATTTTCAGATGGTTGGCCTCGAGCACCGAAGCCGGGCGCTGCACCTGATCGACATTGGCCATCACGGTCAGAATGTGGCTGGCGCCGGTGGCTCTCACGGTGTCGGGTAGTGCAGCAAGCGAACAGACGTGAAGCATGGCATTCCCTGGGTAGTCTTTGGCCAGCAATATAACCGGTGCCGTAGGGTGGGCAAAGGCGCTCTTGCGCCGTGCCCACCATCGTGTTCCGGGGGCAATAATGGTGGGCACGCTTCGCTTTGCCCACCCTACGCTGACGACAGCAGCTCGAATCGCGCCAAAAACTGCTTTTCGGCCCGGGCTGCGGTCCACGGCGTCAGGTAGTCACGCACCATGGCCTCGGGCAGGCCGGGATCCCTGCCGAACAGGCGCTTCGCTTCGCTTACCGAAAATCCTGCCAGATGAGTGGCTTCAAGATGGGCCGCGCCGCGGTCGGCCGCTTTGATGGCTCTGGTGATTTCATCGGCGATAATTGGCGGCAGGCCGAAGCGAATATGGATTGCCGCAAGCAGGCGCTTCTCCACCACCTTGTAGTCGCCGCCGAGCACGGCCTTGAACGGCGAAATCATGTCCCCGATGACATACTCCGGGGCGTCGTGCAGCATCGCAGCGAGGCGGAAGCGGACGTCGACGCGCGGCATCTGCTCGCGCATTACGGCTTCTACCAGCAGCGTGTGCTGCGCCACTGAGAAAATATGCGCGCCGCTGGTCTGCCCGTTCCAGCGCGCCACGCGCGCCAGGCCATGGGCGATGTCGGCGATCTCGATATCGAGCGGGGAGGGATCGAGCAGATCGAGCCGCCGCCCCGACAGCATCCGCTGCCAGGCACGGTTGGCGACATGGGACGATTTTCGCGCCGTCATTTGGCCTTGAGGCGGGGCTTGCGCAGTTTGCCGCTGCAGGCCTCGTGGCAGAAGCACGTGACGAGATGGTCGTTGACCATGCCGGTGGCCTGCATGAACGCATAGACGATGGTCGGGCCGACGAATTTGAAGCCGCGCGCGCCGAGCTCCTTTGAGATCTTGACCGAGACTGGCGTCGAGGCCGGCACGCTGGCCGTGGTCTTGAACTCGTTGACGATGGGCTTGCCGTCGACGAAATCCCACAGGAATTTGGAGAAGCCCGCGCCTTCTTCCATGATCTTCAAATAGGCCTTGGCGCTATTGACGGCGCCTTCGATCTTGGCGCGGTTGCGCACGATGCCGGCGTCGTCCATCAGCGCGTGGATTTTTTTGGCATTGTAGCGCGCGATCTTTTCCGGCTGGAAATCGTCGAAGGCGTTGCGGAAGTTTTCGCGTTTGCGCAAAATCGTGATCCACGACAGCCCGGCCTGAAAACCGTCGAGGATCAGCTTTTCGTACAGCGCCCGGTCGTCATATTCAGGCACGCCCCATTCGGTGTCGTGATAGGCCATGTAGAACGGGTCTTCGCCGGGCCACGGGCACCGTGTCTTGCCATCGGCGTGCGGGCGCGCAGATTTGCTCATGCGATGGTCTGCTTCGGGGGGACGCGAACGTCGTTCAGATCGGTCAGACGGATCGCAAGGCCGCCGGCCGTCAGCGCCAGTCCCGCGTCGAGTGCATCCGCAACGCGGTCGACGCGGACCAGCGCTAGACCGTGGCCGCCGGCGGTCGATCCCATGGTGCCGACCTGCTTGTCGCCACCGAGAACGGCGACGCCGGTCTCCGGCGAAAAATCTTCGAGCGTGACCCGCACGATCCGCGTGCGCGCAGTGCCGCGATGCTGCATGCGCGACACCACTTCCTGGCCGACATAGCAGCCCTTGTCGAAATCGACGCCGTGCAGGCGATCCATGTTGGTCTCGTGGGGGAATGCGTCGCTGTACATGAAGTCGAGCCCGCCGCGCGGTATACCCAAGGCGATGCGATGCGCCTCGTAGGCCTCGCCGTCCACGAGGTCGGCGCCGATCAGATCGGCCACCTTCTGCGTGAGATCTTCGGGCACGAGAATGCGCCAGCCCAACTCCTGATGCCGCGGATCGGCAAAGGCCAGATCGGGCTTCATCGCGGGCTCGCCGTCCCAGGCCGCCAGCACGCCCATGCTGTCGGAGATGTTTTCCACCGCGACCTTGGCGCGCAGCTTGTAGAAGCCGAGCTTGTCAGCGAGGTTTTGCGCCAGCACGCGGGGCGCATCGATCAGGAAGTCGCCGCCGTGACCCTCAGAGGCTTCGGTAATGAGGAAGTCCGTCGTGATTTTTCCCTGTGGCGTCAAGAGCGCGCCAAACCGGCCAAGGCCGGGCTGCAGCGGCGTGACATCTGTGGTGACGAGGCCGTTGAGAAAGTTGCGGGCATCCTCGCCGCTGACCTTGACCACGCCCCGGTCCGGAAGAAACGCTGCTTTCATTAGGTAAAACGGCCTCTTTTGCAGTGCGGTTTGCAGTGAGCTTTCAAGTTCCTGGGAAAATGCAGGAGCCGGATATCACATGAGAACGTAAGGCGCTAAGGTGCTGTCAACAAGGCCTTAAAGCGAGCGCCAAGGGACCATGAAGCAGCGATGAATCAGCGATTTGATACCATTCTAAAATCCGGCACCGTGGTCAATCAGGACGGTGAGGGCATCTGCGACATCGGCATCTCCAATGGCCGGATCGCTGCGATCGGGGGACTCGGACAGGCCTCCGCCGGCGAGACGATCGACTGCAAGGGTTTGCACATCCTGCCCGGCGTGATGGACACGCAGGTGCATTTCCGCGAGCCGGGGCTGACGCACAAGGAAGACCTCGAGACCGGCTCGCGCAGCGCCGTAATGGGCGGCGTTACCGCGGTGTTCGAGATGCCGAACACCAATCCGCTCACGGTCACCGAGGAGACGTTCACCGCCAAGGTCAAGGCCGGCCGTCATCGCATGCATTGCGACTTTGCCTTCTTCATCGGCGGCACCCGCGAGAACGTGAACCATCTGCCGGAGCTGGAGCGCGCGGAAGGCTGTGCCGGAGTCAAGGTGTTCATCGGCTCCTCCACCGGCGCGTTGTTGGTCGAGGACGACGAAAGCCTGCGGCGCATCTTCCAGGTAATCCGCCGCCGCGCCGCATTCCATGCCGAGGACGAATATCGCCTCAATGACCGCAAGTCGCTCCGCATCGAGGGAGACCCGCGCTCGCATCCGGTATGGCGCGACGAGACTGCGGCACTGATCGCGACCCAGCGGCTGGTCAATCTTGCGCGCGAGACAGGCAAGCGCATCCACGTGCTGCACATCTCGACCAAGCAGGAAATCGACTATCTGCGCGACCACAAGGATGTCGCGTCCTGCGAGGCGACGCCGCATCATCTCACCATGGCCGCGCCGGAATGCTACCAGCGGCTCGGCACTCTTGCGCAGATGAACCCGCCGGTGCGCTCGGCCGATCACCGTGAGGGAATCTGGTATGGCATCGAGCAGGGCATCATCGACGTGCTCGGCTCCGACCACGCGCCGCATACGCTGGAGGAAAAGGCGAAGACTTATCCCGCTTCGCCCTCGGGCATGACCGGGGTGCAGACGCTGGTGCCCTTGATGCTCGATCACGTCAATGCCGGCCGGCTGTCGCTACAGCGTTTCGTCGATCTCACCAGCGCAGGTCCTGCGCGGCTGTACAACATCGCCTGCAAAGGCCGCATCGCGGCGGGCTACGATGCCGACTTCACCATCGTCGATCTCAAGCGAAGCGAAACCATCACCAACAAATGGGTGGCCTCACGCGCTGGCTGGACGCCCTATGACGGCGTCCGCGTCACCGGATGGCCGGTCGGCACCTTCGTGCGCGGCAAACGCGTGATGTGGCAGGGCGAGGTAACGACGCCGTCAACCGGCGAACCGGTGCGGTTCCTGGAGACGTTGAAGGCGTAAGGCAGGATGTTGCCCCAACCATGCTCGTCGTCACCCGCGAAGGCGGGTGATCCAGTATCCCAGAGACGGCAGTGATTGAATCGATAGGCCGCGGCGTACTGGGTCACCCGCCTTCGCGGGTGACGACATCCGAAGTTGCCGCTACTGCTTCGCCAGCGACAACGAAAATTCGCCGTTGCGGACGCGGGCCGAAAGACCTTCCGCGAATTTCGCCACCGCGTCCTCGCCATAGGTCGAGACCAGTTCGGCGAGCGCGGTAAACAGGCTCGCCTGCGCCAGGCAGTCGCCGTCGACGCCATCGTGCCGCGCTTCCGCCCAGGCCTCGCTCAGGTAGCTCAGGGCAGTCTGCTTCTGTTCGAGATCGGGAAGCGGGTCGTGGGCGGTCGAGAAGGAGACTGGGCGGCTCATGAAGCTCAACGAAATCTGCGCGCGAACCAGGGCGGAACGCATCCTAACGCGATAAGCTGTAGCACGCGGGGCGGGGGCGCCTAGGCCACATCTTTAGGAAAGGTTAACGAGGTGCTCGAATTTCGGGCGGCGGTTCCACGCCTTCGCTGATGTCAAGAAATGCAACCGAGAATCGCCCGCGGCGTCGCACAGACATGGTGCGCACCTGCCTCGATCAGTTCGTCCCGGCTGCCGTAGCCGTACAATACGCCGATGCCCTTCATGCCGTTGTTTTTCGCGCCGACCATGTCGTGGCTGCGATCGCCGATCATCAGGGTCTTGGACGGATCGACGGAAACTTCCTTCAGCGCGTATTCCAGCAGATGCGACTTGTCGGCGCGGGTGCCGTCGAGTTCGGCGCCGAACACGCGTTCGAAGTGCTTGCGCAAGCCGAAATGGTCAATGATGCGTTCGGCGAACACGTGCGCCTTGCTGGTCGCGACGAACAGCCGGTGGCCGGAGGCGCGGAGTGCCGTCAGCACCTCGTCGATGCCGTCGTACACGCCGTTCTCATAGAGGCCGATGTCGGAAAACCGCTCCCGGTAGAGCGTCACCGCGCGGTCCGCGGCGTGATCGCCGAGCAACCTCACAAAGCTTGAGCGCAGCGGCGGGCCGATGCACCAGGTCAATTCGTCCTCGCTCGGGATCGTGGGATGATCGAGCCTTTGCAGCGCATATTGGATCGACCGGGTGATGCCGGGCTTGGGGTCAGTCAGCGTTCCGTCGAGGTCGAAATAGATCGCGTCCATCATAGCGTTTTCGAGCGAAGCGGGGACCGGTTCGCGGTGGGGAAATGCGTCAAACAACAGCCCTCAGTTTGCGTAGCGTGCGGTGAGGTCGCGCGAGATTTTGGAACCTTCCTCGATATATCTGCGGATCGCAACCGAGGCTGCCGGCGTGCAGGTGCGGTAGGTCTGCTGAAAGCCGTTATAGCCGCGGTTGAAGCCAGCGATCATGCGGGCGCGGCGGTCGCCGGAGGGAGTTTCGGCGTCGATCAGCGCCTGCATCTCGTTGCGCCATTTCGCCCCCTCATTGGCGCCGCAAATGCCCCGGAGGTAATGCAGGGTGCCGAGAATCTCGGCCAGCCGCTGCAGGTCGCCGTCGAACGGTGCGGCGGCATCCTGGGCGCGTGCGGGGGCCAGATGGCATGCCGAAATGAGAATGAGGGCGGCGAGGGCGTGCTTGAGCATTTGAGGGCCGATATGCCCCCTCAGTACGCCCGAGGCAAGGCGTGTGGTGCTGGCAGGGACCGGCCTAGACCAGCTTCCGGGCGGCCTGGATGACCTCCAGCAGGCCGCCGGTCACCTTGAGGTCGCCGAGCCCGTCCGGCGCCAGCCATTTGAAATCGTCGTGCTCGTCGTTCAGGACCGGCTCCCGGGCCGTCCAGCGCGCCGCGAATGACATAATCACGTAGTGCCCGCCGCCAGAGGCCCCCGGCAGCACCTCGCGCCAGCCGGCCAGGCCCAAAATCTCGATTCTCAAGCCGGTTTCCTCGTCCACCTCGCGGTGGAGCGCGGTGTGCAGGGATTCGCCGAACTCGACCCGGCCGCCGGGGAGCGAGTAGAAGCCCTTGCCCGGCGAGCGGGCGCGGCGGACCAGGAGGACCTTGCCGTCACGGAAGATCGCGCCGCTGACGGCGAGCTGGGGGCGGTCCGGCTGAACGGGGGAGGTCAAGGGGTGATCCGGTAAACAGGGAACTGCTGTGGGACCGATCATGCCCGATCGGTCAGCGCAGGTCCAATTGCAGCGGACGGAAGTTCAAGCGTCCAGCGGCTAGTTCGACATCACCGTTTCGATGTCGGCCTCGGCGTTGCCGTTGATAACGCCGCCGGCAAGCGCCACGAGCGGCTTGACCCAGGCGGTGGCCTGCTCGGCAAGCGCGGCGCGTGTCTTGTCCTGCTGGGCTTCGCGCATTGCCTTGCCTACTGCGGTCAGGATCGAGGTCATGGTCGCCGTGAGCTTGTCGAAATCGGCACGGACCTTGGGGTCGGCGCATTCATAGGCCTCGATCGCGAGGTCGCGGGCCTTGAAGTTGGAGGCCCAGAAATGCTCGGCGTAGGACAGCGGAGTCCAGGTCAGAAAATCCTCCGCGCATTCCGGCATATCCGGAACCATTTCGAGCAGCATGATGGCTTCGTTGAAGTGATTCAGATAGTCGGTGGCGAGCCCGGTGCGCGGATTGATATTGGCGGCGCGCAACTGCTCCGCGCGGGCCTCATCTATACGGCCCGTCGCTGGCGGCATCGGCGGATCGGATCGCACTTCTGTGGCGGCCATGGAGGTCATCCGCCCCACTGTTAACATCTGGGGTTAACACCCATTAAACAGAGGCTTATGTTGGTCAGATAATGTGCGGACGCTTCGTCATTACCTCGCCGCCGGAGGCACTCCGGCAGATCTTCGGCTATATCGAGCAGCCAAATTTCCCGCCGCGGTATAATATCGCGCCGACTCAACCGATTCCGGTGGTGATTCTGGAAAATGGCGGCCGCCATTTCCGGCTGATGCGCTGGGGCCTGGTGCCGGCTTGGGTGAAAGATCCCCGTAAATTTACGCTCCTGATCAACGCACGCTCCGAGACGGTTGTCGACAAGCCCGCATTCAAGAACGCCATCAAGCGGCGGCGCTGTCTGATTCCGGCTGACGGCTACTACGAATGGCAGGATGCCGGCGGCCGCAAGCGGCCGTTCTTCATCCACCGCCGCGACGGCCGTCCTGTTGGCTTTGCTGCGCTCGCGGAGACCTGGATGGGGCCGAACGGCGAGGAGACCGACGGCGTCGCCATCGTCACCGCACCCGCCAGCCGCGATCTTGCCACGCTGCATCACCGCGTGCCCGTGACCATCGCGCCTGACGAATTCGAGCGCTGGCTCGACGGCCGCATCCACGACGCATCGGATGTGATGCCGTTGCTGCGCGGGCCGACTGAGGGCGAATTCGCCTGGCATGAGATTTCCACGCGCGTCAACCGCGTCGTCAATGACGACGCGCAATTGCTGCTGCCGATCACCGACGAGCAGCGCGCGGCGGAGGAGCCGAAGCCTGCGAAACGCGCCGCGCCGCGCAAGGTGGCGGCACCGGAGGATGACGGGCAGGGTTCGTTGTTTTGAGCGATGCACTCTCCGCCGTCATCCCTGCGTTCGCAGGGACGACGCGTGATAGAGTCACCTACCGAAAAATATGCAGCGCCGCGTATTGCAGCAGCATGATCGTCTTGGCGTCGACGATGCGGCCGTCCGATATCATCGCGAGAGCCTGGTCGATCGGCAATTCCAGCACCTCGATGTCCTCGCCTTCGTCGGCCAGTCCACCGCCGTCGCCGACCCGCATCGCAGCTTCGTATTCCGCAACGAAGAAGTGCAGCTTCTCGGTGACCGCGCCGGGACTCATGAAGGCTTCGAACACCTTGCGTACCTCGCCGAGCCGGTAGCCGGTTTCCTCCTCCGCCTCGGCGCGAATCCGTTCCTCCGGCGAAGCGTCGTCGAGCAGGCCGGCGGCGGCCTCAATCAGCAGATCGTCGTAGCCATTGGCATAGGCCGGATAACGAAATTGCCGCACCAGCACCACGGTGCGGCCGGCGAGATTGTAGGGCAACAGCGTTGCGGCGTCGTCGCGATAGAATATCTCCCGGGTTTGCGGCTGCCATTCGCCATTGCTGCGCCGGTATTCGAACGTCACCGACTCCAGGACGTGATAGTCGTCGGACAGCACGCGCTCGTTCTTGGTGCGGACACGATCGGAAATGCTCATGGCAATCTTTCAGCTCACCGCGGCGGCTCGCGGCCGTCGAGCCATTTGGAGAAGAACAGGATCTTTTGCTCGCCGAAGCCGATCGACTGGTAGAACGAAGCGACGCCCGAGTTTTCCGGCCGCACCAGCAATTGCAGTTTCGGAATGCCCGCCGCACGCAGCCAGTCCTCGGCCGCGTTCATGATGGCGCGGCCATAGCCTTTGGCGCGACGATCGGGATCGGTTGCGACGTAATAGACCCAGCCGCGATGGCCGTCATGGCCGACCATGGCGGTCGCCACGATCGCGCTACGCTCGCGCCCGATCAGCACGGTCGAGTTCGGATCGCGGCGGGCGAGCGCAATGTCAGCGGCAGGATCGTTCCACGGCCGCGTCAGGCCACAGGCCTGCCACAGCGCGATCACCGTCGCGACATCGGCATCAGCGATGTCGGCGATGGCGAGCGCGGGAATGGCGCTTGAGGCAGCCGCGGTCACAGCACCTTGCCCGGATTCATGATGCCGAGCGGATCGAGCATTGCCTTGATGCCGCGCATCAGATCGATCGCCACCTTGTCCTTGACGTCGGGGAGTTCGTCGCGCTTGAGCACGCCGATGCCGTGCTCGGCGGAAATCGATCCGCCCATCCGCAGCACGATTGCGAACACCACCTCGTTGACCTCGTGCCAGCGCGACATGAAATCGGCGGTGTTGCCGCCGATCGGCTGGCTGACATTGTAGTGGATGTTGCCGTCGCCGAGATGGCCGAACGGCACCGGCCGCGAGCCCGGGATCAGCTTCACGACGGCCGCATTGGCTTCTTCGATAAACGCAGGGACTGCGGCGACCGGCACCGAGATGTCGTGCTTGATCGAGCCGCCTTCCGGCTTCTGCGCGGCCGACATTTCGTCGCGCAGTTTCCAGAACGCGGCGCGCTGCGAGAGATTCGCCGCGATCACGGCATCGTCGACGATGCCTTCCTCCATGCCCTTGGCGAGAATCGCTTCCAGCGCGTCACGCGCGTCGTCACGCGGAGACGATAACTCCATCAGCACGTACCAGGGATGCTTGGTCGAAAGCGGATCGCGGATGTCGATGCCGTGGCGCAGGCTGAAATCTACCGCGATGTCGGCCAGCAATTCGAAACTGGTGAGACTGCCGGCGGCCTCGTTCTGCGCAATCGACAACAGTTTCAGCGCCTGCGCCGGCGATTGCAGCCCGACATAGGCAGTCTCCACCGCATGCGGTTTCGGAAACAGCTTTAGCGTGGCCGCCGTGATGATGCCGAGCGTGCCCTCGGCGCCGATGAAGAGGTTGCGCAAATCATAGCCGGTATTGTCCTTCTTTAGTTTGGACAATCCGTTCAGGATCCGGCCGTCCGCCAGCACGACTTCGAGCCCGAGCGCCATCTCGCGCGCCACACCGTAAGCCAGCGCCGCCGTGCCGCCGGCATTGGTGGAGAGGTTGCCGCCGATGGTGCAGCTTCCTTCCGCGCCGAGCGACAATGGGAACAGGCGATCGACTTCGGCCGCACGCTGCTGTGCGATTTGCAGCACCACGCCGGCTTCGCACGTCATGGTATTGGAGGCGGGATCGATCTCGCGAATTTTATCCAGCCGCCGCATCGATACGACCACTTCGCCATTGTGCGGAGTCTGTCCGCCGACGAGGCCGGTGTTGCCGCCCTGCGGCACCAGCGCGATTTTGTGCTCGCTGGCGAGTTTGCAGATCGCGGATACTTCCGCCGTCGAGCCCGGCCGCAGCACCAGCGGCGAGCGGCCGTGGAACAGGTCGCGTTCCTCGGTGACGTAGGGGGCGATATCGGTGGCGTCGGTCACGGCATATTTATCGCCGACGATGGCGCGGAATTTTGCGATCAGCTCGGCGGGAAGCGGCGGCACGGAACTCTGGACGATGTTCATTTTCTTCTTCTCTTTCATTCCCGCCCGTTCATTCTCGCCCAACTGCAGCGCGGCGCAGCCGGTCGTTGATGGCCTCGCCCAATCCCTCGTCCGGAATCGGCATCACCGCGATGGTGCGCGCGCCCTTGGCGTCGAGCGCGCGAAGATGGCCGAACAAATTGGCAGCGGCCTCGTCGAGATCGCCGCGCTCCGACAGATTCATCACGTGAGAGGCGGCGTCAATTCCCGAAATTGCTCCGAGGCCGAACGCGAGCAATGCTTCGCCGGGCTCGATGGCGACGGCATTGAGCCGCACGCGCGCGCGGGGCGCGTAGTGCGAGGCCAGCATGCCCGGCGCCAGCGGCTGGCCGTTGTCGCTTTCGGCATCGGGCGCCGGTTGCACCAGCGCGCGCCCCAGCACGCGCTCGATCTCGGCGCGCGGCAGGCCGCCGGGACGCAGCAGCATCGGCGCATCAATGCAGCCGACGATGGTCGATTCGACGCCGACCTCGACCGCACCGCCATCGACGATCAGGTCGATCCGCCCCGCAAGGTCGCTCTGCACATGGGCTGCGGCGGTGGGCGAGACGTGGCCCGAAATGTTCGCGGACGGCGCCACCACCGGCCCGCCGAACTCGCGCAGGATGTCGCGCGCGACAGGATGGGCCGGAATGCGGACCGCGACGGTATCGAGGCCGGCGGTCGCGAGATCGGCGACGGCGCAATCTTCCGTCTTTGGCAGCACCAGCGTCAGCGGGCCGGGCCAGAATGCTTCGGCCAGCGCCATCGCCGCCGTGTCAAAACGGGCGATCCGCCGCGCGGCCGCGATATCTCCAACATGGGCAATCAGCGGGTTGAACGCCGGCCGGCCCTTGGCCTGGTAGAGGCGGGCGATCGCGGCCGGATTGCTGGCATCGGCGCCGAGGCCGTAGACCGTCTCGGTCGGGAACGCCACCAGCCCGCCTTCTGAAAGTGCACGCGCAGCAGCCGCCACGGCGGCCTCACCGGCGGGCAAAATCTGGGTTTTCAGGCCAACATTCACTGTGATTAATTTCCTTAATTCGGCTGCTTGCGGTCGCCGAAACCGAAGGCTATAAGCCGCGTTCCAAGTCGGAGTGTGGCTCAGCCCGGTAGAGCACTGCGTTCGGGACGCAGGGGTCGCAGGTTCGAATCCTGCCACTCCGACCAGATATCATTAGACTTTTTCTTCTGATTGGTGGTTGTTCCCGAGTCAACCACCGATTCAACCACCGAAACGTATCGGCCCTTTTGGCCAATGGCTGCCGCCGCCCCCTGCAGATAATCGGGGTGGTGGTGTCCGTAAGTGCCTTGCAGGACCTCTGGAGACATAGCCAGGAACCCTGCCGCCTCCCAGATTGGCACACCGCGTTGCATCAGCCAGGTTGCCGCGGTATGGCGAAGGGTGTGTGGAGTTACCCTACCGGCCAAGCCGGCGAGCCCCACGGCCGTTTTGAACCCCTTCTTTACCGAGGCGATCGGTTTGCCGTTGAATTCGACGAAGCAATCCGCAATCAGCTTCCGGTTCCACCAGCGCCGTAGGTGGGCGAGCAGTCGCGGGGGGATCGGCGCTGGGGTCTGACGCTTCTTTGTGGTCCGCTTGCCGATGGCCTTCCGATAGAAAATGCCTCGCTCGAGATCCACGTAAGACCGGCCAGGCACGGCATAGGGCGATGCGGATGCTATCGCACCGGCTCGCGTGCCGGTGTACAAGCCGATCAAGATGAACCGGGCGATATGACGCAAGGGCCGACGGTTCGTGATCATCGGGTCGCCTTTCGACACTCCAGAGTGGATTGTCTGCTTCTCTCGATGCCGCCAACATTGCCATATCAGGGCGGCGGCCTCCTTTCGCGTGAGCCATCGGTCGCGCGCCTCGCCCTTGGGCGGTAACGACACGCGCACGACGCCGCGATGAAAGCCCTCCTTCGCATGATGGTTGATCGCAGCGCGTAGTGTCTCAAGGTCACGGCGGGCACCACCCTGGCTCCCACGATGCTTGACATACCCAGCGCAGGTCTGAGCATTGATCTGCGCGAGCTTCTTACCGCCCCAATACTCGTTGAGACGCTCGATCCTGGGTCCGATTTCGAACTGATCTCCAGGTTCGCCGATATCGGTCAAATAGATCGACAGCACGTCAGCGCAGTCGATGTCCTCTATGTCCCGTCTGGTTCGTTCGGGTTGGTACTTGCGTGCAATGTAATCGGCGAGGGCTTGCTCCGCTTCTTGAGGCGGCCTTGTTCCAGTCGCACTCGCAATGCATCCTGTGGCGATATGTCGGTCGCCGTCCTTGATGATCCAGACGGCTTGAGCGACGAGCTTTCCGTTCCGATATCGCGGCTTTCGCTTGTATAGGCGAGCTCCCTTGCTTGGAGGCGGCATAATTCTCTCATCCTTTCAATATGCCGAAGCGTCGTGAAATCCTTTCCTGCGATCCTCTCAATCACCAATCTTCCGCGAGCGCCTTCTCGGCGCAATCCAGAAGCTGTCATCGATCCGTCGGGGAATGCTATTGTAGCAGCGGTGGACAGTCTAATCGGGGCATCTTGGTCGATGCTGCCCCGATCAGGCAGCCTGCTTTTCATCTGGCAACTGTGCCGAAGGTGCAGCTCGGTCTACGATCCTACACCGGCAGGGAAAAAGTGTAGGACCGCCTGCGCTCTCCGTCCGGCCACTTGAACTGATATTTCGGCTTGCTGGATGAAGAGCTTGTAACGATGAGCTTCGAACTGCCAAGCCAATTAAGTACGTCGCGCCGCTCAGTATCTGTTTCGAACAAGGCGTTGAACGCGTCGACTTTCACAACAAACCTGGCTGGGCCCATCCTCGAGACACGATAACCTGGCTCAACTTCATAGTCGTCGATGTCATTGCGGCGCCTCAACTTCTCGACGAACTCCTTCAGAGTGGCTTGTGCCGTGGCCAAATCGCGTTCCCGATCAGGAAGCAATGTTTTGGCGTCGCAAAAGACGTTTTCGATCGCGCTGAAAAGCTCCTCCTTTTTCCAGGGAACGAGCTTAAACTTGATCGCAAGGCGACCGGCTGCGTAGACTACGCCGAATTTCCGAGCGACATCTCGTGTAATCGGTTCGTCGTTAGGGGCGGTCACCCGCTTTACGAAGCGATCACGATGCTTGCCCGCGAGCTCCGGCACGTCAACATAACCGTCGCACAACTTCTCAAGGTAATCTTCGAATACAGCGCCATGGTTAGCCGCGCACGCTTTCACCATGCTTTCGAATCGCTTTTCTCGCCACGAAGCGTCGATATGCTCGCCCATCGATCCCGCGAGATCGAAAATGTGAGCCTTCCCCCGCGACAACAACGGGACATCGATCATCCTGACCGCTTCGCCTGTCTGACGTGCCCTATGCGTGCTGCGAGCAAGTTCCGCGATCGTTCTTTCCATGGATGTAACCAAGATGACACGCCACTGATTGCAAGATAGCTTCGCCGCAGAATGACGAACCTTCTCGGTACCGGCTGCGATGCCGTACGTCATTCCCCGTATTCGTTCGTACTTCGCGGCGTCGGAGCCTTTCATTGTCTCGAAGTCGTCAACTCCAATCATGTAGTCGTTGAAGAGTGGAAGGCGTTGTTCGAGTCCTGCCTCTGAAACGTTCCAGGTCATCATTTCTCCGACCGATCCCACGCCGACCACAGACGAGCCCACAAGTGTAACAACGGACTTGCCTGTCCGCGATGGGGCGGAAAAACACACAGAGAAAGAGTCCTCGGCAAGCATCCTTAAAAGAGGGCCTGCGAAGGCAGCGCTTATGGAAAACACCCAACTGGAAGACAACAAAGCTTGCACGCCAACGGCCGCCTTCCAGCTCCTCGCACTTCCGCTGATCTTTGTCGCTCCGTGATCGTCGGTCTTCGGAGCTCGCTTGGGCGGCTCGAAGTGTTCCGACGTGTTTCCAATAATTCTCGATTGAGTCGCGAAAGCCCTATATGTGCCGTCCACCCAGCCGGACTGAGCGACGCGCCGTATCAGATGGGGGCTGTTGCTTTCCACTGCCCCCATGATTAAGTCTCTGCATTCCTTGGCTTGCGACGGAAGTACTGCTCCGATTCTCAGTAGCTGCCTCTTGAGCGATTTGATGTCCGAGATGTCCTCTCGCGGCAGTTCGATGGTCTCTTTCGTTCCTCTGACCGTGCGGATCCGCAGTCTGACGTAAGAGGCATTCTCCGCGTCGTCGTGAACGGTCGCGACATTTTTGATGAAGGGCTTCGGCATTAGTCTCTCCTGTGTGCAGAGCGTGCATTCTCGCGTGCACGGCCTGCACACGTGTTTTCGGCTCTGCGGCTACGTTGATCTAAAGAAAGTGCAGTTCAGTCAGTTTTGAGATATCGAGGAAGAACCTGACTTCATTCAGCTTTGAGTTCAGTCAGTTTTGAGGGATTGAGTCAGGGTTCGACCTCAAATCCATATCTGCTTCGGATCACTCCGAATAAGACTAGGCGGGCCTCCAATCCCAACGAGTGGAGGTATTGAAATAACTCGACTCGTTCGGCCGCTCTTAACCGATCGGCTCTAGTATTTTTGCACGAGCGAAATTTTCCACGAGCGAACCGCTCCGTTCTTGTGGAGATGCGGCGTACAAAATTGGTCTTCAAGGAGTAGCCGAGCGCGTCGATATTGCCATCCCAAATAAGGATCTTGACGGGTCGTGGAACGTTTTGTCGAGGCTGATAGATCCGTCGAAAAGCACGCTCCCAACGAGCCCTATTGCCAACGTGCACGAGCAACCAAAATTGGGGTACCCAACGGCCGTCGTGGCCTTTAGACAGATGCTCATTGAAGCTAAAATCGACCCCACCAATTGCGATCAGGATCCGCCCCTTGTTACAGGCGCGGTGCAGCCTCGCGACAAGGCCCTCCAGCGGTAAGCTAGCCAGTTTGCCTGTGCGCCGGTACGTCCGTGTGACGATAGAAACGGCAGCGTAGTCGGTATGCGGATCGAGAAGTGTATTTGCTCGTGACACAAAAAAGCGCTGAAGTGCACGTCCGCACTCCGGGCAGCAGCCAGACAGGCACCGCGCGTTAGCTTTGCATCTGGCTAATAGCGACCCAAGTTTAGCGGACCCGTACTTCTTTAGCAGGCGACTTCTGCGAATCCGTTCAGCTTGAGCTTGTACAACGCTCGGAAGGTATTTCCATTTGGGAGCGCTGTCGTTGTACCAGCGCTCCACAGACAGGGTTCGAACAAGCCAATCGCTTGCTCTTGGTCGGTTGTCGAAACAGCTACTCATTCGTGTGCTCCTCAATGGTGCACACGACAGTTATGGGCTTCGAAATTGCCGGTAAATTACGTCGGTACAGATCGACCCAGTGGGCCAAAATGGTTCGGCCCACTTTGCTTGATCTTGACCCTAGTTCTCTCGCAACCTTCGCGCCGTGTAGGTAGAGAATATCTTCATCTGTTGCTGGTCGAACGAGCCAATTCTAGGCGCTGTTGTTCCCAAATTAGCTGGCAATGAGATGAACCGGACTTTGTCGCGTGCTGCCGGATCAAGTCGAGCCTGAAGACGTGCCTGACACCACTTCGCGGTTTCAAAGTAGGATCGAAGCTTTGTAGGAGACTTAAGAATATTCAGTGTCGTGCGGAACGTTGAAGCATCGTCGGGCGCCAAATCAACAATCTGAGGCATCTTGAGAGCTGCTGCCCAAATGAATGGACCGGTGTGAGCGCGAGCCTTCCAGATCGATTTTAGAGTAGTCTTTGCGCGCTTCATTCTTAACACATCGGGCCTTTCGTCAGGCGCGACGTCCAAGTCGAGAAATCCATTGTTCTCTATAAAATGGAATGCGCGATTGAGGCTTGGCGTCACTCTATCGGGGCAGTGCATAAAGAAGGCGACGATATCCCGCAAGCTATCGACCTGCGGTCCAAGGGCTTCAAACCAACCAACAAAATCGCTGCCAATAGGGGGGTCTGCAAGGCCGTGAGCAAGTCGATCAATGGAAAGAAGCGGGATGTCCCGTCGTCGGGGATCCTTACATCGAATGTAAACGTTAGCCGCCGCGACGGTCTGTGCAAACAGCAATACTTTGCGGTCATCGGGATCGTGGAGCCATGCGCAAAATATCGATAAAGCTATGTTTCTCTCAAAAGGATAAGTCTCCGGACGGGCGTCTAATAACACGTTGATCACATCGGCTATTTCTATCTGTGATGCCTTGCCACGTGTTCTACCGTTTTTGTCGGACATTGTGCTGAGATCGCTTGGGAATGAAGACTAAGCCTAGCGTCCATTCGGTGCTTAGACAACTTCTCGTAGAGGGTTCTGCGAGGGGCTTCCCAAGCATGATGCCAGCAATCCAGGAGCTTCTATAGACTCTGAAGCATCAAGGGCGTCTGAATTTGCGCCATTCTTCCTTTTCCCATCTTGGCGGGTTGATTTCGCAATCCTCCTCCTCATCACCGTCTTCTGGCTCGTCGTCATTTTCATCTTCCTCCTCACTGTAGTACCTCGGGAGACCCCTTGCAGCTTTGCGGGCGCATCCGGACAAACCGCCATTCTGCTGCAAATACCAGACAAGCTCGTCCGGCTCGACCTCCTCGTTCCAGGCGAACTCAAGGGCCCGTGTCCACCGACTCCGCGCACGAAGATCATCTTTCAGTGCGGTCGCCTCGATAATCCGACGGATGGAATGCCACTGGTAATCGGCCGAGATCGCATATTCTTGGGCAAGAAACTGCTTGAGTGTGCTGATTCCGCTCGATGTCGCCCACGATTCCGGAATGATCTCGCCCACCGTTCCGATTTGACGTCGCCCGCCATTCCGAGATGATCTCGCCCACCATTCCGGGATGATGTCGCCCGGGGTGACGAGGCCTCTTCTGGCTCCGCTACGGTCCCGCCTTTCGGCTTTGCAAGGGGGGACCAGGATGCCGACGGAGAGGCTTGCGATGCGCCATGTGCGCGATGTGATCAGATTGAAGTCGGCCGGGATGCCGACCCGCGAGATCGCGCGGCGGGTCGGGGCGGCGCCCTCGACGGTGCGGCTGACGATCCGGCGGTTCGAGGCATCGGGGCTGACCTGGCCGTTGCCCGATGACGTCACCGACACGGTGCTGGAAGCGCGGCTGTTCGCGGCAGCGGGAGCCGGTCCTGGCACCCGGCGCGGCCAGCGACGTCTCGCCGAGCCGGACTGGGCGTCGGTGCATCGCGAGCTCAAGCGCAAGCACGTGACGCTGTCGATCCTGTGGGAGGAGTACATCGCAAGCGAGCCCGGCGGGTATCGCTATTCGCGGTTCTGCGAGCTTTACCGCGCCTGGGAAGGCCGGTTGTCGGTGACGATGCGCCAGTCGCATGCAGCCGGCGACAAGCTGTTCGTCGACTATGCGGGCGACGGCGTGCCGGTGGTGATCGACCGGCTCACCGGCGAGCGGCGCACCGCGCAGATCTTCGTCGCGGTGCTCGGCGCGTCGAGCTTCACCTATGCACAGGCGACTTGGACGCAGGGGCTCGCCGACTGGATCAGCGGCCACGTCGGCGCCTTCGAGGCGATCGGCGGCGTGCCGGCGCTGCTGGTGCCGGACAACACCAAAGTGGCGGTGATCAAGGCCTGCCTCTACGATCCGCGGATCAACCGCAGCTACGCCGACATGGCGGCGCATTACGGCACCGCCATCCTGCCGGCGAGGCCGCGACGGCCACGGGACAAGGCGAAGGTCGAACAGGCGGTCCTCATGGTCGAGCGCTGGCTGCTCGGGCGGCTGCGCCACCGCACGTTCTACAGCCTCGCCGAGGTCAACGCGGCGATCGCCGAGTTGCTGACCCGGCTCAACGAGGAGCGGCCGATCCGGCGGCTCGGCGTGACCCGTCGCAAGCTATTGGAGGAGATCGACCGGCCGGCACTCCAGGCCTTGCCGGAGAGCCCTTATGTGTTCGCCGAGTGGCGGATCTGCCGGGTCAGCATCGACTATCACGTCGAGGTCGAGGCGCATTACTACAGCGTCCCGCATCGCTTCGTCCGCGCCGAGGTCGAGGTGCGCTTCACCGCCCGCACCGTCGAGATTTTCCACAAGGGCGAGCGGATCGCCGCGCATCAGCGCATGAGCGGCAACCACAAGCACACGACCGTGCCGGAGCATATGGCATCCAGTCATCGGCGCCATGCCGGCTGGACCATCGAGCGCATCCGCAAGGAGGCCGCCGCGATCGGGCCGGCCACCGCGGCGCTGTGCGATCTGATCCTCGACGAGCGCGCGCATCCGGAACAGGGCTTCCGCGCCTGTCTCGGCATCATCCGGCTCGCTCGATCCTACGGGCAAGAGCGGCTCGATGCCGCCGCCATGCGGGCGATCGAGATCGGCGCGCGCACCTACGGCTCGGTCAAGTCGATCCTCGCCAACAATCTCGATCGGCGTCCTTCCCCCAGGCGCTCCGCGGATGACGCGCCGATCCTGCATTCCAACATCCGCGGGCCGCGCTACTACAATTAGGAGATCCCATCTTGCTCACCCATCCGACCCTCGATCAGCTCCACGCACTCGGCCTTCACGGCATGGCCAAGGCCTTCGCCGACATCGAAGCCGGCGGCGACGCCACGAGCCTCGGCCACGCCGAATGGCTCGCGCTCCTGCTCGAACGCGAAGCGTCACTGCGACGCGACAAGCGGCTGTCGAAGCGGCTGCAATATGCCAAGCTGCGCCAGCAGGCCTGCGTCGAGGACATCGACTACCGCACCCCGCGCGGCCTCGACCGCAGCCTCCTGACGATGCTGGTCGAAGGCCAATGGATCGATGACCACGCCAACCTGCTGATCTGCGGGCCCTCCGGTGTTGGCAAGAGCTGGATCGCCTCGGCGCTCGGCAACAAGGCCTGCCGCGACAATCGCTCCGTGCTTTATCAGCGCGTCCCGCGGCTGTTCAGCGATCTCGCTTTGGCGCGCGGCGACGGCCGCCATCCCCGTCTGCTGCGTGCGCTGGGCCGTGTCGATCTCCTCATCCTCGACGACTGGGGCCTCGAGCCGCTCGACGCAGCAGCCCGCCACGACCTCCTGGAGATCCTTGAGGATCGCTACGGCCGCCGCTCCACCATCGTCACCAGCCAGCTCCCCGTCGACCAATGGCACGCGCTGATCGGCGACCCCACCTACGCCGACGCCGTCCTCGATCGCCTGGTCCATAACGCCCACCGGATCGATCTGAACGGCGAGAGCATGCGGCGAACCCGCAAACCCAGCCGAAAGGCCTGAGCAAGTGGCGCTGTGGACATGCCGCTGCGCTTGGACAACGCAAGCGCGTTGCCCACATGCCCACAGAACAGCAGACGAAGAAGACCCTCAAGCCGCGATTCAAGGTTGACCCCGCGGCTTGCCCGATGCCAGAAAACTGACAGCCAGAACGCCTCGCGCCCCGGGCGACATCAAATCGGAATGGTGGGCGAGATCATCTCGGAATCCCGGGCGAGATCAAATCGGTACACCCGGGCGAGATCATCGGAATCCGCATGAGTGTGCGGAGCAGCTTCTGGTCTTCAAGCTCGCAATATCCGCGGTACACGGCCTTCAGGTATCGATAAAGTGCAAACCGTCGGTCGCTTTTTGCTGATCGCTTGGCTGCCTTTTCAGCACGGCGAATAGCTTTCCGTATTTTTGCGAAGTTGCGGTTTGCGGTCGAGCGTTGGGCTTTCATGAAGATCACTCCCTCAGGCGATTCTCATGAAATTAGAGTCGCGTCTCAGGCGATGTTTTCAGGCGAAATTCTCGTGCGGAATGGCGAAAATGAGTGTTTTTCAGAGTGAGCGGTTTTTAGTGATTGTTTGAAAGTCGTCAGATGGAGAAAGCTGAATTTGCCTTGTTTTCACATGGGCCGAGGCGACGATCATTCGCCCAGGCGAAGTTTTGTGAGTAAAATAGGGCCTTTGGACCCGCGATCAGCCGAGTCGGCATTTTCCTATCTTGCCTATCGGCCCCTGTCGTTCACTGGAAGGAATAGCTAACGGACTGCTTATCGGTAACGATTGTCACCCGGATTGCGCGGCAAGATCCAATAGCCGTTACCTTGTCTCCGATTTTCAGGGTCATTGGAAAGTCGCCGCCTCGGGAGCCGAATACAAACCCTGGTGTGGCCAGGCATTCGGCTCGTTCGTTGACCTGGACCTTTTTGATTGTAATTGGAGCCTGCCCGATGTTGACGATCTCAATTCCTTGGCCGTCGCCTCGGACAAAATTGTCGATCCGTCGGACCTCAAGCGGAGTGGACTGCTCGTCCGCGAATACTGCCAGAACGATCAGGCCCACCAATCCTAAGGTCAACCATCCCATAAATCTCAGAAACCGCATCGAATATCTCCATCACAGTTGAAGGCCATGGTTGGTCTGTATGGCGAGTTACACCGTCGGTTGCCGGCTAGTGCCGACAGTCGAGGAGCTAAGTGGTTATTTCGAAGGAATCGGGCATATAGTCCCTAGAGACTATATGCCCGATGAGGCCCAATCGTTCAATGATCGATTGGCCCAAAATTGTCGGCAGAAATGTCCGCCGGCTTCGGCGTCAAAGGGGGTTTACCCAGGAGCAATTGGCTTTCGAGGCCGAACTGGACCTGACCTATATTGGTGGAATCGAAAGGGGAAAACGCAATCCGAGCCTTTTGGTTATGGCAAGGATCGCCGAAGCTCTATCCGTTTCCCTACCCAAGCTGCTCGCTGATTAGCCTGGTCTCTTTTTCTTATCTAGTACTCTTCCGCCAGCATCAGTGTGATCACACGCTCGGTGACTTTGGGATTAGCGGGATCCGGCGAGTGGTATTGCAAAGTTTTGTCGTAGTAGTCGATTTTGAACATGAGAGCATGCCCGTCGATTTCGAACACGCCCATGTCATGTTCCTGATGCGGATCGTTGGCATGGTGAAAGTCGTCAAAGGCCGCCAGAGTTTTGACCGCACGCTCTACGAAGCTTTGGCCAAGGGCGGCGACGCCGGGCGTCATGACCGCGCCGCCTCCGATCAAGTGCTTCCTGAGGTCGTCGTTGAGCGAGCGAATGAGATCCGTGTCGTGAGACATGGTTGTTTCCTATATTTGCGATGTCGGGGAATGAAGGAATGGGTGGCGCGAGATGTCCGAGCCACCCGAACTTGACTTACTCAGAGCTCAGGTAGGGCAGGGCGACCGCCCGAAAGTGGCACTGAAATGCCGGGTACCTCGAGAAGTCGCGATACTTCAGCGTGAGAGTTTCGCCGTCTCGGGCCAGGACGAGGCTTTCCCACCAGCCATCGCGTGGCCCCTCGTGATAGAGAACGAGATGCCCTTCCGCGATATCGTCCCAACTGCGAGGTGGCCTTGCAGCTGGCGTTTCCGTTACGGCAGGGCCCGGATTCGACTTCGCGGCCAACGAGGCCGGTGTAGCAGCAGCCTGGATCTGATCGAAGAGGTCTCGCTTAATGTACGGAATGAACGCTTTGCCTTGCGCGTGCAGCCGTCCCACAGGGATCTTTTTCAAGATGTCGGCGATCGCCTGTTTGTCACCAGGGCAGACCGAGAGCTTTAGTGACTTGGCTGCTCTGGTCGCTACCGCGGCGTGCTTTTTAGCGAACCGCCCTGCCTTGGGTTTGCCGGCGGTGTCGAGGCCGAAGACAATCAGCTCTCTTTTCGGGCCGGACGGAGGTTGTCCTGCAGACTTTGTCATCAAAGCCTCCCAGAAAAGCAGAAGGGCCCCGATTGGGGCCCTTGCTGGGGAGATGCGTTCTTGCAGTTCAATTTAGGGCCGCCTGACGGCGTCGCTAAGATGGTCATTTCCATTTCTCCTTAAGTCGCTTGAGAGTAAGCACTCTCAAGTAAAATATAGCACAAAGGCCATAAATATCAATTAAATCAATACTTTACGTCGAACTAAGATGCTTTGTCTTGCTTGCGATTTGCTGATATTGTTGCTATTTCGTCTGCAAATACTGTAAATATCGCAAGTATTGTTAGTGCAATACTGTGTATCATTAGTATTATTGGCGTTGCAGATGTCTAGTTCGTCGGCCGCGCAGTAACGCCAAAGTGCATGTTGAATAAGACGCGGAAAATTCTGCGGAAAGCCGTTGTTGAAAGCGCGAGCATCAATGCATTCGGCTGCACGGCGCAAAATCTCGGAGCAGCCGCCGTGCTGATAGCATTTCGGGCCGTAGACGTGAGCGGCTTCGAACGCGGCCAAGATGCCTGTCCGTTTCAGAAAGTTGTGCACGAGTGTGTCGACGACGATCATCTGGCTGCCAATGTCGAACCATCGCGGCCGGTTGGCGCGGTCGGCCATCAACACGGTTG
Source organism: Bradyrhizobium icense (assembly GCF_001693385.1). Lineage (NCBI taxonomy): Bacteria > Pseudomonadati > Pseudomonadota > Alphaproteobacteria > Hyphomicrobiales > Nitrobacteraceae > Bradyrhizobium > Bradyrhizobium icense. Next base: position 1,622,605 of record NZ_CP016428.1, read on the forward strand.
ACAGGCTCATCGCCAGGACCTTGTCCGACACCCCGAAAATATGCCGCATCGGCCCAATCAGGGCTTCCTGGCTTGCACGGCAATCTGCAGTGCCGGTCTCCTCAAGGCGTTCGTCTATCCAGCCAACCAGGTCGGATTTTGTCTGGTCACGTATGAACAGATAGAGGCTGAATGCTGTTTGGTTCAGTCGACCATTGCGCAAGGGGTGACTCGGTAAGGGGCAACTCGCCAAGTGATTGGGTTGAGAGCACGACTTGCTCGTCTTGTCGTAGCGACATCCTTCGAATGTCCAATAGCTCGGAAGGAGAGGGCAGGTTGGCTGAGCGGCAAGCTGGGATTTGATTTTGCGCCAAGTCGCGTTGCCATTCGACTCGATGAAGGAATACGCAACATTGTCCGAGATCCCTTGAAAGCTAAAGCTGTCCATCATCCAGTCGAACAGACCTGCCGTGCTGTTCATTCGTAGTGCCAACACTAACCGGGGGTCGATTGAGCTTGGGCCGTCAACTGAGCGAACAAAGTCTGGATCGACGCTGACCGCGCAAACGGAGTTGATAAGGCCGACCGCAAATGCCATCGGATCACTTTGCGTGCGCCCGTCGCGTCCTCGCTTCAGTGATTTGACTATATGAGCGATACCAACCTCCGTTGGGCGTCGCTGTCGCCGTCGATGTATCTTTGCGTCGTCTGAATTGATCGATGGCCGGCCAAGAGCTGCACGTCCCTCAAGGAGCCGCCTGCCTTGTGAACGAGCCGTGCGGCTCGCGTAATGAAGGTTCGCCGCCCCGAGTGAGACGAGCAGCCACTGAGGCCAGTCGCTTGGAATGCCCGATTGAACCAGACCACGATGCTGAGTGGGGTCATCGACCCGCCACGCTCAGATCGCACGATTGGCCCGCTTCCTGGAGACGACGGTCGTAAAGCAATTAGCGCTTGTCGTAAATCTTCTTGGACCGGGATGCGGCGGCCGTGCCTCTTTTTGGCGACGCTATCCCGTACGTCTATCGTCGAACCGATCTCGCCTTCGGCGCCTTCGATCATCTCCCAAGTCAGCTTGGCAATCTCAGCTGCGCGCAAGCCAGCTTTCAGCGACAGCAAGACAATAACGCGGTTTCTATCCGGGTGCCGAGTCGTGTCGGCGAAGAAGAGTAAATCTTGCGCCGCTTGGTCAGAAAGTATCTTTGCCTGCTTCCCTGCCATCTCGATCAAGCCGAATGCCAGATTCTAGCAGCTCGGCCGGTCGCCGCAACAGAATATATGCTTATCAGTTTGCTCGGAGCACAAGCGCTCGCGAAGAGATCGGTGAAGACGGATTAAAATTTTCGTTTCTCAGCCGGCCGATGCTGCGAACGCCAGCCGTCTGATTAAAGAGCCAGCGTAGCCGTTGGAGATTTTCCAATCTTGTAAATGAGCAATGCGGCAATGAATGCCGCATCACGCAAACGTTGGAGAGTCAGATGAAATCAAAAAATGCGCGTTGAGAGCAATCGAAAGATGATTTCCGGTTTGAAGGGCCTTCTCCGGAGGGCCGAGATATCCTTTGCAGAGACATTCTTCGTCGAAAATGCGCAGATGTTCTTAGATATTGGTGAGCGGTCAAACCAATTGATTAGCGACCTGAGGGAAATTCAGTACTTCTCCGTAGAGTGAGAGACGGTGAGATCGTTCCAGCTGAGCGCCGTAGGATGAAGCGGCAACTTAACCGCATAGTCGAGTTAAGCGAGGCTAACAAAGCAAGCGCCGCAATCGATCTGGCCCGCCTTGAACGCCTCCTGATGCTCCTAGAAACCGAATGCGCCGCAGTAGCGCCGTCGTTCCGTATTGTCAGAAGTATCAATCAGTACCCCGGATTTTCGGCGGAGGCAAAGTGAGATGCGGACCGTGCAGGAAATTGACGGAGCGCCCTCTGTGAAAGAGCTGAGGCGATTGTCGAGGATCGCCAATGATGGTTTTTTACTGGGATGGCTGGTCGAATTACAAGATTCCCTTGCAACTCAAAGTGAGTCTATTTGTCGGGCTTACTCTCGTTTGGACGAGTTGAAGGGCTTGCTTGCCTCCGGGCGACCGACCAAAGCCGAGCGATGTGAAATGGCTTCGATCCTACGACGTGTCATCGCGTTCAATAATAGGTCTGAACGAGAGAAGGAAGCGTTTGACGCGGTGGGCCTTGGAAGCTGTGCAAATGCGCCGCAGATGGCCATGGCGGATGTGAAAAGAGCGCTGCAACGGTGCGTCGGTCAACTGATAAGCAAATGAGTATTTGCTTATCCGTTACGTTTGCCCCGCAAGATCCCGTCGGGCCGGGAGCGGTCTATCCGAGCTTCAGCGAAGAGAATGGCTGTCTCGCCAGCGCGATCTCTGTCGCTCATTCCAATAAAACAAATCTTGTAAATGAAGTCGTGATCGCAATCGGCGGCTCACTATTACTTACAGGAGACACGTATGAAGCGAATATTCGTCGACGCATTTACCTTTGAAGTCGCTCGAGCTCTCGATAGAGATTTGTCTGAAAGATTCGGTGACGAATTTGCTGCAACATCAGAGCAGCAGCGATTGGTCGCAGTACTCCTCGCCTTAACGGATTGGGGCTTTCTCGCCCATGATGATCAGAGACGAGAAGCATCGTTTTGCTTCGGCCCAGTAGCCAAGCCGCTTGGAGCTGCCGTTCCGGACGAAAGGTTGATCGAACTTGCGACGCATAAAATCCTCATCGTGCTGACAACGTCGGAAATGCGGCGTTCAATCGGATTGTCGAAGCAATATTGTGCGGACCTAGACGTAGACGTAATTGAGCAAAGTTGGAAAGGGGTGGGGGCAATAATCGACTTGATTGTGGAAGGAAGCCTTCGCTTAATGGGTCCAGCATCCAAAGGTGGATTGATCGCTGAGCATCTCACTCGGTCCATACCAGGACAAAAATGTTACGTGTGGTTCTCGCTAGGCAACAGAGCATGCGAGGAGCCGATCATGGTGGACCTCGCAGAACCCTTGATCTTCGAGGGACACCATCGATTTCCGGTAAAGGCCAACGGGCAACTCTTTGTAACCCTAGGATCTCCGACGCCTTGATTCGGAAACGATGACCTGCAGATTACCTCTTACTAGTGCGAAGTGACCGCGGACCGTGGCCCGCGGTCACTTACCATCTCGTACACTGGAAATGCATCGCGACAGCAACAGGGTGTCATCTAGCATCTCGTAAGGTTTTCACAGAAGGCTTATCAGTCGCAGACTGGGTACATTTTGAGAGTTTGAAACAGCGCGTCGAACGACCAGTCGATGCCAGCTCTTTCGAATTAGCGGGAGGAAGTCTTTGGCCCGAAAAACGTCCGATCAGCCCAAAGCACAATGCTTAGTAGGTCCGAGAAAATGATCTTGTAAATCCCGTTTGACAACCCACGTTCTCACAGGTTGATACGCTTTAAGCGCTGCATTAACATGGTCAAACCCGATCCTTACGCCGATGATCCATTTTTCAGGCGTGTTTTTGATGGCGACTGGAATGCCTGTCTCGGCCGCCAGGGACACGAGGAGAACTAGCTCGACGGCTATATCGAGGCCGCGATCGAGCTGGTCGATGCGATCATCGAGAAGAAACTGTTCGCGAAACGCGACACGCTTGTGCTGCCCATCCTCTACAACGCGCGGCACGCGATCGAGCTGGCGCTGAAGTTCACGACTGATCGTCTGCTCGAAGCCGGCCTGTTGAAGAATGATGGGATCAAGCGGGATCACAACATCCGGATATACTGGGAACGGCTGCATGGAGCGGATGTCGGCGATGAGAAGCTGCGGACTGTGATAGCTGCGCTGAAGCCATTCGTCGACAGCGTTTCTCGCATCGATGCCGATGGCCAAGAGCTGCGGTACCACCGCAACCGTGACGATGACCCCAGCCTTTCGGAATATTCGACAGCCAATCTGAAGCTGATCCAGCATAGCCCTCGTGAACTGGAGAAAGTGCTCAGCGATCTAAAGTACCGCAGCGTGGAGTTTGTTGACGAATGGAGGACGGGAGCGTGCACGGCGCGTTGCTCAAGGCGCGACCTGTTCGAGATCGCGCGCATGATGCCACCCCGAAAAGATTGGTCAACGCAGGCTTTCGACGATCAGAAAGAGAAAGTGAAGGCGCGATACCAGCTCAGCAATAAGCAATTCTCGAACGCGCTGAATGCGATCCAAGGAAACCGTGAGATGGCTGCCGTTCTTGGCATCGAGAACGGCCTACTCCATCTCACGGACGATGAGGTGGTGTGGGTCGTTGAACAGTGGCGTCGTATACATCCTGTTCGTGACGTAAGCGAAGACGGGGGCATCGGTGTGGACTATTTCGACACCAGCCGTTTCGAAGGCATGAAGGAACGCCTTGCCCTTTACGCCCAAGTCATTAACGCGATCAAAGACCGGCTTTCGGCGGATGCGCTCGCCGATTTGGAGGCCATCTTCTACCTTGAACGAGATCGCATCTTCACCGAGTACTACGCTTGGCAGGTCGATCAGGTCCGCAAGGAGCATGCTGCGACCAACGACCCAGAGCAGGAAATCCGGCATCTCGTCGAGAAGACCAACCTTTTACATTGCCTGCAGCAGGGGACGGCGAAACTGGGCCGGTTGGCCTTGGCCGAGCGGCTGAAGGCGCTTTAGCAAGCCGCGTAGCGCGTCATATGGCAGCTTTCGCCGACGACTTTCCTGCGCGGGAAGAGCCTATGCGAACGATCGGAAAGGTGTCTTGCCGCGGAGGACTACATCAGCTCCAGCATGACGAACATTGAGCAATATGGTCCGTAGTTCAACTGATAAGAAAATTAAGAAAAGCTCGTCAGTTCGGAGTGTTGCTGGCTCAAGCTTGGCGGTATGCGGCAATTCGTTTGCGAAAGTCGGTGTTACGGGAAGTCACGGGGGACGATTACGCCGCCAGCCAGGCTGGTTGTGCCGCCAAGGCGCGAGTGCCCAGAAGCAGCAACGGCCTCTGTCTCTCGTGCCATCGCTTAAGCCGATCCGGGCACCCCTGTGGTCACCGGGAGAACGGACCCCCAGGCGTGCGCTCCCGGCCGGACTTTAGCTCCCGCCCGGAGCCGATTGGCTTTCCTTGCTTTACCGTGGCGGTGCCATAGCAGTTTTTGCGGTAGTTTGCAGAGCCTCCGGTAAACCGGTCTCGCCGCGCACTTGCACGTCAAGATTGACGTGGCGGAGTAGCTGCGCAAAATCGTGTGTCGGTATTTGCGATTTTCTGGACCAGATCGAGGTCATCCAAATTGCTATGTTCGTATGGCAGCCTGAATTTCAGGAAATTATTGCCTCCGCCGAGGTTTCGGGGCGGGGGAATGGCCGTCATCGCGTGTTTTGCCCTCGCAGCGACAGCTGCCGCTCAAGACGCGGGGAGGGTCGCCCGCTGCGTAGCTATCCAGGATGTCGATGAACGAATTGAGTGCCTGGAGGGAGGGGGCAGCGCTCCCGAGGTATCCACACCTGGCCGATCAAGAGTCCCCCAGGTTGGGCCGAGTTTCGACTGCCGAATGGCGACAGCGTCAATCGAGCGGGCGATCTGCGGAGACGCGGTTCTTTCGGAGTGGGACCTGCGGATGGGCCAGCAGTATCAGCAAGCTCTCCGGCTCAGGAAGCCGGCCGATCGCCAGTCCCTCATCGACAGTCAACGGTCGTGGATACAACAAAGAAACACGGGGTGTGGCGCGGTAGCCGGCAATGCTGTCTGGTCTTGCGTGCTTGAAGCGACGAAACAGCGCATCGCCGCTCTATCTGAGGCGCCGCCCTTAAGCCTCGACCCTACGCCGACAACCTCACCGTCCCCATTGCCCAAGTCGCAAGCCAGAGCGCAGAACGCACCACCTGTTACCTCACCGGCTGCTGCGCCAAAAACCTCTGATGCTACGCTAGCGCCGAAGCCAAACCCGCCTGAGTCGACAAGCGGCACAAATCCGCTGCTAGTGCTCATTTTCATCGTTGGCGCCATTGCCGGCGCGATCGCCGTCTATAACAACATCCGACGCCGGGAAGAGGAGCAACGACGTGCGGCCGAACGTCAGCGCCTGGTTGCAAAATATGGCGCCGAGATCGCCGACCGAATTCTAGCGAGGGTCGTTTGGCAGGGAATGACGGAGGAGCAATTGCTGGAGTCCCGCGGCCTTCCCGCCGACAAGGACTACGAAGTCAGAAAGTCTGTCTCCAAAGAGACTTGGAAGTACGGCCAAACCGGGAAAAACCGGTTCAGCAACCGCATCTTCCTCGAAAACGGCATTGTTACCGGTTGGAAAGAGTAAGCGGCCTCACCTCGAAACAGCTTTGTAGTTTTCGTCGGCCTGGAGGTATTGGGCATACGCCGCCTCGACTGGGCCCTGCAGCTGCGTTCTGGCGTTGATCACGCGCGCATGAAGCTGTCTCAGGTCCTCGTAACCATTCCGGACCGCCTGTTCCAGCTTTCGTCGCTCCACCGCGATCTCATGCTCGATTTTGTCGATGTCACGCTTATCAACGCCTGTCGCCGGGTTGAATTTGAAACCCGCTTCGACCGACTGGCGCCACGTGTAAAGGGCTCCACAAAGTTTCGGTCCGAACCCCGGGACGTTCTCGACCGCCGTGCTCAACAGGTCGGCAGCCGTCTCGATTCCGTAGGATTGCAAGGTGCGTTTACGGCCGTTGCCAATGCCCTCGATGCTGGCCTTGTCGATTTCGAACTGGTCCAGATAGCGCGAGAGCTGCGCCTGCTTCACCGACGTTCTGAGTTGGTCAAGCTTCGATTTCCTCAGCGTCGGAAGGTGATCAAGCAAGACCTTTAACCGCAGCACCTCCTGCTTTTTGCCATCAAACGCGGCGGCCCCCGCCCGTTCGGTCCATTCCTGCTGAGCGCGGAGCCACGTGTCCCGCGCTTTGGCCTCGGCATCCCGAAATTTGTAGACATCGCTGGACTTGTCGAGCCATCTCCTTGCGCCAAAGAACGTGATCAGCGCCGCCACAAGAAACAGTAGCGGTGCCGGCGCGCTCAGGCCGCCGAACACGCCAATTCCGCCAATGGCTAAAGCCATCGCGAAGGCCAACACGTTGGCGCGGCGGAATGAGTTCGCGACCGAAACCGCTTCGGCGCTCGGAGCCGGACGCGTGGCTTGAATGTTCGGGGCAGGGCCGGGGCTTTGCAGCCCCTCAATCCGGCGCCATAGCGTGGTGAGATCGAATGCGTTGACATCGGCCCCAAGGGAAACGAACGGGAATAGCTCGGCTCGGGTAGCCGCTTCCATCGGACACCACGGGCAGGCAACGGCCTTATGGTGCCAGTGGGATGGATTGGTGCGGCATTGGACAAGGTTCTTCTCAAGACCGACCAGTGCTTGAACCCAATCCTGCGGCTCCGGCCTGCCACCGTTGATCATCTGCTTCGCGAAGGCACGCTCGAACAGAAACGCGACCTCGTCGCCGACGATCGACAGGGGCGGCGTGTTTGGCGGCCTGTCCATCTGGACGTCCGCGCGCATGGCGCTGTAGGCAAACCGGAGTTCCGAAATTGCTTTCGGGATCGGCATATCGCCGCGGCCGAGGAAGCGACCCGCGAAAGGGTGCCTGCCCATGAACAAGAGCAGGAACAGCATCACGGCGAGACCGAAGCTGTCGTGGTTCACCGTTCTCACGGTCTGTCGAAGGTTTTTGCCCTGCAGCTCGGGCGGCGTGAATGTCTCGACGCCGACCTCGCAAAGATAACGCTTGCCTTGATCCGTGATCTGAAAGCTATCGCAGTCGATCAGCTTGACCGTCGCATCGGGCGCCACCAGAACACTGCCTTCGTTGATGTCTCCGATGATGCTGCCTGTGGCATGCACGGCGCCGAACGCCCTCGCAGTGTTCGTGCAAGCGCGGACCAAGAAACGCCAATCAGCGCGCGTAAATTCGGTGAGGCGGCTTTTGGGGCTATAGAGCTTGTGGATGTCTTTTGCGTTTTTAACGCGCGGCAGCAACAATCCGACCGGAGCACGCCCGGACTTTGCCAGCAAAAGACCGGTAGGCCAGGCAGACACCTGGTTCAAGATGCCGCTCGAAAGCGACGACATGAACTGGATCTTGGCTGCTCTGTCCGGTGTAAGCGGTCGATGATAGACCTTCGCAACCAAGTCTTCTGATGATCGGATGCCATAGACCGCGCCTTCTCCGCCCTGACCAATCAGGGCATCTAAGTGGATTTGGCGGCCGGAGAAATCGATAACTTCAGGAAGCGGCATCGGCGGAGGGGAGGGTTGGTTCGTATCGTGTTGCGAGCACGAGCGATTTATCATCATCTGTGCGCGCGCAAACGCGTTCCGAGTTCAAATAATTCAACAAACTGGCCGATAATCCATCGTCCAGCCCTTCATTCAATGCCTCACGGACGGGTGCGATCATATTGTTGAAGAAAGGATCGTGGACGCTTTTGGTCGCATAATGAAGGACGAGGTTTTCAATGCCGTCGGAGAAAGCTGAAAAGCTTTCGATGCGCCGCGAGACTGCGGCAAACTCGATGACATCCGCCGCATTGCTGGCGGTGATGAAGTTGGTGCTGTTGATGTACTCGCCGTGCTGAGGCCAGAAAATGTAGGACCAGCCCTCATCCCCTTCCTCACGAACGACCATCGCGCCGTCGCCCACTTGAAAAAACACGGCCTCCTCGGGAGCGATCACCGCGACGAGCAGGGTGCAGGCGAACTGCCTCGTTGAGGCACCGGACTCCAACGCAAAGCTCGAAATTGCCGTCTGTATTTGAGCCAGCCAGCTCAGGACGTCGTCCCGACCGATTGCTCCGACCGAACCACCGGCCTCAAGGAAGTTCTCGATCAGATAGGTTGCGGTACTCACTGCCGCGCGCGAGCCGATCTCAGAATGCGCCGCGCTGCCGGCGCCGTCCGAAACCGCAGAAATTAGGACCTGCCCGTTGGGGGTCTGAATGACCCTCACGCGCACGCTGTCCTGGCACGGCTGACCATTCTTGGTATGCGACGTGCCGATCGCGGACGTGGCGGCTATCCGCCAGCTCATCGAGCTAGACTTCGGTCCAGCCGCTTGGCGGCGGCAAAGCGACACGATCGCCGGTGTTCGACGCGGAGACGCGGCTCAACGAACTCGATAGCCACATGAAAAGCTCGCGGAAGTTTAGGCCATCGAGCTTGAGCGGGCCACGCGGTGCGATTTGAGCGAGAATACCCATATCCGCGTTGGCGACGCCGATGGCAAAGAACGAGAACTCCTTCTTTTCCTCGCCGTCCCTGACGAGCTGGGCCGCCCGCTGCCAGCTGTCGGTCGGAGCGCCATCGGTGATCAGGAAAATCCACGGCCGGTAGTACGAGACACCATTGTCCCTGTACCGCTGCTTGCGTTCGCGCAGCAGGTCGATGCCTTGCTCGATCGCGGCACCCATTGGGGTATCCCCTGTCGTCAACAGCGTCGGCGGGTGCCAGAAATCAGGGGTCTGAAAGCCGGAATCGATATTGACGGGACCGAAGGTGACGACCGCGATTTCAACGCGCTTCATCGCCAGCGCATCATTCGCCAACTGGTCCTTCAGCGTCGCGATGCCGCGATTCAATTCCGAAATCGCTCGCCCCTGCATGGAATGCGACGTATCCAACAGCAGCAGGCAGGGGCACCGCGGCTCTGGATTGGTGGTGAAGTCGTCGCTTCCAAAGCCGACCTGCTCAAATCCTGACATCGATTCTCTCACTATTGTGGTGGTGCTAATTGCAGCGGCGGACCAACGGTATCCGTCCGCATCTTCGGTCGAGGCCGCGGCAGGGGGACGGGGCCTTCGATGGCCGAATATTGATCGGGGAAAGATTGAGCGAGCGAACCGGTGGTCTCGCCCGCCGGCGTCGCGGGCAGCGAGGATCCACCGGGGACGGGCTCGGGACGGCTCACGATGTAGATCAGCCCGAGCACGAAAGCGATGATGACGAATGGTGTGGCCGAGTAGCGCCTGCGCGTAGGCAGCGGGTGAGTGATGAGCGCAGCCGGTGCCTGGGGCTGCACGGTTTTTGAATAGGATAGGCCCGACCCGGGAAAACCAACGGTCAGGCGCGAGGGACCGCTTGAGCCGACGTTGTAAGTGAAGCCCTTTCCGCCAAAAGAGAGGCTGGAGCGCCTCAATCCGATGTTGAGGCGCACGCCGGGTATCAGCTTTATCGATTTTCGAAAGCGCAGCCCCATTTCTCTCCCCTTGGTTGAAATAGTTCACCAAAACGGCAGGGTTTTCAACCTCCCGTAGGGGCGCTGGAGATACGACTCCACGTCGAAAGCAGGATAGTACCGCTTCCAATAGGCGAACTCGCGCAGCTGCTTCGAGCCTCGAAAGCCGGGGATTGTCAAAGCAAAGTGCGCAAAACCGCCGCTCTCGGCTTGACCCTTCAAATTTGCTTGTTCTAACTTTGTTCTCATGCGGCCCGATTCTGCCGGCCCACACCATTTGAAATGACAATAGCAGCTGCCAAGAGCCGGACAGGCACCATGCACGAGATCATCTGTCCCCACTGTACCAAGGCCTTCAAGGTCGACGATTCCGGCTATGCCGAGATTCTGAAGCAGGTTCGTGATGCCGATTTCGCACAGCAACTGCACGAGCGGTTGGAGTTGGCGGAGCGCGAGAAGCAAAGCGCGGTGGAACTGGCCAAGGCCAAGGTCACCAGCGATCTGCAGAAGACCGCTGCCGCCAAGGATGCCGAGATCCAGGAGTTGAAGTCCAAGCTTGAGGGGAGCGGCGTTGCCCAGAAGCTCGCGGTTAGCGAAGCGCTCAGCGCCGTCGAAAAGGAGCGGGACAGGCTCGCGAACGCGCTGGCCGAGTCCGAGCGCGAAAAGAAGGCGGCCTCGGAGCTTGCCGAAGCGCTCCTGGCCAGCGAGCAGCACAAAATCACGGCTGCCAAGGAAAAAGAAATCCAAGAGCTCAAGGCCAAGCTTCAGGCCGTCGAGCTTGAGAAGAAACTCGCCGTCACTGAAGCAGTCGGTGCGATCGAAAAGGAGCGCGATGAGCTGAAAAGCGGCATCAAGCAGGTTCAGCTTGAAAAGCAGCTCTCCGAGCAGTCGCTCAAGGACAAGTACGAAACTCAGATCAAGGATCGCGATGACGCGATCGAGCGCCTTAAGGATATGAAGGCCCGCCTATCGACCAAGATGGTCGGTGAGACCCTAGAACAGCACTGCGAGACCGAGTTCAACCGGGTCCGGTCGATGGCCTTCCCGCGGGCCTATTTCGAAAAGGACAACGACGCGCGGACCGGCAGCAAGGGCGATTACATCTTCCGCGACTCGGACGAGGCCGGCACCGAGATCATCTCGATTATGTTCGAGATGAAGAACGAGAGCGACAAAACCGCCACGAAAACCAAGAACGAAGACTTCCTCAAGGAGCTCGACCGGGATCGAACCGAGAAGGGTTGCGAATACGCGATCTTGGTCTCAATGCTTGAACCGGACAACGAACTCTACAATACCGGCATCGTCGATGTCTTCCACCGCTACGCGAAAATGTATGTCATCCGGCCGCAGTTTTTCCTGCCGATGATTACGCTGCTGCGGAATGCGGCGATCAACTCGCTCAAGTACAAGACAGAGCTGGCGCTCGTGAAAGCGCAGAATATCGATATCACCCAGTTCGAGAGCCAACTCGAAACGTTCAAGGCCGCATTCTCGAAGAACTACGATCTTGCTTCCAGGAACTTCCAAGCAGCGATCGCAGAGATCGATAAGTCGATTGATCACCTGCAGAAGACCAAGGACGCCTTGATCGGCGTGGATCGCAATCTCCGCCTGGCGAATGACAAGGCGCAGGACGTCACGATCAAGAAGCTGACCAAGGGCAATCCAACGATGGCGGCGAAATTTGCTGAGCTTAAAACCCCGCCTGCGGAAGCGGCTGAGTAGGCTCCTTCCTCAGCAGCTGGTTTCAGGAAGAGGTCAAGTCAGGGACGTGAGATCGTGCAATCGCATTCACGATTTAAAGATTCATCCCTGGAAGAGGCGGCGTTTGGCAGGAATATCACTGTCGCAGTTCGGGACTGAGAGCAGTTCTATACGCGGATTGTGCTGCAGTCGCCCTAGAGGTCGTGAACTCTCCCTGCTTCCGGTCTGCTTCTAGGCCGGATTAAACCGGATCCGTCCAGCCCAACCGGGTCCCATCAAGGTGTGGGGCGGTGTATTGACAACCGGACTCGATCGCTCTCCATTGTTGCAATCCCTGATTTTGCAGTGCTCGATACACAATTACTGCCGGAACGCATATGGCAAGCGATAATGACTTGTTCGATTGGTGCGCTGCACGTCCGCGCTGGCAACAGGAAGCCATACGGCTCCTCACCACCAAGCCCGTTCTCGACGCGGATGAACTCAATCAGCTCGAAGACGCGGTAAGGGCGGAAACAGGAATTACCGCCGGAACACCGCCCGCCTGGCCTGCGCTGACGAAAACCCACCTGAAGGCGGGCAATCAATTCGCGCCGGTCACCGTTCTGGGCTCGATCGGGCCGCTGCGTAACATTGACCGGTTGGCTGCGGCACAGCCGCCGCTCAAGTTCGCAGTCAATGGCGTAACGCTGATTTACGGCCCGAACGGTTCAGGGAAGAGCGGCTATTGCCGGATTGCCAAGAAGATTTGCCATTGTCTGCACGACGTAACCCTGCGGGGCAACGTGTTCGAGCCGGCCTCATCCGATCCCCGAGAGGTGACCCTGACCTTCCGAGTCGACGGCGACAAAACGCGCAGCATGGTTTGGGACGACCGCAGCCCCCACCACTAGAGCTGGGCCGAATCTCCGTCTTCGACAGTGACGCGGCAGGGTTGTACGTCGACGCCGAGCGGAATATCGAGTTTTTGCCCTTCGAGCTCGCCCTCCTAACCAACCTCGCCGAAGTTCTGCGAATCCTGGACGCCCGCTTCAAGGCTGAGGAAGCGAGCTTGAACAAGGCGCACAAGGCGCCCCTGCCGCTCGGATATGAGAAGCGCACCAAAGTATCGGCGCTGATTGCGGCGATGAAAGCGGATCAGAACCTCCCGAGCGAGCAGGATGTGCGGGCCTTGGCTACCTGGACTGAAAAGGACGAGTCCGCCTTTCAGGCGCTCTCGCTCGAGCTGCGCAAGGACCCAGCCCTACTGTCGAAAGTAAAGGAAGCGACTAGGTCGGCAGTAGAGACGTTGGTCACCGATGCAACCACGATCTATGACGCGATCGGCAATGCCGGTCTTTCAAAACTGAAAGAGGTGCGAGAGAAAGCGGCGGCCTCGCGCGAGGCCGCGAAGGCAGCCGCTTCTGCCTTGGCGGCGGATTCGGCGGTTCCGCAGCTGGGCAATGAGACCTGGCGCCAGATGCTGACGTACGCGCGCGACTTTGCCGCCGAAGCATACCCGGACCTTCAGCCGCCCCAACTGGCTACCGCCGATGCCTGTGTGCTCTGCCATCAGCCTCTCGATGGGCAGGCGCGCGCGCGACTGACCGCCTTTGACGAGTATATCGAGGGCCGGGCCAATGCGGACGCCGAAAAGGCAAAGAAAGCGTTTGCGGATGCCGCGCGCGCAATCCTTGACCTCAAAATCCTTAGCAGTCAGGACATCAAGAACCGCCTTGTCAACTTTACCGAGGGCACGCCGCCCCGCCAAGCGCTGGCGGACAAGCTTGAGCGGTTCTACGGTGCCTGCCAGGAACGGCATGCCCAGGTTTCAGCAGCCATCAAAACAGTCGACTACGCTGGTCTTGATGGCCTGACGGATCTTGACCGGTCGATCATCGACGAGTTGCTGGCTGAAGCGACCGTCCTTTCCAACGAAATCAAAGGGTTAAAACCATCGGCGGACGAGATCGCCAAGCGGCTTAAGCGACAGCAAGACTTCGACGAGTTTGAAGCGCGCAAGAAATTCTCGGCCGATATCGAGACTTTCGTAGCTCGGCGTCATTCGCTCGATCTCCTTCTGAAGACCAAGGCGTGCCTCGCGGCCTGTTCTGTTGCCGGAATCACGTCCTACATCACCCGCATCAGAAGGAAGGTCCTGACCGCTACCCTGCAAACCAGCCTGGAAGACGAGATTAAAGCGCTCGACCTCCAGCATCTGCCCCTGAAACTTGCCGACCGGGGCGAGGTCGGCAAAAGCAAGGTGCATATCGGACTGGAGGCCCAGCAGAAGGTCGGGAAGAACAGTGACATCCTGAGCGAAGGGGAGAAACGGGCGCTCGCCCTGGCAGGCTTCCTCGCCGAATTGAAGGAGGTCGGCGTCAGGCACGGTATCGTGGTCGATGATCCGGTGTCGTCTCTGGATCACGCCAGGATGGAGGCGGTGGCGAAACGCCTGGTCAAAGAGGCCGCGGCCGGACGGCAGGTCATTGTCTTCACGCACAACCTATTCTTTCACCAAGCCATGTTCGAAGCCGCGCGAGAGATGAAGGTGCCTCTGCGAGAGGAATGGATCGCCAAGCACGCAGATGGACGCTTCGGCATCATCGACGCGGGACAGGAGCCCTGGATCTCAATGGGTGTTACGAAGCGCCTCTCGATAATCGAGGGCCTCCTGCAAAAGAAAAAGCCGACGTATTCGGAAACCGATGAGACCGAGCGCTCGTTCGTCACGGATGTATATAGCAAGATGCGCGAAACGTGGGAGCACGCTATCGAAGAGATTCTCTTTGCTGGCGTTATCGGCCGTTTCCGGCCTAATGTCGCGACCCTCAAATTGAGGGCCGCCCGCGTCGAAAAAGCCGACTACGAGGCGGTATACGCCGGCATGACGCGGTGTTCGAAATATTCCGGCCATGACCAATCAGCAGGAGTGCCGGCCGATCTTCCCAAGTTCACCGAGATCAAAGCTGATCTTGATAAGCTCAGCTCCTTTGTCGCGGCCGCAAACATCCGTAGGAAAACACTCGAAAAAGAAGGTCAACTCTATGAGGCGGGGCCCGTGGCGGCCGAGGTTCTCGACTAGCCATCACCGCTAGGCCGCTAGGCTTCATGACTTTGTCCCCCTGCAGCTGTGCTAGACTCAAAGCCAACAATTGGGGCGATGCATCAACCATGAAGCTGATCAGAGTACATTTGGAACCGGGCGCAATGGTCAACTACATACAGATCGGCCATCGTCGCACTGCAGTCGAATATGCGATCGCGGGTATTCAAAAAATTCACGATGCCAATCTCGACTTGCTTGGTCGCGATCCACTAAGCGCAGATATGGAAGGCGCCATGATGGCTTGGGTCATCGAAAGCCTCCTCCAGGGAGCTTATGTTCGCGAATATCATCTTTGGGAAAAGGACTGTAAGGCGTACTTTGCCCTCATCGCCAATCGGAACAACCAGCTGCTGACAATAAATCAGAACGAGAAACCCTTCCCAAACTTCGTTCGCAAGGTCCTTTTGGCTTTCGACGTCACGCTTCCGGACACGATCCTGAGCGCGATTGACCACATGCGAAAACAAGTCAACGTCATGAAGCACGAAGAGGGCCTCGAACTCGATCATTTTGTAAGCGAGGCAGACTATAAGAGCGCATTGGATGCGCTGGAGAGCTTTTGGAACGAACTGATGAGCCGCGAAGAGTACGCCTAGGGTGACGCAGCCTCTACCGCTACCGCAAAATTTCTCATCTGGAAGACCGTTTTTGTGTGGCACTCTCGAAAGTGGCAAACGGACCCAGTTCGCTCACTGATGAGCTTGGTCGCAAACGGAGTCAGTTGCCTGGACTGATAAGGTTTCTAACAAAAGCTTATCAGTTGGCGACTGGGTAAATTTCTGATGAGTTCGTCTTGCAGGCGCGCGTTATCGTGTGGAGATAACGCATTTTTCCTATCCTCCTGGGAACATTCGGCGAATTGATTTCGCCTTGGGCGGGGCAGGGCAAAAAATAGCAGCAAAATGCAGCAAAGGGCAGGAGTAACGTGCGGATAACGTGCGGGTCTGTTCTGCGGTCGTTCGCACCTTTCTGCCCTTTGCGCCTTCGACCTTTCGCGCGCCTTCTACACGCGGAGGTACCAAATGAATTTCTCAGATCTAAGCATCGAACAACTCGCCGACCTTCGTGACAAGGTAAGTGCAACTCTCGCTGAAAGGGTCACAGATCGCCAGCGCGAGCTTTCCAGTGAGGCTGATCGCATAGGGGCGCTACTTACCCAGCCCGCTAAGCCAAAGCCCCTCAAAAAACGGCTCCTACGAAGCCGAAGTATCAGAAGGGCGAGAACACTTGGTCGGGAAGAGGCACTCAGCCTGGCTGGGTAAAGCAGCACTTGGCCTTAGGTGGGACGCTGGATGAATTGCAAGTGCCGCTGTAAGGCGTGCGGTGATCCTTCGTTCTAAACGTTCCTGCTGTTCCCGAATCGCCGTCAATAGTTAACGATAGCGTGCAGCGGGGGAGAGCAGATGCTTAAGCAGCCGAGATTGAACATCCTGATGATTGTTACAGCACTGGTTGTGTCGTACGTGCGCTCGAAAGTTGTCGGCTACAGTAGGTTTAGAATTGTTCTTTGGCAGCTGGGCCATTCATTATTTTGCACTGCTGTTTGTCGTGTTCGGCGTCGGCATCTTAAACGCAGGCCTTCACAAGCATGTCTTGGGGACGCCGAAAGATGCGGATTTCAGTGACCCGGAATTGCCATACCAAGTCACAGTGACGGTCTTGGTGATTGCGTTGAGCGTAATGGCACTTCGCTATTGGCCCGCGTCAGATATCTGATGGGCCGCTGGGCCACGGCCCCAGGTCAGGTGCCTGCTTAAGCCCGTGTCTGTTCGGAAAGCTCGGAGCAGGGCCTAGCCATCGGGTGGGCGGGTGCTTTCTGAATAGCGCCTCGGCGGGGCGGCTGGGGTGTTCCATCCGGTGATACACAAAACCTAGCGGCTTGAGTTTTGTTCGTGTTTTGTACACAATCTGGCCACCCCATAATTCACGGTGGCCCATGCCAGACCTCGACCATATCCGACGGGAAATCGAGCACATGCGTGACCTCCGCGGAAGCCCTTCTGGAAAGGATGCTCGCTAAAATCGATGGGCTCTGTGAGCAGCGCGAGGAGCTGACAAAGGACCTACCGGCGTCACGTAAAGTCCTTGGAGGCCGGAGCTGGTGAAATACTTTCTCGACGAACCCGACCTTTCGCCCTGGCTAAAGGCCCTGAACAAAGCGCGCCATGAGGCGACCCGGGAAGGGTGGTGCTACCAGCACGTCGAGGCGACCATCGTGGCGATCGATCAGTATGCGGAAGCCGCGATGGGGAATCGGAACTACTTTTTAAATAAGCCCCAATCAATCGGTGGTAGTAGGAAGGGGGATATACCTTAGGAGCGGGAAGTGTTCGACGAGCTTCGATATCGCTGGCAGCTTAGGAAGTACCTAAAGGACCATATCGGCCTTCGTCGATCGTTCGCGGAAATGCCTGAGGATGATCTGGAAACATCGGATCCGGAGCCACGATATAAATTCACAACGGGCCGCGAGCTGCAGTTTCAAGAATTCGAGATAGCGCGATTCAGGTCAAAGCATCTCGTCGAACAGGCAATCAAGTACCACGTACCCGTTCCTGAAGATGAGGGTAGTTGGGAACAAGGCGCTCGAACAGACGAGACGGTACTCACGGCAGCCGCAGCTCAAAAGCTCCGCGCCGACATTCGCGCGGAGCAAAAGGCCGACTGGGACTACTGGTCAGGTCGCGTGACGCTGGCCCTTGCGCTTATTGGCAGCATTTTTGGCGTGCTGGCCTACTTCAAGAAGTAGCACCCCCTGGCGAGGAGGGCTCGAAGCAGTAGCGTCTTGATGGTTTCGGCCGCGTCAAACTTGCACTCCGCGATGAAGTTGATTTTTCCAGTAACAGGATGTGGCTTCTTCATTGCGTCAGCCATTTGCGCTGCAAAGTCGTCAATCACCTTCAGTACCTGATCAGGCCACCATTCGGCTGCCTGCGGCTGGCGTTCGAAGTATGGGCGTAACGCATCAAAAGCTTGCCGGTGAGCTTCGACTTCCTTGATGCAAGCCTGTATGGCGTCGTAAGGGTCTTCAAACTGGCAGGCGTCGAAAGCCTTTAACTGCTCAATAAGGCCATCAAAAGGGTCAGAATTCCCGTCTCGCTGCGTGGCCTGCGGGGCGTAAGGTGCGGCAAGCAATTCAACGAACTTCGAGTAATAAGGCTCGGGGATAATCTTCATCAGCTCCGAAACAACATGGTCAAGCTTAGCTTCTCGGCACAGCAGCAGCGGTTGGTCAGGCTTCACAGCTCCATCTTTCGTTTCGGTTCGTCTAAACGCTAATATCCACGTTGTGCTGCTTCGTCGGTGACGGCTGGGACTTGTGAGCTGAGTATTCGACGCTTACTTGCTCCCAGCCCGCGAGGCTTTCAGTCCTGGCCCGCTTAACGGCAGCGTCCTCAGCATCCCACCTAAAGCAATCTTTCCAATCGGGGTTGTGGGCATCCTTGAGGCGCTCGTCGGTTTCGGCGACCTCAACGTACACCACGCGGCGTTGAATGACGGTGCGCTCGACTTCTACTGCGAAATAGCGGGGCATCAGACAGCTTCGCCATAACCAAGGGAGGCAATTACCTCGCTGAATTTGCGACACGCGGCGGACCAACCCTCGTCAGCATCTTCGTGGCGATTGAGTTCGTCCCAACCTGCGGCATGTGCGATTTTGTAGGCTTGGTCGTAAGTGTAGCGGGGCATTACTGCTCTCCCACTATTCCGCGGGCGTCATTCGCCCAGCGTGAGAGGCCCCGAACCACAAGGGCAGGGGCGGTCGTACGCCATAGGCGCCTCCGTTAAGAATTCACCATCGAGACATTGCAAGTCATCAGGTTACGGCGAGCTTCTTTGAGCCTCACGCCGATATCCCTCGTCGCTGCTCCACGGGCGGAATCGCCACGATGGTGAAATGGTTGAAGATGGGGGTTAGCGAAGCGACGTTGCGCCGTTAAGTTGTATACCGCAATATCAATCGACGGAGGCGGGAATGGGAAAGCCGGAAGAGCCGTACATCCTTATGGTCGTTGTAACCTACACTGAAAGCGGCAGCGGCCTGCACGGTGATCTCCACGTTAGGCCGATCGCCGGGCAATCAATCCCGCAACATCTTCGCGTTCGCTTTCCCAAGGCTTTAAGACGCGCTTATCCGCGCGGCACGCGATTTCTTGTCTACGCCAAGCTGACGGACAGAGAGGGCGGCAACGATTTCGTTCACACGAACCATGCTTGGGACGTCGAGGTGCTGGGTATGCCTCCAGCTGGGGACGACATGAAATATACGAAGTAGCAAAATATGTGAGCGGAGCCGTTGAAGTATACGATTTGCCTCCGCAAGCTGCGAACAAGAAGGGCGGCTCCTAGTCGTCCGCCTTTCGGCAAAACTAAGACTAGGTGCCACAATGAAATACTAGGGAGACGTGGAATTCTACACGGTCAAAAAACTGGGCGCGGTTCCCGAAGGAAACCTTGAAGCTCAAGCCGATCCGGGTTGAGAACGGCGACGGCCAGGAGTTGACGGTCTGTCACAAGTGCAACGGCAAGGGAGCAGTCATCAGTCGCGAGGAAGGTCGAACAACTTGCCCGGACTGCAAGGGCGCCGGCATGCGTCGCGTGGAGGATCAATAGGATGGCGAACCTTGCTTATGTGGATAGCTCTGGGCGTATCTTGATTGACGGATATCACGTCGGATGGGTCCGCCGGGAGGCCAGCCTCGAAGCGATCGAAGAACTTGTGAGGATGGTGACGCGCCCTTACGGAGCCGCTCCGTCTGTCCTCAATCGCAGCGACATGATCGAGTTGGCTTAGGCCGACAAGTTCGGCGGCAGAGTCGGCGGATACTGATGAATATCCCTGTTGAAAACTCTGCTTGGTGTCACTCCGCACAGTTAGGGCCAACAATTTTGCGGAACGACCGGTCGCGTCTATATCGTTTGCGTCAACCGGGAGGACTGGCCATGGGAAGATTCAAGTTCACTAAGAGCGACTTTGATGCTTTGCGGCCGAAGAGAACGCCTGAGGATAATGCTGAGCGTAAGCGGTTTGCTACGCTGTGTGGTCACGTTTCGCGTCGTTTGAAGAATGATGAGCGTCTTACGGGTAATGTGTTGGATTTGGCTGTGAGTGCGGCTTTTGATGAGAAGACTGCGGATAAGCTTCGGAATGGTGAGCCGCTTAGTGATTATGAGAAGCATCTGATTGTTGATGTGGCGCTTCTTCATATGAGGCTTGGGCAGCCATAAAGCTGTGGCTGTCGGATATGAACCAAGGAAAGCAAGATGCGTGAAAAAAGAACTATCGAAACAAGAACAACTGCATGTGATCGCCGACGATATCCAAAAGGTGGGCTTCGCTGACCATCCAAAAGATGTGGTCAAACTAGCGAAGGGCTACCTCGCACTCGAAGTCCGCTGTGCGGCGCTGGAGGCTGAACATGATGCTTGGAAGAAGCACGCGCATGAGTCGGAGCACGGTAAGCCAATCCCCACCGAAGATTGTAAGAACTTCGTGCACATCACGGTCGTCAAGTACCGAGTGGGAGGCAAGTACCAGTACGGCTACTCGGTGAGTGGCATGTTGCGAGTAGGTGAGGCGTTATCTGGCGCGGGTCTCACAGATGCCGGAGGGCAGGGGTGATGGAATGGGCGAAGGTTTATGTCGGCGGCTGCGTAGCTGTGGCTCTCCTCACCGGCATGGTGCAAGGCTCTGGTGACGGCGGCGTCAACTACGAAAAGGCCGTTCTCGTTTCGGTGAGCTGGCCCATATTCGCGCCATACGCGGTCGGATACGCAAGCATGAAGCGGTGAGCAAGCTTAGCGCCGCCGAACTTCGCTACTGGGACATGCTCGGCACCTGGCTACGCGATGACTGGCGTCCTTGTCCGATCTACCCGAACGAGCGTGCCGCAGAGAGAAGCCATCCCCGCGGCGTAGCGGAATGGGGGACGGGTACCGGGATGAAGGCCCACCACTTCTTTGCCGTCGGCCTCTCGAAACGTGCTCATCTTGAATACGACGCCGACCACGACGGTTTCGAACGGCGTCATGGTGTCCGACATGCCCAGCTAATCAAAAATCAATGGGCGAGCCTTGGAGTGAGTCCAGGGCCATGGATGTACGAAGGGATGTCACCCAAGCGGGCAGAGTGGCTGAAACGAGTTCTCGATAAAATATTTTAGCGGAGAGCGCTCTCGGACTAAGAGCGCGGAGCATTGATTTCGTTCACGTAATTCAGTCATTGGACGGCTGTGGAAGTCCCCTTGCAAGGGAATGTGGTGCGGGAAAAATGTCTAAACATCTCATATTTTCCAAACACTTATCCACATAGCGAGCCGAATCTTCGAGTCCGTGTGTCAGCGGCCGTTTTCTAAGTGTCTGTTTTGATAATTGAATCCATAAGTAATGTGTCAGTCATTTGACACAATTTGGCGAATACCCCCTCCTGACAAAATCCCCTGACAGAACGATTCGCTCTTCATGTTTTAAAAATGGAGAGCTGTGTGTCCGAACATAAATTCGAATTCGACTTCTGGGGCTGCAAGGTCAGCGCTCAAGGGGTGATTGGTATCATCGCAGCCGTGAGCGTTGTGGCGATGCTCTTGGCCTTTTATCGCTTTTGAGCCGAAGAGATGCTCGACCGCAAAGTAGTCTGATCGGTTTGAAAAGATTATCAAAAAGTTACCATTGCTCGGGCTGCATCTGACCTAACACGCTGAAAGTACGACGGAACTTTCGATGTGGACGCCCTCTTGACCGGGGCCCCGAATTTCGACCACATAACTTTGGGCCCGCACCTCATGATCCGAATGGAGGCGTGCGGGCTATGTCAGACAAGCTTTTGATTTCACTTTGGGGCGCAACTATCAGCGCTGATGGCGTCTGGGCCATCGCGGCTGCGGTTCTGATAGTCGTAGTTATCGCCTTGGCCCGTCGCCGCGCTTGACCTCGTCCCGAAGCAACGCACCTACACCTTTGACAAGTGCGCGGCCTGTGGCTTGTCCAACCGCCTGGATGATGGTGTTAGCAGTAGCGATGGTGGAATTAGCTTCACTCACTGCCTTATCCACTTCACGAACTTGTTCGGGAGACAGATTCTTTTGCGTAGATATAGTCTGGTTCAGGTCTCGAAGGACTGTTTCAACGCGATCGATGCTTGCCGCAACGGTGTTGATTTGAGCCGTGGCGTTCTCTTGATTGGCCTTCGTCGTTTGCTGATGCTGTATGCGCAGGATGTTCCACCAGAATAGGCCAGCTGCAACAAAGGTTGCAGAGAACTCGACTCGTGATGCAAAGGGATGAGGCCACAGGGAAAACGTGGCGACGCCTGCTGGAGGACCAAATTCAAGCAGGCAACGTAAAACGATCTTAACCCAAATATTTCCAAGCACCGTAAACCTCAAAATACGCTTAAGCCGAAGGGTGTATCATTTCAGATGTTCGACTAAAGCAAAAGCCCTCCGAAGAGCGATCGTTCTTTTGAGAACGGAATAAAGTCAGAGGGTGAACGCGCGAAGTCTTTCCATCGTGTCCAATTGTCACCCGGCGTGTGCGTACGACAACGGACTTTGCGGGAGATGGTTTCTATTTTCTACGGCGAGGACTTGTTGCGCACTTCAAGGTAGGTGCTGGAGCGGATGAGTGTGCACCTGCTACTTGTCGTCGATTCCAAGGGCTGCTTTTATTTCTTTCAGCACCTCATCGACCGTAACCCCGTCTTTTATTTCGATCTTCTTTCCTTTGACGTCGATACTGATCGTTCGACCTTCCCTGAGTTTTTTCCACTCGGCCGCGGAGCCAAGGGCATTCCTTATGAAGACAACGATTCCAGCGGCAGCCCCTCCAGCATAGGCAATATAGGGCCCGGAGATAGAAGCTATCTCCCAAAATGTGCTGAACCCAGTGAATCCAGATGAGCCGGGTTTAAGACCCCTCTTGAACTCCAGATCCATTTCCGCAGCTTCTTGCTCGAAAGCTCGGAAGATTGCCTCGTCGCGTTGCGTATCTTGGCTTGGAGGTGGTGAATGCTCTTCACCGCCTGATATTGCCCTAGCGATCGGGGGACGATACTCGCGGTACTGAGAAAGTATGAATTGAACTTCGTCAGCCATAAGTGACCTCGATAGCAGCGAGTGATAAAATCCCCGACTGGTTACGGGGCTGACCCAATCCATCGGTTCCCCCACGTATTCCTGCCATCGTCTCCGCAACGAAAGCCCGTACAGAGCGGCAATATCTAAATCTGTTTAGAGCCGGTCTGGCGCACAGCCGACGGTTGACTTGTCGCAACACTGAAAAAGTATACAATCTGGCTGTGACTTGCAAAG
This sequence comes from Bradyrhizobium icense, assembly GCF_001693385.1. Lineage (NCBI taxonomy): Bacteria > Pseudomonadati > Pseudomonadota > Alphaproteobacteria > Hyphomicrobiales > Nitrobacteraceae > Bradyrhizobium > Bradyrhizobium icense. The sequence goes on from NZ_CP016428.1 coordinate 1,645,864, forward strand.
TCCTAATAGACGACAATTTCCACTACCAAGACGAAAACGAACGCGTCACGCACGGTCAGTTCGAAACCGCAGAAGAGGCCATCGCTGCCTGCCGGTCAATCGTGGATGACTTCTTGGCCGGTGCGTTCAAGCCAGGCATGTCAGCCACGGCCCTGTACGACCTCTACAGAAGCTTTGGCGACGACCCCTCCGCTGATCCCAAAGGCGCACCAGTGGCCTTCTCTGCGTGGCAGTATGCCCGTGAGCGGTGCGAAGTATTGGCCGCCACGGCCTGCCGCTGAACCGAACGAGGTCGTGGTCCGACAAAGGAGTGTGGGGGGCGCTATGAACGGATTTTCGAAGCGCGACTGGCTGGTAATTGCATTCTTCGGCGCTAGTCATCCTGCATTGGCTGATGGGGTGACCCGTAGTGAGCTTCTTTGACTGCCCCGCGAAGCACGCGCAAACGTCCCTTGCGGATGTGAACGAACGCGGCTCGCCCACGGTGATTTCGTAACCACTTAGAACGAACTCGAAGCGTCACATCCTGAACTAGTAGTTCTATTGATACTAGTAGCGGCATTACCGAACGACGATCATAGGAGGGACAAGTGAGAAAAGTCTTTCTAGTCAACCGTCGTCGCTCTAATCGGCTGCCGGAGGAGCGTCCTAAGGATACCAGTCCGGCCTACAAAGGCATTGCCACATCAATCATTGTGGCCATCGCAACTGCGGCAATCGGCTACACCGTTAATTTCGTAGACACTCACCGGAAGGCACAAATCGAAAAGGTCGATAGGCAAATAGAAAAGCTTTACGGTCCTCTCTATGCGTACAGCACGGCTAGCCATCGCGCTTGGTATGATCTTCGCCGCGTGACAGATCGAGGGACTTACTTCTTCGACAGCGAAGACAAACATATGCCAAGCGCCGAGTTGGTCGAGGTGTGGCGTAGATGGATGAGGACTGTTTTCATGCCGCTTAATTTAAAGATTGAGGCTGCGATAGTCGATAACGCGCAACTCCTCGATGGCAATCGGATTTACCCCTGCTTTGTTGATTTAGTGTCTCACGTAGAGTCCTACAAAGCGACATTGGCTAGTTGGAAAGATACAGATGATCTGACGGATTCAAAGCGCCGTACCAAGGCGGCGAATACTGCCGTTATCGAATATCCGCGAGACCTTGAGTCTTGCATCGAAAACCGACTGCAAGCCAGCCTCAAACGTCGAAAGGAACTGGAACGCTCTTGGACTGGTCTCTTCCAAGGAGAGCCGGAAAGTAGTGTCCCTGAACCTTGTAAATGCAAGAACAAAGATCCCAACCTCAGTAATATTGTTGAATAGGACCAGTATGCCTCTCACGGGGGTGGTGAATCTTTGCAGGTTTGAGAACAAGAACCGGCGGGTGGGAAAATACGCATATCCGCAAAATGGAAAGCACATAACGTTGACGCTCTGCTCACTGAGGCAACAAAAATTCACGGATTTGCCGAAGAAGCGAAGCAAGCAAATCGACGTTCTCTAAGTGGATTTGACCTTTTCGATTGAACACGCCTATCTTCAAAATTTCCTTCGTCTCCGAATTAGCCTCGTCTCGCTTGTGCTTGTCCCTAATGTCGTCTTTGAAAAGCAGGAACGAGCGAGCCATAGCCGCCTCTGACTTAAATTCCTCCATCGCTTTTTCGTAATCCGATTTCTTGTCGCCGTCGAAAATTGCGGCGCATCTGATGCCCAAGTCCAAACAGAGGCGCATCCACGACCTTATCACACTTGCGCCACCGCACCCATACCCCATGAATGGAAGCGGCTGTTGGCCTGTCGCTTCAAGGTAGTTATCCAAATAGTGAACATCATCCGATCCCTCGACCAACAATGCGGCGTCTGCAAAAAACAACTCTTTGCATACCGCGTCATAGAACTTGCGACTTGTAACGTTGGCATGCGCCTTAACAGCACTGAATGACTCTTTGCTCGGCGAAGCGATTATGGAATTTCCATCCTCATTGAGGTAAACGCGGAATAACCTTGAATTTGCAGAGATCTCTTTCCAATTAACGAAATGAGGGGAGTGCGTGACCACCACTATTTGCCGATCATGACTGTAACTCATCAACATTCGGTACAGATTTCGCTGTAGCTGAGGGTGCAAGGACAGTTCGGGCTCGTCTATGATCAGGCAGTCACCCGGGTTGCTCGTTACGAGGGCGAAAATGATCCTGATCAGGTTCGTTATTCCGTCCCCGGTATCTGATAGTACATGAGGCCGTTTCGACGGTCCCCGGTACAGCATGACGTTTCTTCCGCCAAGATTATCCGTTGAGAACTCCGTCGAAAGCGGATCAACTTCTCTTAGCTTCTCGATGAACTTCGCCTTGTTCTGCGGATCAACGAAATAATGCGCAATCGACGTCGCCAACTGTGAGTCGAAGTAAGATTGGTTGGACATACGATTCATAAGCTCACTATGTTCGTAGTCACTTGGCGCAATTCCACCAGTGTTATACTCTGACGCGAACGGTCGGCGGGATGGAACGAACCGCAACTGATTGGCCAAGCCGTTGTGATTGCCGGACTTACGAAAAATTGCGCCGACCACGTCGGGATCTATCCTGACTTCCGAAATGGTCTTGTTTGAATGCTCCCAAACAACTTCGATCAGTGGCTTTTCAGGTTCGCGTCGCCCCTCCCGACCAATCGTGACAGTGCTGTCGCGTGAAAGGAGGTACCGAACGAGCGTGACGATTGTTGACTTTCCGCTGTTGTTGGCTCCGACGATCGCGTTGTACCCACTTCCATGATGGCCATTGGCTTGGGAGAGAATTAGCGATTGAGGTGCAGAAAACGATTTGACGTGCCCAATGCTGATAGACCTTATCAATTCCGTTGCTCCATAATGGAAATGTCCCTTAGCCTTTACCTCCTGGTGTATCCTGACCAAGAATCGAAGTTCTTAGTTCCTCTGCGACGCGGACCGCCTTGGCTAGATGCTCGGGTGAGACGTTTCTCCCGTGTTGGAGGGCCAAGTGTTCTAAAATGTTTGACGCATCATCGAGTCCATGTCGGATAAGAATAGAAGTCTCGGGACTGGCGCTGGACAAGCGGCGCAGCACCTGAGCCAAGATTGTTTGAATGGCCAACGTTTCAGCGGCTAACGCATTTATTTCACGATCATAATCCATTGTACCCTCTTCCTCGCTAGGGAGAACTGCTTCACAACGGGCGTTCGGATTTCAAATTGGTTCGTTCGTATCGGCCGCAATCTCAGCAACCGGCAAGACTTCGGGCAGCACGTATCCAGACTTCGCAATTTTCAGAAGCGCGCTAATCGGCACCATGTGCTTGTTATCGCGCGCGGAATAGCGGGCCGCTGTCTTCACAAGTCCGAAATCGCCGTAATAGATTTCTATCCAATCACCGTTCAGGTCAATCTTGAGGCACAGAAGCATGTCGGCCTCGCCACGAAAGCCAATCTGCGAGGCGGCGTAGTTCGTTTTTACTTGCCCCTTCTTGCCGTCTGGCCTCACCGCGTCGTACCCGTTAGCGCCGCGCGGAGCGGGTTGAAGATTGTAAACTTCGACGGCGATGAACTCTCCGTAGTCGCCCAGCAGGTTGCCGAGTCCCGCCCATTTGAAGTTCGGCGCGAGCGACTTCAACGTCGCGCTGCGATGCGAAGAGGGAAGCAAGTACACCCTTCATTGCTTCGATGCGCTGTTCTTTGGTTATCACTGAAACGACCGTCATGCCGCTTGAAGATGGAATGCGCCCCAAAGCATAGGGTGAATTCGGACGCGTGCGTCTTCCGTAAACTGCGCCGCGGGAAGTAGCGCATCATCTAAGTGCGAGTACATGAATCGGTTGCCGTTTTTCAGCTTCACGCCAATGGCGCCAACGCGGTACAGAATGCCAACGATTGCTTTGACCATTTCTTCCGCCGAACGATTATCCTTCTCGTAGTATGTGCTTGCCAGCTCGTATAGCGGATCATAGTCGATCTTCTTTTCGGAGTAGATTGCAAGAGCAATGTCATCGACTTCCTTCTGTGAACAGAGTTCCTCGAAGGTGACGATTGCCTTTTGGCGCGTGCCGACGAAATCCAACAATCGTTTTATGGAAGGAAACGCGCTCTGCCATTCTTGTTCAAGCGCATCCCGGCGTATGCGCGAGAAATTCGATTCGGCACGCCTAATCATTGTGCTTGTGACTTCGTAGCTTCCTTGTGCAACTTCAATACATTCGTTTACGAACGCAATGACGTCTCTCGGCCTCATTAACGTCCTATCGACAATGTAGTCAAAAGCATCAACGTTGCCGACGTTGAAGGGAAACACATCTTGAAACTCGATCACGCGGTCAGCGTATTGCCCTCTAAATAGCGACTGTATTCGCGAGTTAACCAGTTGTCGCAACAGCGGCTTGGTCCACCTTATATGAACGAAATAGTCATCCAGTTTCTCACGCTGGAATGTTAAGTCTCGCGTTTCTTGCACGACACGTTCGAGGACGTCGGACCTCAGCGCCACCAGAATTTTTAGATTTGTGATACGACGAAACGATTTTAGCGACTCGATCAGCGCCCGGATAAGCTTGAACCGAAGGGATACATCGACCCAATGCTCGTCTAGTTTGTCGATGAGAATATAGAAATGCTTCATATCCTCACCGCCCTCGCTTTCGGAGAGCATTTCGATCACGCCAGCAAGTTCTGCCAACTGGTCTGAACTGATGATTTTCCGGACCCGAGAAACAAATTCAGACTTCTTGTCAGTACTGAGTCTCTTTTCGTACTGACCGCCAGCCTTAAATTTTTCGATTTCTGCACCAAGTTCAGCTTTAACCGCTTTCTCAACTCTTTCCGTTAGCTCTTTGATGTTTTGATCCATCGTGATCCAAAACTTGCCCTCCCAATCTTTCAAATATCTGATGGCGCGCGCTTTTCGATCATCCCTACTAAAGCGCGATCTTAGACGTTCGAATACGGATCGCGAGTTCGTCTCATTCGTCACGGAGAATTTCAAACGGATAAATTCGATGCAAAGAACATGCTTCCAGAGCGCCTGGAAGAGCAGGTCAAGATCGGCACCTATCGCATGTAAGAAGTTTAGCGCATCAGAGTTAGACACGTAGCTCATAGCCATCTCAGACGGATCTATCTCGACGGAGTACTCGGCCTTCGAATGAATGAATTTCATGATGGCTGTCTTGCCTGATCCGGTGCGGCCGTCGATAACCATCCCTCTCGACGCAACGTTCATGCACAGTTCGACGGGCGGATAATGAACGAAACATTTCAATAGGAATTCATCATCCATTTCGGCTGCGTTGGCTCCAATGGTCATTCCTGGTCTAAGTACGACGGGATTTGTGCGCTTCTGCTTTGCCATTAACTTCTGTTTTGCCATTAGGATGTGCCGCCCGATGAGTTTGTCTCGGCAGCATCCGATGCAATGTTCGCGTGTAAGTCAACGATTCGTACACGCTCGGCGGTCGGCTATTCACAGGGTTGGCGGGTCGCCAAATTCTCGACCGAAGACGGCTTTGGGTCCGGCCCCGCAATAGCCAAAACCCCGTAGAAGTACGGCAGTTGGCTATGCCGACGGGATGACCTGTTGACTGACTTCCCTAGCGTTCCTCGTCTGGATGCACCCACCTATACGGTGTTATCTCCCGCTGTTCCGTCAACTTGATCATCCTTACCGGCGGCTTGTAACGACGCGTGCCGCAAGACCGGTAACGGAACGAAGACTCGAGCTTCCATATCGGCGTGTCACGCGGCCTGCGAATGGCATTCAGTGGCAGACTTGCCCTTGTCTTGCACCGGCAGCATTCGATTTTCAGCCAGCCATAACCGCCGTTCAGGCATTGGCCGATCGTTGGGGATGGCTGCGCGGGGCCGCCATATCCTTCCATTCGGATCGACCACGCTTCCGCTTCCGCACGGACAGCCTTCTTTGCGTCTTGGCGAGCTGTTTCGGCGCGCATCTTCGCGCCCATGATCCGGCCACCCCAGATAACTTCTCGTTTCTTGGTGCCCATGGCTGGCAGTACAGCCTGGCTTGGCGCGACCGTGCAACTTTACTAGATTTTGAGGCCGGGATCGGGTTGCGGACGCTATAGGTACGGGCTGTGTGTAACCTCTATTCAATCACCACCAACCAGGAAGCCATCCGCGCGCTGTTTCGAGTGATGAATCGATACGTCGGTAACCTGCCGCCCATGCCGGGCGTGTTTCCAGACTATCCCGCACCAGTCGTGCGCAATGCCGATGCCGAGCGCGAATTAATAACGATGCGTTGGGGAATGCCGCCGCCACCGCGAACGGGCGGGCCACCTGTCACGAACATCCGCAACACTTGGTCGCCGCACTGGCGCGGCTGGTTGAAGTCGGACAATCGGTGCTTGGTGCCGTTCAACTCATTTGCGGAGTATGCGCCCGACGTGAATCCCGAGACGAAGAAGAAGGACGTAGTGTGGTTCGCGCTCAACGAAGACCGTCCGCTATGCGCTTTCGCTGGCATCTGGACTGAGTTCAGGGGCGACCGGGGAACGAAGTCAAAGCCGGTCCCTGGTCCGCATCTGGTCTATGGCTTCCTGACAGCTCAGCCGAATGCGGTGGTTGAACCGATTCACCCCAAGGCCATGCCGGTGATCTTGACGAGTGACGAAGAGCGCGACGTCTGGATGCGCGCGCCTTGGGATGAGGCGAAGGCGTTGCAACGACCGTTAGCGGATGATGGCTTGGTGATTGTTAGGCGGGGTGTGGATAAGGAAGACCAAGCGTCGTAACCCAAAGTCGCGCGCTTGCGCGCTCATCCCTAGACACGTAGCATCAGCCCACAACCAGGGGCTGCTTCATGTTCACTTATCGCACTGTTGTGTTTGCTTGCTTGTTCGCATTGCCGATGTTCAATGACGGAACTGCAAGAGCAGAATCATCCACAGACCGGATTCTAGCAAAGATGGCCGCTTTGGAGGCTCGCGTCGCCGCGCTCGAAAGCAAGAACAAAGAGTACAAGCGGGATGCAGAAGAAGCGCGCTCGCAGGCTCGCGCCGCAAGCGCCAGACTCGCTAAGTTTTCGAATACGCCCATTCCTAACGTCGCATCGGTGATGGCCTCGACGAGTTACCCTGCCGAGCGAACGGCTTCCGGTTGGACAGGGGCGTACTGGGGAGCGTCTGCCGGCGGCGCGGCGACCCGATCAAGCGTGGTTTCCGCCCAGCGAGACGTGCAGGCATTCCCGAGCAACCCACCTCCATTAAACGTGAACGGTTACGACGTTCTTGGCCGCGCTTCGGCGAGCAATGGCGGGGGAGTTATAGATGTGTTTGCAGGATGGAACGCGCGGCTATCGAAAATCGTCGTCGGCGGTCAACTTGAAGCGACTGCCGCCGAACTTAGTTTTAGTTCGAATGGCTCAAGGGCATACACATACTTTGACGCTAATGGGACAACAGGTTTAACTGCCAACGGTGATTTTCGCCCACAAGTCGCGTCTCGCTGGATGGCGTCGGCGCTGTTGCGCGCGGGCGTTCTTTTGAACGAACAAACCCTAGTTTATGGCATCGGTGGTTGGACCGGCGCGCAATTCGAAGCCCGTAACCTGACCGACAATCCCCTTTACCAACCGGTCGAAACCTTTTGGGCGAATGGCTGGACCGGCGGGCATCGAACGGCAACTCGATTCAAATTGGAGCGTCAGGGCAGAATACAGGTATACGAGTTTTGGGATCGTCCGAACCAGCGATCACTTCAACTCCCAATTCGTCGGGCCAATTACCGGTCTACAATCGAGCCAACGTCAAACGCAGTTTGACCAATCAATGCAATCGGGCCGCATAGGATTCGCCTATGCGTTTAATCCGCTTCGATAGCCAAGCGGGAGTTTCAGATGATCGGAAGTTTCGCGATACTGTTGGCGTCCACCTTGTACGTCGCCGAAGTTCGCTCTGAAACCGCCGACGCGAAATATCGCGGCCCGGTTGATCTAAGACGTTCGCCTGCACCGACACGCCGCGCTCTTCGTTCATCCAGCGGGTTTGTTACGACAAGGCGCAAAGCTACATGCTGATCAACCTGCGTAGCACGTTTTATCATTTACTGCGAATTACCCGTCGCTATATACGACGCGCTAATGGCCGCGCCATCGATGGGGCAGTTCTATAATGCAAATATCAAGGGAAGCGGCAAAGATGGCCCGTTCGATTGTCGGACTCACCGGGTCCCGAGTTATTGAATTGCCATGCACTACTTACGGCGTATGCGGGCACGCATTAAGCTGGCGACTAGAAGTGCGCTGGATGGCCTCAGCGTGCTTTTCGCTATCACATTATTCTTTTGCCTAATTCAATCAGCGCACGACGGAATCGTGAATAGAAATCGCGAGTTCGATAAGGACAGGTGGTGGTATCCGATCTTCCGGATGGTCCAGCCTCCAACGAATTAGTTTGCGGCCACTTTGTGTGGCCGCAGCCTTCGCGCGAGCCGCCAAAGGCTAGGTTATCAGCAAGTTGTCTGGACCATTCCGCCTACCCGCCTTGACTGGCAGTTTATTGGCGGAGAAATGGTCGTCGTCGTTCCCTGCACATTGACCACAGCGGGTGCCGGCGGCTCGACATATTGTGGTCCCCTGAAAGCGAAAGTAGGTATTTTTCCGTCAGATGGACCGCATTGGTATGTCATGGAATACCAAGTGAACGGTCCTGGGTTGGTATCGGCCAGCAAGCCGCCTGCATGGCTTTCACTATCAAGAACTTGGTACGGACCGGCGCACGCCTGAGCGGCCTTTTGCAGGCAGTCAGCCGAGGACGAGTTACATTTTGCCGTGCTGACGGGGCGCCCCGATGGGCCGATGAAGGAGGTATTGGTTGTTTCCATACATCCCGACAGACCAACCGCCACAATAACAAGCCACAGGTACCGCACGTTCGCCCCCTGTTGCCTCTTCCCAAGGGAATTGTCTCGCAACCAAAGGGCGAGATCAAGCAAAACCAGTAAGATAGTTGCTTGCACCGGAGCTGGTTCAGGGATTGAATGTTCTCGAACAGATTGACCGGGGAGCGAGCCTCACATGGGCAACGCACTCGTCATCCGCCGCGACACGCAACTGGCAAAAGCTCAAAGGGCGTTTCACGCGGCGCAGTATGTCCGCATGAGTACGGACCGACAGCGCTATTCAATCGAAAACCAAGCTGTCGTGATCGCGGCCTACGCCCAGACGCACAATCTCACAATTGTCCGAACATACCGCGACGAAGGTGAAAGCGGACTTAAACTGAAAAATCGAATCGGCCTGATCCAACTGCTTGACGATGTCCAGTCCGAGCGCGCCGACTTTGATCATATCCTTATCTACGACGTTAGCCGATGGGGCCGATTTCAGGACACCGACGAAAGCGCTTACTACGAGTTCATTTGCAAACAGGCCGGGATCAAAGTGTCGTATTGCGCAGAGCAATTCGAAAACGACGGCAGTATGGTGTCGAGCATCGTTAAGAACATCAAGAGAGTGATGGCGGCCGAATACAGTCGTGAACTCTCGGTAAAGGTTCACGCCGGAGCTTGTCGCTTTGCAAGCATGGGCTTTAAGTCAGGTGGCCTCACTCCGTATGCTCTGCAGCGAGTGTTAGTGGATGAAGAGCACCAGCCGAAGGGAATCCTGAGAAAGGGAGATCGCAAGTACATCCAAACGGATCACGTCAAGTTTACAACCGGGAGATCTGAAGGAAGTGACAGTCGTGAAGTGGATCTTCCGTCGGTTCGTTGATGTGAAATCTGAGAAGGCTGTCGCCCGCGAGCTAAATCGACACAGTATTCCTCCGTGCTCTGGGGAACGCTGGACGGGTCCCAAAATAACGCGAATTCTCAGGAACGAGAACTACATCGGAAACATCATCTACAACCGCCTATCATCGAAGCTCGGAACAAAACGCGTTAAAAATTCTTCCGACAAGTGGGTCCGAAGCGAAGGCTGCATTGAGCCGATCGTTTCGGTGGATGATTTCCTTGCCGCAAGAAAGATCATAGCAGAGCGCCGCGTCGATGGCTTAACCGAAGGAGAGATGTTGGCGCGCTTGCGGCGAACACTGAAAAAGGAGGGGCGCCTTACCCCGACGATCATAAGCAAGACGGTTGATCTTCCGAGTCACCATGTCTACAGGGCGCATTTTGGCACCATGCGTAACGCGTACAGATTGGTCGGTTATCTGCCCGAACGGAACTTCGAGTATATGGACAGCCGATGCATGTGGCTTCATCGGCTGTCTGAACTCCAATCGCAGGTTGCTACACAAATCAAGAAAGCGGGAGGACAAGTTGTCCTCAATGGATTAGCCGATGGCTTGCGAGTAAACGGGATGGTTAACATCTATTTCCGCATAGCGCAGATAGAACACCCGGCCCGAGATCACTATGCGCCGCGTTGGTTTATCCAGCGCCGCAATTTGCCCGATGGATGGATAGTCGCGATGCGACTAGCGGATCGCAGCAAGACACTGCTCGATTATCTGTTAGTGCCAACAATCCGCACCGATAGGAATACGATTAGGTTCTCCGAAAAGCTGCGCACCCGTTTCAGAATAGTTAGCTTCAAGACACCCGGGGCACTTGTTCGGTCCCTTAACCGACGCCTAGCCAGCTTGAACCCTGCCGCGCCAACCAAGCTAGGGCCGCCGAAAACACCGCGAAGAACAGGCCACCCCAAAAGATCGACCGGCCGCGCGCGGCGCTGACGGAGCGCAGATAGAGGATGGCGCCCAATATCTTGCCGTAGTTTTTTCTGAACTCGCCATTGAGCTTCGATATCTCAACGAGTTCCGAAGATTGATCGGACATTTGCGGCCTCCTGGAAATAACCCAGTGGCCTATAGACAACTGATTTGGGGGAAGAGTCAATTCAATTTCGGAAATTCAGAAATAGAAAAAACGAAAAGAAAGGCGCGAAGCCGATCGGCATGACCACGATGTTTCAGTACTTAGGCGCTCCCGCCTTAACGAGTCCGGTCGCGCCCGTTTAGCACCAGGGGCGCGGAAGCGTTGGGCAGCTAGTCGCGCCGCATACGAAGCGAACGGCCAAGCCTTCATTGATCAAGGTCGATCCAACGTCTACACCGTTGATTCGAAGCGTGCCGCAGCGGCGTCCGAAGTTGCAAGCATCTGTGCCTTCCGTACCGGGCGCGCACGAACACGCGACTTGCTGAAGGTCGGATCGGCCATTGCTGACAAGTTCGCGAAGCCGTCGTGTGGCGGCTTCGCCCTTTTGACGCTCAACTTCGCATCTGGCCCGGCTTCCCATTTCTGGCGCGTTGAAGCCAACAAGGCGGACGTTCGGCTTGCCATCCTCTAGACTGATCGTGTCGCCGTCTATCACGCGCACCGACAATGTAGTGGGTACGTCCGCCGGTCTCGCAGTTTTAGGTTTCAGCTTCGGCCATGCCTGAACAGCTACAAATCCAATCAGCACGCACAGAATGATCAGGCCAAAAAAGTAACGCGAGCCATGCCGTCGCGGTATCGCATCGGCAATCACTTTGAATCGCGTCGGCTTGGCCCTTTTTGTTCGACGAAATTTGTAAATGTTGTCGGGCATCTGCCAAGATTACGCACTGAGCGTTAATGCTAGATAAGCTTGGTGCAATCATTCTTTGGCATTGTCCAGCCGCGGAATTGCACCCCTTATTGATGTTGCTTCGCTGGCCAATCGATTCCGCCGCGAACGCCGATCTAGCCTACTGGGCTTTTCTGATTCTCTTTATGTCCAGACTTACAGAAGCGCGTTTTCGGTCTTGGTGAAATTGAATGCCTTCCGCTTCTAAGGCTCGCACTATTGCAGTCTTGACCGTTCTAATCGGCGTACTATGGCCAATTTCAAAACGTTTTAGCGTTGCAAGCGCGATATCGGCAGCCGCCGCTAAGTCGGGTTGAGTCCAATCCAGTAGGGCACGGGCCGCTCTTACTTGCGCTCTATCAACTTGATCTGGGTCAATCATTTCGCTTTACCCAAAACCGAGAACGCAGATTACCTAAAACAGGTAAAGCGTTCTCAATGCTAGTATCTCGTTTTGGCTGAAACTAAAAGGTGCTTCTGATATTTATAGAGCCATAGATTGTGAACTTGCATGCCAATGAAACTATGCACGGATGTTGCACGGAACTGCACGCAGTTTCGTGCTTCGTTCACGCAAATACGTGCCGAATAGCCAAAGTAAGGCCATGCAGCGGAAGACCAAGGAGCTAAAATTATTGAGCAAAATGGTGGACGCACAAGGGATCGAACCTTGGACCTCTCCCGTGTGAAGGGAGCGCTCTCCCGAGGTGGCCTGTTGGCCAACTGATAAGGAAATTATACAAAGCTTATCACTCATCTTGAGCTAGCGGAAAAAGCATCCCTAACGAATAGATGCCTTCTCGGGCCCAAAATCTCATATCTTATCTTTGACAGCGTCCGGATTTTCTCCATTGAAGATCTGAAGTTTTAGGCCCGAAGGATAATCTTCGGGAAAGCGAGTTGCCAGCGGCTTGCTCACCATCGTCGAGGTTCGGTTCTATGCGTCTGAACCTCTGAAGAAATCTGGCCACATCGCGCGCCACTTATCAATTAGGGTCCGGAAATCGGCAGGCGTACTTTCGTAACACTCAGGCTCCAGTACGGGCTTGATCCACGGCTGCGCACTTTTCATGAACAGCTGGGCAACCGGGACCAACCAGCTTGTTTCGTCCAACGTGCCGGCGCGAATGGCGGCTATATCCGGTCGTCCCTCCCGCTCACCGTACAGGGGCGCAGCGCAATCCCCACAGAACCACGTCGTGACCTGCTCCCCGGCTGCTGACTTACGGTGCCAACCCTTGGGTTTGCCGCGCAAGATGCTTAAGTGCCGCCTTTTCACCGGCATATTAAGTGCGAACGCACTGCCCGACGCAGTCTGACAATCGGTGCAGTTGCATGCGTAGAGCAACAAGGGGAACGCTTGTATTTCATATCGAATCGCGGTGCACGAACAGCCACCAGTCAACGGAAGCTTAGGAGAAGTCATGCTGTCTCGTTCTTTCCTTGCCCAAACAAGATAACGCCGGAAGTTCGGGTGCAGGGTCGGTTCGCTTCGCCTGGAGACGTTTGTGCAATCGCAACGACGCCGTGCGATGCCAGAATGCTTCATTGTAGCGAGCGATCTGAAGATGAGTTGGACGGCTTCCAGTTGGCGATCGCGTTACCAATGTCATCAGGCAGCGCATAACACTCTTGCGGTCCTGGAAAAGCGCCATCGCGCACATCCGTTGCCCAACGGGATAGTGCAGCTTGCAGGGATGTGAAGCCATCTAAGTAGGTGCGGACGAACTTTGGTCGATGGCCCGAGACCAAACCAAGGACGTCGTGAAACACCAGCACTTGCCCCGAGCAACTGGGCCCTGCGCCGATCCCTATGGTTGGGATAGCAAGGCTGTCGGTTACCCGAGCGGCAAGCTCAGCTGGAATTCCCTCCAACAGCAAAGCGAAGCATCCAGCGTCCTGCATACGGCATGCTTCGTCAAGAATGCGCAGCGCGTCACTGGCCGTCCGTCCTTGAACCTTGAACCCGCCGGTGAGATTAACGCTTTGTGGCGTGAGGCCTAGATGGCCCATTACGGGAATCCCGCAACTGACGAGAGCTTCAACCATTTCGACGCACCTGGCGTAACCTCCCTCTAGCTTCACGGCGGCGGCTCCGCGTTTTAGGAACCCACCGGCGTTGCGCAGTGTCTGTTCGACACTAAGCTGAAAGCTGAGGAAAGGGAGATCGGCAATTAGCAAGGCGCGGGGCGTTGTGCGAACGACAGCTTCCAGATGATGGTTCATCATCCCAATGCTAACTGGCAGCGTGTTATCAAAGCCAAGACAGACGTTGCCGACGCTATCTCCGACTAGGAGAACATCGACAATCGGGTCGGCAATGCGCGCTGTAACCGCGTCATAAGCCGTCGTCATGACGATGCGGCGCCCTTCCTGCTTCCAGCGATGCAGAACAGGAATGGTAACGCGTTCAAGAGGCGGATCCGATGCGTGGCTCATTCAATTGTCCCAATTGTAGCCAGTTCACGCTCGCGTGGAGGCCGTGCGTAGTTTCGGACGTATTGCAGCGGCCCACGAGGCAATGGAGTTATGCCACCGCGCTCGAAACGACAAACTTACTTGCACCTGGCGTAGCTACCATCGCGCGGATCGTCAGAACCATAGCAAGAGACTGTCCTGAAAAAAACAAATAGCTTTGAACTATCCGTTCAATAAGACCGATGGATCGCGCTTAGCCATGATCTCAGAGATTGCGCTTCAACAGCGTGTCAGAGCCGGAAGACGCGGCGAGCATTGCCGGATAGAAATGCAGCTCTTTGCGTCTCGGAGAGGCCCAAAGTGTCGATGCCTTGTAAGCATTGTCTTGGATGCAGCATTGGCCAGTTTGTTCCGAACATAACCCGTGTTTGTCCGACACCCTTCATCCATTCAACAAATTGCGAGGGAAGACGACGCAAAGCGTAGGCGGAGGTATCTACGTAGAAGTTCGGAAATTTGATGCTTAGCGTTGTCAACTCGTCCAGCCAAGGAAATCCGACATGCCCGCCGACGACGACAAGATCAGGAAAATCCAGAAGCACATCTTCGAGATAGGGAATTAGTCTGCCGACTTCCGATCTGCGCAAGGGACCCGTATGGCCAATTTGGGTGCAAAAGGGCACGTCGGCCTCGACGCAAGCGGCATAGATAGGGTAATATAACCGGTGATTGGGTGGCAAATCCCAAAGCCAGGGCACGATCCGCACTCCAACGAAGCGAGTGCCGTCCACCCAGCGGCGAATCTCCCTAACAGCCTCCATGGGTGAGTCCAGCCTGACAGTCGCAAGCCCCCTGAAACGGTCGGCGGCGACCTCTATTTGAGCTGCAACTTCTTCATTGCTGATCAGCGACCCCTCGGGTCCGTGCCATGCCGACAGTATGGCAATATCGATGCTTGCGTCATCCATGGCCGCCAATGTGAGTTCCACAGTGGTTTCGAAAAGCTGGTCGGAGTTCCTTCCAGTCCAACGCATCAGGGGTTCTAACCACGGCCTCCGGGCCATTCGCTCAGTTGTAACCTGTGCCCAAACATCAATTGCGCTCATGAGTAGATCCCTGATTCGGGTGGTACCAAAGCAGCCGTGTCAAATCTGACGGTACATAGCCTCCTGCATAGTCATCTCTGATGTGACCTGATCCGTTATGGCCGATCCTCAACGAACAACATGAGGGAGCAAAGACGTCAGCGGGAAGGAGATCGGTAACGGCGAAGCGTCAGCAAAGCACCGGTTTGCCAGGATGAATGGGCAACTGCCACTTGCGCTAGTGGCGCATGCTTTGGCAGAAGTGGAGGTACAACACGAAGCAATCCTCATCGACTTCGAAGAACGAAGAGCTACTGCATCGTGTTAGGCGTCAATTTCGTGAGGGTTTTAGACGCTGCCGAAAGAACGCGAGAATCTCGTCTCGGGCTGCGAGGGTTGGTTGTCCCGCTTCGTCAATCAGATGGACCGTTACCACACTGTGAGGAGTCGCCACAAACTGTTCGAAGAACGGTGGCTTGGGTCCGGTATTTGCAGCCGTGTCAGGCAAAATGCGACCGATGAAGCGGTCGCCAAGCGCGGCTTGGTAGGCGGCGAACCGTTCAGCGCGGCAGAACGAATCGCCCGCAAATCGGTAGCCAAGCACGGTCAGATCTTCTCGTTCCAGTCTTGCCCGTACTTGCGTCAAATCTTCAGGTGAGCTTTCAAGTCCACCGGGATTGTCCAGAGGGAGAGAAGGCTGAGACACGACAGGGGCCAGCAGTGCTGGTTCTAGCATCATGTTCAGCGCGAAGTTGCCGGTGAAGCACATCCCGATAGCGCCGACACCTGGTCCACCGCTTTCGCTATGCGCAAGCCTAGCAAGTGCGCGTAACCAGTGGGAAACCGGACTTGATAATCCCCCGCCAAGCGCACGGAATTCAGCACTTACGCACGCGCGTCGGAAGACGCCGGCAGCAGTCTCCGCGTCTGGAACATCGCCGTCCTTCCCGAAAAGCGAAGGCATGTAGACGCGAAAGCCGGCGTCGCGAACCCAGCGAGCGAATCGTGCGACATGAGGGCTGATTCCGGGCATCTCAGCCATCACGATGACACCCGGTCCGTGGCCCGAAACATAGACTGGCTTTGTCGCACTCTGTAACGAGACGTCTCGCCGGTCAAAGTCGGCCAGATCGTCTGGCTTCAGCAGCTTATCGCTCATGTTATTCTCCGGAGAAGGTTGCGCGAACGCTATTTCCCGGGCACTACTTTCGACAAGTGTCAATAATGACATTAACCGGGCCAATTTTGCCATGCCATTGATTGACGTCCTTGTTCTGGAAGGCGCCTCTGCGGCCAGTGTCGCGATTACTTTTGAATTGATCGGAGTAGCTAACCGCATTTGTGCAGGAGCCGGCCGGGCCCCTGCTTTGACGTTAGGATTACTGGCTCCGGGGCGGAGTGGGCAACGAAGCTCGCAAGGCAGTCGACGGGACCGGTGTCTGATGCGCCAGCGGACGTGGTGATCTTGCCAGGGCTGGCTTGGATGGATGAGCAACTCGTTCGCGAGGGATTGCAACGGCCGGACGCCGAATTGGCCAGACAGGCTCTGCATGCTGCCTTTGAATCGGGAGCGGAAATCGCAGGTTCCTGTTCGGCAGTGTTTCTAGTTGCGAGCACCGGGCTACTGGATGGCCGTCGTGCAACCACGACTTGGTGGCTCGTACCTTTGTTTCGTCAACTCTTTCCAAAGGTGATGCTCGAAACGGATGCGATGGTGGTTACCGATGGTAGCTTAACGACCGCGGGTGCCGCGATGGCTCAACTGGACCTAATGCTCTCGATTATTGCCCGGTACGCTGGGCCGGACCTAGCGGACAGCTGTGCCCGGGTTCTGTTGCTGGACCAGAGACAATCACAGTCTCGGTATATGGCGGTGTCCTTTCTCGCCGCCGCCGATGAATGCGTTTCCCGTGCCGAGCGCTGGGCGCGTGCCAGACTGCATCAAGCCTTTTCAATCTCCGACATCGCAAAGGCTGTGGGGTTGGGTGTCAGAACTTTTGCGCGCCGATGCGAGCGTGCTACCGGGCTTCCACCGGTCAAATTCGTCCAAAGGCTGCGCGTTGAGAAGGCGTTGGAGCTCCTGCAGACCACACGGCTCAATCTCGACGAAATCTCGCAGCAGGTCGGGTATGCGGAATCGTCTACGCTTCGCAAGCTGTTGCATCGGGAGAGGAGGCTGGACGTGCAGGCATCGCGCGCCGGCCCCAAGCATGGAGAGGCAGCCGCGCATTCCAAGACCCCCAGGAAGAGGCCGCCTTCGCGCCGTAAGCGGCTTCCGGCAGACGCTCGTATGCAGGACCCAAGAACCGGCTGAAAGCAATAGCTCCCGCTACTAGGGTACGAGGCCCCCATTCCAACGGTGCTCATTAGTCACAAGAACGTCTGTCCGGATGACTCTGTCCATCAAACAAACATCAGGATAACCGAAGCCGCAAGCAGGAATCCCATCACGCGATTGAATATGCGAGCCGCCGACTCGTTCTTCAGCACTGTCTGGAGAGACGAGCCGAGGAGCAGCCAGGTCAGCAGACTTGGAATGCAGCAAATCAAGAACAAGACTGCAAGATATGCCGCGTCGAGTGCTACGCTAGACGATCCGGGGTTAAAATAGGTGCCGATTGCGCCAGCGCCTACGACCCATGATTTGGGGTTGACCCACTGAAATAGCGCGGCCGAAATAGGTCCGACGATAGTTCGCTCATTGTCGTTCTTTACGTCGGCAGTCGCGATTTTCCATGAGAGCCAGAGCAAAAAGGCTGCACCGACAGCCTTCATCACGAGCAGGCCGGGATCGCTAGCTAGCAGAGTTTGCCCTAGGCCGAATCCCAATGTGAAAATGAGCGTAGCCATTCCAGCGGCGACGCCCAGCAAAGTAAGAAATCCGCGATAGAACCCTCCGACAACTCCCGCCGCCGCCACCATGAGATTGCTCGGGCCTGGAGTGAATGCTGAGACGATCGAGAAGCCAACAAAGCCAATCATCTCCTGGTGAGTCATGTTGATCATCAGAGTACCATCCCGGCGCTGCTGCGGCCGTGGTTTGTCATGTCCAGAGATTACGATGCAAGAACTCGATGACCGGTTATTGTCGTTGCTCTGTCGATAGTCCGAACGTTCGTTGTCCGTCGAGGCTTATCTACTTCGGGGCGCCAAGGGGCGTACCCAGAGTTTGGGTGCGCAGGACACCGCAAACCAGCATCCTCGTTCATGCCATCTGAGCGACCAGCAACATAGTGAGCCGTTTCACTCGCGAAGATGCCGCCTTAAGAGGGCCGAAGAATCCCCTACGAATTTTGTTGTCTCGACCGAACTCAACCACATCGATGCTATCGGCCAGAGATGAGCCGTCAGCTAACACTTCTTGCAGCATCGGGAGCAGCGTGCTTCGGTGCGATGAGCGGCTAATGTCGCAAAGCGTCGGAGAGCCGAACGCTAGCGAACGACAGCTTGGACAATTCACCTCTCATAACTAGGGTTGATGTCATGACCGCAAAGAAGCACGCGGGCAGCGCCGCCTTGATGGCGCCGAGCCTGGACGCCACAGCACCAGGGTACGCCATGATTCAACGCTAACACTTCAGGAAGTCGCGTTGGATCGAATAGATTTGAAGTATCACTTGCGTAGATCGGAAGCGTCCTAGGCGAAGGCAGCGTTTGCAGCGGTTGAGTTCACTCGTCAGACGATGCAAACATAGCGCAGCACAGCTTCAGTGGATTCGCTGCTGAAGCGGTTAAGACGATCGTGACGGATTTCTTTTCAGCTCGTGCGCATCGGCCGAGCCATTCGGAATGTGAGGGCGCGCAATGATCGAGCTGATTCAATTGGACGAGGTCGACAGTACCTTGACCGAAGCCGAGCGACGAGTGCGTGGTGGCTTGCGTACCAGCGTGGTCCTTTGCGCTCAGCGTCAGACGCGCTCATACGGCCGCCACGGCAGATGGTGGGATTCACCTCGTGGAAATCTGTACTGGACCGCTATACTTTTTCCGGACAGCTCATGGCCAAGCGACTTTGGGCTCACTTTCGCGTCAGGACTGGCAGTTGCAGATACGCTACGAACTCTGGGCTTCGAACAGAACCGGGTGCGATTGAAGTGGCCTAACGATTGCCTCCTCGATGCCGGTAAGGTTTCTGGCATTCTCTTAGAGAGTGGCGAGATCTCTACGCCCCCTTCGGTTAAATACATTCTGGTGGGTATAGGGGTAAATGTTACAAGCGCTCCGTTGCAAACCTTCTATCCAGCGACTTCGATACTGCAGGCAGGAATCGCGCCTGAACTCTCGATTGTACGAGACATCCTGACGCAGTCTTTCCTTACCCGTATGGGTGAATGGAAGCAGCACGGTTTCAACGGTTGGTACGATTCCTATACTTCGCTTCTCGATGGAATAGGTTCTACAGTGCAGGTTGCAACGGACCGCGATAGGAAGAATGTTATGACCGGCATCCACTTAGGGATCGATCGCTCCGGAGCATTGCTGTTGCAGACGGACGCAGGAGAGGTCCATAAGATCACTGCAGGTGACGTCCTCGGTCATGCGGCGAGTTAAGCTGACTTTTCACGCGAAAGAGTTTCCGGGACAAAAGCGTAGCGGGCCGGAGGTCTCGATCAATGAGCTACGGCTAATTCGGCGCTTGGGCTTTCAGACCTCGCGAAGGTCCCAGTGCTGAACTGACGTCAGCGAATGGCAAGGAATGCGCCCACATGGGACTATTATTCGCCGCCGCTCGTTCCGCCGCGGCCGCGTGGTTATACGGGACTACATCTTCTCGACTGCGGGTTGGCTATGATCGATATCAATGATGCAGCAGTAGTCGTTGGACTCCCATTTCCGAAATGTGCGCCAGTGAAGTGAGATCGCAGTAGGCTGGGCATCGAGAGAGGCCAATACTAATGACCCCGTGCCACATCCTCGAGTAGGTAAGCATTGTCAGCCTCCGGCCGACCATGGCAGGCAAAGACATCGTTCTCTAAGTGTAAGGACGGCGGCAAGGCTCTCAGCCATTCAAGCAGAGCAGCGTCTAGCGCTGCGCACGCATACGAAACGCTGGGATAATGTCCGTCCGGTGGCCGGTCTGTTGCCCAACGATCATGATTGCCCCGAACCGTCCGCCAATCTAACGCGATTAGGAGGTCCGCAGTTTGCGGGGCTATCATCGCCTGGATCCGCAATCCCCAAGATTGATGACGCGATCAACTCCCCGTCGGCTCAGATCGGCAACCACCGTCTTGAGTGCAAGAAGGTAGCCGTGGATGTCTGCAAGGACTGCTAACGCATAAAGTACCTAACATCAGAGAGGCTCCGATGTTATGTAACGCGTTCGCGCATGCTGATCCAGAAGATGCGGTAGTTTAGGGCTCCCGGTCCGCAACGAGATACCGCTGCATCAATACTAGATCTAGCCATCGGCCGAATTTGGTGCCGACGTGTGGCATGCGGCCAACCTCCCGGAAACCAAGGGAGTTGTGAAGACGAATCGACGCCGTGTTCGTCTCTTCGATCCCCGCCACCATCACATGCTTCCCTAGCGCAACGCCGCGGTCAATGAGGCTCTGCATCAGTGCGCGGCCGACGCCCTGACGATGTATCCAGGGAGCCACATAAACTGAATTCTCGACAGTATGGCGATAGCCGGGCCAAGGGCGAAAATCGCCGAATGACGCGAAACCAACTAATCGTCCCGCGCTTTCTGCGACCAGAATTGGAAAGCCGCGCGCAGTGCGCTCCCTGAACCAGGCTTGGCGTAATGCAATATCGGAGGGCTCCTCGCTCCAGACCGCGGTCGTTTTCGTGACAGCGAAATTGTAAATCTCAAGAATGCATTGGGCATCCTCTATGATAGCATCGCGGACTGTCGTTGACATTTTCCTCTCCTCGCACCAACGCCTACCAGTTAGCATGCCGCATCTGGGGTGATTAAAAGAAAGTCACCGGGATAGGTGCCGGCAAGATGCAAACGCTAACACTTCAGGAGGTCACGTTGGATGCAATAGAGTTGAACTATTGCTTGCGTGGATAGGAAGCTTCCTAACCCCGCGCTTCCAGAGCCTTTCGCCCATGATCCACGTCGCCTCGTTCTCACGTCTAGAGCCGCGTCGGGTTCGTCGATCTATTTGGATCGCGTTGACGCGCTGGTATTCTGCCGCCCACCGTCGCGGTGGCATTCTAACGGGACAGGCTGGGAGGGCGAAACAGCTGCAGAGTTTGCCATCCGTGAGTTACCAGAACAATATGCCGCCCAGTCGCGCAAGTCATCGGATCTAGGAAATCTTAGGTGGCAAATTGAGTGGCACCCGGAGGCTGCCGATCTACTTCGCCTTCAAAAGCGGCATCATTGCAGACAAGCCGCAGCCCAATGAAATCAGGGCGTTTGCGCGGAGAATAGAAGGCGACTTACTCACAAGAAAGCTCGTGAATGCCAATATCTCGATGAATAGGAAGACGATCGAAACCCACGTGAACGCTGCTTTTGATGAGTTGCGAGCTAGCGGCAAGACTGCACCTAAACCGCAAGAAGCCGGAGCCACTCTCATACAACGCGCTCAATGTTTGCTTGGTTAGGCTGTCAGCAGGTCGGCGAACATCCTCGCCACCGCTGCCGATACCTTGCTCCTTCAACCAAAGGGCTTGCAGAGTTCACGCGGCGCGACGAAAGCGGGAGTCGATCGCGCAGAAGACGTTGAGCGGTTTGGCAACGGTCTCAGGAATAAATGGGGCGCGCGGAAGCTGCGAACGGGCGACGCGGCCGTCCTCGGCTGACGCCGTCCGCCTTGACCAGCTTCTGCCGCGGCAGCGGCTCGCGCACGGCTGACTGGCCGTGAGCGGGTAAGGCAAGGATCCGCTTGCAACGCATTTCGGCTTTCTGCAGCGCGCGCCGAACCTGAAGTTCACCTTGATCAAAGCGTTGTCGGGAGCGAACAGCCTGTGCGTTCGCTATCACACCAGTGTCGGCCACCGCACGGCGTGATAGTGCATGGAGGTCGGGTCCGACGAGCGGACCGTGCGCGTGCTCTGCCACTATTCGTGAGGTGCGGACGTAGTGTTCCGGGACCAACGAACAAGCAGCCGAGTATCTCCGGTGTGTTGCCGATCAGCGCCGCATCGCGGTCTGCGGGATCGACGGAGCCGAGACACGGTCTTCGAGATCGGCGGACCGTATGAGATACGCAACGGGCCAACCGCGGTGCGACCGCGGACGCAGCGGCGGTCGCCGGCGTCCTCGGAAGTGCTCTGGCTGCGGCCTTGCGCCGGGTTAGCTCGGTCGTAGACTTGCCGGTGTTAGCGAATCTACAAACTGCAAGTTCAAAACTATGAAATTATCCAACCCCACGTCTGCGTCCTAGAACAGCAGAGGAGGTCGTCAGGCGTGCTTGGATCAGATCGAGTGCATCACCAAGCTGCAGAGCTCGGCAATGAACAGATCCAGGCGGCTAACCCAGGTGGCGAGTGACAGTAACCCAGAACAATGGCAAAGATAACGAGCAAAAAGCTATGAGTGAAACGACAGAGCGTCCCGTAGCTATCGTTGCGCTTGATGTTCCGCTTCGCACCAAGTTATCAAACTACCCCGAGCCGTTCCGGTCGCAAATGGCGAAGCGTGAGAAGCGACCGTTGGGCGATCGATTTGGAATCAAGAACTTCGGGGTCAATCTAACTCGCCTTCTGCCCGGTGGCGTGTCGGCGCTGATGCATCAACACAGCACGCAGGATGAGATGATCTACGTTCTTGAGGGCAATCCAACGCTTGCGACAGATCGAGGCGATTTCGAGCTGAGACCAGGGATGTGTGCGGGCTTCTCTGCCTATGGAATCGCACATCAACTGATCAATCGAACAACTGAGGACGTGCTCTATCTTGAGATCGGTGACCGGTCTTCAGGAGATTCCGCAACTTATCCGAATGACGATCTTGTAGCGGTACTAGACAACGCTGGGGGGTGGAAGTTTCTGCACAAGGATGGTCGTCCGTATTGATCGCGAAGCGAACGGCTAGCATTTGGTATGAAGGCCATGATTGCATCAGAACAACTCATTAAGTCGCTCAATGTTCGTACATGTGTCGTGCCCCTGGATCCAGAGGTGCAAACCTCTAGCGGTAGGGTACCGGCAGCGCCCTTTTTCTCCTTATCGACCTCGAGACGGATGCAGGGACAACTGTCTCTAGCTACATCGTCACTTACACGCCTTTGGTGCTAAAACCAACAGCCGATCTGTGCGGGGAACGGAGACGATCATCAAGGGCCGGCCACTCTCTCCCACAGCACTTTATGATTTGCTATGTAGGAACTCGCGCCTGCCCGGCTCGGAAGGTCTCATCCTAATGGCGCTGGTGGAAGAGCCAACGCTTATGACGGATCTTGTCGGTCAATCCGATTCGCCGGGTGCCATAACTAAGACTTATTGAAGCTCTAGCGGAATTCCTTGTCGCTTACCGTATACCGACGCGCCAACACCGCTCTAATCTACTCAGGCGGCAAGCCGATATCCTTCATCAATCGCTTATCCATGTAGGACAGGGCGTACCGCCGCTTGCGCGCACGTCGCACACGTTGCCACGCTTTTCGCAACGGTCGGATCTGCAGTAATCTCCGTACTAGGTCAATGGCTTCGCCGATTCCAGAGTGCGGTCGTCTTGATCGACGCGATGTTCTGACAAGGTAAAGGAGTCCGAGCGCCGTCGGAATAGGGGCATCCTTGGCGCGAGCATTGACAAGTGGCGGATGGGAATCGTCAGGCGCATTGCGAGGTCTCAACTCGTGCGCCGGCTCTCCGTTGGAGCAAAGTGACTGAGCCGGAAGGGGTGTATCATGCATGGAAGCGCTTTTCGATCTGCCGGCCTCACAACCAGTACCACGTGAATTGAACGGGCCGCAGGGCGTCACTTGCACGACAATAGATGATCGCTTCATGTGGCCGCCCTGCCGCCTTATGCGAGACCAGCAGTAGAGGGATCCATGCAGGTCGCCGCGACTACAAAGTTAGCGAGGCAGAAAAAATCGGGAATCTCATTCTTTTGAACTTGCAATTCAGGAAAATGAAACGGTCGACAAAAGTTAATGCTGAGCTATTGCCTTACTTGAAGTCAGTCACGCGATATTACGCGCATGGTATAGTTCAGGGGCGCTAGGTTGCGCTGCATTTGAGGTCGGGAAGCCAAATTGTACCCACCCGCGCGGCGACGTGAGCTGGCAGAACGCAGAGTTTCTGAGTCGTGTTGAGGGAGCGAGGTAGGAGAACGTGGAAAGGTGACGAAAGTCATAGCGACCAATTATTGTGTACACATTGCCGTTTGTGGATTAAGTACTGAAGTTATCATGTGCCACACGTTGCTGATCTGCCAGCAAGCCCGGAGCCGGTCATGCAGCCGATGAACAAGGTCTCATTCGAGACGGCCCTGGGCGAACATGCTGAGGAAATGCTCGACGCCTGCACGCGATGCGGCAAGTGCGTCGAGGTTTGTCCGAGTGTTGGGCCGGCCGGCATCTCGGATACCAAGTCCGGAGGCATCATCGGTGGAATACTCGAGCTGGTACGTACCGGCAACGGTCCGGAAGCATCGCGCAAATGGGCGCAGTCCTGCATGCAGAGCGGGGCATGCATCAAGGCGTGCGACTACGGTGTCAATCCGCGTTTCTTGCTTACCATGGCGCGACTTGGCATCGCGAAGTCGGACAACGAGCTTGCCGAACGACGCCGACAGGGCGTGGAGCGGTACCGCGACGGCAGTCGCGGAGTGACGGTACTTTCGCGCCTGCAACTCGATACGGAAGTCCTCGAACGACTCGGTCAAAAATCGGCTTCGGTTTCCGCGCCCGTCGAGGCGCCGGACTTCGTGTTTTATACCGGCTGCAATGTGCTCAAGACCCCGCACATTGCTTTGCTTGCCCTCGATATCATGGATGCGCTCGGCGTCACATACCAGGTAATGGGCGGTCCAAGCCATTGTTGCGGCATTGCGCAACTCAAGTCTGGAGACGCTGAGATGGCCGGTCGCATGGGCTCGAACACCATGGAAAAGCTGTCGCACTCGAACTCGGGTCAGGTGATCTCCTGGTGTCCGACGTGCTACGTCCAGTACCAGAAACCATCCTGCCGACGGTGGAGCGACAACGTGGCTCCCGCCCGTTTGAGATGAACCCGTTCATGCGCTTTCTTGGTGACCGGCTGGCGCAGCTAAATCTGCACCTTCAGCGCAGGGTCGAAATGCGGGTCGCGCTGCACAAACATCCCGGCGTGGCCGGCGTCGTGGAAGCCGCCGCTGAAATCCTGAAGATGGTCCCAGGTATCGAACTCGTCGATCTGAACCAACCGGCGATAGGTCTGCAGAGCGTAAATGTTGGCGTACTTCCAAAATTCAAGCGCGAATTGCAGCTTGCAGAACTCGAGGCGGCGCGCGATGCAGGTGTCGATGCACTTGTTGCCGTATATCACTCCGATCATCGCGAACTGTGCGCCCACGAGCGAGACTGGCCATTCCGCATCATAAATATCCTTGAAGTGGTGGGCGAAAGCATGGGGTTGCATTGGCACGATCGCTATAAGGAGCTCAAGATCATGCAGGACGCCGACCAGATCATTGCTGACTGCAGTGAGCTAATCGCAAAACATTCGCTTGATCCCGGCAATGCGCGTGAAGTGGTGGTTAGGCTGCTGCTCGGTGAGCAGCCGCTTCCCCTGAAGGGCGTGCTCGAAGGCAGCGGAGGACTCGTGTAGTTGATCCGAAGCTGAGTTGGCTCAGCTCCGGCAACGAGACGGCGAAGACTGGCATCAATTATGTCTACGATGAGAGGGCAGCATTAGCGCCGAAATGTGGAGAAGCACTGCTTGGACGTTACTGATCTGTGCTGGACACTCGGCCGGGACGTGCCTCCGCCAATATCGAGCATCGTCATGAGCGCGTGAGTATCTTAGCCGCCGCGTGAATGAGCCGCTGCGGCTTGCGGTGGCTCTCGGAGCTTTGCTATGTGCCTGCACTATCAAGGACTAGGGACCTGTGTTCGCTATCCCGCGCCGCTATAGCCATTTCGTTTTTGGAGTTATCCAGTCAGGGCTGACGTCATTCGTCGCCGCCGGAATTGCGAGTCTTCAGTCGACGGCCGATAGCCACTTCGTGTGGAATTGGCTAGTATCGTGGCTGATTTCTTGGGCGGCGATGTCGCCGGTGGTTCTACTCGCAGCGCCGGGAATTCGGTCTTTATCGGTTGCTCTGACACGAGATGAGAGTTGCTCTGAGTGAGGTCAGGCCAGGTTCGGCGCGTCCAGAGCAGCATCGCTGCCCATGCTCTGCACCACCGTCTCGATCAAGTGGACCCTGGCGTCTCATCTCGATATGCCCGGGGTTGCTGGACGCCAACACTCAGGGGTCCTCATTTGGTGTGGGATCCGTTGCTCCGTGCGGTGATACGGTGCAGGCTGGCCGCAAGTGCAGAAGATAGCCAGCTGGGCAACGGCAGTCTCGTTCCGACAGCGATGCCTACTAAGATCATGAGCGCCGAAGCCATTAATTTGGGATCCACAGCTTCTCCCAAAATGAGGGCAGACAGGCCGATGCCGACCACAGGGGTGCCTAGCACACCTAGTGAAGTCGATATCGCCGGTAGTTCCTTGTTGACGACGGTCATGGCCCAATAGCCAAGTGCAGTGCCGACGACGCCATTGTAGGCTAGCGCTAGGAGTGCACTCGCGCTCAATGAGATTTCAGGCGTGCCTTCAAAAGTGAACGCAAGAGCTGAGAGGAGAGCGCCGGCGAGCACGGTCTGCCAAAGCACAAGTTGAAACGGCGTTGCCGTCCATTGATGCGCGCGGGTGTAGAGGATGCTGATCGACCAGAATATAGCGGCACAGAGAATTAGTCCGTTACCCAGAAGCGCCTTGGCGTCTCTCCAGTCAAAGGCATTCGGGTCGAACATAAGAAGCAATCCTGAAAGGCCGAGCACTATTCCGATTATCTGCCGAGGCCGTATCGGCTCGCTGAGGAACAGCCAGGCGCCAGGAGCGACCCATAGCGGTGTGGTATAGCCGAGAACAATCGTACGGCCGGCCGAGACGTATTTTAGTCCGATTGCCATCAAGGCCGCAAACGCGACCATGTGAAACAAGGCTATCGCGAGGACAACTGGAATATCGCTTCGAGTGGGTATGATGAATTGGCCTGTGAGCAGAAGAATAGGAGCTAGTACGATGACCGCCAAAATGGTGCGCATCGCCACCGCCCAAAGAGGCGTAACTTCCTGCACCACTATCTTCATGACGACCCAATTGAGCCCCCAAGCCAGGACCACGAAGACGAGAAGGGCGACGTTCCGCCACGATCCACCGCTCTGCGCATTTGACAAACCCGCATGCGGCGCTCGCAACTTTTGACTTGTCATTAGATATCCCGCTGCCCTTCTGATGACGTCCGTTCTAAGAGACGTGTCTTTCAACGTTGGTTAGGACTCGCGTTGATCTGTGACCAATCAGGTAACGTGGAGCAGCATCAACGCGCGTCGCCGCACCGGAGGGTCATTGATTCCGCGGAAAACGAGCAGCGCCCGCAACCGGCGCGAGCCATTTCACCGCATGATCGGTATAAATCTCGGTCTTCGGCTGCAATCCCTCCATGCTATCGAGAGTGCCTGCCTTCACCACAACCTTCCCGGGCGCCAGTGCAGTCTTCGCAAAGATTGGAGACCCGCAGCTCCCGCAGAAGTGACGATAGACCGGCTGCCCGCTATCGCCCTCGTCCACATAGACCATGGTCTCGCCCCGCTGATCATAATCAGCCTCTCGTATGACGAGATTGAAGGAGAACAGGCTTCCGCTCTGCCTCTGGCAGTGCGTGCAATGACATATTGCGATTGCCCGCGGCGCGCTCTTCAACACGTAACGCACCGCCCCGCACAGGCAGCCGCCCTTCCGATCCTGCATAATTCGTCTCCCTAACGATCATTGTGATTGAGTCAGCCGCGTGCGCCAGTCGCGCCAACGCGATCCCTCGCCGCCGCCAAAGATCTCAGCTACTAATCCGAGAGGACTTCGTGCGTTATGTTGTCAACGACGACGGGGCTGTCAAAGTACGTGACTGAAGGATCTGAACCGTACTTCTCCCGTACGAAGACCTTCCAGCTTTCGGAGTACATCGCCTCGGCTTCAGCGCGGGAGTTCCAGAGATAGATTCCGCCGACCGTGCTGCCGTCTTGGGACAGGACATAGCACTTGCGAAAGAGACCCGTTACGCCCTGATATGTCGGAGCTGTGCTCAGGAATATGCGTCGGGCCTCGTCCCGTGTGATCGGCTTCGGCAACTGAAACGTGGTGATAGCGGTGATCATCATAACTCTCCTTCCGTTGTAAAGACCGTTAGAGACGCCTGCCTCTACGTGGATGGACGCCTGACTCGAATGCGAAAAAGGCAGGTCGTCGTCACGTCACGCTGACTCCCGGCGTCGGTGGACGTTGCAGGAAGTTCACGCATTCGGCGATGCCAGCAGAACCGGCGACATCCAGAAGCCTGCGGCGATACTTCCCGTGGCGTCGGAAATCGCGCCCGCTACTCGAATGAGAAGCCCATCGAGGAAACCGCCGCCATGACCGCCATATTTAGCGGGCAGCCAGTAACCGAGAATTCCGGCGTCGGCCATGGCGGTATAGGCCGACGTAGGGAAGCGCGGCTGCTGGTCCAGGTGCGTTACATAGTCGGGGGAGCAGTGCTGCTCGCAAAAGACCTGAACCAGGGCAACGAGCTCGCCTTGGTGATTGGTGCGCGAAAAATCCATGGGCCTTTTCTTGCTCGATCCCGCGGCTCGGTTTCAGCGATTTGTTTATGCGGCGGTGCTTCTGCGATCGGACGGTTCTGCGAATATGGCGTCGTTCCATTATTTGACAACGGCATTCGGTGTCTTGGTCCTGTCCTGCGCTGGCCATTGCCGTTCGAGCGGTGGCAACACTTGCTCCTTGCCAGTAATCTGTTCGACGCTTAGCCGGTAGACCGATATCCAGTCTAGCCGTGGGAAGAACCCTTTAGGGCGGGTCGTGGCCGGCTTGCCGTACTTTTCCATGAGTCGTTCGCAGGAGGTCTGCTTTACCGCGGAGTCAGTTACCAGGCTTATCGTACCGAAGATCACGACGCTGCAATGCCGGAATCGCATTCGAAGCGGCGGTAGTCGAAAACCTCGCCTGCCTCATCCAGGTCGAAGCATGCGAGAGCGCTGTGATCGATGTTCTGGCGGAGGTGTCCGCTTGCATTGGTGCCGTGAAGGAAGACACCGCCGTCCATCCAGACGAAGAGAAGCGGTATGCAGTATGGATACCCATCCCTTCCGATCGTAGCGAGTCGCCCGGTGTGCGCGCCCTGCACGAACGCCATCGCCTTGTCCGTGCGCCTTTCCGCGCGACGAAGCGCTCATGATTCCTCCCTGGTCAGCCGACGAATTGAGAAGACGTCGTCACGATGATCGTCATCTAGCTGCGGAACGAATCTTAAACGCGATGTGTTGCCCGCAAGACGTCCTACAGTAGCAGGTCGCGAGGGGAGCAAGCATCGAATAGAATTGAAGTGTGGCTTCCGCAAAGCTGAACAATTGCTTCATTTCGCTTCCGGCGACGTCGGACAAATAGTACCCAATCAGAAATAAGCTGCCTTTTCTGAACTGCGCATTTCCACTTGCATTTCGCTACTTATGCCTGCCGGTCGTCGGACGCCGCCGCCACATCGTTCGATTCTCTTGAAGCGCTGGTTCACAACAACAGTCTTATCGCGTGCGAGAAAGCTTGATAGCTACACAGCCTGCGCCTGGCCGCTGTTTCGGTGGTCGCAGACGTTGTCATTGCCGAATGCAAGATCAGTCGTTTGGCTCCGGCGATCGGTGATGAAACTCATTGCGACAGCGCTCGCGACGATCGTCGGGGTTGTGAGAGCAATTGGGAAGCTGCTCGTAAAGCAGCTAGTTACGTGATTGCGCAGTTCGTGATGGTCTTCCGAGCCGGACGCACTTGGAACGAAGTCAGCGAGTGCAAGGAACCCGACGAAACATGCAGTATCTTGTTTGGTCGTTGCCGATCGCGGTGGTATTGGCATCGGTCGTTGTCGGATTTCTCGGTCCTGTTGGCGCGGGCCTGCTCGGGACAATCTCAACGGCTGCCGTAGCGTTCTCCGTTGCGCCCAAACCATTGGATCTGCCGGCTGCCGCCCTGGTGATGGGTGAAGCTGCGTGGCTTGCCACATTAGTGGGCCTGGTGATCCTCGCAGGCCTGTTCTTCCACGAAGCAGTCGCGGCGCGCGAGCGCGATCTCGTCGAGGCCGCGGAGCCGCGGGCCAGCCGCCGCGCCCGATGTTTTGACGCGTGCTTCCTGATCGGACCGTTCATGGAGGCCGTGACCGGCTACGGAGTTGGCCAGGTTGCCGCGATTTCGGCGCTGCAAAGGGCAGGGCTACGAGGGCGGCACCTGGCGATCATGGCGCTGCTGAGCCAGACAATGGTTCCGTGGGGTGCCATGGCGAACGGCACCATGGTTGGGGCGACGCTGTCCGGATTGACGCCCACCTTGCTTGGAACGTACAGCGCAGTGCTGACGCTGCCACTACTGGCGGGCTGGCTTGCGATGTTTTGGCGTGTGGCGCGCGCTGCCGGCGTCGAGGCCAATGCCGTTCGACACATCGAGGAACTTTGCTGGATCGCAACGATCGCGATTTTGCTCGTTATCTGTAACCTTGCGATCGGTCCTGAGAGTGCCGGCGTGACGACGCTCGGTGCGCTTATTGCATTGCGGTTCTGGCTTTACGAGCGCCCATCGGCTGCCCGATTGCGGAGAGCGGCGAAGGCATGTGTACCCTATGCGGCCCTCATTCTCGGCCTTCTCGCTAGCCGGGTATTGTCCGGAATTGCACCGGCGCTCGAAAGCGTGGCCGTCCTCAAGCCGCTCGGCAATGGCCCGTCGTTGCACCCGTCGACGCACCCCGCGACTTGGCTCGTTCTGATCGGCTGCGTGACCATCCTGTCGGTCAAGCCGTCTGCTATGGTTAAAGTGGCCTGGTCGGCATGCCAGCGGGGCTGTCGATCTGTTCTGGCGATCTTGCTCTTCCTAACGATGGCGAAGCTGATGGCAACCTCCGGCATGGCTGAAGCGTTGGGGCAGGGTGTACGGCAACTCTTTGGCGCCGGTGCGCCGCTGACGGTCCCGTTGCTCGCCGGCCTCTTCGGCTTTATTACGGGCAGCGGCAGCGCGTCGAACGGTTTACTGATGCCGGCGCAAATCTCGCTGGCACGGGAGGCGTATCTCGATCCCGGATGGATCGCGGCGATCCAGAATGTCGGCGCCGCAGCGTTGACGATGCTGTCGCCTGCGCGGGTGGCGACATGCTGTGTGCTGGCCGGGGTGCCACACCTCGAAAGACGTGTCTATGCTGGTGCATGGCCTTTCGGCGGCATCGTGGTGGCGATCCTTGTCGGCGTGTGTGCCATCATGCTCGTTGCAAAAGGAGCCGTTCCCGCGATGCGATGGGAGTGAATACTTTCCCGTTCACACCGACTCCTTGAGTTCGATCTCAAGGAAGACAATCTCGGATTCGGTCTCGTTTAACATCATGCTCGACCCCGCCCTTCGGAAGCAAGAATTGCCGAGACTAATGGACGCCTTCGAACGATCTCCGTCGGAAGAGAAGATGGTCATCTCACTCGTTGCCATTGGGACGATAACATAATCCATGTCGTGGACGTGACGGCCGGTAGCGGCGCCCGGCGCCAGTCGCCATTCGGTGACGCGAACTCTGAACTCTCCACCTGAATATCCGACCTTGCGAGAACCATTCCACTGCCTCCCGAGACAACATCGAGATCGATTCGATCGCCGACTATCGTTGATCGGACGAATTATGGATATCGTCGGTCAACGACGCAGGCAACATCGACAGTGAACGAAAGGTGCGATGACTTGAATACACTCATTGGTGTACCGGCTTGCAGCGTTCGGCCAAAACTGTACATCATCGCCGCCGTCGTGAGCAGGAGAATGCCTTGGTCAAATCGGAATGGAATTTTGGGAGCGCCGTCAAGTTGTCGGCCGCGCTCACGGCGAAGAAGGTTTCGTCGGTCGAGCTCACGCAGCACACTATCAATAGCATCGAGCAGCACGACGGCAAAGATCAATGCGATCTGCGTGCGCGATTTCGATCGAGCGCTTGCTGCCGCGCGCGAAGCGGATGCCATGCTCTGGCGCGGCGAGAAGAAGTTACATTGGGGCTGCCGCTGACGGTAAAGGAATCGTTCAACATCGCAGGCTTGCCCACGACCTGGGGCTACATCCCACAAAAGGCTTTCAAACCGGCGGAAGATGCGCTCGCGATTGCCCGCGTGAAGGAGGCCGGTGGGTGATCCTCGGCAAGACCAACGTGCCGGTGGGGCTCGCTGATTGGCAGAGCTATAACGACATCTACGGCACCACCAATAATCCATACGACCTAAAAAAACGCCCGGCGGCTCTTCGGGTGGCTCGGCGGCGGTGCTCGCCGGCGGAAACGATAAGATCGGCCTGAAGTGTAGCGGAAAGGCGTAGGTCCTTGCGTTGTCAGCAATTGAAACGCGTGGCGGGCTACGGCGTAATAGGGGAACAGCGAACAAACAGTGCCCATCTTCATCGGCCATGGCGCGCCAAATCTACGCCAATGCACGTTTGAACCCGCAGCGTTGCAGCGGTCTGAATCCTTACCGCAGGCTCGAAGCCGATTGCGACAATCGCTAGAAGCGATCCGGGACGGAGCGAGCAATGTTGATTGCCTCCGGATCCGCATGCCAGCGAGTATCGTTCCAAGCTGAAACAAGAGGGGTTGTCGACTGGTGCACCCCACGGAGCCATTGTCTGGCTGAGCAACGCCAGGACCGCCACATGTAGCGGCGCGAGTCCCGCGCCCTGTAACATCGTGATCGCGGCAACCTAGCCGACGCCATAGCCCGTTAGGGCTTCCATGAAGGGGCAATCAGGAAGCAGGCGTCAAAGCAACGCGCGCGTTGCATACCCGGCGAGTGTATTAGTTCCGGGAGTCCGGTTTCGCGCGCCGCAACCGCTTCGCGGAAGAACGGGCCGCCGCCGAGGATGATAAGCCCGACGAGCGCTGCGAGCCACCCTCGCATGCGGCGCGCAACGCCTCAGTGGCATCGAGCGGTCTTGGCGCCACCGAAAACGTGATGGAGACCGTGAGAATTGTCCCACCAAGCCGGCCCCAATCGGACTAAGAAATCCCAGAACAATCGACACCAGCACCACGGCGCTGGGCATTGACCATGCTAGATATTCCATGTGGACCGCGCTTTCTGGTAGCGTTCGGTCTTTCCCTATCAGTCAGAAAGGGAAACTGATCCGGAAGATCCAAAAGTACCTGTCGATTGCTCGGTTAAGTACTGCTGAAATTGACAAATGCATCCCAATGGTCCTGTTACGGCGCGTCCGCCACGATCAATGCAGAAAAGCGCAAAGTGCTGCTACTGCCTCTACAAGCGCTGAGACCGGTTGGAAGCAGGCCATGGCTAGAATCGAGGCCGACGCTTTTCGATAAAGGCGGCTATGCCTTCTCTTCCTTCGGGTGATGCCGCCGCGCGAGAGATTTCGTGTCCTTCGAGTTCCATTTGTTCCTCAAGCCCGTTTTGCAAGGAGCAGAACAGCAACCGTTTGACCGCCGACTGTGCATGCCGTGGTCCTTGTACCAAGGACCGGCAAACGGCGAGTGCCTCGTCGTTGAGCTTTTCATCGGGGACTGCAAGCGCGATCAATCCCCATTGCGCAGCCTCCTGGGCCGAAAGGGTACGATTCAAGAGCATCAGCTCCTGCGCTTTTCGAATACCCACGAGGCGTGGCAGAAAATATGTTGAACTGCCGTCGGGACTCAATCCAGCGGAAGTATAGGCCATCGTAAACTTGGCGGACTCAGCCGCAACAACATAGTCGCCGGTCAGACAAAGGCTAAAGCCGCCGCCGGCCGCCATTCCGTTTACCGCGATTACCAAAGGTGCGTCCATGCGCGCAAAAATCGAGATTGCCTTATGCAGTTGATCCGCAAGTTCCTTCAGCTGGACCTCAGCTTGATCTCCCATGCTCGAGAACAGCGTCAAGTCACCTCCGACACAGAACATCTTTCCGTTTGCGGTCAGCAAGACGACCCGAACGCTCTTGTCGCTGTCGCAAATGCGCGCAATCCGCACGATTTCGTTCACAAGTGCTGCGTTGATGGCGTTGCCGACCTCAGGTCGATTGAGGGTAACGTGAGCTATCGAGTCTTCGATGCGGAACTCCACGGGGAATGGCCTGTTCATTAATACCACCGACTGAATTAATTCTGTTGTGCCCTGTGAAAACTAAAACGTGCCGATCAGTGCTCTCGGTTCCGCGTGCTGCACATGGAGTTGGCAACCAGTGTCGCGAAACGGACCTCCTTGCGACTAGATCGCCAGCTGACCGATGGAAGGCGCGCAGCCCGCCGCCTCGTTCAACTAGTAACAATCCATGGGTTTGAAAATCCGGATAGCGTTGAAGTAAAACATCAATGAATCGGAATTGGATGGTCGCGATGGGGATCCTCGCACGGCCTTTCGGTATTACGCCGTGCGGTGGTCAATTCGACACCAGAGTTCGAAATATGTGAAGCGTCAGTTCAAAAAAATCGGCTTATCCAGTCCCGAGAACATTGTTAGCCATGCCTGCGTCGCTCTCCAGGTCCGAGTTGGCAAGCGATATGAACTTGAAGGGAACTTCCTTCCCGCATCGCATGGGCGGCATTCTAGAATCCTGCGACTAGGAGATATTCAAATGCATCCCGCCAGGGCCGACATTCAGGTCGATACCCCCGAAGTTCGCGTGACTGAGTGGCGGCTGGTTCCTGGTAGCTCGACCGGTCGCCACGTGCACGAGATGGACTACGTCATCGTGCCAATCACCACCAGTGAGATGACCGTTTTCGCTGCTAACGGCGAACGCTCGCGGGCAAGAATCGACGCCGGCAAATCCTACTTTCGGAAGGCCGGGGTCGATCACGATGTGCATAACGAAACGACTTCGGAAATTGTGTTTCTTGAGATCGAGCTGAAGGATCAAGGGTGATCTCTTGTGTGAGGAGAGACCCCTCTCCGCGGGGACGTCACGGCGGATAATAGTGCGGTTGCGACGCATCTGATTGAGGAAACGGATCGGTTCACGATCTCTACGGTCGCGGAAGAAGTGCTGGACGTCGACCGCTGCGACCCCGGGTGCGAGCGCCCAGCGAAAAGAGAAACTAATGAAATCTCGGGACATCCTGGTTGCACTGCTGGTGGTAATCATCCTTGGGGGCAATTTCGTGCGATCAAGATCGGCGTTCGGGAAATTCCGCCATTGCTTTTGACTGGCCTCCGCTTCCTGTGTGCTGCCGTTCCTGCGATCGTCTTCGTGAAACCTCCCAAGGTAGCGGCTAAATTCGTGGTTGCTTTCGGGTTCATGCTCGGAGTTGTGCAATTCGGACTGCTATTTACGGCCATCCATCTTGGAATGCCTGCAGGACTATCTTCAGTGGTCATGCAGCTCCAGGTGGACAGATCTTCTCAGTCGGTATCCGGCCGCAACTGTTACTCCCTTCGCTCTGCTGGTGCCGGTTGCTGGAATAGCCAGTACGCGATTTCTGCTTGGGGAGCCGATGACTGTTGTGGAGATCGGTGGTTGCGCGATTGTGATGGCCGGCCTGGCCGTCAACGTCTGGGGAACGTCAGTTCAGGCACGGCGCAGTCGCGAGAGTGTCCGGGTAACCCGGTGAACGGCGGAGTGCCGCTTCTGTGGCCGCTTGGCTGCATCCGACAATTGGGGCGACGGTCGATGAAGATTGGACCGATGGTCATCAGCGTGGCGACGATGGCGAGCCCTGCGGGCGGACAGGTCGTTCAGTAGTCAGGGCTGAACGGCGGTTGCGATATCCAAAAGAGGAACTTCTGAAAAACTCGTTTCAGGAATGCATGGCAAGCGATTAGCTTTGCGGCGTGAGCTTGCGGTAGGCCGGGTAGCGAAGGGGAGTTGTCGAAATTCCAGGAAAGTCATCTCGATCACGCCGGTCCTCATATTTTCGTTCTGGCCTGAGTTGGATTAGGAAGAAGTGTCGTGAATATAGCCGGAGGCGCCGGGCTCGCGAATCGGTGGGGGTTAATCTACGCTTGATGAATGATATTGGACTGCCCTCCGACGAAGTAGCGAGACGAATCGCGATACTGGATCACCAGCTGAGGACCATGTTCTGGTGACTGGCACGGCGACGCGTCGGCACTGGCATCGCTGCAGAGAGTGGCGGATGAGTTGTCTTTTCGGCTGCATATCTAAAGCGCGGTTCAGCGTACTGATATATAATCATCCGGGGTTTTTGGTGGCGGCCTCGGTTAAGGATCGATTGGGCATCGTCGAGAAAGAATTATGCAGATTAGAGACGCAGTTGAAACTGACCTGCGGCAGATCCTCGTCATACATAATGAAGTGATCGCGAATTCAACCGCAATCTATGCTGAGGACCCTGTGTCCTACGAAGACCGCCGCGACTGGTTCAATCTTCGAAAGAGACCCAATCCTTGTTGCGGAAGATAGCTCCGGAGTGACCGGGTATTGTTCATTCGGTGAATTTAGGGCGTGGCCATGCTACAGACATACGATTGAGCATTCCGTTCATGTCAGGGCTGACTGCAGGGGGCAGCGGATTGGTCGTCAGCTCATGGGCGAACTTATTGCCCGGGCAACGAGCTTGGGCAAGCATGTTCTGGTGGGTGGGATTGATGCGGAGAACGTTGCCAGCCGGGCTCTCCACGCACGGCTGGGATTTGAGGAAGTGGCCCATTTCAAGCAGGTAGGGCGCAAATTCGGCAGATGGCTTGATTCGGTCTTTACGCAGAAGATGCTTGAGGACAGATGAGATTGCTGCGTCGATCCCAACGCTACCTGAAGGGAACGTCCTAAGTTCGGCATCCTGCAGCTCCGCGATGAAGCTCAAGGGAATTAGCAATGATGTGTGCCCGAGTTGGATTAATGGCGCCATGTTTCTCTATGTAGATTCTGAGTTTACGTCTCTCATATGCCATGTCTGCGTTCGTCGCTCTCGTTGAGAAGGGCATTTCGTTTGAAATACGGGCCATAGATCTCCGGACGAGAGCGAACAATACGCCCGAGTATGCAAGGCTATCTCTTACGCGACGGGTTCCCACTCTTGGACGGTGAATTTGCCCTGTCGGAATCATCCGCGATCGCGGAGTATCTGGACGACGTTTATCCTGATCCGCCGATATTTCCTGTGGAATCGACGTTGCGCGCGAGAGCGCGTCAGCTTCAGGCGTGGCTGCGGAGCGATTTCATGCCGATCCGTCAGGAGCGGCCCACGTCGAGCATCTTCTATCAGCAGAGTATCGCTCCTCTGTCGAGCGACGCAGCCATTTCTGTCGAGAAGTTCTGTTCAGCGGCTGCTGAATGGCTCAGCCATGGAGGCGAGTACCTTTATGGCCGCTGGTCAATTGCCGATGGTGATCTGGCGCTGATGCTGAACCGATTGATATTGAACGGTGATGATGTTCCAGATCGTCTGGCGCATTATGCAAGCGCGCAGTGGAGGCGACCGTCTGTTCAGCAATGGGTCCGGAAGGAACGGCCGGCCTTCCCGGAAGCTGAGTCGTAGCTGGATCAGGGCCGGTTATGGTGGCCTTTGCTAAAGTCGGGAGCCGGACACGCTATAGCGTGAGTGTTCCCTCAATGAGGTGGCAAACGTTGCCTCCGACCCAGACGGTGTTGCTGGGTTCATGATAGCGCAGGAAGACGCGGCCCTGACGGCCAATGCAAGTACCTTGGGCCACGACCACGGGCTTGGTCCATTGACCCGTGCTGTACATCCAGCAGCCAATGGCCGCGTTGAGCGATCCCGTGATTGGGTCTTCCAGCATGCCACTGGACGGGCTGAGCATCCGCACTTCGAATTGTGTCTCGTATCCGATCGGTGTCGGGCCGATCAGGCCGATGCCAAGGAATGCGGGTAGCGGGTGCGAGAGGAATCGGCAGCCAGGACGTCTGCGGCGCTTTTGAGTTGGAGCACTTGCCATACCGGCCCATTCGAAAGCTGGGCCACACGTACGACTCGCTCGGGAATGATCCAAAGAGCCTCCGTGATTGCACGAAGCCGTTCAGTTGGCAGCGGCTCGATTTTCGTCGGTGGCGCAGCAAAAGCCGGAACTTCCCCGCTGACGTCGATCGTCACCAGCCCGACGCCACATTCCTGAACGACGGCGCCCGAAGATCGAGGCTTCCCTCCTGACCTTAGCCAAGCCGCGCAACTGCCTAAAGTGGGGTGCCCCGCAAAGAGCATTTCCCGCGCCGGCGTAAATATTCGCACCTTGTAATCGGCTGCCGGAGTCGTCGGCGGGAGGAGAAACGCGGTCTCAGCCAAATTGGTCCAGGCGGCGAACTCCTGCATCTGCCGGGCGTCCAACTCCTCGGCATCAAGAATGACCGCAAGGCCATTGCCCTTGGTTGGCGTTGAGGTGAATACGTCGCATTGGATAAATCGGCGCTTTTGCATGCGCTACCTTCTACAACAGGATGATAGGATGTCGGGACAAGGCAAGGGCGCCATCGACCGGATTGATCATGTCGCAATGCCGACACCTACGCAAAGCCAATACCTTTCATATCCGATGCGGCCATCGGGCAAATGGCTTGTGCCTGGCGCTTGAGCGGCAACCCGCACGCATCGAGAATTCCATATCAGAGCGCGACCGTATATTTGATTATCGCGAAGTCT
The DNA here is from genome assembly GCF_001693385.1 of Bradyrhizobium icense. Classification (NCBI taxonomy): domain Bacteria; kingdom Pseudomonadati; phylum Pseudomonadota; class Alphaproteobacteria; order Hyphomicrobiales; family Nitrobacteraceae; genus Bradyrhizobium; species Bradyrhizobium icense. The sequence continues at coordinate 1,684,706 of NZ_CP016428.1, forward strand.
GACTTCACAAGTATCCATTTTTGAATGTCGCGCCGAGGCGATAGTGTCCACCCGCAGGAAGAAGCCGGATCCTGCCAGATGAAGTCGGGACTGGAGGCTGAGTCCGGATTGCGCTCGGTTCGCGGACAATCCCCGATGGCGGGGGTGGTTGTGCCAACGGCAGCAAAACGGCTTCCGACGTTCACGCGCGGGACGAGGGTGACCGCAAGCATATCAAACGAGTAGTTGACGATGATGAGTGATCGCGAAATTCCCGTCGGCTTTATCGGCTTGGGTGCCATGGGCGAGCCAATGGCCCTGAATCTAATCAGGGCCGGTACACCTTTGGTTGTCTGGAACCGATCGCGCGAAAAGTGCGAAAAGGTAGCCCGGGCGGGGGCGAAAGTTGCGCAAGGACCCGAAGAGGTCCTGGCGCTTTGTGCAACCACCATCATGATGCTTGTCGATGGACCGGCCATTGATGCGATCCTGCGCAGAGGCGAGGAGGGCTTTGCCCGTTCCGTTCGAGGGCGGCTCATAGTCAATATGGCAACGACCGAGCCGGTGTATTCAAAAGGACTGCAAAGAGATATCCTGGCTGCCGGCGGCCGCTATGTCGAGGCGCCTGTTTCTGGCTCTCGCAAGCCCGCCGAGTCGGGACAGCTCGTGGCAATGCTTGCGGGCAGTCCGCATGACCTGGAAATTGTCCGTCAACTCCTCGTGCCATTGTGTCGGAGCGCCATTGTGTGCGGAGCGGTGCCGAGCGCACTCCAGATGAAGCTTGCGGTAAATCTGTTTTTGACCGCAGTGGTGGCTGGTCTGGCTGAATCCGTTCACTTTGCGAGTAGTCACAAACTGGATCTCTCCATCCTGGTCGAGGTCCTGGACGCGAGCCCGCTGGCGAGCGATGTCTCGCGTGTGAAGGTCGAAAAAATGGTTTCCCGTGACTTTTCAGTGCAAGCATCGATCGCCAACGTCCTGAGTAATGTGGGCCTCATTGTGGAAGCTGCGCGCAAAAGAGGAATAGCTTCGCCGATTCTGGATACCTGTCATGGGTTGTTTCGCGAGACGAACGAACTCGGCCTTGGTCACGATGACATGGCTGCCGTAATTCGCGCGATCGAGCGACGCACCACAACGCTCCAGCAATAATTCAACCATCAAACGTGGAACGCTAGCTATGGATATCTTTCCTGTCGGATCACGGCAGTCACGCCTTGGCGAAATTGATAACTTTACGGGGACGGTGTGGCGCGAACAGATCGTTGCCGCGCCGGAACCGGCAAGGGTCCGTGCGGGCTTTGCTCGCTTTGAGCCGCGAGCACGCACCGCGTGGCATACTCATCCGCTTGGCCAGACGTTGTGCATCCTGTCGGGAGTAGGAAGAGTGCAGGCGTGGGGGCAGAAAGGGCGGCTGGTACGAGCAGGGGACGTCATTTGGATACCCCCAAACGAAAAGCACTGGCACGGCGCGCATTCAACGAACACGATGACGTACATCGCGATTCAGGAGAGCAATGTTGATGATGTGCATGTGAGTTGGCTGGAGCACGTGACGGACGAACAGTACGATGGCGCGGTGGACTGACAAAGGGGCAGAGCCGAGACATTTACAGTCTAGCTTCGAGGATAATGTTTCGCGCATGAAAAGTAAAAGTTCAAAACTTTGTAATATTCGAAGTGTTCCCGTCGATGTAAACCCGACGCGAAATACGGTGTGGAAGCCCCGCGCAAGTCGTGTGGGACGCCCGCCGCTTGCTTGGGGAAGCCGATGCCAAAGAATATTCAATGTACTTTCAGCGTTGATCTCGACGCGGTCGCGGGCTTTCTAGGTTCGTGGGGCGGAGGCGACTCTCTCTACGACATGCAGCGGGGAATTTTTGCGGGAGAGGTCGGTACGCCTCGCGTCCTCAGGCTTCTTGAGAAGTACAACATTAAAGCAACGTGGTTTATCCCGGGGCACTCGATCGAAACGTTCATGGACCAGACGAGGTCCGTTGCGCAAATGGGTCACGAGATCGGAGCCCACGGCTATTCGCACGAGCCGCCGACGAAGCTCACGCGAACTCAGGAAGAGGATATCCTGAAGCGGTCAATCGAACTGATCGAGGACGTGAGCGGGAAGCGGCCAAGTGGCTATTCCGCTCCGTGGTGGGAGCCGTCGATTCACACGTTTGATCTGCTGCTCGAGCATGGATTCAAATACGGTCACACTCAGGCTTACCATGACTTTCTGCCGTTTTACGCAAGGGTGGGAGAGGCCTGGACCAAGGTGGACTATTCAAAGCCGGCGGCGCAGTGGATGAAGCCGCTAGTCCACGGGAAAGAGGTTGATCTCGTCGAGATCCCGACGAACTGGTATATCGACGATCTTCCTCCCCTGATGTTTATCAAGCAGGCGCCCAACAGCGGCGGATGGTTCAATCCACGTGACATCGAGGAGATGTGGCGGGATCAATTCGACTGGGTCTATCGCGAGATGGATTATGCCGTGTTCCCCATCACCATCCATCCGGATGTCGCGGGACGACCGCAGGTCCTCCTGATGCTCGAAAGATTGATCTCGCACATCAGCGCACACGAGGGGGTGCGCTGGATGACCATGGATGAAGTCAACAATGATTTTCGGCGCCGGCATCCGTTCAAATCCGGCTAGATATTCGTCCGGAAACGAAGCGCAGTGTGCCTGTGAGCCATCGCTGCTCTCTCCACGGCGGACCTATGTGTCGGAGGCGATATTCGGGGTGTGTGCATCGAAGCGCGATCGGCGGTGATGAATGCGGTCCGACCTGGTAATTCCCGGCGCCGAACTCGATGATGTTGTCGTCTCCTATGGGTTGGGAATGGCATCGCCGTTCGAGGATTTGCGTCAAGTTGCAACGCAGCTCGCCGGAGTGTTGCTCTTGGCGACGGCTGGAAGCAGGGCCGCGGCATGGGGACACCCGATGCTGCGCCTGGCAGAAGACATGCATCAAGGCGCAATGGAGCGGATACGGTCCGCAACCGTTCCGCGGGGAGCCGCGCACCACCACTATCATTTGGTGAAGGCGGGGTCGCTGATCGGAGACGCTTTGAGGTCGTGCAAGGCGGCTCGGGTCCTGGCTGCCGACGTGGATCCTGCGCTCTCGTCCTTGAGAGACGGGTGGGAGCAACTGAGATTGACCGCGGCTGCACTGCCTGGGTTTGAGGTCATCGCGTTTGATCGGGCGTGCTGCGCCGAGCACGTTCGGATGGCGTAGCCGCTTGTTGTCGTCGGCGTCAAATAGGTCGTTCGAATGAAGAATTACTCAATTTGGATTCTCGAGTATGGCTTTACGTCCAAATTTCCGCGCGGGATCACGTTGCACGGCGCCTTCGACGAAAGCGTTCGCTTTTCCTACGGTTACGCGTTGATCAAAGGCAACGGAATCGTGGCGATGGTCGATGTCGGATTCGACAACGTCGCATACGGCAAGGAGCTGAATGACCGGTTTGGTATCGAGAACTGGCACTCCCCGGGCGTGGTATTGAACAGCTGCGGCGTGACGCCGGAGGACGTAACCCACGTCTTTGTTACTCATGCTCATTTCGACCATTTCGGAGGGGCCGACCATTTCCCAAACGCAAAATTCTTCATTCAAGAGAGGGAATTGTCCAAATGGGTGTGGGCAATGTCGCTCGATCGAAAGCTTCGTTGGTTAACAGCCGCCATAGACCCGGCTGATATCATGCGCGCGATCAGGCTGGCGCGAGAGGGGCGTCTGGTCTGCGTGGAGGGCGTCATGGAAGACGTGCTGCCCGGGATTGACCTGTTTCCGGCGCACGATACCCACACTCCGGGGAGCCAGTACATTCTGGTGCGGAACGACGGCAAGAAGCAGTCGTCGGACGCGTGGGTTTTGGCTGGCGACCTGGTCTACTGCTTCGAGAACCTCACAGGCACTGATCCGAACGATCGTAGCTACGTACCGATTGGGTTGGCGTCCGGGAGCCAGACCAATTTGCTGCTCACCACGCACGAGATGCTGGCTCATGTGGGAGGCGAAGCAGAGCGCGTAATACCGGTTCACGAGGCGCGACTAAAGGACGTCTTTCCATCGCGTCTGAGCGATCGCGGTCTTCGTATTGTCGAAGTCACTCTTGGTGACCAGCAAATCAGTCGAGTCGGATAGCAGAAATGATTTATGAGTTTCGTACGTATTCCCTTCGTCCTGGGACGTTGCCGGAGTTTCTAAAGCTGTTTGGTGACGCGTTGCCGAAGCGGGAACGGTTCTCGAGATTGGCGGCGTTCTGGTACACGGACATCGGTCCGCTCAACGAAGTGATCCATGTCTGGCCCTATGAGAATGCGTCGGAGCGCTCAAGGATTCGAGCCGATGCAGTCAAAGACGGAAGTTGGCCTCCTGCGACGGGTGAGCTCATTCGTTCGATGAAGGCAGAAATATTCGAGGCGATGCCGGGCTCGCCGCCATTCATTCCATCGGATCGCGGTCCATTCTTCGAAATGTCGACGCATGTGCTTAAGCCGTTCACCCTCCCAAAGATGATACGGCACTGGAACGAATATCTCTCGGGGCGAGACCAGCCGCAGGCCCTGACGGGGGTGTTCGCGTCGGATGTGGGTGATCTCAATCGATGGGTTCACATCTGGGCCTACCGCAGGTTGGAAGAGCGCACGGCTATCAGAAGCGATCCAATCGTGAATCCGGGGCAGCCCTGGAAGGAAGGCGAAGTCATTCTCGAGGAAGAAACCAAAATACTGTTCCCGGCGCCATTCTCGCCAATTCGCTGAACAGGCTGGCAAATGCGGAAACTACCCCAATTGCGGACTATGAGCGGCAGCCAACGGGGCGGCGTGCGGGAGGCGGCTGCGCGCCTCGCGCGGCAAGATCAACAAAGGCGAGTCCGATGAAGCCGTCTGTCCACGCGATCTCGCCGGAAATGTTTACTGTTGAAGCCGTCGATGGACAACAGATAAGGGGTTACATCTGGCGCGATACCCGTGTCTCGAAGGCGCGATCTCGTCCGGTCGTGGTAATCAATTCGGCCACTTCCGTGCTATGCCAATACTATTCGCGATTTGCCGAGTTTCTTGCCGCGAACGACCATGATGTTTTGGTCTATGACTACCGCGGAATAGGTCTTTCCCGGCCGCGCTCGCTCCGTGGATTTGAAGCGTCCTGGCTCGATTGGGGGTGCCGGGATTTCGAGGCGGTCCTGCAATTCGTCCAAAAATCGTTTCCGGACCAGCCGATTTTTGTTGTTGCTCATAGCGTGGGAGGATTCCTGCTGGGGCTTGCAGGGTCGAACGGCCTGGTAAGTCGAGTCGTGACGGTGGGCGCGCAATACGCCTATTGGCGCGACTATGCGCCCAGCGCAAAGCTGAAGATGATCCTCAAATGGCACGTCCTTATGCCGGTTATTACATTGCTGTTTGGGTATTTCCCCGGAAAGCGGCTTGGCTGGCTGGAGGATACTCCAAAGGGAGTCGTGCGCGACTGGGTCTTTAGCCAACGAAGATTCGAGGATTTGTGGCGCGGAGGTATCGGTGCGCGTTATCCCGACAAGGAGAGTCTGGTGCGCCGGTTCACGCAAATTCGAGCACCAATGCTGGCCATTGGCGTCGACGATGATGAGTTCGCCACGCCTCGGGCGGTCGAACGGTTGTTGGCTTATTTCATCAACTGTCCGACGAAACACCTGCGGATTTCTCCTCGAGAGACCGGTGAGGCCGTCGTGGGCCATTTCGGCTTCTTCAACCGCCGGTTCGCAAAAACGCTCTGGCCAATCGCGTTGCGCTGGCTGACGAACGAAGACGTGTTGGATCGCAAGGACGCTGAAAGCAATTCCTGAAGATCCGCCGCCTCGGTTGGTACAACCTGGCTCAGTCTTGTTCGCGCGATCGAGACTCCACGCTTCAGTATCATTGAAGCCATAGTTCATAACTATTCGATATTCGAAACTATAAACGATCGCTAGATCTCTTCTAGAAACCTTACGGGAAGGCCTGCGGGCTGCAGAACCGGCGTGGTCACGCGCTGAGTTTCGGCGTTTCGAAGGTCGTACCGTTTCGACTGTCCAAGCAAGCGAGGAGCTATTCATGACCAAAGCCATTCTGATCGAGAGGACCGGCGGACCGGAGGTCCTGCAGTGGAAAGAAACGCCAGTGGGAGATCTTGGAGAGGGACAGGTCCGTGTTCGCCAGACCGCAATCGGCTTGAACTATATCGATACCTATCAGCGTTCCGGCCTCTATCCGGTTCCGTTGCCAGGCGGTATCGGCCTGGAGGCCGCCGGCGTCGTCGATGCGGTAGGACCGGGGGTCGGCAATTTCAAGGTTGGCGACCGCGTTGCCTATGCCGGTGGACCGGCCGGCTCATATGCCGAGCAAAGGGTCATGCCGGCGGCGCCGCTGGTCAAGCTGCCGGATAACATCTCCGATCAGCAGGCGGCTGCCATGATGTTGAAGGGCATGACCGTCCAGTATTTGATCCGTCGAACCTACCCGGTGAAGGCCGGCGAAACGGTGCTATTTCACGCCGCAGCGGGTGGCGTCGGGCTTATCGCATGCCAATGGCTTAAGGCGCTCGGCGCGACGGTCATCGGCACGGTGAGCAGTGAGGAAAAAGCCGCTCTGGCCCAGGCAAATGGCTGCACGCATACAATTGTCTACCGGAAAGAGAATTTCGCAAATCGTGTCCGCGAACTGACGGGCGGAGCCGGTGTGCCGGTCGTGTACGATTCGGTAGGCAAGGATACGTGGGAGGATTCGCTGTCCTGCCTGCAGCCGATGGGATTGATGGTGAGCTTCGGCAACACCTCTGGCCCGGTGGCTCCGGTCAATATTGGCCAGCTTGCGGCTAAAGGCTCGCTTTTTGTCACGCGGCCCGCCCTCGCAACCTACACGGCCAAGCCACAGGATCTCCAGGCCACTGCGCGGGACCTGTTCGAAATTCTTTCCGGCGGGCACGTCAAAGCCAAAGTATCGCAGACCTATGCCCTCAAGGATGCCGCGCAAGCGCATTACGATCTTGAAGGCAGCAAGACGGTAGGCTCGACGATCCTGCTACCGTAACGCGATCCCGTAGCCGAAGTGGATTCGGTCCTCCATCCTCGGTGATGCAACCGTCGTTATGGCCGTGGTGTCGATCCGTTCATCGGCAGCCGGCGCAAGTTCGCCGGCTGCAAGGATGAATCGTCCCTAAATGTGTTGGGCTGCTAGCTATGACAAAGTGTTATCCAAATCTGATTGACGGTGAGTGGCTTGACGGCGAAGCCGCGCCCAACATCAATCCGTCCGATGTCAACGACGTGATCGCGGAGTATGCGCGTGCCACCAAGGCAGACACGGCCGCTGCGATCGATGCCGCAGACCAGGCATTCGCCGGGTGGTCGCGATCCGATCCGATCCAGCGTCACTCCGTGCTGCGAAAGGCGGCCGATGAAATCCGGCAGCGCAAGGAAGATCTCGGCCGACTGCTGTCCAGAGAAGAGGGTAAGACACTGGCAGAAGGCATCGGGGAAACGACCCGTGCAGCCCAGATTTTCGACTATTTCGCCGGCGAAGCGCTGAGGCTGACAGGTGAGATCGTGCCGAGTGTGCGACATGGCGTTAATGTTGAAGTTACACGCGAGGCAGTCGGTGTGGTGGGTCTGATCACGCCATGGAACTTCCCAATGGCTATCCCGGCCTGGAAGATCGCCCCGGCGCTGTGCCATGGCAACACTGTCGTATTCAAGCCGGCCGATCTGGTGCCGGGATCCGCCTGGGCGTTGGTGGATATACTCCACCGTGCAGGATTGCCGAAGGGCGTGCTCAATCTCGTCATGGGACGGGGATCCGTCGTCGGCCAGACCATTCTGGATAGTGCCAAGGTCAGAGCTGTTACGTTCACCGGATCGACCGGGACAGGAAAGCGGGTTGCCGAAGCATCGATAGCGCACATGCGCAAGTTTCAGCTCGAGATGGGGGGCAAGAATCCTCTGGTCGTCCTCGACGATGCCGATCTCAACACAGCTGTTGACTGCGCCGTTAACGGCGCGTTCTTCTCGACAGGTCAGCGATGCACCGCTTCATCGCGTCTGATCGTCACGGCCGAAATTCATGACAAATTCGTCGCCGCGCTAACGAGCCGGTTGAAGGTCCTTGTCGTGGATAACGCCCTGAAGGAGGGAACGCAAATCGGACCTGTCGTCGATGAAAGTCAGCTTCTGCAAGACCAGAAATTCATTGCTATTGGCCAGCAGGAGGGAGCCAGGCTCGCGTTTGGCGGCGAGAGGGTCAGCCGCCAGACCCCGGGGTTCTACCTGCAGCCCGCCTTGTTTGTGGAGGCGACCAATGACATGCGGATTTCCCGCGAAGAGATCTTCGGTCCCGTTGCGTCGGTCATTCGCGTTGGAGACTACGAAGAAGCCCTGGACGTAGCCAACGATACGCCGTTTGGGCTTTCGTCTGGCATCTGCACGACCAATCTGAAATACGCGACCCACTTCAAGCGCAACGCAGAGGCGGGGATGGTGATGGTGAATTTGCCGACAGCCGGAGTTGACTTCCACGTGCCGTTTGGAGGCCGCAAAGGATCTTCTTACGGACCGCGCGAGCAGGGCAGATACGCCGCGGAATTCTACACGACGGTCAAGACGGCCTATGTCGGCTGATATGGGACGACCATATCGAGCGACAGCCGTCCGATACCAAATGAGGTGAGAGCATGTTTGGCCCAACGCTTGCCGAAGCAAACCGTATTATTGCAACTGCCTTCGAGTGCGCAACCCGACTTGATCTGAAGCCGATTAGCGTCGCGGTACTTGATCCCGGCGGACACCTCATCGCTTTTCAACGCCAGGATGATGCATCGATGCTCCGGTTCGAGATCGCGCTAGGTAAGGCGTACGGTGCGCTGGCGATCGGCGTTAGCTCGCGCGAGGTTGAAAAAATCGCCGTCGCGAGACCTCATTTGATGCTGGGCTTGTCCGGCGTATCAGGCGGAAAGATTGTCCCTGTGTCCGGTGGAGTGTTGATGCGCAGCAACAATCAGGTGGTCGGCGCGGTCGGGGTCACGGGCGATACGTCTGACAATGATGAAGCCTGCGCGGTGGCTGGAATCGAGAGCATAGGGTTCGCAGCGCAGCGGTAGAAAGGTAACCGTTCGGTCCGCTGAGGTCCGTAGGATGGAGCATCGAGGCCAGCGCCTTGCGCACGATCCGTTTTGCTGCCCGCGACTGTACGGCTTTCCGAAAGCGAGACTTCCAATCTATTCAATACCCGGATTCGACGCCATTTGATACGATGGCCTGCTGAACGTGGATACTTGATGCGGCGATCGGATAGTTCGATCGAGCCCTGGTCCTCCGTCAGAATCCGGCAAACCTACCAGGGAGACCGGCAATGAGTACCCCGACCTTGCGCCGCGCTGAAAGATTGATGGACGGCGAGCGAGCCGTGGCGTTCGTGAAAAGCGCGCATACTGGCCGGCTCGCCACAGTCAGTGAGGACGGTTATCCGTATTGCATTCCCCTGCTGTTCGTATGGATGGATGAGGCACTCTATCTTCATGGCACCAACGCTGTCGGCCATCTCCGGCAGAACATCAATCACAGCGCAAAGGCCTGCTTTGAATTGGATGAGACGGGAGAGGTCTTTGATTATGGCCGCTTTGAGTGTGACTCCGGGATTGCATATCGAAGCGTGCTGATCTTTGGCAAAATCGAGCTGGTCTCTGATCTGGACAAGAAGCAGGCCTTTTGCGAGGCGTTGATGGCGAAGTACGGGAAGCCGGACACGACTCGTCCGAAAAACTTATTTCCGAGAATTGACTGGATCTCTGTCTATCGGCTGGACGTCGAGCGCATCAGCGGCAAGGAACAAATGTTGCCTCCTCTGCAGGAGCAATGGCCCGCCCAGGATCGTACGAAGACGCCAGATGCCGACTGGAAGAAAAGCATTTAAGTGATGCCTAGCAACGCCGGGTATGGGAACGACGCGGCCCGCCTCATGAAAACCGTGTGCCAGGATACGGTCGGGGCTACCGGGCGGGCATTGCGGTGGTCGGGCGAGGGTCCAATGAAGCTATTCTTTGCATTGAAGACAATTTCGCTCGCATCTCAAATTGCGTTGGAGGAGGCCGGAGCCGATTATGAGGTCATACCGGTTGATCTCCAGGCAGGGGAACAGAGGTCAGAAAAGCATCTGGCTCTCAATCCGCTGGGGCGCGTTCCGGTTTTGGTCGTGGCTGGAAAGAGTCTGACGGAAACACCTGCCATCCTGTCCTACATTTCTCGCAGATTCCCGGAGTCTCAGCTTCATCCCGAAGCTGAGATGGATATCGCCCGCATGGAGTCATTTAACAGCTATTTGTGTTCGACTGTGCACATTGCTCACTCGCACAGAATGCGCGGATATCGCTGGGCGGATGACGTCGCCGCAATTGAGTCCATGCGAAAAAAGGTGCCGCAAACCATGTCCGAATGCTTTGGCTTGATCGAACGAAATCTGTTCAGCGGTCCATGGGTGTTAGGCTCCCGCTATTCCTTAAGCGACCCTTATCTCTTTACCATGGCTAGCTGGCTCGAAGGCGATGGAGTAGATATTAGGAAATTTCCTTTGATCCAGGACCATTATCAGCGAATGTCGGAAAGGCCGGCTGTCAAGCGAGCGATCGCCAAAGCTGACGCAGCATTGGGCGCCGCGGCTCGCGACGCTCAGCTCTGACATGCGACGCCCGCCTTCCCAATGAGATCCTCTTGAGGAAGTTGATGGAATAGGCTCGGAGTTCCGACGAATATGTACATCTCTTTGGGTAGCGACCGGAGTGCGTGACCCGGTCGTTTCTATCGTCCGGTCGAATTGCCAAGCCCGCTAATGATCTGCTGCTGAAGGATGTCACGAAAGGCTGACGCGGCCGGAGATAGCTGGTCCGCCGTCAACAATCTCAACTCGATCTTGGGTGCTCGTGGCAGATCCAGCTTGCTGCCGACTTCCTGAATGCCGCTTGGTACTCTGTGAGCGGTCCGTAACGTGACAGTGGGAGTGGAGCGCAAGGTTGCCCAGACGCCAGGCAAGCTCGGCGTGGTGAGCGCCAGGCGCCACTTGACGCGCTTGCGTTCGAGCACCTGGAGACATGCTTGGCGAAAAAGGCAGGGATGATCGAACAAGACGAGAGGAAGAGGGCCGTTCGGCATCAGTTCGGCAAATCGCTTTCCCGCAAGCCAAACCATGGGGAGGGAGGCAATTCTTGTCCCGTTTGCTTCGCCATCCGCTGGACAGAAGGCGAGAGCCAAGTCGAGGCGGCCGGCACGAACTTCCTCGTCAAGGGCATAGTTGCGACCGGCGCGCACCTCGATATGCACGCCCGGACGCTCGCGTGAGAACTGCAGGAGTGCACCGGGCATCACGTCCTCAAAGAAGTCCTGCGGCAGACCAACGCGGACCGCAGCAGCGTCTGCCGTTGCTCCGAGCGAAACAGCGGCTTCATCGTTCAGCGAGATAATCCTGCGGGCGTAGGCCAGCAAGGCATCTCCGGCCTCGGTCGGCGTCAGCCCGCGTCCGTTTCTGCGAAATAGCGTCTTCCCGGCCTGTTCCTCCAGCTTCTTCAGTTGCATGCTGATTGCCGATTGCGAACGTCCCAGCTGGGCCGCCGCACGTGCGAAGCTCCCCAACTCGGTGCCGACACACATTGTCCGCAAAGCATCCATGTCAAAGGTAGGTCGCATCTTTCGATATCCTAATGAAACCAGCTGATCGATTTGATATACCAAACTGTCGCCAATGACCAGCTTCGGACCTGTGTCAACGAACTGGCGCATCGAATCCCATCCGTGCGTCAACGGTGGAAAACAAATGAAGAATCGGGGGGTTAAACAGACCCTTCCGATTTTACGTAACGTGAGTTCAAAAGTTTGAAATCATTCCGGTGCGGGCTGCCGTTGTAGAGACGAAGCGGTTGAGTGGTACGAAGTGCGATCGAGGGTGCGGGCTGACGTCCGTCGTGCATCGAAGAATCTCAGTTCACGCACGGCGTCAATGACCAACGCAGCAGCTTGCAAAAGGTGATCATGCACCGCGAGCGATGCACGAGCCATAGAGTTGGTGTTCAATTCCGATAATAAAGGGCAGCAAAGAAGTCAGATATGACCGAAAGCATTATCGTACGCGTCGTGAATCAATATATGGCGGCTTGGAATACCGCTGATGCCGGTATTCGCAACGGACTGCTTCGCGACTGTTGGAGTGAGCGCGGGAATTATATTGATCCAACTGTAGTGCTCGCCGGCCGCGACGCTCTCGCGATGCATATCGCACAGGTCCAGTCGCGCCGCCCTGGTGCAAAACTCGAATTTATGAGCGGTGTCGATGTTCATCACAACGTCGTGCGTTTTCTTTGGCGTTTGGTGCGTGCCGATGGCACGGCTGGCGAAACCTCGATCGATTTTGGCGAAATAGGCTCAGATCTGAAGCTCACCAAGATTGTCGGCTTCTTTGGTGCGGTTCCGATGCTTCCCAAATAGGCGAGTTCTGAAATCGTCCTGCAGTCGAGTCTGCAATCGTTCTCTCAGCGCCTTGGAAAGGTGACCAGCGCTGGAGAGGACCAATGGAGAACGGGGAGCGTGTCTCCATGTATATCTATCGAGGAAAGCTGAAATGATAATCGCGCACTACCACCACAGGCTCCCCGCCAATTATGGCATTGAACTCGTTCGCTCCCGTGCGGAGGAAAGAGGGGGTTCTGTGGGATGCGGCCCCCGACCTATATTTCAAAGGGTTTCTGCTGCGCGAGAAGGGAAATATGGTGTCATCGCAAACAGCTGTTCTTCGCTCTACCTGTGGAGGCATGATAAAGCGTTCCGTGATTTCCTCAAGGGACGTTACAAGAATTGTAACGGACAGCTTTGGGCGGGCGGCGATACAGAACTTGATCGCTCTGGACGCCGTGAAAGGCAGCTCTTCCGAGGCACGCTTCGTCTACAAAGAGGAACTGGATATCCCTCCGGATGACCATTTAGGGGTCGCGTTCGCGAGGGAGGTTGAGCGCAATCGGGAGACTGCTGCGAGCGCCGCTACGATTGCTGCAGTGATCGGCATTGATACGGAGCGCTGGAGGTTTGTCCAAATCCAGCTCTCAGGGGATGAGCCGGCTGGGAAGTTTCAAGGGTTAGCCTATGAACTGTTGTATTTGGCGCAACCGTTGCTCGGCTCCCTTCCGGAGACCCCAAGCCATGAGCTGCCGGCTTGTGGCAGGTCGCATATACCGGATGCCGACCCATTTCGGGCCGGCGCCGGGTCCCAGGCAACTGCCGCCGGGAATTATTACCTACAGCGAGCGAAGCCCTCGTCGACTGTCGTTGCGGCCAGCTTCTTAACTGATGCCAGATCGCTGGAGCAACATCTTCCGGAGGATTTCGTACAAGGGACGCTAATGCTGAAGTACATCCCCCGGACCCGGGATTGGGGGCGAGGCCGAAACTGTGTCAAGTGACGTTCACGCCGGTTGCCGACCCAGATCGGACTATCGAACGTCACCAGGTTGGCTATGGATCGGTAAAGTTCAATCCGGCGAACTGGTCGGAACTGCCGACCATGTATCATGTGGTGAAGCAGCGTTGCCGATGATTGAGCCGCGGGGCGGATCCGTTACTGCCTCGCGAGTTGGAAAACCGTACATCGATCAGCAGGTGTTGCGATAATGAGCCGGCATGATTGTGGTCATCGTACTCCGGTGAAACTGCCTGACGTTTCAAGAGTGTCATCCGATTCTCCTGCCTTCGCGTCGGCCTGATGGCTGGCCAATCCCTCGCATATCCACCGTTGCCCGCCCGGGCTGATTTTCGTAAACGAGCCCGATGACCCAACCCCACCTCTCGCCCGGCGGCGCCGCCGCACTCTTGTTTGATCTCGGCCGCGTCATGCTCGAGATCGACTTCAGCAAAGACTGCTGCGCCGGTCACGCCGGCTGCACGCCTGCCGACATCGTCGCGCGTTTTGTCCGCGGCGAGATCTACCAGCATCATTACGTTCCGATCGATTCATCATCTCAACTATGCGAGCAAGATGGGGGATGCTTTCGACCTGATGATGGTCGCTGGAAGCGGTCTTGTAATCGCAAACATGAACCGTACCATACCCAAGCGCGCGCGGCCTCGAGGTTTCCCACGCGATCGTCGGCGAAGAGAATGCGATCGGCAGAAATTCCAAGCTGAGCGCATAGTGCGCGATAGATCTCGGGATTCGGCTTGCGCGATTTGAGGTCGCCGCTGATGAACCAGTGCGAAATCCAGCGGTTCAGGCCGTGTCGATCCCTCAGCTTGACCGACCACTCGCTGACGTCATTCGAGAGACAGCACGTCAGTTGGAATCGTGATTGGGCCGCCAGTCCCCGGCGAAAGTCGATGGCTTGCCAGATACTCATCTTCAAGAGCTGGATCGACCTGTACGGCAGTCCAGAATTCCCTCGAGGTGAGCACGCCCAGGCTGGCCTGCATATAGGCAGCCCTAATAGAGGCCGCATCAACGACCCCGGCCTTCGACCTGACAAACGGAACCAGCAGTTCGGCGACGTCGTCGCGGGCGGCGTACAGGACTCCCATGGCGTCCAGGACGAGTACGTCAAATTGGTTGAGAGCTTGTCCCGCCATTCCAGCCTTCATGGGACGCGAACCAGGTTGCGGCGCGAAAGGAAGCGTCCGGTCCAGGTGATCGTAAGATCCCCGCTTCAAAAGCTTAATCCATATGACAATTCCGAATAGTTCATTGGGATGAAGTCAGGCTTCCGAAAATCGGAAGGTGTAGCGCGTCGTGCAGCCGCGGTCAGGCCCGATTCCGGTGGCCGAAGCCGGAACACGGATGTCCTGCCAGCAAGACAAGGCAGCCGGGCGTGAGGAAGATTCACCGTCGATGACGCACTATTCATCCAGTGTGATCGCGCCCATCGGATAATGCGTATCGGGCAGAGCGATGCTCGCAACAGCGCTGCGCCAAATTATCAATGGAGAGTGGTCGTGCCCAAAGCTTACTGGATTGCTCGCGTTTCAATCCGCGACAAACAGCGTTATCCGGAATATCTGGCGGCGGCGAATGTCGCTTTCAAAAAGTACGATGCCCGTTTCGTTGTACGCGGCGGACCATTTGAGACAATGGAGGGAAGCTCCTGCGAACGAAACGTTGTGGTCGAATTCAGGGATCGTCCCGCAGCGATAGCCTGCTATCAGAGCCCGGAGTACCAGAAGGCTCTGGCTATTCGTCAGCTGCATGCAGATGCGGATCTCATCATTATTGAGGGCGTCGCTGATTGAATCTCGATGTCGGCAGATAGATGAATTTGATTCAGTACTCTTGGGATCAAATTCATTTGCCGTGGATGCTAACTACGTGCAGATGTTGAAGCGAACGGAAGCTGTGCTGCGAGGTCGATTTCGAAGGGGGCGAGCCATTGCGTGGCAGCCCAAGCTGCTTCTCACCGGCCTCAGGCGCAAAGGTCTGCGCAGGTTATGACGTCCTCGGGGCGTCTATCACCCAAGAGCTTTCGACAAAACTTTCGCGACGGTGATCGTTCGATTTCGAGATCTGGCAGCTTGCAAGTGAAAATATCCAGGGGAAAAACCATGAAGCGACGTGACTTGCTGAAGATGACTGCTGCAGGGGTGGCGACTGCAGGCGTGGCGTCTCCCGCCATAGCGCAGTCGCTTCCGGAGCTCCGATGGCGTCTTACGACGAGCTTTCCAAAATCCCTGGACACGCTTTACGGTGCGGCGGACTATTTTTCCCGCCAGGTTGTCGAGATGACGGAAGGACGCTTCCACATCCAAGTGTTCGCTCCGGGCGAACTCGTGCCCGGGCTGCAAGCGCTCGACGCCACGTCCAACAATACGGTGGAGATGAGTCATTCGGCCGCCTACTACTACGTCGGGAAGGACCCTACTTTTGCAATCTATACAGCCGTCCCGTTCGGCTTGAATACGCGCCAGCAGAATTCCTGGCTCTATCATGGCGGAGGCAATGAGCTGGCAAATGAGTTTTTTGCAAAGTTCGGCGTTATTGCGCATCCCTGCGGCAATACTGGAACCCAGATGGGCGGTTGGTTCCGTAGGGAAATAAAAACAGTTGAGGATCTATCGGGTTTGAAGATGCGTATTGGCGGCCTCGCGGGACAAGTGCTGGCGAAGCTCGGTGTTGTCCCGCAGCAATTGGCTGGCGGCGATGTCTATCCCGCGCTCGAAAAGGGCACAATCGACGCCGCCGAATGGGTCGGTCCCCACGACGATGAGAAGCTCGGTTTCAATCGCGTTGCCAAGTACTACTACTATCCCGGCTTCTGGGAGGGATCGTCAACCATTCACCTGTTCACGAACCTGGAAAAGTGGAACTCTCTTCCCAAAACCTACCAGGCGATCCTTGCGAATGCTGCGGCAAACACGAATTCGTGGATGTCGGCTCGCTACGATCTGCAAAATCCGCTGGCAATCAAACGCCTCGTGGCCCAGGGCGCTCAGTTGAAGCCGTTTTCCACTGAAGTTCTCGATGCGTGCTTCAAGGCGACAAACGAACTATGGAATGAGCTATCCGCCAGCAATTCAGATTTCAAGAAAACGATCGAAGCGATGCAAGCCTATCGTTCGGACCAGAATCTGTGGTGGCAGGTCGCGGAATATACATTCGATAGCTTCATGGTTCGATCGCGGCTGCGTAGCCGATAGGTTGGAGCTGCGTCCGCCGGAACGACCTTGATTCCAGCTGCGCAGGAATCGCCAATATTGCGAGCGTCCCATATGGAGAGCGCAGACGGTGAGCCGCGGTCTGCGTGCTACCTCTCGCGGGCTGGCATCGGGCCTTCGAAACCGATTGCGGCAAGTCCTCGAGAGAAGCCGGGAATGAGCGGACCGTGGCGGCCTTGCCGGACCTTACATGCCGTCCCTGGTCAACTATCTTTCGATTATCTCAACAATTACTTCAAAACTTTCTGATAAGCAGATTGATCGGCCGTTGCTATGTTTCCCATCCGGGGCGGCTGCAGTGTCTGCGCGTCGGAATCGGACGGGAAGACCGCGAACTCTTGCCAGAGGTCGACGGTACAGGCGCCACGTCGCGTCGGTATGGCTTTTCCGGCTAAAGCACGCTGAGAGGCTATGCAGCCGCTGCTGCAAGGGTGTCGTCATCAATGCCAATTGTCCTGCCTCCATTGCCGGCGCTGCGCCAGTTTGAAGCGGCGGCGCGGTACCAAAGTTTTGTGAGAGCAGCACAAGAACTTGGCCAGACGGCGAGCGCGGTAAGTCACGGTATAAGTTCGCTCGAAAAATGGTTGGGAGCTCCGCTGTTTCAGAGAACCGTGCGGGGGGTGAGCCTGACATCGGCAGGTACGCAATTCCTGCCGTATGTCATTGACGGCCTCTCCACGATCGCGCTTGGCGCTCATCGCCTGCCTGGTCGGCGCCTGGAGAAACGGGTGGTGCTGAGCACGACGCCGACATTTGCGCAGCGATTCCTGATCCCAAGGTTATCGAGGTTCCGAAAGCTGTATCCGGCAATTCGTCTCAACATCGATACCTCTCCCAGGCAGATGCTCCTTCCCCTGGACGGCGTTGACTTGTCGGTACGTACCGGCCGGGGAAACTGGCAAACCAGTCGGGCCGAACTGCTGTTTAGCGAGCGGCTACTGCCGGTCACTTCCAGCGAGTATCTTTCCAAGCTGAAGAGAACAGGGGTCGTCGACTGGTCATCGAGCACGTTGCTGCGGCTTTCTTCGGTAGAACAGGATTGGAACGCCTGGGCCGAGTGTTCGAGGATCGAATTGAACGCCGGGGACGAGATGTATTTTGACACGATGCAGCTCGCTTGCGAGGCGGCAGCTGCCGGATTGGGGGTCGCTATCGGCAGGCTTCCGCTGATCCAATCGGAATTGGTCAGCAATCGGCTCGTTCCTGTCGTCGAGCCGGCGGTCAAGATCGAGTCCGGATACTGGCTCGTGAGTGCACAGGGAAAGGAGCCGCGAACCGCCGTCACTACGTTTCGGAACTGGCTCATGGAGGAAACGGTAGGCCTCCGCAGGAACAGATTGACCCCCGACTAGCGAGCCGGGCTGAATTTTATCTCGATGTGAAACAGCGCCAGCGGATAGCTGATCGAGCGCAATGCGCCGCCCAAAAGCTTTGGAAGCAGATTTCAGCATCCGTTCGCAATGGCGTGCCGAAAAGCCCATACCATTGTCCAGCCTGGCCTATCGAAACAGCATGGCCGGGGATGGGAACATCAGTGCAGTCTAGGCGCGGCGGTCGGCGTACCCGCGCGGCCGCACACCTGGCGACCGTCTTGCGCCGGGACTTTCAATTGGGCGAGAATGCCGTTGCGCGGATCGGATTGGCTTGCGCCTCTTGGCAAGCGTGGCCGCTACTTGAAGATGGGCGAGAAGGGCTGCTCAGTCATTGGAATGTCGATCGTAATGTTTGTGGTGTCGACTTTCGATTTCGAGAGCCAGTATGTCACGGATTGAGGCCAGCAAATGACGACTAGAACCAGAACGACCTGCATGCCGACCCAGGGCAACGCACCCCAGTAGATGTCCGAGCTTAGCACCTCTTTCGGTGCAATCCCTCGCAGGTAGAACAGGGCGAAACCGAAGGGCGGGTGCATGAACGACGTCTGCATATTGACGCAAAGCAGCACGCCAAACCAAACGAGGTCGATTCCAAGTTTGGCAGCCACAGGTGCGAGCAGCGGGATGATGATGAATGCAATCTCGAAGAAATCGAGAAAGAAAGCCAGAAAGAACACGAAGACATTGACGAACAAGAGAAAGCCGACGGTGCCGCCTGGCAGGTCAGTCAGCAGGTGCTCGATCCAGAGCGAGCCATCCATCCCCTGGAACACCAGGCTGAAGCAGGTTGAGCCGATCAGGATGAAGACAACCATCGAAGTCAGATGCATGGTTGATGTCATTGCCTGCTGGACCAGCGGCCAGGTTAGCCGTCGATGCAGACCTGCCAGCGCCATGGCCCCAATGGCGCCCATGGCGCCAGCCTCCGTTGGGGTCGCCAGGCCTAGTCCAATCGTTCCGAGCACGAGAAAAATGAGGATGATCGAGGGGATCATTCCGCGCAGCACGCGGCCGACCAGTTTCCAGGTCATCGCCTGGTTATCGCTCGCAGGGCGGGGAGGCATGTATTGCGGGCGGACAAGTGATATGAAGGCGATAAAAAGGATGAATATCACGACTTGAAGAATTGAGGGGCCAATGGCTCCCAGATACATGTCCCCGACCGATCGGCCGAGCTGGTCCGCGAGCACGATCAGAACCAGGGAGGGTGGAATGAGCTGCGTAATTGTACCCGATGCTGCAATCACGCCGGTCGCCAGCCTCATGTTGTATCCATATCGGACCATTACCGGGAGGGAGATGACGCCCATCGCTATTACGGAGGCGGCGACTGTTCCCGTTATCGCGCCGAGAACCGCTCCGACAATAATAACGGCGTATGCGAGACCCCCCGGCACCCTGCCGAACAGCTCACCGGTACCCTCGAGCAGATCTTCGGCCAACCCGCAACGCTCCAGCAGCGCTCCCATAAAAGTGAAGAACGGAATCGAGAGCAAGAGCTCGTTCGAGATTATTCCGTAGAATCGAAATGTGAGCGCCTGCATTAACTGCACTTCGAAATGGCCGGTGTAGATTCCAATGAGTCCGAAGAAGAGGCCGACCGCAGCCAGCGAGAATGCAACCGGGAAACCAACCAGCATGAAAAGGATCATCGTGCCGAACATGATCGGCGGCATGACGCCATGTGTAAACATTGGTTGAGTCCGTTTTGAGTGATGCTATTGAGGCGGCGCTTCGTAGCGCATGTCGAGGGTAAGAATGCCGACCGCCGCTGACACGCGCTTCAGTAGCTCCGCTACACCCTGCAAAAGAACCAGGGCGAAGCCGAGCGGCAGCGCCGCCTTCGCGGGCCAGAGAAGCAGGCCGCCGGCGTTGCTGGATTTTTCGAGGGACGTAAATGAAGACCAGAAGAAGGGCCACGCCAGATATGCAAGATAGGCCATGGCCGGAAGCAGAAAGAAGCAAATACCGATAATGTCGACCCACACCCGGTTGCGCTCGGAGAGGCGGGAGTAGATTAAGTCCACGCGTACGTGGCCGTTAATACGAAGCGTCTGCGATGCGCCGAGCAAGACAATCCCGGCAAACATGTACCACTGGATTTCAAGCCAGCCATTCGAACTCAAATTGAGAAGATAGCGTGAGGTCGCGTTTCCAGCGCTAATCAGGCAAGCAACAAGAACGAGCCATCTCGCGATGAAGGCGGCTCCATCTCCAATCAGGTCGACTGCGTGGCAAAACCTGATCGTGATGTTCGCCACTGCCGCTCGTCTAGATGTCATTTGGGTTGATTTCCATTGTGCCGTGGGTTTGGTGCGTTGTGCTTGGCCGGCAAAAAAGTGGAGGCGATACAAACGTCTGCGTAAGCGGCTTGCTCGGAGGCGGGTAGCTGCGTCAATCAGTCCAAAGTACCGGCATCTGTTGGCAGTTGTGATAGATGGAGTCTGTATCGTGCGAGTGCGTTTCAAACCGTCAGGATGGTCGAACCGGTCGTGGTGCGATCCTCCAACGCGGAGTGCGCCTTGGCGGCGTCACTGAGCGCATAGGTCTGATTGATTTCGATATGAATTCGTTTCGATCCGACCATGTCAAAAAGGTCGTTTGCCGAGGCGACGAGGTCGTGGCGCTTCTCAATGTGATGTCGCAGAAGAGGACGGGTGAGATATAGGGACCCACGAAGAGCAAGCTGCATGGGGGCGAGCGGCTCTACAGGGCCGGACGATTGGCCAAACGATACCATCATGCCCCTATAGCGGAGACAATCCAGCGAACGCAGGAAAGTATCTCTGCCGATGGAGTCATAGACGACCGGCAACCGTTTACCCGCTGTGATACGTGAGACTTCAGCAACAAAATCCTGCTCACCATGAATAATGGGGTGATGGCATCCATGCGCGCGGGCCAGTTTCGCCTTTGCAATGCTTGATACCGTTCCTATGACAGTTGCCCCCAATTGGGCAGCCCACTGACAAAGAATGAGCCCGGTCCCCCCTGCAGCGGCATGTACCAGAATGGTGTCGCCGGGCTGAATGGGATATGTTTCCCGCAGTAACATTCGCGCCGTCATACCCTGCAACATCATGCCGGCAGCCTGTTCAAAGGATATCGAGCCGGGCAGCGCTACAACACGGTCGGCGTCGATAATGCGGGTCTCAGCATACGCGCCGAGCTCGCCCGCATATGCAACTCGATCGCCGACCTTGATGTTCTTGACGTTGTTGCCAACGGCTTCGACCGTACCCGCTCCCTCCTGGCCGGGGACAAACGGAAGAGGCACGGGGTACAGCCCCGTTCGGTGATAGACGTCAATGAAGTTCAACCCGATCGCGGCCTGCTTGAGACGGATCTGGCCTGGACCCGGCTTCTCGAGCTCTATCGATTCCCATGATAGGACATCGGGTCCGCCTGTGCGGTGAACCTTCATTGCTCGCGTCATTTTATGAGGCTCTCTAACAGAATTGAAAAGCGAAGCGCGCGACGGCTGAGGTAGCCGGGGGGGTGCTTAGCGGCCTCGCAGGTTCGCGAAAATCAGATAGTGTTGAAGTTACGCTTTTGAAATTTGGAAGTGATCCGCGGAATGCGCGGCGCATGTGGAGCTGCCTTCCGATGAAGTGATGGACTCCGCTGGTGAAGCAAAGAAGCTATGATGAACCTTCTCCGTTCGACATCGAGATGTCGGGGAGAAGCCGCATTGTTGGTGCTGCGCCGCTCCAGCCGCGCGGGTGCGTTTCCGTCGAGTGACTAAGGTAAGGCCAGCGCTTCCCGCCGAAAATCACCGTCTCAAGGATGGCGGAAGAGGCCGGAGAGTCCGGATCGATGACGGTCGTGATCACCGCGAGTGCGCACCAGCGCGCCTTCTGGTGCACACCCGGCCATGATGCAGCTTTCGTGAAGTTGAATATCAAGACTATCTGATATTCGGAAATGTCCGGCCCGGCTAGGGTATGGTGACGGTGATCGTGATTTGGACTCAATGATCCCATGTGGGTCCTGGGTCGGCGCCGAAACCCTGAGTCCCGGATGACGTCTGCATCACGTCGTCACGTCGAATCGAATTGAACAAAACATTTAGGAAGTTCGCATGGGCAGAACAGACTGCGAGAAGCTGACCGAAAGGTTGGGAGGGTTGACCACGCCTCATCTCGCCGACGGGTGTCTTCGATTGGGAGTGCCAATCCGGGTCGGGCCTTCGGCTCTTCAGTCGATTGCGCCGAGTATGCGGTGTGCAGGGCGCGTACGGCCCGTAAGACATCTGGGCAGCATCGACGTGTTCTTCGAATCTCTGGAAGAAGCGAAGCCAGGAGAGGTAATGGTCGTGGATAATGGCGGTCGCCTGGAAGAGGCTTGCATCGGCGATATCGTTGCGCTTGAGGTGCAGGCCGCCGGACTTGCCGGTATGGTAATCTGGGGGCTGCATCGGGACAGCAAGGAACTCTCTGATATCGGTTTCCCGATTTTCAGCATCGGCAGCCTGCCGACTGGCCCGCAGCGGCTGCACGCCAGGCCCGGCGATATCTTCACCCGGGCAACCGTGGGGATGCATACGGTTACTTCAGCCGATTTCGTGGTTGGTGACGCCAACGGCGTGCTGTTTCTTCCGGAAGAGAGGCTGGAGGAGATCGTGACCGCTGCGATCGGGTATCGCGACACGGAAGCGCGGCAACTCAAGAACATGGCGGCTGGCAAGTCGTATCGGGAGCAAAGCCGCTTCAGCGAGTACCGGGCGCGACGTGCCAATGAGCCCGGATATGGGTTTCGTCAACACCTGAAGGCGATCGAAGCGGCAGGCGAGGTGTAGTCCCGTGGATTGGTGCCGGAGCAACCTGGGGGCCACGTTCTGACAATCGTCCCTAACCCGGTTTGGATTATTGGACTGCGAGGTTGTTCTGACGTTGCTACCGTCATTCTGGGTCTGATCGGAAGTTTCCTCCCATGTTTAGGCTCAGCTACTTGCGGGCGGTGAGACAATCACCGCCCGTCCTTTTTGCGGCTGCCTCAAAAAGTCGGGAATCTCGCAGACTGGCCATCCGCGGGTGCGCGCGAAGGGTCGCCATGACGGGTATCGACCTGGTTCGTGCGCCTTGCGCATGGAAGGCCCTGCAGGCCACCGGATCCAGTCGATGAGCGGCTGCCATGAATGGATGCCGGCAGAAGCCGCGGAGCAAGAGTCCCGCTGCTGTGATGGGGTTATGTCGGCGGCGACCAGTTCGACTTTATGCAGCGCAGTGTAAACGATGATCTCGTCTGTCTGATTCCCGGAATCTTGTACAATTTGTGACGAAGGAATTGCTCGTATCCGTCGGCGCCGGCGACGGCAACCTTGATAATGAAGTCATATTCGCCGGTCGTCATGTAGGCCTCCAGTACTTCCGGCAGAGCGGAAATAGTCTGAGAAAATTTTTCGAAGAAGCCATCATCGTGACGGTCCAGGATCACTTCGACCATCACGGTATCAGGCAGGCCCATGCGCTTCTGATTGATGACGGCCGTGTAGCATTCGATATATCCTCGCTCCTCCAGTCGCTTGACGCGCTGCCAACAGCGGCTCGGTGAAAGTCCGACACGGGCGGCGAGATCCGTATTGGACAGGCGGGCATCGCGTTGCAATTCGCGAATGATTTTTCTGTCCATTTCGTCAAGCAACTTCATGGTGTGATCTCTCTGCAACCGCCCGAAAAGGGAAATTCATCATTGGACGATTGCTCGGTGGACGATGGTTCCGGGCCGGGAAAGACGTTTGCTGCTGCAGCCTGACCGCTGGGACCATGAAGATGGATTACCGCGGTGGGAGCTGTGCACTATCCAGGTCGGGCTGGAGATGGGAAAGGGGGCTGGTTCGAATAGATCGAGTGATCGCGTAATCGTTCGGGCAGCGCGCTTGGGCATCTGGTGGAGTGGCAGCCTCTGAATTATTTACGGCCTGGCGGGCTGCAACGCCGAAGAAGCCAGCCGGATTGAGCGTACCGTTGCAATTGCTGTTTCACGGTATCAATAATGCCATACGTCATCTTCTGGAAGTGAGGCGTTGTCATCCGGCGGTGAATCATATTCACCCGACGTCAGGCCAACGCAAGGCGTTCGACCTCGTATTCAGTTATGCTCTCGTCTTCGGCTTGGGCAAACGCAGCAACGGTGCGAGGCGTGCGAAGGTCGTTGAAGTGGTAGACCGCGCTGACGCTTCCAGGGCCCGCACCGGAATGGCCCAACGCAGAACCTGCCGCCGTCATTCGACCGGCCATCAGGCCAAGACCATACCCGGCAATCTGCCACGGGCGCCGTTGGATCGGGCCGCCAATGGCGACGAAGGTCTTCATCTCGGTCAGGAGATGACTCGGCAGCACCTCACCCAGGATCAGCCCGTGCAGAAATCGCGCTGCGTCGCTTGCGGTTCCGACCAGGAGACCATGGTAGACCCAGCCAGGATCGTAACCGCCGGGATTCCCCCACAAGGTCTTGGCGAGATCACCCGCGGTGGCAGCTATGTGCACCGAGGCCAGACCGAGCGCATCAAAAACCAGGTGCTGTAAAGCGCTGCCAATGTTGCGTCCGGTAATGTCTTCAATCTTCCTGCGGACCAAATAGTAGCCGATATTTGAATACCCCCAGTCGTGGCCTGGTTCGAACTCGAGACGGTCGGCCCCGGCATAGTCCAGCAGCTGCATGGCATTCCAGGGCTTTTCGCCGTTCTGAACGGCTGCGCGATAAGCTGGCAGAGCGCCATAATCCGGCACACCCGCCCGATGCTGCAGTAATTGACGGAGAGTGAAGGGGCGGCAGTCGAAAGGTTCATCCAGCGCCAGTCTTCCTTGTGCGACAAGCCGCAAAGCGGCGGCTGCCAGCACAGTCTTGGTGAAACTCCACCAAGGGACGCCCGGTTGCGGGGCGCAATCGACCGAGGCGTCGGTCAATTCGTGCACTCAGGAAGCGTTGTTTCATCCAGCCGAGTCGAGCAGCGAAGACCTGCGACGTCGAAGCCTGATGTCCGTGCCGAAGCGTCTGCGGCCAGGTCGGGCGGAACGCAGACGATTGTTTCTGAAAAACGCGCAGGCACGCCCAACATCGAAAGAACATTTTGGCGCTGGCTGGCTAACCTGGATAAGGTCGCGCGGGTCGCGTGTCCGGCTACATGGTCCTTAAGGAGAAATGTTCAATGCCCCCGGCAGCGGCTGCAGAACAGCCCTCAAGCGACGCCCTCTCGCTGCGTGTTCCCGAACCTCACGGCCGGCCCGGGGACGCGCCGGCCTTTGCGGGGTTGCTCAATTCGCGTGCCGGTAACGTCCGGAGACCGCCGGTCGATGCTCCTGCGCGCGGGATGGAGGATCTCGCGGCCTCGCTCATTCGCGTCCTTGACGATGATGGGCAGGCAGTCGGGCCGTGGTGCCCCGATCTGTCCGACCCGGAGCTGCTGGCGGGTCTCGGGGATATGCTGAAGGTGCGCGCTTTCGACAGCCGAATGCTGATGGCGCAACGCCAGGGCAAGACGTCCTTCTATATGCAATGCACGGGCGAGGAAGCCGTAGCCTGTGCGTTCCAGCGCACGATGCGGCCGGGAGACATGAACTTCCCAACCTATCGGCAGCAGGGATTGCTGATAACGGCCGGATATCCCCTCCTCGACATGATGTGCCAGGTTCTGTCGAATTCAAGGGATCCGCTGAAAGGGCGCCAGTTGCCGGTGATGTACAGCGCCAGGACACACGGCTTTTTCTCGATCTCGGGTAATTTGGGAACCCAGTTCATCCAGGCCGTCGGGTGGAGCATGGCCTCGGCAATCAAAGGAGGTACCGCGATCGCCGCGGCGTGGGTAGGCGATGGCTCAACCGCTGAGTCCGATTTTCATTCCGCGCTGGTTTTCGCATCAACCTATCGCAGCCCCGTAGTCCTGAATATCGTGAACAATCAATGGGCGATATCGACGTTCCAGGGAATCGCGCGAGGGGATGGGCCGACGTTTGCGGCGCGCGGAGTTGGATTCGGAATACCCGCTCTGCTCGTCGATGGAAACGACTTCCTCGCGGTGTACGCGGCAGCCGCGTGGGCGACGGAGCGGGCGCGGCGTAACCTCGGTCCAACGCTGATCGAGCATTTCACCTACCGCTCGGCCGCACACTCCACATCCGACGATCCGGCTGTCTATCGACCGAAGGCAGAGCATGAGGCCTGGCCGCTTGGCGACCCGATCGAACGACTGAAGACGCATCTGATCCTCAAGGGCATTTGGAGCGAAGCGCAACACACCCAGGCGGTTGACGAGATCGAGTCAGAGGTTCTCGGGCTTCAAAAGCAGGCGGAGAGCTTCGGAACCCTACGCGACGGGCCGCCGTTGTCGCCGCGGGAGATGTTTCTGGACGTGTATCACGAGATGCCGCCACACCTTCAGCGTCAACGGCAGCAGGCAGGGTTCTGACGTGACGTCGCGGACGATGATAGAGGCGATCCGTGATGCGCATGACGTCATGATGGAGCGTGAACCGAACCTGGTGGTCTTCGGAGAAGATGTCGGGTTCTTTGGTGGCGTTTTCAGATGCACGAAGGGATTGCAGAAGAAGTTCGGTTCACATCGATGCTTTGATACGCCGATCAGCGAGAACGGTATTGTGGGTGCGGCCGTGGGCATGGCGGCATACGGCTTACGTCCGTGCGTCGAGATCCAGTTCTCCGACTACATGTATCCGGCGTTCGACCAGATCGTTTCCGAGGCAGCCCGCCTTCGTTACAGATCCGCAGGCGATTTCAGTGCGCCGATGACGATCCGCATGCCGGTGGGCGGCGGAATTTACGGTGGCCAGACACATTCCCAAAGTCCCGAGAGCCTGTTCGCACACGTGTGCGGGCTCAAGACGGTCATGCCCTCGAACCCCTACGATAGCAAAGGCTTGTTGATCGCCGCAATTGAGGATGAGGATCCCGTCGTCTTCCTGGAGCCGAAGCGGCTCTATAATGGACCGTTTGATGGTCACCATGACCGGCCCGTGGTGCCATGGTCCTCCCACGCGCTGAGCGAGGTTCCCGACGGATATTACCGCGTGCCGCTGGGCAAGGCCACCGTTCGCCGCGAAGGCGGGGCGGTAACCATCGTGACCTACGGAACCATGGTGCATGTCGCGCTCGCAGCCACTCAGGAAAGTGGCATCGATGCCGAGGTGATCGACTTGAGGAGTCTGGTTCCGCTCGATGAGGAAGCCATCATTGAATCCGTTCGAAAGACCGGCCGCTGCGTCATCGTGCACGAAGCGACCCGCATTTGCGGATTTGGTGCCGAACTGTCCGCCGTCATCCAGGAGAGCTGCTTCTATCACCTCAAGACGCCGATCAGGCGGGTCACGGGCTGGGACACCCCATATCCCCACGCCTTTGAGTGGCAGTACTTTCCCGGCCCTGGCCGGGTTGCCGACGAAATCCGACTTGCGCTGGAGGACTGATTTTGACGGACTATGTAATCAAGGTCCCGGATGTCGGCGAGGGGATTGCGGAAGCCGAAATTGTCGAACTACGCGTTCGGGTCGGCGACATCATTCGGGAGGACGATGTCGTGGCATCGATCATGACGGATAAGGCAACCGTCGAGATTCCGTCGCCGATCGAGGGCGAGGTAACCTGGCTGGGAGGGGGCGTCGGAGAGGTCGTTGCGATCGGTGCACCGTTCATCAAAGTCGCTGGAGCAACGGTCGGAAAAGGCCCCGCAGAAGCCGATGGCCGATCGAGCGCCGTATCTCCGAAGAAGTATCTAGACCGCGGGGATCCGAGGCGGCGATTCGTGACAGCGGTCCGGGGCGCCGGCCCGGCCCGCAACCGAGGCGTCCAGCTGGGCCCAATACCGATGATTCGGGTTTGCCGAAGGCGATCCCAACGGCGTCGCCCTATGTCAGGGCTTACGCGCGCGACCGCGGGGTTGACCTGTCAAAACTTGCTGGCAGCGGACCCTCGGGGCGTATCGTTGTCGAAGACATCGACCGTCAATTCTCGGGCGGCACGGCGCACGGGGATCGCCACACACAGGTTGAACGGATCAGGATTACAGGCCTGAGGCGAAAGATTGCGAGCCGCCTGCAAGGCACCAAGCAGAGAATCCCGCACTTCTCCTATGTCGAAGAAGTCGATGTCAGCGAACTCGAAGCATTGCGTACCATTGCAAACGAACAGGCTGCGGCAGGAACTTCCAGGCTGACACTACTGCCATTCGTTGTTCAAGCGCTGACCGTCGCACTCCATGAATACCCACGATTGAACGCCCGATTTGAGGATGCTGACGAAACACTTGAGGTCCACGCCGGAGTTCACGTCGGAATTGCAACACAGACTTCTGCCGGGCTCATGGTGCCTGTCCTGCGGCATGCAGAAGCCCTTTCGATCCAGGATTGCGCACAAGAAATCAGCCGTCTTGCGAGCGCGGCGAGATCCGGAAAGATTACTCCTGCCGAGCTAACCGGCTCGACGATCACCGTGACGAGTTTGGGCGCGCTTGGCGGTGTGGTGACAACGCCGGTCATCAACTCACCCGAGGTCGCCATTATTGGCGTCAACAAGATTGCGACACGCCCCCTGTGGCAGAACAATGCATTTCAGCCCCGCAAGGTCATGAACCTGTCGTCGTCCTTTGATCACCGGATTATCGATGGCTGGGATGCCGCCGCATTTATCCAGCGACTCCGGGTTCTTTTGGAGCATCCTGCCCTCATGTTCATGGGCCGCTCGTGACCCGGCTAACCTGCGAGGTTCTCGTCATCGGAGCCGGTCCGGGCGGCTATGTCTGCGCTATTCGTGCCGGGCAGCTTGGGCTCGATACCATCATTGTCGAAAAGGATAGCCTGGGCGGCACGTGCCTGAACGTTGGCTGCATTCCTTCCAAGGCGCTCATACATGCCGCCGAGGAATATCGAAGAGCGGCTGACGTTTCCACCGTCACGGAGACCGGACTTACGGTCGGTGAAGTTGCAATCGATTTGGCCAGGACGATGTCCTGGAAGGACGGAATCGTCAGGCGCCTGAATGGGGGCGTTGCCGCGTTATTGCGCAGAGCCAAGGTGAGGGTCCTGAATGGCTCGGCAAGGCTCCTGGATGGCAAGTCCTGCGCCGTGGCGACTGCCAGCAAAACCCTGGAGATCAGCGCCGAACATATCGTGATTGCGACCGGATCCGAGCCGGTGGAGTTGGCGCAATTGCCGTTCGGCGGACGTGTCGTCTCCTCGACGGAGATTGTTTCGCTCAAAGCGATTCCTCGAAGCATGGTCGTGATTGGTGCAGGTTACATTGGCGTCGAACTGGGTATGGCTTACGCCAAACTTGGCACCAGCGTGACGTTACTGGAAGCTGCACCGCAGCTGCTCTCGAATTATGATCCCGAGCTTGTTCGTCCCGTCGCTTCGAGATTTTCCGAATTGGGAGGCAAGCTCATCCTCGGAGGGAGTGCCGAGGGGATGGGCCCGGACGAGAGGACGCTGCAGGTAAGAATGAGTTCCGGCGAACAAATCGCCCTGGAGGCGGACGTGTTCCTGGTCAGTGCGGGTCGAAAGGCACGGCTCGATGGTTTCGGTCTGAATCAGCTGGATCTCATGCGAGCCGGGAGTTATCTCGCGATCGACGAGCAATGTCGGACCTCAATGCGGCACGTATGGGCCGTCGGCGACGTCACCGGCGAGCCAATGCTCGCTCATCGTGCGATGGCGCAGGGCAAGGTAGTGGCTGAAGCGATCGCCGGGTCCAAACGCCGTTTCGAGCCGACCTGCATACCGGCTGTTTGCTACGCAGATCCCGAAATCGTAACAGTCGGCTTGAATCCAAGTGAAGCCCCAGCCGGATCCAAAACTGCCAAGTTTCCGTTTGCAGCAAACGGGAGATCGCTGACGTCGGGATCGGAAACCGGCTTTATCCGCATCGTCTACGGCGAAGTCGACCACCGGGTTCTCGGAATTCAGGCGGTCGGAAACGGTGTTGCCGAACTCTCCGCCGCCTTCGCGCTCTGCATCGAAATGAGATGCCGGATTGAGGATGTTGCCCTCACAATTCACGCACATCCGACGCTCGGGGAGGCGTTTCAGGAAGCGGCGCTGCTCGCATCAGGTGACGGCTTGCACGGCTAACGCCATGTCGCGCATGCCTGGCGAGAAAGATTGTTCAAATAATTATTGGTGCGAGGAAACCAGCACAAAAGAAGGCGTTTGGGACGCTCACAAGAACGTTTGACTCCTCTTTCGCGGATACGAAGTGCTTTCTTTTGTCCATGAAGACCACGGTGTGTTGGTCGACCAATGGTGCCGGCGCTCGTTTTACTCTCTCTTATTTTTTCTTGCGTAGGTCATCAATCCAGGATCTGGACCGATATTTGGATGTGCAGATGGCTATCATCGACAGAATTGCTCCGCGCCGCATCTTCTCTGCCGTGCGTCTTGGATTTCGCGGCAAGGTGACACTGGGATTCGCCGTTGTCGTCGTGATCTCCGCACTCAGCATGGAGGTCGCATACCTGGCCTTTTCAAGAATCGCCGTGGCAGTTTCCTCCAATGGCGAAGTCAGCGTCGACTCCGAACTCGTCAGCAGTATCGATCGGGATCTGGTATCGTATCAGGGGCTGGTTCGCTACTTCGCCGTAACCGGTAAGGACGCCGACGCCGATGCCGCCCTTCGGGCGGAAGAAAGACTCGCGACCGCCATGGAAAAGGCCCGGACTGCCGCTTCGCTTCAGACGAGGTTGGGGCAGGTAGAGAATCTGGCGCAAAAATTCGGCCAGTTCCGGAAAAAATTTGCCGATTTGCTGCAGGCCCAGCGCAATATCGCTTCACTTTCTTCAAAGATCCGGGCGACGACCGCTAACACCCGCAAACAGAACGAGGAACTCCTCGCCAACGCGGCGATAGCCGGCGTCGCTCCGGTGGAATTTGGCGCAAGGCAGTTCGGAAAACAGTTCGCTGAAGTATCAGCCCTTGCGAATGCCTTTATTGCCAAGCCGGATTTCTCGATTTCCGAGATGGTCAAGTCACGGCTCGCCGAACTGGATGAAAATCTGGGAGCGGCGTCAACAGGTGATGAGGATATCCAGGGGAAAGTCCGGGAAACGAAAGCGTCGCTTTCGTCTTATGCCGGCTCTTTTTCGGCGCTGGTACGGGAATCCCAATTGATTCTGGATCTCGTCGGGGCGACAGGCAAGCTTGCCGAGCAGATCACTTTCGAAGCACTTGCGCTTAAGTCTGACCTTTCGGTGGATCAGCGAAGTCTTGAGAACCTGACCGCTTCCATCGTGGCTGAAACCAAGACTCTGGTCGCGCTGCTGGGTTTCGGAGGTCTGTTATTGGGCGCAGTCTTGGCTTGGGGAATCGGACGAGGGATAGCCAGGCCCATGATCCTGATGTGCGCCGCCATGCGCGACCTGGCGGCTGGAAACCTTGATCGCGTCCTGCCCGGTCTTGGGCGCAGCGATGAGATCGGTGAAATGGCCGCGGCGGTCGAGATGTTCAAGGAGGAAGCTCTCAGGAAAGCCGCGCGGGACACTGCCGAACGGGAGCAGCGGCAGATCGCAGATCGCGAGGCGCGGCAGAAAGAGTTTGTCGGCTTTGCCGACAGGTTCGAGACCGCCGTAGGTTCAATTGTTAGCAGCGTATCTTCCTCTGCCGAAGAGCTCCAGGCCTTCGCGGGAAAATTGCAGAGAAACGCCGCATCGGCGCAACAATTGTCTGGCCGGGTAGCTGGAGCATCCGAGCAGGCATCGTCGAATGTGAAATCTGTTGCGGCAGCGACAGAAGAGCTGTCGATGTCGGTAAATGAAATCAGGCAGCGGGTTCGGGAGTCGAACGGGATTGCAAGCGGCGCGGTGGATCAGGCGCGGCACACGGACGTCGAGATGAGAAGGCTGGCCGAGGCCGCGCAGCGAATTGGCGATGTCGTCAAGCTTATTGCAGAGATCTCCGATCAAACGAATCTACTCGCGCTGAATGCAACGATTGAGGCGGCCCGCGCGGGGGAGGCGGGACGAGGGTTTGCGGTCGTCGCGGCTGAAGTAAAGTCCCTGGCGAGTCAGACCTCAAAGGCGACGCATGAGATCGCGGCCCAGGTGATTGGAATACAGGGTGCGACGCAAAGCTCTGTCGGCGCGATCAAGGACATCGGCTCGACGATAGAACGGATTTCCGCAATTTCGTTGGCCATAACCGCCGCGATGGATCAGCAAAGCGCCGCCTCGGAGGAGATTGCGCGAAATATTCAGCATGTTGCGGTCGGCACGCGGGCAGTAACCGACGATATCCATGGTGTAAACGAGGCAGCAGTGGAAACGGGGGCGGCGTCTGAGCATGTGCTCGGTTCAGCGAAGTCTCTGGCTCGCGAGGGAGCTCAGCTGCGTGGAGAACTCGAACGGTTCATGGAGAGTGTTCGGACAACCTAAACCTGACTGTCGGAGCCCGCGCGGACGTCAATTTGCCGCGCTCAGAAATGACGCCGTTCTGAAGAATTAGGAACCGTCACGCTATGTCTGGGTGGACCGACGACGAACCGATGAGGACGCTTGCAGGGACACTGGCAACATCAAGTCGTCAGTCGGCACGTACGAAGAGCGGCCGGCTACCACCGAATATAGCAATCATATTGCGAGTCGTCGCTCTTCGCGCATGTTGCGCTCATGGCGATGGTCTTGACCGATATCGTCCACCTGGCGGTAGGTTAATTCCCTCATTGGGCGGTTGTGGATGCGCTGTTGCCGAGCATCGCGCCGCCACCCGATCGCGATTCGTGTCCAAGATAAGAGCATTCTTCTGATGCGTGGATCATTCATAGTGTCGAGCCGTCCTTCAGCAACCGAGAACTGGAAGCTATTGCACGCATCTTCTGGCCCGGCTCCTGAATTCTGCCAGGGGAGCGATTGGTTCGTGGCAGCTGTCCGAGCGGAAAATGTATTCAGCGCCGCGGCACCGTACGCAACGGAGCAGGTCAATTGGCTGTCGATCGTGCGTCCATCGTCCGGAAGGCCCCGACCCGCTCACCGGTCGGCTCATCGTTCCTCAGTCATTCAAGGACGTCGATGTGCTGCCCGGTGCAATCACAATCTAGGAGCGGCACGGGGCCAAGGTTTACGTCGACAAGAAGGACGAAACACTTCCGTCTACCACCAATCGGGAAACGGCCGCGATTCTTCGCAGTCGGATCAAGCAATGCAGCAAGTTCATCCTGCTTACCACGATCAATTCGAAGGACAGTCGCTGGGTCCCGTGGGAGCTCGGGCTTGCCGACGGCTTTCGCCAAATGCTCAATGTTGCGATCTTTCCTGGCGTGGACAGCGCCTGGTCTGGAACCAGGAGACCAACACCGCGACCGAACTCGCGACCTGGCTGCGGCGCTAGTGGCGGCAGTCGCAGCCATACCGCGCGCCATTAACGTCGCCAAATCGGAGGTGCTTCTCGCCCCCGCTTATAGTTGCAGCATCGCGTCGCGGCTTCATCTTCATCGGCCATGCTGCGCCAAATCTACGCCAATGCACGTTTGAACCCGCAGCGTTGCAGCGGTCTGAATCCTTACCGCAGGCTCGAAGCCGATTGCGACAATCGCTAGAAGCGATCCGGGACGGAGCGAGCAGTGTGTTTGCCTCCAGATCCGCATGCCAGCGAGTATCGTTCCAAGCTGAAACAAGAGGGGTTGTCGACTGGTCGGAAATCTGTTTTTCTCGCACCACGATCCGCTGTATACGCGCGGCGTCGCCGGTTTGCAGCGCCGGCTGGCCCGAGCTGTTGTCGACGATCCGGTACTCCGCGCCGGGCTCGGCTTGCAGCCGCACCATAGCCAGACATTCAAGCTATCGAGCGATCCGACCTGGTGTGGCGAACTTTCGACTCACGTGACTAGGGCTTGCGCGCGTTAGTCCGTCGTTTTCACGACGCTGAATGTGCCGCTGGCCCGCGCACATCGCACACCATCGGCAGTAACAACGCATTGCGCGAAGCAGAGGCTCCTGCCGACTTTGATGACGTCGGTTTCGATCGCAATCCATTGCCCGATCTTTGCCGAGCTGATGAAATCGATCGAAAGGCTGGCGGTTAACAACCGTGTTTTGCCGTCCCGCTTCATGCCGCAACTCAATCCCATCGCGTTGTCGGCGAGCGTCGTGATGAAGCCGCCATGGGCGAGGCCGCGCGAGTTGGTGTGCGGCTCCGCCAGCCGCACGCCGAGAATGACAGCGTCTGGCGTCCTCTTGTAGTAGATCGGCTCCCAGGGTGCCGTGAGCGGGCTTGGCCGAACGTGAGGCTCGAAGCCTTCGGGAATATGGGTAGCGGTCATGCATGGCTCTCATTGGTTGTCGGCGGGCTTCGCTATGGAACGCGATCACCGTGCGCAACTACAAAGTTTTAAACGAGATTTCAGCATCCGTTTTTCTATAAGGTCGCGATGTTCTCAGGCGCCATCCGCCTCCGGCTGCCCGATCGACAATTGTCGGTTGCAGCCCGAACGGCTCCGGCGTGACGCCCCGAATCCAGAGCTCCATCCGATCGACAGCGACTTCGATGAATGCCGCGTTCGCACGATCGGTTTCGGTCGCGAAATGGACATCATATCCCTTCTTCCAAAGTCGAGTGACATCTGACGTTTCGTTGATCAAAGTCGCCAAACCGTCGAGAGCGGCGAAAGCCTGGTCAGAAGAAATGTGAGTTTCACGGCTGGGATATCGGACACTTTGCGGGAGCGGCCGTCCGTCAGGAAAAGAATCTTCCAGCTGTTCCGGTCGGCGGTCGGTAGCACGCGCCCCATTGGACGCGCGTTGGCGCCTCCGGCCTCTGATAGGGTTATTAGCCAGCAATCTGGCGCGCTTCGGATCAGATTTTCGGCAGCCGCGAGGAGCCGGCTGACTTCCCCATTCCGGAGTTCGTCTTCAGCGGGCGGCATGAGAAGACCCTCCGGCTAGCGGTCTAGCATCTCTTTCGGCTCGGCGCGCACGGACGGAGCTGTGGAGCCGGGACGTTGCCGACGAGAAAAGATCGAAGACCGCGCAAAACCGCCGTCGGCGACCCGAATGACTTCGCGAATGATGTGAAAGCATTGAGGGATTCTCAAAATCTCGAACGATGAAACGTTTGGTTGGCAACATCAAACCGCCGGCATCGATGGGGTGCCGACGAAAAGCACGCGGCCTTCACCGAATGTAGTCTGGCGAGTTTCCGCTCTTCGCGCGTTGTGCTCCGACGATGACCTAGACCGATATCGTCCAACTGGCGTTGGGACAGGTCCCCCCATCGCGCGATTGTGCATGCGCTGCTGTCGAGTGCCGCGCCACCAACAGATCGCAATTCGTGTCCGAGGCGCGAGTACTCTTCTGACATACGGATAGTGCATAACGCAGAAAAGTCCTTCAGCGATCGACTTCCGATAGCTATCGAATCTATCGTCACACCCGTCTCAACGATTCATGACGCCAGGATGGCTATCGCGCAGCCGGTCCGTCGGCTGCATGAACGGTAAAAGTGGTGGGCATCGGTGGTTCGTTGCTGATAGAATGTTTTGCGTCGATCCGTTGCCAGTGCTTGCTTCATCCGTAAAATAGCAAGACAGACAAGAACCGAACATCGAATTATTCGCAAGACGAGGTTCATCAAACCGGAATGCTGGAGGCCAGTGGCAGTGTAGCGCGAGCTTCTCTTTGGTTGCGCCTCCAGGATTTTAACCCAGTTGAATCTTGGACCGACCAGAAAACCAAAATTGCGCGCCGCTTGACGACTGAGCCGCCGAAAGCGCGCTCCCGTGCGATTTTCCGCGATATTGTTTGCTCGCCGCCGATATCGGAGCTAGGCCGTGAACCCATAAATCTGCCAGCGCACGGCTTGCCAGAGTCCGCTATGCCTCGATAGCGACCAAATTCTGCAGCGCAGCTAAATGACGCGAAGGGCCAATACCTGACACGACTTTACGTCGCCGCAATGTCGGTTAGACTGCGGTCCTCGCGCCGGTTTGTGACTTTATCCAAGAGCAACAATGACATCTTCAACTCCGCGGACTTTCGTTCTTGTGCATGGCGCAGGACATGGCAGTTGGTCTTGGAAACGTGTTCGACGATTGCTCGCTGTCAAAGGGCATGAGGTGCTGACTCCAACGCTTACAGGCGTCGGTGAACGTTCCCATTTGTTGAGTAAAGGCATCACTCTTCACACTCACATAGCCGATGTCGTGAATCTTTTTCGATGGGAAGACATAAGTGATGCCGTACTAGTCGGACACTCCTATGCTGGTTGGGTCATCACGGGAGCAACGGAGCACATCGGCGAGCGTCTCTCCGGGATCGTCTACCTCGACGCTTTTCTGCCAGAAGACGGCCAGCGGCCATATGACGTTTTGCCAGAAATGCAACAGACCGCGATCGCGGCTGCGTTGAACCGGGGTGACGTAGCAAGACCCGGCGCTACCAGTGCGCTGCTGAGGATCCAAAGCTCTGACGATGCGGCGTGGGTGGACCAAAAAATGACGCCGCATCCCGTAGCCGTAACGATGGATAGAATCAAATTGACAGGAGCCGTCGAACGAATTGGGAAAAAACTTTTCGTTCGCACACCGCAATTCGCGAGCCCGGCATACGACGCCGCACTTGAGCGATGCAAAAACACCAGGGGCTGGCGAACTACAGTCCTTCACAACTGTGGTCACGACCCGCACATCGACTGCCCCGAAGTAGTAAGTGATTTGCTGGAAGAGATGCTTTGAGAACGGCCTACGCTCGGCAGACTACCCTTCGAAGTCCGCTTCGGGTCAATCGCGACTTGGGCGAGCCGGCAGCGAGTCCGGTCACGTCCGCTGCGCCGCCGAAAGCGGAAGTCAATTCAGAGCATTAGCGACATGGTGACGGGGGCATTGCGGGTTGATGGCGCTGCCCAAGACGTGATTCAAGCTCCGAACCGGAGCCTCGAATCATGCGCTACGAACTCAACGACTATGAATGGACCGCCATCAAACCTATGCTGCCGGACAAACCGCGTGGTGTTCGGCGTGTAAATGACCGTCGCGTGCTCAATGGCATCTTTTGGGTCCTGCGTTCAGGTGCGCCATGGCGCGACCTGCCGGAGAACTACGGTCCCCGCACCACCTGTTACAATCGCTTCGTTCGGTGGCGACGGGCTGGCGTCTGGGACCACATCATGGACGCACTGGCTGCCGGTCATGACGCGGCGGTGCAAATGATCGATACCTCCATCGTGCGCGTGCATCAGCACGGAGCCTGTATCGCGGACAACAATCAGGAAGATATGGGTCGCTCACGAGGTGGCCTGACCAGCAAGATTCACGCGGTGGTGGACACCAATGGCCTGCCGGTCCATCTCGCCCTCACGCCCGGTGAGGCGCATGACAACCGGCTGTGTTCGGTTCTGCTCAGCGCATTGCTTCCCAAGACGATGCTGCTCGCGGATCGCGGCTACGACGCCGACTGGATCAGGGAGCTTGCCCGCCAGCAAGGAGCATGGGCGGCCATTCCGCCGAAACGAAATCGCAAAGACCCGATCTGCTTCAGTCCGTATCGGTATCGCGCACGCAATTTGATCGAACGATTCTTCAACAAGATCAAGCAATGTCGGCGTGTCGCGACCCGATACGACAAACTCGCAGCCAACTATCTTGCGTTCGTCAAACTCGCATCAATCCGAATTTGGCTGCGTGCATGCCCTAGTGGCCTTCCAACACTTTCATTGTGCGCGTAAGACCTGAGCTTGCCCAGTCACTCGCGTACCGCATCAAGCGGATGATTGAAGAACGTAGCGTAAGTTGGTCTGGTGTGGGGAAAGGCGGTAGCGCTCCCCCGCTACCACGGGCCACGATTGTGCACGCCAACTACGATTTCGTACGATTTGCTACGCTCGATGGTAGCACCAAGAGCCGGTCGACGCTCAAAGCCGATGCCGACGGCGCCTTGGCCGGTCAGAGGGCCACTCTGATTGTAGATGTGCTCCGGCCCTAGAAAATGCCCCCCGCCACGCGCATCCGCGGCGTAGGCCTTTGGCGTTGGCAAACGCCTCCGTGTCTCTGCCAGGTGCGAGCGCATCGTCGGCACACCGAGCGCGGTTACGTTCGACGACGCGCTCCGGCGCGGCCTCTGCGGACCATGACCTGTGGTTCGCTGGCATCGGGCGATTTGAGCGATTGAAGGGTTCCCTGAACAGCCCTGACCACGGTGTCCATCGGGCCGAGCACGCGTCTGTCCTGAGATCGAACTTCGAGCTTGCGCACTGGCAGGCCATATTTGCGGTCGAGAAGCAACACGTGGCTCTCGCCGGGTGTGAAGAAGAAGTCTTCACCCCATTGTCGTAGTGCGACCAGCACGGGAAATAACCCGCGTCCCTTCTCGGTCAACACGTACTCCTGATAGGAGCTGCCGTCTGTGGCAGGTACCATCTCGAGAATCCCGTGTTCAACGAGATTGCGCAACCGTACAGCCAGAATATTCCTGGCCACACCGAGGTTCTTCTGGAACTCGCCAAATCGCCGAAGCCCCTCAAAGGCATCGCGGATGATTAGCATCGACCACCAATCGCCGATTGCATCCAATGGGCGTGCGACCGGGCACTTTGCCCGCCTGTGGCTGGTTCGTTTGACCATGTGTCACTCTTCGTTAGCAAATAGCATAACTGCTTGCATATTGAAATCAATATCCTCAACAGTAATGCCTATTAAAGTGGAAGAACTGCCCCAGCTCACATCAGCAAATGCTGCGATAACTAATCAAGCCATTGCAAACCGTGACTGCTTCTGCTATCTCCAAGGAAGTTGCAAATTAAAACTGGTCGGAAGATGCGGGCGCTAAGCAGAATCAGAGAATTTGAACAGACAATGATTGGCTGGCGGCATGACTTGCACATGCATCCGGAGATCGGATTCGAGGAGCATCGCACCTCGGAATTCATTGCGCGAACACTTGCTGGATTTGGGTTGGAGGTCCATCGCAACATCGGCAAAACCGGAGTCGTCGGCCGTCTGGCAGTTGGCGATTCCAGGCGGTCAATCGGGCTTCGCGCCGATATGGACGCGCTACCGATTGAGGAGATCAATCAATTCAGCCACCGTTCGACGGTTCCCGGCCGCATGCATGCCTGCGGTCATGACGGCCATGTCGCGAGTCTGCTCGGGGCCGCGCGGTATCTTTCGGAGGCGCGTCAATTCAACGGTGTCGTCCATTTCATCTTCCAGCCTGCGGAAGAGGGCCTCGGCGGAGCCAACGCCATGCTGGCGGACGGGTTGTTCGAACGCTTTCCCTGCGATGTGGTATTTGGCTTCCACAATGCGCCGGCGCTTCCTATTGGTAAGTTCAGCATTCGCGGCGGCGTCATGATGGCTGGTGGCGCGTTCTTTGATATCACAGTGAAGGGTAAGGGTGCGCATGGCGCTCATCCCGAGCAAAGCGTCGATCCTGTGCTCACCGCCAGTCATGTCGTCACGGCGTTGCAGTCGATTGCATCGCGCAACGTGGCCGCCGTTGATGCAGCGGTGGTTAGCGTGACCAAGATTGAGGCCGGCGATGCCTACAATGTAGTTCCCAATCAAGCGGTCATTAGCGGCACTGCACGCTGGTTCAAGCCGGAAGTGCTCGATGTCATAAAGGCTAATTTGCGAAGGATCGCCGTAGGAGTCGCCGAAGGCTTCGGCGCTTCAGCATTGGTTGATTTTCGCGTGATCTTTGTCCCGCTGGTGAACACGCAAGGAGAAGCGGCGTTCGCTGCCGACGTCGCCGCCGAGATCGCCGGCGAAGCGAACGTCGACCGTGCTCGTAGCTTGATGATGGGCTCAGAAGATTTCTCGTTCATGCTGGAAAAGGTGCCCGGCGCCTACATCAACGTCGGCAATGGCGAAAGTGCCGGTCTGCATAATCCGGGTTATGACTTCAATGA
The DNA here is from genome assembly GCF_001693385.1 of Bradyrhizobium icense. Classification (NCBI taxonomy): domain Bacteria; kingdom Pseudomonadati; phylum Pseudomonadota; class Alphaproteobacteria; order Hyphomicrobiales; family Nitrobacteraceae; genus Bradyrhizobium; species Bradyrhizobium icense. The sequence continues at coordinate 1,724,583 of NZ_CP016428.1, forward strand.
CGAGGCGTTACCTTACGCGGCGACGATTTACGCAAGGTTGGTTGAGCGGAAGCTCGCTACTAACAGTTAAAGTCTGAAAGCACTATCTAGCGAGCGCGACCTTGCCTTATCTCCAAATCGACGTACCAAACCATCATTCTGCGGAACAGAAGCAGCGCCTGGCGAAACGTCTTGGCGAGATTTACAGCGAGATGATGCAAGCGAACGCCAGGCGGGTTTCGGTAGCCATTCGCGAATTAGGCGATGGTGGCATCTGGCGATGCACGGAAGCAGAGCCTTATCCGGCTGCATTGCTGATGTGCGACATCCGCCGCGGTCGTCCTCCCGAACAGAGGGCGCGATTGGCGCGGGCGCTCGTGGAGGCAATTGTTGAAATTCTGGGGTTGCGCGTCGATCAGATCAATGTCGAATTCACTCAGCACGCCGGCGATGAAATGTATCATCCGCTGCTCGGTGGCCTCAGCGACGATTGGGCGGCAGGTGAAACGTGATCGGTAGTCCGACCAGTATCGTAGCGCAGCACGAGGCGCTCGTCAGTGGCAGGATGAGCAGCCGGGAGCTCGTCGAAACCTGCTTGTCGAGAATTGCCGACCCAGTGGGCGAGGGTACGCGTACCTTCATACGCGTTTGGGAGAAACAGGCCCGACGGGCCGCCCAGGCGCAGGATGATCTGCTTCGCGCCGGCTATGCCTCATCCCTCCTGGCGGGCATTCCGGTGTCCATTAAGGATTTGTTCGACGTTGAGGGCGAAGTCACTCTGGCCGGGACTAGGGCATTGGACGACTGCCCTCCGGCTGCGGCGGACGCTCCCATCGTCAAGCGCCTGAAGGCTGCCGGCGCGGTACTTGTCGGCCGAACCAATATGACTCAGTTCGCGTTTTCCGCGGTGGGCATCAACCCCTGTTTTGGTACGCCTGGAAATCCCTGGGACAGAGACCGTATCCCCGGCGGATCCTCCTCCGGTGCTGCAGTTTCAGTCGCAGACGGGATGGCGATCGCCGCGATCGGCTCGGACACTGTGGGCTCAATACGGGTTCCGGCCGCGCTTTGCGGCGTTGTAGGCTTCAAACCTACGCAAGGTGCCGTTTCGCGCGAGGGGGCCGTTCCGCTGTCGACCACGCTCGACACGGTCGGCCCGTTGGCAAGGACGGTCCACGATTGCGCGCTCGTTCACGCTGCGATAGCCGGCGAAATTCAAACGATGCCGAAAGGTGCGAGTGTGAGCGGCCTGCGACTTGCCGTTCCGACGGACGTTGTCCTTGAAGGGCTGGATGCCGACGTCTCACAAACATTTCAGCGGGCGTGCACGATGATGTCAAGCGCCGGTGCTGCGCTGCGCGAGTTGCCAACCGGCGTTTTTTCCGACATTCGGTCGGAGAATCTGAACGCGACGATTCAGTCTGTCGAGGCGCTCGCCTGGCACCGCGACCTGCTGGCCCGCCGAAGGCCAGACTACGATCCCAACGTCAGAAAACGCGTCGAGCGCGGTGCGCAGTTCTCTGCTGTGGACTACGTCCGTGCGCTCGGCCGGCGGACCGAGTTGATGGCGAAATTTGACGCTGTCACAGCCCCATTCGATGCGCTGATCCTTCCGACGGTGTCGATCATCGCGCCGTCAATGGACGAATGCAGGCGTGACGAAGATAGCATCCGCGCGCAGCTAATACGGAATCCCTCGCTCTTTAATCTGCTCGATCGGCCTTCAATCTCGATTCCTATGCATCGCCCTGGCGAACCACCGACAGGATTGACAATCGTCGGAGAACGCTACGAAGATTGCCGACTACTTGCCATCGCGAGTGCAGTCGAGGAATTGTTTATCTCGAGGAGTCCGGATTTGCTTTGGAGATAGCTTGAGTACTGCTGATCCTCCTAGACAGCGCTATATGGGTCTCTTGCAGCTATTGTTTCGCTTTTTTGAAGCGTGGCTTCAGAACAAGTGCCTTATCGGGCACATGAGAGATTTGGTATAAGTGCATTGATCAGATGGTGTTGCATGCGCAAGCCGACTACGTGGCAGCGGTTAACGTCCGCAAACTTCTGCACGAGCTGATGAAAGAAGGTAATGATGTGAAGGTATTTGAAGGACCATCTGCCTTATGCTTGCTCAAGCATGAAGACAATCCGCTGGCTCAATCCAGCCACATCCAGCCTGCGGCATTCATTGGTTTGTCCCATGAGCTATCGATTTGAGCCTGGGCTCATCTACCGTATGCCGACCCATTTTGGGCCGGCACCGGGCCCGCGCCAACTTCCGCCTGGAATATCCTCAAATCCAAAGCGCAGCCCGCGTCGACTTTCAGTCGGGGCCAGCTTTCTGACAGATGCTGCCTTGCTTGAGCGGCATTTGCCCGAAGGTTTCAGCCTTTCCGGCGAACCCATCGTGAGCGTCGAATTTCACTATATGACCGAAATCGACTGGCTTGCCGGACGCGGGTACACAATGATCCACGTTAGTTGGCCCGCTCGCTTCAGGGGGGGCCGGGATCGGTCCGAAGGACGATTTCTCGCGGTGGTATGGGAGAGCCTTGCCGATCCCATCATTTCGGGTAGGGACGAAGTTGGTCATCCAAAGCTTTACGCGGAGGTTGATGAGCCAAGGGAGTGGAATGGCGTGCGGTTTTGCACGGCCGCCTGGATGGGCTTTCGTTTTCTCGAACTAACCGTCTCCGATTTGCAGAATGCTCCCTCCACGCAAACACCCAGCTCCTTAGACGGCACACTAATGTTAAAGTATGTGCCGCGCACCGGCGCATGGGGCGAGCACGAAGTCCGCCAGGTAACACTCACGCCCGCCGCGGATCCTGACAAGACCATTGAATACCGTCAGACCGGCATCGGCACCGTTCGTTTTTGCCGCGCGGATTGGTCGGATCTGCCCACGATGCACCACGTTGTGAATGCGTTGGCCGAGCTGCCCATCATCGAACCGCGTGGGGCCACAGTAACGCTTTCGCGTGGCGGCAAACCGTACCGTGATCAACGCATTCTGGAATAGAGTTCAAGTGGTCATCTCAGCTTCGAGGGGGACGCTATCGTTGCTCCCGATCGAGACGTATAGGCACTCAATATGATCCTGCTGCTTGGCGCGACGCTTGCTTAAATCGGCGATGTGTGTCGCGCGTCTCGAGTTTCCTGGAAGCGGTCGGCCTTTGGTCTCATCCCGTTGTGCAGCAATGTAACACCTTGTCTGCATCCTCGTTTCCACGGGCACTATGCTCGAAAGCGGATGCCATCGATTCCGCCTCGTGCGTCCGAATGCGGGTTTGATTGAGATGCTTTTCGGATGGACGGTTTCAGAACCGAAGGGGGAATGTCATTTCTTGTTGGCCCTATTTCTTTCCGACCCGGCTCTCCCATGTGCGGGCGTGAACAACCTTGCATACTTGATATTTGAACTCGCTATAGAATTTTGTAAACCCAAGCTGTTTGGCCTTCATGTGCTCGGGATGGACTTTCCATTTCTGAAGCGCCTCCTCGGACTCGAACTCCACAATGGTCACCCGTTCGCCATCCTCTGCGACAAATCCCTTGTGAGACAGGTATCCAGGAATGGCCCGCGCGAGCTCACTCATGCGCATCGCCATCGGGCCGTATTCCTCTTCAATGTGCGCGTTGAGACGAGTCCTAAATACCGTGACAATCATGAAGTGTGAGCCTCCTCTGTGAAAGCTGGGGCTCGCATCCCTGCGATCTCAATCGACCCCTTGCGCAGTAGCGTCACTATGTCAGCGCGGGTTATCAATCAAATGCATATTGCAGATAATGATCATGTGCCGTTGCTATCTTGAAGCTTTACCTTCAGCTGTCTTGCCAGCAGCTCGATTGCCGGGTCAAAACGGCTAGGAACCAAGTTACGGACTAGGGTGACGGTCGCGGATAGTTGGAAGTCTGCCACGTCGAGGGCGCGCAGTTCGGCGCGATGTGGACTGCGCTCGAGCTGTCGATAGGGCGCGAGCCCCAGTCCTCCACTCTGGGCGAGAAGCGACAACTGGAGGTCCTCACCGAAGATTTCAGCTGCTACCTGGATGAGAATGTTATGCCGATCAAAGGCGCGCTCAAGAGCGGCGCGACAGCCACACCCGCGTGGATTAAGGAACCAGCCTTCCTCGGCCAAATCCCGCAGCCGCCAAGGGCTGCCGTCGGGCTTTGTCGAAGCTCTTGAGGAGGAAGAGACAATGACTATCCGCTCCGTCCCCACGGACAGCCTCCGCACGCCACCTGGCAGTCTGTGGGCGTCCGTGATTAACCCAATGGCGCAATCGATTGCACCTCCAGGGACTTGCTCGATCAAGTCGGTTGTCCAGTTTGCGCTGACCTGCATCCGAACATGTGGGAATGAGCGACGCAGTGCATCAAGAGGGGATGTCAGGACCATTTCACCTAGTCCATGAGCCACGCCAACTCTGAGTTCGCCCGTAGGACCGGCACTGCGTGTTGCACACGCCTCCAGCTCTGCAACAGTGGTGAGAACGCGCCGACAATGTTCAAGCACGTGATTGCCTAGGGCGGTCAGAATTGCAGGTTTCACAGACCGATCGAACAGAGCATCTCCGCCAAATGCCGCCTCGAAGTTCTGTATCCGTCGAGTGGTTGCTGGCTGCGTAAGATTAAGTCGGACAGATGCTCGATTGATCGAGCCTGCTTCAGCCGCAGCGACAAACGCCTCAATATCCTGAATGTTTATAAGCGACCGCATAAGCCACGTTTGTTCGGCGACGGTGATCTAAGCCGACATTCTCCGAGTAAAGGTTCCCCATCGACGTGGCACCTTGAGATCTAGCTGACCGAGTCTCTCATCAACCCGTCTTGCTCTAAGTTCCGCTTGCGAAGTCATCGCGTGATCCAGCCACCCGAAAATGGGAAGACCTGGCCGACGAAAAGTCCCCTTCGTCGCCTGCAAGGAACAAGGCCAATGCAGCCGATTCCCACCCATGCGCCAATCGTCCGATCGGCGCGCCTTTGATGCGCTCCTTGAACTCCCCAGTGTTCTGGTAATTTTCGGGAACGTAGGTTTTGTTCTCGACAAAGGTCTGAGCAATTGCATTGACGTGCACGTCCTCCGCGCGACCTCTGTGCCCACGTCTGGACATAGGCAAGCTGCGTGCCCCGCGCCGAGCCGTAGGCCGAGTAATTGGCCATTCCTTTCAGCCCCGACGCACTGCCAATTACGACGGTCTTGCCCCGGCGGCGTTCGATCATCTGCGGAAGGACAGCTCTTACCAACCGATGTAAGGGAAAGACCATTGCCTCGTACATCGCTCGGAACGTCTCGTCGGTGGTGTCGAGCGCCGATGTTCTGGGCTGCTCTGCGGCAAGATTCGCAAACAACACATCGACCTCGCCCGCTTCACCGATCAAAGCCTCGGCGGCATCGCGCAGGCGAAGATCCCGGTTAGCCGCAATGACATCGGCGCCTTCGCTTTGGAACAGTGCCATCAAGTCCTTTCCCATGAACGCGCCAACTTGAGTAATGACCGTGCGTTTGCCTTGTAGTCGCTTCATTTCCGCTTCTTCAGTCTAGATCCGTGCGCGGTTCTGTCAGTTCGCCGAACTGGGGGCAGGACGGCGAGAATGGTCCCATACCGTGGCCCGGAGTATCGTCAAATGATAGTTCTCAGCGCTTCCAGCTCGGGTGCTGCAAAATAAGCAATGCTGAACAGCTGTTGTTTCTCGTTCAGACTTTCGAGCCTCTCAAAGATGCTAAATCGGGCAAGGCGCCACCTACTGATGTCGAGGGCCGCTAAGCTGATGACCAAGTTATCGTCCATCATAGTTGTGTGGCTTCGCTCGTGCTCGATCTGGCGTAGGTCGGCAAGCCGGGTGCTGAGACTAACGTCAGACACCTCGATAGTTGCGAACTTTGCGTGATGGGATAACCCTCGTCTGACATAGAATGGCAACCATGTATCTATCTCGGGGCGCCCGAACGTGGTGATAACGTTCTGAAATCGATCTCCGAGAATGAAATCAGTCAGTCCGTCAACTCGGCGCCAGAGGTACAGCGAAGAATAGGCATTGCGAACCGAGCCGCTCTGTCCTTGGCGTTGAATCATGAAGGCCTTGAACGCGAGATGAGGCACATCGTTCCAGATTGCGCCCCGTTGGCGGGCGCGGCTCGTAATTCGCTGCATCTCGTAGTCGGCTGGAAGTCTATGTAGGTAATGTTTGACGAGCATGCTTTTATCTGCGCTGCGGACATTAGAAGTTGACGTTCGAGCCAGTGCGAATGTTAACTTGGTTTCACAAGCGAACGCTTTCAAAGTATTGAAGCAATAGTTCGAGCAATTGAAATGTTCCGATGCCCCCAACAGAAGTTAAGGTGTCGGCAAGCCACTCGACGCCTGCCTCGGACATCGCCAATCATGGCAATGGAGAAGCCGCGGATGGGATCGAAGGTTGAAGGGCGCGAGCGGATATTTCGGCTGAAGCCTGCGCTTTACAGAAATTGCGTCCTGATTTGTTAGGAGTCGAGCTTGCGCGAGTATGCGTTCCACACCGTTGATGTCTTCACCCAAAGCCGGTTCGGCGGAAATCCTCTGGCCGTGTTCCCCGATGCACGGGGCCTCGATGCCACGACGATGCAGTTGCTGGCAGCCGAGATGAACTACAGCGAAACGACGTTCGTCCTTCCACCCGACAATCCCGCGCATACCGCACGGGTACGCATCTTCAATCGCGTGGCCGAAATGCCCTTCGCCGGACATCCTAATGTGGGCACGGCGTTCGTTCTGGCGCGCCTCGGCCTCGGGACTGGGCCCGTGTTGCTATTTGAAGAAATAGCGGGCCTCGTCGAAGTTCGCCTTACACGTGAGGGGTACTCCGAGATCGACGCGCCTCAGCCACTGAAACTGATTGGGGAGCTGCCTGTTGAGGCGATCGCAGCTTGCCTCTCCGTCGATCCTAAGAAGATTGCGACGCGCGCACACGCCCCCGTGCGCGCCTCTGTCGGCCTCGAATTCGTACTTGTCGAGGTTGAATCAGGGGCGCTTGCCGTCTCTGCGCCGGATATCGGTGCATTTCGACGCTGCGCCAATGCCATACCCAACCTCGGGGAGAGGCTTTCGATCTTTCTCTATGCTCGCGACGGTTTCAACATCCGCGCGCGGATGTTCGCGCCCCTTTCGGGTACATGGGAAGACCCTGCAACTGGCAGCGCAAATGCGACGTTAGCTGCGCTACTATTATCACTAAACGGGGGAGAGCGTCTGGCATACCACGCGGTACAGGGGTCCGAGATGGGGCGGCGCAGCGAACTCTCGCTGCGAGCTTGGCGAGCACGAGATGGGATTCGCGCTAGTGTGGGTGGTAGCTGCATCCCCGTTTTCAGTGGAACCGTTAAACTGTAAGCCTCATCCATCGTGAGGTCGTCACTTCCGTCACAACAAGGGCGGCTCGCCCGACTAGGCGCAGGGTCTCTCCAGACGCGCGGCGAAACACCTCATCGACCGTGACGGCGCGGACTGCCGAGGGCGCGATCGCCCTCAAGCTGTTGCTACGCGAAGGGCAAAACATCAGTCGTCATCATCGCGAAGAGATGCGACACGATTCCGGCTTAGACACGCGTGGAACGTTCGGCCACGTTTGCCCTCTCAACGGAGCAACTGTTTCCTTGTGAGACCTTATCACGTTTTGATCGCCGCATTCGTGTACCCTGCGTTCAGTCGACTCTTAAGCGCGCTGGGCCTTTACTACGTTTGATCGCCAATGGCGCAATGCGCAGCTTTTTAACGGATGTTCCGGAGGCGGCTAATAGCTGGCCGTCCTCCGATCGAACCTCTACCCTTCCGACCGGACGACCAGTTTCGTTTTCAACAAGCACCGAATGTTGTTCTCCGCGACCAAAGCAATGACCTTCGCCCCATTGCCTTAGGGTGACGACTACGGGAAAAAGATCCAATCCCTTTTGTGTAAGAATATACTCCAGGTAGGCGGAACCATCCGACGCCGGAGCACATCGAAGAATTCTAAGCGCAACCAGGGCCTGAAGGCGAGTTGTTAGTATACCTCTCGATACACCGAGGGATTTCTGAAAGTCGTTGAAACGACGAACCCCATCGAATGCATCCCTGATGATCAGCAGGGACCACCAATCGCCGATCGCGTCGAGCGCCCGCGCAACAGGGCAGGGCGAACCGCTTAGGCTAGTTCTTCTCACTTAACCTCTTCAATACAAGTCCATGGTCGATCCGGTTCAAAGATAGAACTGGACAGCCTTCGGGTCAATCGGTTCTATGATAGAACTGAATTTAGGATGAGGATGGCTCTCAATGAGACGTACTTTTATCTCGAAGGAAGATCGTCGTCGCTCGGATGCCGAAGTCCGCGAGAATAGTGCGCAGCCCTCGCGGGGCCTGATTTTCCTTCTTGCGCTAACCTGCGCCCTGAGCGTCGCTAATGTCTACTTTGCGCACCCGCTGCTAGACGTCATCGCAGGCGACCTAGGACTCGCACGTTCCGATGCTGGCCTGGTGGTTACGTTGACGCAGACCGGTTACGCTCTAGGTCTCATCCTGCTTGTTCCGCTTGGTGATCTACTCGAACCACGAAGACTGATTGTCGGACTAGCCACCGCATCTTCAGTAGTTCTGGCGGTCGCCGCGTCAGCTCCGACAGCTCCTTTGTTTTTGGGTGCGATGGCCATCGTTGGCTTGCTAGCGGTTCTCGTTCAGGTCGTGATTGCTTTCGCAGTAAGCCTGGCGCGGCCAGACGAGCGGGGGAATATTGTCGGTACAGTTACAAGTGGTGTGGTCATCGGTATCTTACTCGCGCGCACCGTCTCTGGAGTTTTGGGGGATCTTCATGGCTGGCGCTCGGTTTACTACGGTTCGGCCGCCCTCATGCTGCTCTTGGCCGCGCTTCTGATGCGGGCACTCCCATCCGCGATGGAGAGGCGGCAAACGGGATCATATTGGCAGCTTCTTAAGTCGATCGTACCTCTCCTCCGTGAAGAGCCCCTCCTTCGAACACGCGCGTTGTTTGCATTACTGATTTTCGCAGCGCTCAACGTGCTATGGGCACCTTTGTCGCTATTTCTCAGTGCGCCACCATTCGCATATTCTCACACTGCTGTAGGATTGTTTGGCCTAGTTGGAATCGCCGGCGTACTTGGCGCGAGACGTGCGGGCCAATGGGCTGACCAGAACCGCGGCCAGTTCACAACGTTGGGCGCTCTTGTGCTGATGCTCATAGCCTGGTTCTTGATTGCTATGGCTGGTCTCTCGATATGGGCGCTGATCGGGGGCGTGATAGTTCTCAATCTAGCGATTCAGGCGGTGCATGTCACCAATCAGGCTTTGATTTTCCGTATTCAGCCGGAAGCGCATAGCCGACGCGTCGGCTGCTACATGGTGTTTTACTCGATTGGCAGCGCGACAGGGGCTTTCGCATCGACAACCGCTTTCGAGCATGCGGGTTGGCGCGGCGTTTGTGCATTGGGCATTGGAATCAGCATTACGGCCATGATTCTACTTGCTGCGACGTGGAAATCGGCAAGGTAAGACATGTCGGTTGAGAAACCGAGCGTGAAGCGCTATGGATTGTCTGCTGCTTGAAACTAGATCTCATGACGGACGAGTGGTGGGCTCCACGATACCGTGGTCAAGGCTGTTCAATTCCCAGCAACTGAGCAAATTGCTCAACACTAGCGATTTACGACCTACGGCCCGCTCGACAAAAGCTCCGCGGCCTGCCCAAGGCCGCGTCGATAAGCCTCGTCGAACGTGACCGCGTCGGACTGCCAATGGCGCGATTGCGCCTGCCAATGAAGCTGCCATTCTACACGCCATAGCGATTCCTGATCGGTCCAGATCAGGGTCCCAGCAACGAGACTTCTCCACCCCGCGCCAACATTGCTGCCGCTACTTTGGGTCGGAACAATTCTGCCGCTTCATTGTTGCCCAGCCCCTCGAGCATTGCGACATCGGGCAACACGATGGGCAGCGTGTCGCGACCCGATACGACAAACTCGCAGCAGTGCGAATGTACGGACACTGAGCTTCGACAACTATGCACAACTAGACGCGGCCATAGAGAGCGCAGAGAGTCGCCTTCGAGCTCTGCAAATGGTTCCTCATTCGCATCGACACTATTAGGAAAATAGCAGGGCAACCCCTGATCGGCTTGCTCCTGAGGACGCTATCAAATTGCAGAGGCAGGGTTCAATTTTACGGAAGTGTAACTTAAGAGTAATGCGTTTCCTTAGATTATCGAGTGATGTTAGCGTTCGGAACGCCGGTAACCTCGTCGGATGTTATCTTCCGGTCTGGCCCGGTCTCAAGGCCCTAGTTAGCAAGCAAGGGTGTGGCGGCTATAGCTGTTAGCTAGCGCTCGATGCACGTGCTCGTCCTTCGGCCCATCAAGCCAGAGCGTGCTGATCATGAAAACTCTTGAGCTACAGGTCTTGAAATCCGTCGCACGAAGCCGCGCGACCAGTTGCGCTGTTGCCGAATGGAAAGCGATTCAGCTCACCTCGCGTGAGCGAGGCGAGCTCGGGCCCTTCTTCGTGCTCTCCACTGGACTTCGGTTGGGGTGGGTGCCGGGTGCATTCCCCATTGGGATCGTCAGGCACTACTTCACCCATGCGCTACTGCTTGCCGCCCTCGTGACTACAATTACTGGCGTAGCCTTCGTTCATGGCCGACGTATCGTCGGTGCCATTCGCATGGACGCGCATCGAGCGATGCTGACGACCGCCCTATGCTTGCGGGGCGATCTGGTGAAAGCGTTCGCCGTGGCCTTGCCGGCCAAGGACGCTGAACAGACCTACTGGGTCGAGCTAAGGCATCGCAAGTGAGCATCACAGCATCGCTGTCCTATCACGCTGGGCGGACGCCGAATTGCCATGCGCTCGTGTTCGAGGAGCAGCGAATATCCTGGCGGGATCTCGACCGCGAAATCAACCGGCTGGCAGGCTTCATTGCCGGCGCGACCCCTAGAGGCGGCGGCGTCGCGCTTCATCTGCCGACCAGTCCCGCGCTCGCACTGTTGTTTCTTGCCATCGCGCGGGCCGGGCGGGAAGCGCTGGTGCTGGACCCGGACTCGCCGGCTGCGACGAGCCGAGCGATCCTGGCGCAGCTATCGCCTGCTCTGATTGTCAGTTTCGACGCCCGCTTTGCAGGCGAGACGATCGTCCTTGCCGATCCGCTGCTCCCCTTCGCTCAGGTTGCGTCGGTGCTCGGTGCCCCGACCGACCCGGGCCTAGTATGCGAGCCTGATGCCCTGACGCCGTTCTACGTAGGCTTCACCTCCGGATCGACTGGCTTTCCCAAAGGCTACCGCCGCCACCATCGGTCTTGGACAGAAAGTTTCCGCCATGATGCAATCGAATTTGGGATCACAGCAGACGATGTGATCCTCGCACCCGGAACACTGACCCATTCGCTTTTCCTCTATGCTCTGGTTCACGGGCTCAATGTCGGCGCCCGCGTCATTCTCTGCCGGCGGTTTAGGCCTGACGCGACCGCGCGGCTTATCGAAAGCGAGCAAGCCACAGTACTGTATGGCGTGCCGACTCAGCTGCAAACGACGATCAAAGCAGCCGGCGTTGTTCCGCTCGCTTCCATGCGTTGGATCTTATCGTCGGGAGCAAAGTGGCCGGTCGGCGAGCGCGAAGCGCTGCGGTGCTTGTTTCCCAATGCCCGGTTTGCCGAGTTCTATGGTGCGTCGGAGACGAGTTTCATGACGGTGGCGAAAGCCGACGAAGGCAGTCCCGTGACATCGGTTGGCCGTGCCTTCTCGGGCGCCGTGGTCACAATCCGGGATCGCGCGGGTCGCTGCCTACCGGCCGAAAAGGCGGGCTATGTGTTTGTCGAGAGTCCATTTCTGTTCATGAACTACGCATGTGGAGAAGCATCCGATCTACTACGTCACGGGGATGCAATGTCCGTTGGCGACATCGGCTTTCTCGATTCCCAGGACTTCCTGCATTTGGTTGGCCGGGCCAGCCGGAAGATCGTGACCTCCGGCAAAAACGTTTACCCGGAGGAGATCGAACGGGTACTCGAGCGTCACCCCGGGATAGCGTTCGCGGCCGTGCTAGGTGCCCCTGACTCGAGTCGCGGCGAACGGCTGGTGGCGCTTGTCCATTTGCGCGCAGACGTATCCCTTGCCGCCTCGCAACTCATCTCTCACCTGCGAGATGTGTTACCCTTGTATAAGGTGCCGCGCGTCTATGCGAACGTGCCGGATTGGCCGCTGACGCGATCCGGGAAAACCGATTTCAATGGACTCCACCAAGCCTGGATGGCAGGCGCAATCACGCAGAGGCTGCTATGAGCGCGGTGTTCATCGCCGCCGCACGCCGCACAACGGTGGGCCCCCGTGGTGGTGTCTTCGCCAAGGTCGAGGGGGCCGAACTGGCCGAAGCATGCATTCGGGTGGTGCTCGGCGATGTCGGCCTTTCACCGTCAAACCTTGACGAAGTGATCCTGGGCAACACGCTTTATGGCGGCGGCAATCCCGCTCGCGTGGCGGCATTGAAGGCCGGGATACCTGCGGCGGTGCCGGCAAGTACGATCGACACGCAATGTTGTGCTGGGCTCGATGCGATCCTGCTGGCTACGGCGCGCATTAAGGCCGGAGAAGCCGACGCGATCGTCGCAGGCGGCGTCGAAAGCTTCAGCCGGGCCCCGATCCGCTCCCGCCGTCCGCTCCTTCCTCATGAGGACGCGCAACCTTACGACAGGCCGCCGTTCACGCCGTGGCCGGAACGAGACCCGGACATGATCCCGGCGGCCGCGATGCTCGCAGCAGAATTGAACATAACCCGTCGTGACCAAGAGGTCTTCGCGATCGAAAGCCACCGCAAAGCATTGGCGCACGGCGCCTCGATGGCGGAATTCGTTCCTGTTTGCGGACAAACGGGCGATCCTTTTGCCCGCCGTCTCACCGCCGGGCTATGCGGGCGCCTTCCCGTTCTTGCGGGGAGTCCAACCCATGGCGTGACCGCAGCGACTGTGGCGGTGGAGGCCGATGCGGCCGCTGTAGTCCTGTTAGCGTCCGCGCGAGCGCTGGCGTCCATTCGTCATCCCGCCCGGCTCATCCGTATCGCCGGTGGCGAGCGGACGGGCGGTGATCCCGAACGCCCGGGGCTGGCGCCGATCGAGGCGGCGCGAGCAGTCTTGGATCGTGCGGGACTGTCCGCATCCTCTGTTTCGGTTGCAGAGATCATGGAGGCCTTCGCCGTTCAAGCCGTCGCCTGCATTCGCGCGCTCGATCTCGACCCTATGTGCGTTAATCCTGGCGGCGGCGCTCTTGCGCGAGGGCACCCTATCGGCGCATCCGGAGCGATCACCGCAGTGCGCGTGTGGCATGAAATGCAGACGATGGACAAGGGGGCGGTCGGACTTGCTGCGATCGCCGCGGCGGGCGGGCTAGGGTCCGCGGTGCTGCTTCAGACTGAATAAGTCATGCCTGTCCAGGTCGATCGCCCAGCTGACCTCGTTGCCTTGGTCGGGGTCGAACTAAAGAGCGAAATATTTGTGCTGACTCAATCGGACGTCGACCGCTTCCTTGCGTTCAGCGGTGATCGCCAGTGGATTCATTTCGACGTCGAGCGGGCCAGAGAACGGTTGCCGGGGGGGCGCACGATCGTACCCGGCAATCTGCTGATTGTGCAGTTGCCGCGCTTGCTGCAGCAGGCCTACGCCGTGGCCCATTTCGAGAAATGCTACGTCGCGGAGTATCGCCAGGTTCGCTTCCGGCATCCGGTAGGCACAGGCGTACGGTTGTTCCTGCAGGTAAAATTTTTATCCGTCACGCCGACACGAAGCTTTGTTCGTCTCGAAGCAGCCTGCGCGATCAATTGCGCTGAAAGCTGCCGACCTGCATTGACGGCAATCGTAGTTGATCTCTTCTACAACCCGCGATGACGTACGTCGGCCATGCAGGAAGCCCGACGAATATCATGGATCCGCTGGGATTGACGGCCGCTGCTAACGTGCGCCGTTCTTTAGACCGAAATACATTCGGAAGATGGGTCTGAGTACAAGCTGTCCACCACGCTGTCCCTTTCGAGCCAACCAGCTCATAGCGTTGGTGCCTACGCCAAAAAGGCTTGAGCGCGGCGCCGTCCCACTGAAACAACCCAAGTGACAGTCGAGCTCATCCTGTAACAGTTTGGCCCAACAAGGCCGCAAGGGAGCGCGTAGGATTGCGAAAACGCAAGTGAAGCTTTGATGGAATTTGATTTTCCTGAGATGGCAAGTCAGTACTGTTTAGCGTGCCCGCATTCAGGATAAGCAGGTGGATGAAAACAAAGCGTAAAATTACTGGTTGCAAGGCGTTAGATTGTAGGGAAGACTAGGGATTACTGGACTTCGGCGGGGGCGCGGAGTTGGATGTATTGCGTTATTTTGTTTGTCAGTTTGATTCTATGTACTTCGGCGGCCGCGCAGACGGCCGATCCAAAGTTCAACGTCGAGAAGCCCGTCAAGCGCTTCGCTCTAGTCGTTGGAAACTCCGAGTATACGACGACAGAGAAACTTCCAGGCGTCGTGAACGACGTTAAGACAGTCGCCGCAAAGTTGCGGCTGGCCGGATTCTCAGTTCGAGAGGCCACCAACTTCAAAACTCGGGCAGATTTCCTAACCAAGCATTTCCTGCCCTTTGTGGACGAGGTGGAAGAAAACTCCTTTGTCGTTTTTTACTTCTCCGGCCATGGCTTCACCTATGGCGGCGAAAGCTACCTGCTACCGCTCGAATACCCTGCAAAGGTGCCAGCCAACAAGGTCTTTGATACGTTCGTATCAGCGAGCGCTTTGCAAGAGAGACTAAATCTCCGGAACCCAACCCTGCTCGTAATGCTCCTTGACGCATGCCGTAACGTCGGAGGAGTAATCGACGAACGTCCCGAAGACAGGCACACGTTGACGAAAGGGCTTGCTACCCTTTCGCTAGTGCAGAACAACATCATCGGGTTCTCGTCGGAGCCTGGAAAAATTTCATTGGCTAGTGCCGATGGAGCGCTCAGCAAATACACCGAAGCCCTGACGCGCTTTTTGACCGCGCCAGGGGTAGAGTTCGCCGACGCGCAAAGGCAAATCGTCGCGCATGTTCGAAGGGCCACCAACTCGGGCCAAAGCCCTTGGGTCTCTTCGTCACTAACCCTTTTTGTTCATTTCAATCCGACCCAAGCAACTAAGGACGATTACAAGGTCGCCTGGCTTGCCGCCCAAGCCAGAGATACTGAAGCCGATGTGAGAGATTACCTTGCATTGTATGGGCTGGGCCACTTCGCCGAGGCTGCTCGCCTTTGGCTAACGGAGAGGAGCGCGCGCGCAAGCACATTCACGAGGCTATCACCTGAACTGATCGATCAGCTCTGGGAGAGCGCGCGCGCCACAGGCCAAGTCGCGAGCACTGAACTAGTCATAGCCCCGTTGGGGTTGGAGCGAACGACAATCTCGACAAAGGCTAGTAAAGACGACTCCATCCCGCAAGACGAGTTTGTAGCCTCCGCCCTGTCAAAGCAAACCGCGGTGGTGCTGGGAAAGTTGACTGGGCGCGCGCAACCTGATGCCGGTGCGGCTGCTACGACGAGCCTAGATTTTGGAGATAAGGTCAAGATTGACTCTTACAAAGTTCGATCCGGTCAGGTGTGGTTAGAAGCGAAATCGAAAGAAGAAACGTTCTGGCTTGCCCTGCCCAAGGATGCCTCCGTCAAAAAGGTGGAGCTAGGCTCTCCGATCAAAGAGTTCGAGATTCGCGCCGGCAGAACAGCGGCACTCGCTGATGAGCGACAGATCAATTCCGAAGTCGCCAAGTTGCCTGCAAAGTCAATCAGCTGGATCTCGATTGCCATTCCTCAGCGCGCCAGCAGAACTGCTCGTGCCGACAGAGCTGCTATCGAGACGAGGGCGCGAGCGGCTCACGCTGCATTTCTGCTTTCAAAGGTTGTGCCTCCTGGACGGATCACGCTCGTCGAGGGGGTTGCCGAAGTCCAAGAGCCGCGCGTGAGAGTGTTCAGCAATTAGCCAGAGGTTTGCGATGAAGAAGGCGATCATAGTGTTGCTCGGAGTTGCGCTGGGCTTTTGCTCGGCTCAAGCGCAAGAGTTGACGAAAGAAAACTTCAAGCCAACCGGTTCGCAGGACTACGATGAAGCGGTGAACCGTTTTTTGAACGGTATAGAGCCGAAGATCGTGGGCGGTAAGAAGGCGGCCGATGGTGCTTATCCCTGGCAAGTCACGCTGCTTGTGAAGGGCATACCGAACACACATCAAGCTCATTTCTGCGGCGGGTCGATCTACAATAGCCAAAGGATCGTAACAGCGGCGCACTGCCTTATCGGTGTGAGCCCTAACCAGTTCGAGGTCGCCGCCGGGACCAATATCCTAAATCAAACAGTCAAACGGCATAAGGTGGCCCGCCGCATTATTCACGCCGACTATGGTAAAGCGAAGAGGTTCGACAGCGATATCGCGCTGGTTCAGCTTGCAGAGCCAATGAAACTTAATGATCGCCAGATGGCAATTGCGTTGCTTACGTCCGATCAGGAGGGGCAGGTCTACGTAGACCCGAATGACCTAATCGTTACTGGATGGGGTGCAACGGAAGAGGGTGGAAGTAAGGTACGCGATTTGAGGGAGGTGACAGTTCCGTTTGTCAGCGCGAAGCGCTGCACTGACCCTCTAAGCTATGGGGACCGCGTCACAGATAAGATGGTTTGCGCCGGCGAGCCCCAGAAGGACTCCTGTCAGGGCGACAGCGGTGGTCCCCTCATTACCGTTGCTCCAAAAGACAAAGTTCGTTTGGCCGGCATTGTAAGTTGGGGCGACGGCTGCGCCAGGCCCGGGAAATACGGCATCTACACCCGTGTTCGTGCCTTCACAGGGTGGGTTGCAGCCTGCGTCAGTGGGGCCGCTTGCTCAGAGTTGAAGTAGACACCGCTGCATTGCTTGTGTCCTTTAGAATTTGGATGATCAATGAGACCGCGCTCCTTAGCTTTCCTGCTGCCGCTACTTCTCGCTTCGTGCACTGGCTTGTTTGTCGTTCACGATCCTCAGAGTGGCGTGATCTCTGCTGGCCAACTGCCGGGGTTTTTAAAGTCAGTCCGCTGTGAGCTGGTGACCTTCTACGAGATCGCGCGCTCGCGAAAGGCCGCTTACGACGCGATGGTAAAGAGCAATCCTGAAGCGGCATTTATAAGATATGCCTACTTCGAGATTGATCCACGTCTCTTCGGTGCATTTACGCTTGAACTGAAGGTGACGGATGTAGCCGGCATGGGCTCCGGTACAGCGCTTGACTATCGACAGGTTCTGGGCGGGGGTGCAGTCGACGTCACGCATGTGGGGCCAACACTTTCGGGCCAAGGCACCAACAGCCTGATTTGGGCATTCCTATTGCGGCAAGATGCGCAGCTTGCGGGGGAACGGAAGGAAGGCAGCCCTGTAGGTGGTGACCGGAACTGCTACATAGGAAAGATAGGAACGTTGGATGAGCTTGAGCTCCTCGCAGAAGGACAAGATCCGGCGCGTGAGGCGTTCACGCGCATCAGGATCGATGCTCAGAAGCCGTTGGCCGCGTGGCTGCGCGACAATGGCGCGATGATGAGCGCGAATTTTCTGGCAGCGCCTTCTTCTGAGGTGGCTGAGCCTGCACAGATGTTCTACTCGTTCGCACTGCAGGTCTCCGGAGGAATCGAGGCGCGGTACTCGCTGACTAACGCTCGTTGGACTCCCGTAGCTGTCCAGGCGCTCGCGACAGCAACGCAGAACAGTAATCTACAACTGTATATAAACGGTCCGGGCGCGGCTTTCGCAAACGCTGCTAAGGCCGGCGGGGCCGCTCATGTCCCGCCACCGCCTCCGCTTGGAAGCTCGCAGCGTCCAATGCACGTAATCGTCGAAGGGGAAAGGCAATCGGGCGAAGGACGATCAGGGGGCCGGATGCTGCGAGAAGCACCGACGCCTTTGCCGCGCTCAAAGGGCTATTTCCTCACGCCGCTTCCAGTTTTTCCGCCTGCGGTGACGCAATGAGTATACAGGCTCTTTGTTGCCTTTTAGAACTCAGTGCCGAAGCACAAGCGAAGTGAGGGCGGAGAAGCGATGAAGCTTGAGCTTAAGACACTATTTGCATTAGCCGAACCTCCAGCGTCCGAAGATGTCTGGATCGTGTTCGACGATCTTTACGCGTACGTTGCGTCAAAAAGTAAGATTTCGCGGATCGATCGCAGGTTCGATTTTGGTGGGACGGCGGTCGTTTTGGCGGAAGGGCTAGGCGCTATTCACAGCCTGTATGCTGAAGAAGATGGTCTTTATCTTCTCAAAGATAGCGCAAAGGATGGACCCAGCCTGCTTCGGTCGCGAGATCATGGGAGCACGTTTCAACCGATTGACCAAGGACTTGTTTTAAAGAAGGGAAATGACAAGCAGACTTTGGTGCCCACAAGAATGATCCGCACGTCTAGACTAAGGGAAACCTAGGCTAAGGCCTACGGTCTTGCAGCGTTCTGTCGGCTGCGTAACACACAAATCGTCCGTCCAATTCGGAGACGATGGCCAACAAACACTGTCTCTTCCAAGAGACCATGCGCTGAAAGATTTTCGCCGAACGCGGGTCGTGGCAATCGCACTTCAAGACGACGTTCTATGACGGGATAGTGTTCCAGCGGGAAGATATGCAACGCACGATCGAGCGTGTGGTGAACTGACTCCGAGCTCTCGTCTCCGACAATGCCCACGGTCGTTAGAGCGGCCCGGTCGATCGAACGTTTTCGGATCGCGGTCTTCAGCTCGTGGCCGGCTGCCGTCACGACTGTTTCGACGACGCCTGCATAGAGTGCAGATACGACCGAGGCTTGAGTGGTCAATGCAATCGCGCACGATCGAAAAATGAAAGTTACTTACCCCACCGGGCAGCTCAGGCGGGGCCGAACAGGATTGCTGAAAGGCGATAAGTGGATTACGAATCGCTTTAGCGTCCCTTTGTTCAGCGCAATTTGCGTTTGCTCGCGGGTGCTAGCAAATAACTTTGCATTACTGGTTGTAGTTCGCCACGGCCGGCCGGCCAACCTGAGTGCGTTGAAAGGATGGCCTCTCCATCGCGCATGCTGGGTGCGTCGGCTGCGTCGACCGAGCTCTCCGCACGAGCTACGCCGGGGCCTCGCAGGTTTACCGAACGAGCTGATTGACTCGAATATCGCGGAACGCTTGTGGGTGAATTGCATCACCCCGATATCCGCTTCGCGCCTGGCCCGGGACTAATGAGAATATCGTCCATGGTCAGGCTGGTGACGTCCGTCCGGCTCGTCATCACGACGTTGACGGCGCGCTTGTTTACCTTGTCGACCACACGGGCGGCAGGGCCGGTCTTTGGCAAGTCCCAGCGGTCGCTCCATTGCGAGAGCGCCAGTATCGCGGGGTAGAGATCGCGGCCCTTGGCCGTCAGCCGATACTCCGGGCGGTGGCGATTTCCGGGTTCGACGTAACTCCTTCTTTCGAGAATGTTAGCTTGAACCAAGGTCTTCAGCCGTGAACTCAAGATGCCGCGGCCGCATCCGAGCGCCAGCGCAAAATCATCAAAGCGGCGCAGCCCATAGATGGCTTCGCGGAGGATCAGCAGCGTCCACTTTTCCCCGAGCACGTCGAGCGCCCGTTTGATGCCGCAGTTCTCGAGATCGTACTGGAATCGCGGATGCGCGAACGGAGTGGTATTGACATCTTTCATAACTGGATTCTAAATACGAACTTAGAACTTAGCACGGCGGCGACGGTCCGCTCGGCCGGCGCACGCTAAACGCCGTAGCGAAGGGCGATTTCATCGGCGACCGGCTGCGGGGCGAGATCAATCCGGGCACCGGAGACTGGATGTTGACGCGAAACAATATTCGCGTGGTCGACGCGCGAGTCGTCTTGCGTACGGACGATGGCGCTCTGATCCATATGAGCTACGGCGGCCGGATCATGTTTCCCGATGAGCTGGGGGAGGCGATACGCGACCCGTCAAGGCGCCACCTGATCGATCCCTCAAGATATTATTTCAGGACGACACCTTTATTCGAGACCGGCGCGCCGCGATACGGCTGGATCAATGGCATTGTCGCGATCGGCTGCGGCCGGATGATCGAAGGCGGCGGTGTCGCTTACGATGTATTTGAATTGCAGTAGATCGGCGCAGAATCCCGGCATTCACTGAACCGGAGAGCGAAATTGGACGCGTATGCTCTTGCCCGTGACCGACATTGGCCCTGCCGGATGATCACGATATGTGTCCGTCGAAGTTTCCTCATGCAAGTTTGGGCGATCGTTCTGAAACGCCTTGAAAAACAAGCTTGCAATCTGCGTCAAAAACCGAATCCCGCTCAATGCTTTGGGTACTTTTTCACGGACGACGATAGACGTTGAGAAAAACTACCGAAATCGTAATCACATGATTTCCCAATCGGCATCGGCACATTTGCTTGGTACAAACGGTGGTACCGCGGTGCCGTTAAGTTATTGATTTTGCTTCTCTCTCGGCCGTTGCCCGACAATCCTTTCCTGGGCACCATTTACTTGAACGGCATTAGTGATTGTCTGCGGTGCGGTCGCCGTTGTCCCCGCGTTTTCCATCAGGACGCAAGCCTAGCGGTTGGATTGAGCGTTGCCTTGGACCTTCCATGCCCAGCACGAGGTCGACCGTATGTGCGGCAATCTTCCGAAGCTGGGCCTCATCACCGAAGGCTCGTTCGAGCACGGCCAGGCCGCGGGTCACGGTGACGATGTGTAATACGGCGCTCTCGGGGTCTCCGTTGAACTCGCCTCGCGTGGCGCCCTCTGACAAGGCTTCGTGAACGAGAGCGGTGATGCGGGCCACCAGATCGGCGAAGGCCTGCCGCGCGTTCTCATCCAGCCCTTCGCCCTCGACCGAGCCCAGCTCCATCAGTCCGCGCGTGGTCGGACATCCGCGCGGCGGCGAGCCGGAACGGAAGTTTTTTATCGTCAGGTCGAAAAACGCGGTGAGGCGCTCGCGCAGCGTCCCCGCGCCGAGCGCCTTTTGAAGCGAGACGAGATATTCGCCCGCATAGCGCTCATAGGCGCAGAGAAACAGCGTTTCCTTGCTGCCAAAGGCATTGTAGAGGCTGCCGCGCTGCACGCCCGCGTCACGTGCGATGTCCGAAAGCGACGTTCCACGCACCCCCTTGCGCCAGAATTGATCGAAGGCGATGCGCAGGACGTCGTCGTGGTCAAACTCGCGCGGCCTCACGCCTCTCTCCTCTGTACTCCCGGTCCAACCCGGCTTCTGACGCCGGCAAAGAGTATTTGACGCGATGTCAAGAACGGATATGGTTTTTCGACATCGTGTCAAAATCTACTGGGATAGCTCATTCGTCAAGGAGGATCGCACCATGCCGCTTATTCACATCTCGCTGCGTGCTGGAAAGCCGGCAGTCTACCGGCAGGCGATCTTCGACAGCCTTTACCGCGCGATGCGCGAAACGCTCGACGTGCCGGAAGGCGACCAGTTCATGACCATCAGCGAGCATGACGCGGCAAACTTCCGCTACGGCGCTGCCTTTGGCGTCGCCCGCAGCGACGATCTCGTCTACATCCAGATCACCGTGTTCGACACCCGCACGCCCGAACAGAAGAAAGCGCTGTTCCGGCGGACCGCGCAGCTGCTCGGCAAAAGCCCCGGCATCCGGCCGGAGGACGTTTTCGTGAACGTTCTCGAGGCTGCGAAAGAGAACTGGTCCGTCGGCCACGGCCTGGCGCAATTCGCTTGAGGCGATCGGTGTGAACCTGCCGCAACTTCCACCAAGGCCGGGCGTCATGGCAGCTATTGGCCGGCTGCTCCCTGGCTTTCGTGATCGGCGTCGCCGTCCGTCGTGTCTTCGTGATGCATTGCTGTCGGCGCCGACGCGCCGCGCAGCCGAGTGACGATCGTGATCAGGTCGAATCGGCCTTGAGTAGATCGAGATAGCGCGGCATCTCGCGCAACTCCTGACCTTTGCGGGCAATCTCCTCAGTCAAGTGCATCTGTTTTGCAAACCACGAGGCCAATCTGTGAGAAATCAACGCTTACCGAAGAGGCAACGGAGTTTCCCTGTTACACGCCAGCATACCCTGATCGCCTGGAAGATTTCCCTGTTCGTCGGAGTAGGGAATTAGCCCGGAAGACGCTCCTTTGAGGCGTTTTCAAGCTACAAGCACAGTCTCCGGGGCGCCGAAATCGATAGTTTCCCTGTAAAGTTCCCTGTTGCAGGGTATCTGCCCGGAGATTGGCGCGATCAGCACTGCGTCTCCAGCGTGGGAGTCGTGCTCGAAACCCCACGTGCAATTTACATTTCGTGTTTAACCAATTGATTTGATTGAACCGCAACAGCATTGAATTTACGTTTAAGCCATTGAAATATTGATAAAAAATGAGACTCTTAATCAGCAGCTCTTCGGCTTTCCAGCGGTGACCAGGTTGGAGCTGACCACCGATTGACCACCGAAACCCCATGAATAAACGGCGATAAAGGTGGTCAATCGCAAGTAAACTCGATTGTTTTTATTGATCTTTTCGTTCGCTACTTACGTTCGGGACGCAGGGGTCGCAGGTTCGAATCCTGCCACTCCGACCATATATTCAATGACTTATAATTTCGATGTTCTGGCCGCGCAACGAAATGCGCAACGAATTGAACTCTTTACACGCTTATTCACCTCTGATTGAGGCAATTCCTCGCTGTTGCTGAGCACGCGCCCCTTGGCAGCGCGATGCCCTAATTTGGTCCCGTGGGATGTCGAAGACGGCGCCCGGAAACGCCGGTCGATAATCAGATCCGCAGGGCACGGCCCACGAATGACCGCGTATCGACCATGCGCGGAGCAACGATCATCGACTGACGGGATGTCTAGCGCCAAAGATCTCTGCCGCCTCCTCGTGGAAGTCGGGATGGAGGTAGCTGTGGTTTTGCTCGAACTGCTCGACGGTCCAGCCGAGCCATCCAGCAGCTTTCCCACAGGTCGGTACCTGCACTTACCACGTAGCCGCGGTATGCCGGAGCGAGTGCCGCCGCACCACGTCCTCAAGGATGCCGTCCCAAGCGGAGCGAATCTTTTCGGCGAGAGGCCGGCCACCATGCATGCGATTGATGACGAAACGGATCTCCTCGCCTTCCTTGATCAACCCTGCTGCGCGTAACTCGGCCGAACGGCGCGCGTCCGAATCGACGACAAAGTTGGAAGTCGAAATTTGGCGATGAGACTAGAGCGCGGCGAGGCGCGTATCCAGCAGCGTCGCTGGTTGTGAACACAAAGCCATTCTAGGCGCGGCCGCGACTGCCAAACGCTTCCGCCACCTCTTCTTGGAAATCCGGGTGGTGATGGCCGTAGTTGGCCTCTAGTTGCTCTACCGTCATTCCAAGCCAGCCAGCAGCTTCCCACATATCGACGCCGGCTTGCATCAGCCATGTTGCTGCTGTGTGGCGCAGCGAATGCCGGACAACATCTTCGCCAAGCCCCGCGTCTTGCAGAATACCTTCCCAGGCTGACCTGATCTTGCCGGAAAGAGGCTGACCGTCGGTGATGCGGTTGACCACAAACCGGATTTGTTCACCGTTCTCGAAAACGCCGGCAGCGCGCAGCTCGGCCGATCGCGTTTGATCTAGTTTGCGCCAGCGGATCAGGTGAGGGCGCAGACGGCTGGCGATCTTTGCTGGCGGTCGTCGTTTCTTGGTTGACCGCTCTAGTGCGCCTTTGCCCTGATAGATCATGGCATCCAGATTCATCCAGGGATGCGTGGTGGTGGGGAGCCATTGCGTGCGCCGAACCGTTTCCTCGCGCCGGGCGCTGTAAATGCCAATCAGGCAAAAGCGGGCAGCCGGATAACGTCGCCGGATGATGCGCCGCTCGCGACGCAATAGCTTGCCATCTTCCTTTCGTTTCCAGGAGCCTCGCTCGCTATCCCACACGTAGCCGATCGCAGCACCGAGCAGGCGCGCGGCTTCGTTGCGCGTCAGCCAGCGGTGGCGGCCTTCCGCCTTCGGAGGCAGGGTAATCTTCGGAACGACGCTCAGGGTGTGCTCCGCGTGGTAGGCATTGATGGCAGCCCGCAAATCCTCAAGCCGGCGCCTGGCGGTTTGATCAGACACCTTGCCTTGACGTGGCTTAATCCCGGCCTGCCTGTTGTTTTCATTCGGCGTGCCGGTGGACCAGTCCACGAAGTCGCGGCACAGCTGGGCCTTGAGTTTGCTCACCGTTTTGTCACCAAAGAAGCCATTAAGATCGAGAAGCCGGATGAGCAGCAGATCGTGCTGCGCCCAGACTCGCTCGTCCTTCTTGTCCTTGGGCCGTTTGGATATCTCGTAGGCCGTGAGCACGTCGGCTATGGCGAGGACGCTAGGGTCAGTTGCGCCGACTGTGGTTGTGTGCCGTCCGCCAATATAGGTTTCGAGCGCTTTCGCAGCGCCATCAACATCGTCGCGGCTGCAGCCTGTGCGGATTTGCCGTCGCTTTCCCTCTGATTGATCGAGGATGACCCAGCATCCTTCGTCTTCTCGAAACCAGAGTCGTGGCGGCTTGGCTTTGCGGCCCGGCATGACGGTTTGACCAATTTGCGGATGGCACGAGGCGTGGTCAAATGCTTACCTGCCACTTTGGCGATTTCAAGAATCCCAGCGGCCGCAGCCTTGCGCAATGATGATAATGTCAATGGGCCTTCCGGAAAAAACACAACAGCAGCCTCGACCAGAGTCATCACTTCGTCCTCGCCCCATTGGGCGGGATCGGGTCGTGCTTTAGCGCGGGCGAGCTTGTCGGTGTTACGCTTGAACATGTGTTGGAGGCGGTACTCTTGAATTCGCGAGACCTTTGGCTCGGTCGTTCTGTTCAACGTGTACGCGAAATCCGCTCTTCAGAAAGCTTGATGCCTTGACTGGTGCGGCAATCGGCGACTTCGGAGTGCAAATCGGACGATTGAGGACTTTTAATCAGCGGGTCGCAGGTTCGAGCTCTGGTGTGCCCACCGAATAAATTAAGACCTTAGCCAGAGAAACTTGCTTGAGGAGACCGAACTAAAACGGTTTTCAAACGCTGTTTTTTTGGTGACGGCGGACGTCTAATCCCGACAATGAGATCGGCGAGGTCGGGCGACAAAGCGGCTCGACGACCGGCTTCTTGTTCATTCGGGATGTGGTCTGGTCCCCATGGCCAGTCACGGTGAGCTACCATTAGAACGAAGCGAGAACATGGAGGCAATGTGTGCCTAGCTCCCAAAATGGGATTGTGCCAACCTTCTTAGCTGAGAAAATACAATGTAGATCAGCAATTTATCTGAATGTGAGGAGAATAGGAGTGGTAATCTCATCAAATTCTGATTAGAATAATGTTGCGTATGACGAGAATAGGCTCCATATTCTCTGCAGAGGATGCAGAGAAAAATGAGCTACATACATGAACTTGAAGGCTGGCCCGGCTTCCAATGGAGCTCCAAACTACTGGCGGAGCGCCTTGCGGCGGTAAGACACAAGCAAGGCAGGCTGATCGGCCGAATGGAGGCATTGGGTTTTACTCTCCGGGCCGAAGCTGCCTTGCAAACCCTCACTGAGGAAGTCGTCAAATCCAGCGAGATCGAAGGCGAGATCCTCGACAGGGAGCAGGTGCGCTCGTCGATTGCGCGGCGTATGGGCATGGACATCGGAGCGCTTGCTCCAGCCGATCGACATGTCGAGGGCGTCGTGGAGATGATGCTCGATGCTACCGAGAAATACAGCGAAGCCCTAACCGCGGAGCGCCTGTTTGGCTGGCATGCTGCGTTATTCCCGACCGGGCGTAGCGGCATGACCAAAATTGTCGTGGGCGCTTGGCGTACCGAACAGTCGGGCCCGATGCAGGTTGTGTCAGGGCCTATCGGTCGTGAGCACGTCCATTACGAGGCTCCCGCAGCGTGGCGGCTTGAAAATGAAATGCAAGCGTTCCTGGAGTGGTTTGAGAGCGTGGGCCGCACGGACCCGGTGCTGAAGGCGGCCATCGCCCACCTGTGGTTCGTTACCATCCATCCGTTTGAGGACGGAAATGGACGTATTGCCCGCGCCATCGCAGATCTCGCCTTGGCGCGCTCGGAGAACAGCGGTCAGCGCTTTTACAGCATGTCCGCGCAGATCCGGAAGGAACGCAACGCTTATTATGGCATCCTCGAAGCTACGCAGAAGGGCGGGCTTGACATCACGGCCTGGCTCGAATGGTTTCTAGCGTGCCTGGAGCGTGCATTCGATGGCGCTGAAGCAATTCTAGCCAATGTTCTGCGCAAGGCGCGTTTTTGGGAGTTGCATGCAGGAAGCTCACTCAATGATAGGCAACGTCTCGTCATCAATCGGTTGCTCGACGGCTTCGAAGGAAAACTCACATCATCCAAATGGGGCAAACTGGCCAAGGTCTCGCAGGCCACAGCTGCACGCGACATTGAGGATCTGATCAATCGGGGCATTTTGCTAAAGGATGCTGCCGGCGGGCGAAGCACGAGCTACTCATTGGTTGACGAGACGCGCTAGTGGCGGAACTGCAAGACCAATATCTTGGGCACTTCCTGATTCGAGGCCGCCAGTTGCCCGGCCAAGTCACGTTGAAAGGGAAGGACTCAAAGTTCGAGGTATTCTCGGATCATCCCATTTCATTACCGCAAGAAAAAATGCGGACTATCCGAGGACTGCCCCGCTCCGGAGAGAAGATTACCATCTGCGATGCGATCGGAGCCGACTTCAGCACAACTTCCATAAATGTTGCGTTGCCCGTTGGTTTGATCGCGAACGAACTAGTGACCAATGCATTCAAGTACGCTTTTGCGGGCCGACCCGGCGGAACAATTACGCTGCATTGCCTGCGGCAAGATCCCGAAAGATATCGCGTCGTGGTGGCTGACGATGGGGTTGGCTTGCCGGAAAGAGGCCAATGGCCCGTTCCCGGAAAGATAGGATCGCTGATCGTGCAGACGCTGCACGAGAATACGAAAACGGATTTGGTCGTCGAAACCGAGACCGCGGCGTTCGCGTGACCCTAACCTTTGGCCACAAATTGCGAGTCCCCCGGCACTAGCGCAGATCGCTGGCGTCCCAAAGCGCAGGCGAACGACCTGGCTTAGTCGCTGAACCGAGGCCGCCCTTGCGAACTGTGCAACAGTAAATCGGGCCAATCGTTTGATGATTTTTTCCGATTTTTCGCTGTGGCGCTCCCGAACCTATGTATTCTGACGCGCCGCACCGATGATGCAGCGTTATTGGCCGACGGAGCCCGTCCAACAGTACGCGAACCCGGGCTTCAGCGAAGCCGAATCCAACGATCTTGCCGGCTTTAATTAGGAACCATTCAAGCCGATTACGACTTTGAAGCCTCAGGCCAAGTGCCTTCCTGGCCTCAACGGTGGCCGCCTAGATGTCCGCAATAGCCTAGAGGGCGGAAGGGTCCGGGCCCAGTATGAGAGTAGCTGCTATGGATGGCGGTCCCTTCTCGAGTATTCTGAAGCCGGGCACTTGGGTGCTGATTGGCAGCGCAGGCCTGTTCATTTTCCTGATGCTGTAGGGATGCCGCTGACCGAATTGGCTTTGCGGGCGTTGCTAGTCATGGCGACGTCTCATCACTGCGATCCTAGGTGCCTCTGAGGCGAGCGGTTATGCCTGTCGTTCCAGGTCTGTTCCGCTAGGAACATGTCTTTCTCAGCCTTATTCTATGCTCACAGGAAGAGATGATCATGAGGATCTCTTGCGTGTCAGCACGCGGACCATTGCAGCGGCCGAAGGAAATCGGTTCACTTCAAGTGTTCGTCCTCGACGTCGATCGCAAGCCAACGCTTGCCTTTGAAGCACTTGACCTTGCAGAGGCGCAGGACATCTGCCGCGACTGCGACCTGCGGACCGATCTTATTGCGCTCACATCTAATGGCGCTCCGATCTGTGCACCAAATTCAGCGCTGGTCCCCCGACTAGCAGTACAAGAGGAGATCGCGGCGTTCCGGCATGCGGTCGGGCAGGCCCCGGCATCTGATATGCCGACAATGACATTCCTGATCAAGATCGACGGTGTCATGGTCGTATCATTCGGCCCAGAGTAGGCCTGAGATCGTCACCCCCGAATTTGTCCGAACGACGCCGATCGAGATCGAGGCTCCTATCTATGCTATAATAACCCGCGGCTTAAAAGCGGGAGTTCTATCGAGACCCCACATAGATGCCGTCCCATTTGTTGCCATCGAGGGCGAAGCCGGCGATGGTCAGCGTTTCGCGCTGAGCGTAGGTTTTCTTCATCCAGTCATTGATGCGGCCGGCGGTGTAGCGGCTATCGCGTACTTTTGAGACGACGCCTTCCGGAGCGACCTTGCAGGCATGCGCGAAAACATATGCAGCCCGTCGACCTCGAAGCTTTCGGAAAACTGCACCTCGATATCGGCGATGATCTTCTTCAGCAGCGCCTTGCGTTCGAACAGCGGCACCTTCCGCAGACCCTAACCGTTGAGATAGAGCAGGTCGAAGGCGACTAGCACGATCTTGCGTGATCGTGCCTTCAGCTCGTTCTGAAGCACGGAGAAGTCGGTGGTGCCGTTGGCTGCGTGCACCACGATCTCCGTCGAGATCGCGGAGCCGGCGTCGATGTGCCAGGCGTCGGCGGCAATCTTCTTGAAACGGTTGGTCCAGTCGTTGCCCCGACGGACGTAGACGCGGAGCTCGGCGTTCCGGAGCTGGACCTGGACGCGGGAGGTCACGGCCGATGCGGCGTAGGATTTTTTTCGACGGCTTCCCTCAACTTGCGCACAGCCTCATTCACCTTGTCGCGGTCGTACTTTCAGCGACAGCGATGTGACGGCGTGATGCAGGTCGGCGGCAATGGTGAGCCGGCTGCGAGGCGGCTGATTTGCCCATTCCCAGAAGCGATCGAAATCGTCCATCTATAGGTCCTGACGGAGCCCCCGGAAGAATGGGTGTCGCACCTTGCCCCCGCCCGATTGGCGCGGCACTCGATCTCGGCGAGCAGTTCCGGCTCTACCCAGATGCCCTTGTGCGCGATGCGTTTAAGGACTGAAAAATCCGTGGTACCGTTCGCGGCTGGAACGACGATCTCTCCATCAATGACGGCTGAACCGGCCCTGATGTGCCACGCATCGTCGGCGACCTTCCTGAAACGTTTGGTCCAATCGTGGCCGCGACGAGTGAGAATCTTGACTGCCTCGTTCACCAGGTTCACCTGGACGCGGTAGCCGTCGAACTTGATCTCGTGGATCCAGCGATCGCCGGATGGCACCTTCTCGATTGAGGTCGCCAGCGCGGGCTCCCCGAATCCGGGGAAGGCGCTTTCGCGCCAATGGCCGCCTGTCGGAACGCCACGGCGCAAACTCCACCAAACAAAACAGGTCGATTCAAACTGACAGCAGTCGGATCGTTCCGACAGATCGATAGGAACTTTACCGATTTTTCCCGGTTTTCTGAAGAGCACCTCCGGCCGATGTATGCGAGCCCTCTTATCGGCTAAAGACGCGATGGAGCACACTCTAGTAGGCGAGATCAATTCAATATTTCTCCACACGGATTGTTCATAAGCCGACCGATGCGGCGTTTACGCCGGATCCGTCGGACCCCAATTCAGGAACAGTGCGCTGGGGCCAGCTTAGTAGCGGCCTTTCCAATGGGAGTAGCTTCAAGCCTGACGACGTACAGAGAATTATGCGTGAGCTTTGGGGCGACTACGTTGCCAACAACCCTGAACTCTTCAAAGGTGCGGTCGGAAAGAACGGATAAGGCCGCATCGCGTAGCATAATGAGAAGACGTATGCCGTGATCGTAGTTTTGTTCCGTGCTGTTCATTAAGTGGAATTACCAGAACGAGGGAAAGGCCCGAGTCAGAACGCCCGCCAGGCTTTCTCGGCCAAGGACGCTTCGCGATGGCAGACAAGCGCGCTTTGAAATGGATTGGCATCATCGTTGCCGCATTGACCTTGACGGTTATTTCGACGGCGGCGGCAGTGGTGGGCGGTCACGCAGGGACCTCCGTCCGACCCACGCACCACGTTCCTGGATTGCTAGAATGAACCTTTCCGGGTTCCAATCTTCAAAACCCCTGGAATGCAACGCTTTCTCCTCCGTTCTCATTCGTTGGAGGAGGAGGAAACCATGCCCTAATCATTCTTTGGGCCGTCCCTACGGCCCTCGTCCTAGGTGGCATCAGCTACTATTCTCTTCGTGTAATGCACTAGCGGATTGCGTTTGAGCCGTTCCGGCGATGCCAGTGGCGCGTCTCTCTGATGGACACTAGCACTGCGGGAAGCCCAGCGCCGTGCCCCATTGCCTCGCGGCGCCGGGCCTTAGCCCCTTAAGAAATTCTGAGCATTCAATTGCATCATGGCGGCGTATCCGACCTCAGTGAGCCTGCTCAGGATGATCTCACCACGGTTGGCACATTCAATTATTTTGCCGGCGACGATCCGACGGGCCCGGTGATCCTCGCCGCCAATTGGAAGAAGTAAACGCTCAAGGGCCACTTCCATATTAGCTATAGTTCGGCGATCGAAGGTATCAGTGATCATGTGATCAGCAACGACCGAGACGCGCCCGAAAACGAGTCGGCTGTGCCCTCGTAAACTGACATCGTTAGTCTGAACGGTCAGGTCCGAAAAGTGCCATGACGGACGTTGGCTCAGTGTTGCGCGCTCAGACGGTGAAGCCAGGATAGAAACCAAAGGAAGACCGCAATGGTGATCCCGGGTGCCATCTTAGTGGTCGCAGGAAGCACGATTGTACTCGGGTGCGCTATCTTTTGGGCTTGGTCTGCTTACCGGCAGAAGCGATTGAGCGGCCTGGCGAGGGTTCAGATCATCCACCCGAGGTCCCAACACCATAATACATCCTGCGCCAACATGAAGCACTATCGGGGCAGGATGCTGGGTCAGAAGTACCATTGGGCAAGTTCTTAGTCGCGCATCGATAGGGATATCCCAAGCTTTGCCGCCATAACAGTCGTCGCACCGGGAGTCCGCTTCAACACTTTTGCGATCTTGGCGACGCCGGACTTTGCTTTTGCCATCGTCTTCATTGTGCGAACATCGTCTTTTGTCCACGCGCGGCGAACTGCTTTCTTAGCTTTTGCCATTCTTTCTCCAAATCGTACGGGGCGGAGCCAGGGTTCTATCATGACCGTCTACGTTGGCGACAATGAACAAGACTAGATTGCGAGAATGTGAATGCGACTTCGCCACGTAAAATCAAGTGTGTGAACTAGATTACTGCTTCGGCCGGAAAAACGGGCATCTAACATCGCGTTTGAAGTGACAATCTCAGCATGAATTGACCGATTCTATAGATTAGCCGATACGCTGGGGCGTATGATCTTTAGCCGTTTAGGGCTTCGACCGGTGGGTGGCAAAAAAAACGACGCATCCGCAACATCGGTGAAATCAAGTATCCGACACAGACCGCGCTTCCCAGATACAGTAGTTCAGATTGAGCAAACAACTGCATTTCTAGGTCGAGTATTGATCAGCCCGTCGGGCGTTCAGGGTCGCCAAGAGTGAAGAACTCGTACACGTGGTTGCCTCCGATGCGGGCCATGTAGCGGCGGTTCTCCAATCATCGATGGCGAAGCCGTGTACCCGCCAAAGAGGGGACAATAGATTCTTTCAAATCTGCAAAACGAACTGAAAGGGCGATCCACCAAGATAGTGCTGGTTGTCTTTGATTTGCTCTATCGCAAATAGCTCATCGCGGCATTTGTGGTTGAGCCGCAGTTGCTTGCCGAATTTGAACTTCGGACCAAGTCGGCGGAGGGCAGTTGCGGCATCCGTTCTTCAAGGCGAGATTTGGCATCACCAAGCCATCGAGGCGTAACCGCAATTCCACACCGATGCGGATTCTGTCCTTTGTGGTCAGTATCGTACAGACGCAACCGGAATGAAGAGGTAGGCTTCGCGTGTGTGCGGCAATGCAGCGGCGGCGGTTGCGGACTCGTCGAGGAACCTCCAAGCCTCGAACGAGTCCGCTGGCGTCGCCGCTCTTCGACTGATTGCATGTATCGACTGCGCCGCCAAGCGCTCGGTCAAATCCAGCATGATGGGGCGCGCGCCGCCATATTGGTGCAAAGCCGACATTGAAGCTGATGGCGACTCGAAGGGCCACATCCAACTTCATCGAAGCAGGCGCTGTTGGTGGTCCGGCGCTCGCCGGCCCAGCAGCCCATCCAGCAGCTGAGTGATGAGAAGCTGGCGCGTCGGCTCGCAGAGCCGAAACCAAGGTCCGGACGTTAGTAAGGTCAGCGGGCAATCAGGACCAACAGGGTGGCGATTGCGCGCTCCGTTGGTGGGCCCGGGCACTAACAGTCAAGCAACATGCGCCCGCCGCTTGCCAGACGACTCTTTAGGATGAGCGTTTTCCGGCTGCTCCATCTCTTTGGAGAGCCGGCCGCGTAGTAACGCGAGCACGGCGGCTTCCTCCACCTTCAGATTTTCGACAGCGCTCCGAAGCTCGTTCTCGGCTTGTGACTTGATCTCGAAGACCAGGTTTCCATCCATGTAGGAGTTCAGCATCCCCGGATGGATGTAGCACTTCCTGCAGATCGTCGGCCTGTTGCCGAGCCGTGCGGAGACTTTTTCGACCGCGCTGCGAAGATTGCGCTTGGCCTGAGCGGCGCTGTCGAAGCTCTCTAGTTCGCTCATGGCCATGGCCGCAAGCACCGTCCCCGCCCAGGTCCGGAAATCCTTTGCCGTAATGTCTTAACCGGTAATCGCCTTGAGATACTCATTCACATCGGTCGATGTGACATCCTGGCAATTGCCTTGCCCATCGATGTACTGAAGTTGCTCCTGCCCGGGGGAGCTCCCGACAGGCTCTTGGCGACGCGCCGGTCTCGCACCCGCAGCGACCATTGTTTGCAGCCTTTACCAGTGAAGCGGAAACGGACCTCGTTTCCCGTGCCGGTTCTTCAACGTGGTGAGGCCATAGCTGTTGTTCTGCCTGGCGTAATCGTCATTTCCAACGCGGATCAATGTGGTCTCCAGGAGATGCACGACGGATGCGAGAACTTTTTCCCGCGGCAGGCCGCGCAATGCCATGTGCTCGCGTACTGTTTCCCGAATGAACGGCAGCGTATCTGCAAATGCGACCACATGCTCGTACTTCGTGCTTTCCCGACCTCGCGGAGCGCGCATGGTAATATATTGCTTTCGTCCCTTTGCGTCACGGCCTGTTGCTTGGATATGGCCATCCGGAGTCGGGCAGATCCACACGTCGGTCCAGGCGGCCGGGATCGCGAGTGCGCTTCAGAGCGTCAGGCTCGATGAGTCTTGAGCCGTCGGGTCGTTTGTAGCTGAACCCCGCCCCCGCCTTCTTGCGCCGAATACCGGGCCGTTCGTCGGAAACATATCTGAGCCCCGCAGATTCGGCGGCGTCCCGCGGCTCGACGATCGCCTGCGCGCTATCCAGTGGCTCGATCAGCAACAAACCGCCTCCTATCCTGCCCTCAAATGAACCTTTCGGATCAAGGGGGTCCTTGAGGTTGAAGGAGCCATAAAGGGCCTAAGCTGTCAGACAACGCCACTGTCTAGCGGTGGGCTCGAAAAGCGGGCGTCGCCGTTGGGTCAACCGGCTCTGCGGTGGCGCCCGCCGCGCTTTCTCGTGGCGGTTTCCTAGTTCCGCGCTGGCGGGCAGGCTTTGCTGGGCGCTCGGCGGCGACGCTTCGCCTTATCGCGTCCATAAGGTTGACGACGTTCTCGCGTGACGGCTTGACCGCCGGCGCCTGCGCGGGAGGCTGACTATCTCGATGCTGTGAGAGAACTAGCAACCCTGCGTATCTGCAATCTATCCATTTGAATGGTCGACGGGTTGACCGCAGCAACCGGCGCATTGCCCATGACACATAATCTCATGAGACGAACTGCCTTCTTGCTTGAATAAATGGAATGACGGTTTCAGCAAAGCTCGAGGGCAGCAATCGTTTCGACATCTCGATACTGGCATTCGGAACGCCCTCGAGAAATTCCTTGGATTCGGAAAACTTCCTCATTGCACCTGCCAGCGCATCAACATTACCGGTCGGCACGATAAATCCGTTGACGTCTTGCTGCACGAACACGTCTCCGGCTCCGCATTCATCGGTACAGATTACTCCGAGTCCCGCCGAAACGGCCTCCTGGATCACGACACCCCACGGTTCCAGAATGCTGGGCAGGACTAGGCATGCCGCTTCCGCCAGCACCTCGGGCAACCGCTTCGTCTGGACGAATCCGATATCTTGGATTCCAGGCACTCCGGAAAAAAGATGTTTGAGGGGCCCATCACCGGCAACAATCAGAGGCCAGGGTTCCGGGCTGTGGCGGCCGTACAACCGATACGCGTCTACCAAGATTGAAACGCCCTTCACAGGCACATAACGGCCCACAAATAGGAATCTCTTTCGTTCGCGAGCGTTGGCGGGATGCCGTCCGTGCGCCAGCATGTGCCAATCACAAACAGCAAAGCCCTCGCAAACGTCGTCTGGATGAAAGCCCATTTTGAGCGCGAACTTCATCTGTCTCGACTGCCGCACTGCAGGACATCCTTGACCGTCGAGATACTTGGGACCGCAGAGGAGGGCGCCGTCAAACAACGTGTGGAAGAAGTATCGCCGCAGGGCCCGCCCTCCCCACTGTTTAAGGAGAAGCGGAAACTCGCTCCTGCTCCGCAGAGCTCCCAGATGCCCGCGCCATTGGCTGTCGAGACACACGATGCGCACGGCTCTCCCGGCCCACCGCTTCATCAACTGGCGATACGCGCGCCTGCGCCACGACAGAACGACGATTCCATCTGGCCCGAACTCACGCAGCGCATGGTCAAGAGCGTCGACGTCGATTTCAGCGCCGTAGATCAATTCAGCCTCGACAGGCCCGAAGCTCTCCTCGGCAAACCTGTATTGGCCATTCAGACTGCCGACGTGTCCCTGCTGACGAGCGCGAAAAACCATCACGTGATGCTCGGACCGAAGGTACTGCACCGTTGAGTCGATATAGCCGGTCCAGTATGCCCACAGGAAAGCGAGGCGGAGGGGCCGACAAGGACCATCATGCACAAATCGTCCGGCAATATCCTCAGCGGCATTTCTGATGCGGAGAGGCGTTCTGCCGACACGACGGCCGCTCATCGCGTTTGATTGCGCTGGAGCGTACATGTACGTTTCCGACATACAACTGAGTGGCACGGGACAACTGGCGGCCGAAACTGATCTGAGATGGTCGCGTGCCGCCGAGGCACGGATCTCTGCCGGGACTTGTCGCATACAACGGAGGCGACCGGGATCGGTTCCCTCTGACCGAGAACCTCCCCGCGGCGGCTTGCGCATGACAGGGATGGAAAAACAGAGCGCCCGGCGACCTTTTCACGTCGGATCCGACCGGCGATCCGTCGTCGGGCGGTGACGCGGGATGCTTCCAAGGAAACACTGGCAAGGGAACTTCCCAGAGGGGGCCTCGTTGTAGCAGGCAGCATCCCCCGGGCCGCGGTGGAGGACAGGATGAAGGCAATGAGCTTGCTCAAGCTCCTGTTTGGGTCGGCTGCACAGCCTCAGCGAGTCCTGATGGTCATGGCAGTCCTGCTTGCCCCGGTAGCGGCGCGCGGCGAGTACCTGCTGGCACCCGGCGATGTGCTCGAGGTCCAAGCAGTCGGAATTCCGGATTTGCGGCACCGGGTCATGATCGATCTAAATGGCCAAGCCTCATTTCCATTGATTGGAGATATCAAGGCCGCAGGCCTCACCGTGGCTGAATTGCGCAAGCAAGTGAAGTCGATACTTTCAACCAAGGCGTTTCGCCCTCGGGTGCCAGAGCAGCAGGGGCGCTTGATGTCGCGGGATGAGGTTGTCACCGTGTCTCCCGATGAGGTTACAATGACCGTGGCGGAGTATCGGCCGATATACCTCAATGGCGACGTGGCCAATCCGGGGACTCAGCCATATCGGCCTGGAATGACCGTGCGCCAGAGCATCGCGCTTGCCGGCGGCTATGACACAAAGCGGTTCAGGGGGCGGGATCCTTTTCTGGACTCATCGGATTTTCGCAGCGATTACTACGAACTATGGACAGAGTTTGCCAAGGTGCGGGCACAGGCTGAACGTTTCCAAGCCGAACTCGACGGTAAGAGAGCACTCGAGCAAACGAACACGGACGATCTGCCGCTCCCATTGGTGGTGACTTCGAAGATACTGGATCTTGAGGCTCAACGGCTCAGCGTCGACAATTCCGATCATCAAAAGGAGAAGCAATATCTCGAGAACGCCGTCCAGCAGGAGGACGGGCGGATCGCGACACTCCAGCATCAAAGAGAGACGGAACAGAAGGATGCGGACGCTGATGCTGCCGATTTCGCGGACATGCAAGCCAGATTTAGCAGGGGATTGGTGCCCATGACACGGCTCTCGGACTCGCGCCGAATGACGCTGTTTTCAGCCACTCGGGTGCTTCAGACAACCGCGCTGATAGCTCAGGTGGCGCGCGAACGGAGCGAATTCGCCAGACGATTGGAGCGTGTGCAGGACCAGAGGCGGGACAACTTGCTGGCAAAACTGCAGGACGCCAACGTCCGACTCGCCACCATCCGGGCTCGACTCCAGGCTGTCGGCGACAAATTATTATACGCGGGTGTGGTGCGATCTCAGCTCGCCCGCGGAGCCGGTGGTGAGCCAGATATCAAAGTGTACAGAAATGACAATGACACCTCCAGCAATATGACTGCCAATGAAGAGACCAGGTTGATGCCGGGCGACGTCGTTGAGGTGCGGCTGCGACTGGAGGGCCTCCCAAAATTCACCGATTCTGGATCGCCCGCGGCGCCCGACGAAGGTCAAAAGGAGGAGGCCGTCGGGGCACGAAAATAGCAGTCGCTATTGTGGTGGGGTGTGTAGCGCTGCATTGAGCGAAGGTCGGTCTTGTTCAGAATCGCACCGAGCAGTTTGTGATGCACTCCTTGGGCTGATGCCAAAGCGCATTGCACCGTCTCGTTCGAGGTCTTGCCCCATTCCACTACCAGGACGTAGGCGTCGATCGTCACGGTTGAAGCCTGGACGGCGATAAGTGGCGCAAGGGACGGTAAATCCACGACAATATAGTCGTATTGCCGTCGCAGCCCTTCAAACATCGTGCGGACGCTGTCCGATGCCAGAAACTCTGTCGGCTCGAACGGCTCGGGCATTTTCAGGAGAGGCAAGAAATGCATTTTACTGGCGTCAGAAGTGCAGAGGACTTCCCCGGCGGCAGCGTGCGCAAGGGCTAAGTCGCACCAGCCCTTCAAGGCGCGCGGCGTCAAGGAACGTGACAGCGTCCTCTTGCGGAAGTCCGCATCAACGAGCAGGACTCTGCGTCCTCCACGCGAAACAAGCTGCGCAAAATTCGCAGCGATGGTCGACTTGCCTTCCCCGTCGAGCGCAGATGTAAATCCGACAATCCTCGACGGCTGTTCCGGCAGAAGAAGATCGCACAAGGGTCTTATCGAGCGGATTGTGTCGGCGAAATGCGAGGTGGGATTTGTCAACACATACGAGAAGAGGCCGCTCGAAGGTATCAGTTTGGAATCCGCTAACTTGTTCCGGAACCGCGCGCGCAAAGCCAGAGGTCGCCAGTATGGCTTTCGAATCCATTCGAGCGCGCCGAGGCAGTTCGTCTTCAGGCGTTCCGCAACGTGCTCGGGCGTCCGGAACGTCCGATCCGACACTTCCGCCCAAGCCGCAACCGCAAGACCGATGCAAAGTCCGCCGAATACAGCAATCGGCAGCACGAGAACAGGATTCGGCTTGCTCTTGAATGCTGGCGGCAAAGCTGGACTGACGACTTGCCCCTCGACGAACTGGAACGACTTTTGCTGACCGGCTTCAGCGTAGCGCTGGACAAAGCTGTCGTAGAGCCTTCGGTACGTCCTTGCGTTTGCCCGAAGCTCGCTCAGCTTTGCCTGCTCGTCGATTTCATTCTTTGCTTGAAATTCTTGGACTAGCTTCTCTGCATCGGCTGCCTTCTTCTCGAGGTCACGCAGCCGAGCTTCCAGCCAATTGGTGGCGGCATCTGCGGCCTGATTTGTGGCATTGATCCGATTTTCGATATACGCGGCAGTAACGGCATTCGCAATTTGGGCGGCTTGCCGAGGATCAGTATCGGTAAAGTTGATCTTGATCACCGCAGAAAGGCCGACCCGCGACACAGATAGATTTCGTCGCAGAACGCGCATCGCGTCCTGTTCGCCAGTCAAACCTGCGGTCCTCGTACCTATGAAAGCCGCATTTTCCGCCAGCTGAAGCGTTTTGACAACTGACATCGCAATTGCATCTGATTTCAGAATCTCGACTTGGCTGTCGACCGTTTTAGAATCGACAGAATTGTCGCTGCTAGCGGACTCAAGTTGAACAGGGCGGATTTGCGGCTTCTCGATGTATAAAACGGCTTGCGCGGTAAAGCGGGGAGCAGCAAAGAGAAGATAGCCTGCGGATGATGCGATGCTCAAGGCAAGAAACGTCAGGATCAGTCGCAGGTTGCGGCGGATGAATGCGATGCCAGATGTGAGGCTCTCTGCTGGAACAGCGGGCGCTTGTTCCACCTCCCCGAGCAGAGCTCTCGACTTGTCGGGTTGATACATTTGGAGCCAAAAACGCCAAAGGACACAAACTACGCCTTAACATTAACGCACTTCAAGTTCCAATGTTCCCCGTCGTCAACGGGTCCCAATTTTGAACGGCGAATGAGCCGCGCTTCTCGGCTTGCGCCACAGAATTCAGCGCCCAAGCGCCTCGCTTCCTTTCGCAGGAAGAGGAGCGTGCCAGGCCTTCGCGGCAGCAAAGTCGGATGGCAGACGATCCCTGCGTCGGTACTGTGCATCGGAAGAAGATGAAAAGCGGTGCAATAGAGGCAGGTGAGTGGTGGGTGGCAGCCGATCCCTCAAGCCTGCCGGGGCCGCGGGCGCTGTCTAGATGTTCGCGATCATGAGATTGAAAAGCGCGTTCGTCGGGCCAGCAAACGATTGGTCCGTCGAGATCTCGAAGTGGACGAGATCCCCAGGGACTACGCGACAATCCGGATGGTTAGTGTTCTTGATGATGGTCGCAACCTTTACGCTCCTAGAACCGTTCCTGATGGCGAGCTTCATCGCTTCGGAATCGATTAGCAGTCCGTTCTTGAAGACCACCAGCTCGATCTTTCCGGCTGTCACGTCCGCGTCCAAGCTGACCTCGATCGCCCATATCCAGCCCGCAGCCCCCACGATTTGACCCTTGACCGCGCTCGGTGAGTCGTTCGTCACGCGATCCATGCGCGACGTCAGGCCGTTTTTGTAAAAGCGTAGCACTTCCGTGGTCGAGAAGGTGATGTCCGCCAGTTGCTGGTTGTCCAATAGAAATACATGGGGAGAAATGATGTCGGCAACACTGCGGAACTGGACCCGTGCGTCCTGTGTTGTGGCCACCGTCAGCTCACCTGACTTGCGTGTGGTCGCAACTTCCTGATAGCCGTCAATGATCACTTGCGCGCCGGCGCTGGCGTGAAACACGGAGTGGGGCCGTGTGCTGTCGATCGTCGTGAATCGCATCTCGACGCCTTGGAAACGGTAGGTGCCTTGTTGAGTCGGCCCATTGCCGCTTAGGTCAAAAATGACGTTCCGCGGCGTGTCGGCTACTGTGCATTGCTCCATTCGCCATGCGCGCACATTGACCTCCGTCGTTCCGCCCCAGCAGACGAGCTGAGATCCGCGGCCGAAGTTGATCTCGACGTTGTCGATGTTGACGCTCGAGCAACCCGCCAAATGAATGAGTTCCTCTTCCGCCATTTGCCGAAGCGCGTAGACATGCGAAATCAGGATATTCGGCATCCCCTCGACCGGGTTTGTCCTCAGGCGAATGGCCGCGCCACTCGCTACGTAACCGCTGAAGAGACGCGACATAATACATCCCCACAGGTTCAGAGGGCGACCGGGTGCCTGCACCTCGCGAGTTGAAACAAGTCGACAGCCGTTGTGGTTCTCGCAATTGTCGATCTGAAAATCCGCGTACCCACCGTCGTCGAACAGGAACATGTTTGACTCTTTGTTCGCGATGGATTGATTGCGCGTCCACGCCGCTCGCAGGTTTTTCAGGCTGAAAGCACGGTTGGTCGTATCTCGATAGTCGTGACCGTGGCTGGAGAACAGGAAGATTGGCTTGTTGTTGGCGGCTTGTGTGATGGTGACTCGCCCAGCCTCTCCCGTGATCGCCCAACCGTGCTTGCCGTGTGGAATTGGTAGAGAGTCGGAGATCAAATATGATTGCGGCGTACCGGGGATCACCAGTTGCATCTTGTTGTTGCAGGCGTAATCGATGGCCTTCCTAAAGGCATTTGTATCGTCGTGCACACCATCACCGACCGCACCAAACTTCCGCACGTCTAGTCGGGCTTCAATGCTTTTAGGTTTGTTTGACTGTGCACGAGCTGAACCCGAAAAGCCGCCCACAGCGCCCAGGAAGAGCAAGTCGCGGCGGTTCATGTCTCTCTCCCTCGCGTTACATTCACTGGGCACTTCGGCACGCGCGAACCTTGAACTGAGGTCTTTCTTCCGAGTGTCTGAACCCGTCCGTTCCCAGATGGCCCAAAGGCACGGCAACAGACGGCCCGCAACACGCTTACGCGCTCCGGCGGGGTTCGCTTTCCAAACGAGGAGGGCTGACGTCGAGCCCCTGCGCGTCCCGCAAATGTTTGATGAACGACTCTAGTCCCTCCGCTGCGATCATCCGACGGGCCTCATAGAGCTTGGCGTCCACGAGAAAGAGGTTCCACAAAGCCTGCAGGAAACAGAAAACGAGACCCTGCTGCCCGTCGAGAAACCCCAGTCGAAATACGTACCGATACAGGTAGTACGCCAAAGCTCGAAGGTAGGGCGGGAGAGCGGGATATATATTGGCTTTGATCCTGTGGTAGACAACTTGTCGTCGGGACACATTGCCGCTCAATGCATGCTGCGACAGTCCCAGCTGCAATTCATAGTCGAGCAGGTCAATCATCCTGCGGCTCGAATACTTGTTGTGTTTGTCCGTCCACCAAGTCAGGTCCCGTAAGTTCTCGTCGATCAAGTCGCCAGGGCAGTAGTCAACCAGTCCCTGCTTGACGACGCAGTACTCATCGATCCAACGCTGTTCTACTCTGCCCAATCCTGTCCGCCAGATTTTCAGGACTCGCATGGGGTAGAAGCCCCCGTGGCGAATTGGGCGCCCGAGAAATACGACAAGGCGGTCAACGTAAAAGCCGGAAACGGAGGCGGGTGCGCGCGGAATGAGTGTCGTCATCGATGTGGCGAGCTCTGTCGAAATGTACTCATCTGCGTCAATACGCATGACCCAATCGGTATCGGTCGGCAGGTTGTCGAGCGCCCATTGAAATTGATCGGCTTGATTCTTGAATTTTCGTTGCACCACCTCGGCGCCCTCACGCCGGGCGATCTCGACTGTCGCATCTGTCGAAAAGGAATCGACGACATAGATGCGCGACGCGACGGATTTGAGACTGCGAATGCAGCGTTCTATGTGCAGTTCTTCATCGTAGGTCAGGATGATCGCCGTGAGCGACAAGCCGGAGGACCAACACGCATCTTTTTCGGGCACCTTCGTACCTTCGCGAGCTCCGGTGTCGGCCACATGCTTCTCCTGGTTCGGAACGAGGCGCTAAACGCTGCTGACAGCCGCAGGTTCCGCGGGGGCCCGACACAATTTCATCCGGACCCGATTTAAACCTATGTTTATTCGATCCAATGCGCCTCCACCAAAACGGGAACGCCAGTACGGATTGCGCGTTCCGCACCCCGGTGGGAGGATCCCCTCACATGTGCGGTATTGCAGGCTTCCGCGGTCCCTGGAGTGACCGGCTGCTCGATGCGATGCTCGATCGACTTAGTCATCGTGGCCCAGACGGTCGCGCCGCCTGGCGGGATTCGGAGTCGAATTTCGCGGTTGGCCACGCGCGCCTGTCAATAATCGATTTGAGTGCTGCCGCCAACCAGCCAATGCATACAGCTGATGGACGTTACGTCATCTCATTCAACGGCGAGATCTACAATTTCAAGGAATTGCGCCGTGAACTCGAAAGCGCCGGTGTCGTATTTCGCACCAAGAGCGATACGGAAGTGCTTCTTCGTCTATTTGAATGTGAGGGCCAATCCTGCCTCGGTCGCCTAAGCGGCATCTTCGCTTTTGCGATCTGGGATCGCGCGTCGCGGCACCTCTTCATGGCTCGTGACCATCTCGGCGTCAAACCCTTGTACTACGCCGCGCTACCTCACGGGTTTCTGTTTGCATCAGAACTCAAGGCGTTGACGGTGTGCCCGGATGTATCCCGCGATATCGACACGGGATGCGTGGCGAACCACCTCGCATTCGTCTGGTCATCGTCTGCTTCCACCATGCTAAAGTCTGTTCGGAAGCTACGGCCCGGACATTGCGCCTGGGTCGATGCCAACGCCCGGCTGACGGTCGAGCGATACTACAAGATTCCTCACCCGCCCCCCCGCTGCGAGCGAGCTGAACCAACGGCGTTTCTGAATCTGTTCGATCGGGTCGTCGCGGATCAAATGGTTGCCGACGTGCCGATCGGCGCTTGCTTATCCGGAGGCGTTGATTCCAGCGCCGTTGTGGCGTCGATGTGCAGAGCGACTGATCCCGCTCGGATCGTCACATTCTGTGCAAGCGTGCCGAAGGACCCTACTCACGCCGATAATTTCGGGGACGATATTGTCCATGCACGCGAGATGGCAAGAAGGCTGGAGGTCCCGCTGGTCGAAGTGCCGACTACGGCGGAGCTTATCGATCAGCTTCCCCGAATGCTCTGGGAATTGGACGAGCCGACCGGCGATTTTGCCGCCCTGCAGACCCGGATGATCGCTGCAGAAGCAAAGCGACATGGCATCAAGGTGTTGCTGACGGGCACCGGAGGGGATGATCTGTTCACGGGGTACGGTAGGCACGTCGCGGCGTCCATTTGGGCGGCGCTGGATCAGATCCCTTACGCACGTGGATTGACCTCGCGTCTAATCAGGGGGGTCCCCAGCCGTTCCGTTCTTGGACGTCGGCTCGGCCGCCTTGGTCAGCTGTTAGCCTTGAGCGAGGACGAGATGCTGACGGAAGCCATGAGCTTCTCGAACTGGCCGGCGAGCGAGCGGACCTCGCTCGTGGCGATGGCCCCAGGCCAATCGCTCGAGAGCCATGGCGCCCCGTTTGGCCGGTTGCTGGCCGACACGCGCGAATTGCATCCAGTGGAACGACTGCTGCAACTGGACCTTCATGGATTCGTGCCGGACCTCAATCTCAATTACACGGACAAGATGGGCATGCAGGAGGGGGTCGAACTCCGCGTGCCTCTCCTTGACCTCCGGCTGGTAGCGTTTGCGATGCAGGTTCCGATCTCACAAAAGATCACACTCTGGCAAACGAAGCGGATTCTGCGGAAGGCTATGGCGGGCCGATTGAATCGGGCTGTTCTGCATCGCGCGAAGCAAGGCTTTGGCGTCCCTCTCAGGGCCTGGATGGCAGGTCCTGCACGCGGCCTGATTGTGGAAATGACATCGCCGCGCGTCGTTACAGCGCGAGGCCTGTTTGATGCCGCAGCAGTCGCTCGGTTGCGCAATGCGTTCGACCAGAATCGGAGCGACGTGGCGTTCATCCTGTTCACGCTCGTGTGCATTGAGATTTGGTGCCGTCAGCTGAGCTGCCAACCGTCGCTCGCGAGCACAGATGCGAGAATTGCTGCTTAGTCGCACGACTGGGCGCCCGGACGTCGGCGTAACGGTCCTTGCCGGAGAGCGCGAGGATGAAACAGATCGTCCAAAGTGCAAGCACTGGCGCCCTGTCGGTTCGGGACGTACCTGTACCGCGCGTCAAACCGGGGCATCTCTTGGTGCGCACTGCGGCCAGCCTGATTTCCGCCGGCACAGAGCGAATGGTCGTCGAATTTGCAAAAAAGAGCCTGATCGCGAAAGCAAAGAGTCGGCCTGATCTGGTCAAGCAAGTAGTAGCCAAGATCCATCGCGATGGCCTCTTGGCCACTCTGGATGCTGTGCGAGCGCGTCTCGACCAGCCATTGCCGCTCGGTTATTCCGCTTCGGGCGTTGTTCTGGAAGTGGGCCCTGGGCTCGAAGGCAGATTTCAGGTTGGCGATCGGGTCGCCATTGCGGGAGCCGGAATCGCCAATCACGCTGAGTATAATGTTGCTCCAGGCAACCTGACAGCCTCTGTCCCGGGGGACGTATCCCACGTCGAGGCGTGCTTCGGTACCCTCGCATCCATAGCGCTCAACGGCATCCGCCTGTTAGAACCGAAGCTGGGTGACGTGGTTGGGGTCATCGGTGTGGGTCTGGTCGGCCAATTGGCCGCTCAGCTCCTTGCGATCCACGGGTGCCGCGTAGTCTGCCTGGATTACAGCGCCCAAAGGCT
Organism: Bradyrhizobium icense; assembly: GCF_001693385.1. Taxonomy (NCBI): domain Bacteria; kingdom Pseudomonadati; phylum Pseudomonadota; class Alphaproteobacteria; order Hyphomicrobiales; family Nitrobacteraceae; genus Bradyrhizobium; species Bradyrhizobium icense. Next base: position 1,768,917 of record NZ_CP016428.1, read on the forward strand.
TGCTCTGGCCCGGTCCATCGGTGCCGAATTCACCTGGAATCTTGCTGACGGTAGTCCCTCTGCGTTCATCGGATCTCAGACCAACGGCGTCGGTTGTGATGGCGTTGTGATCGCAGCTGCTACGGATTCAAGGGAGCCGTTTGACACGGCCGCGGACATTGCGCGCGACCGCGCGAAGATCAGTCTGGTCGGCATCACCGGGACGGCGTTTCCGTATCGCGAGTTTATGAAGAAAGAGCTTTCGGTCGTCGTCTCGCGTTCCTATGGGCCCGGAAGATACGACAACGACTTCGAAAAACACAACGTCAAGTACCCTGTCGGCTGGATACGCTGGACCGAGGCAGACAATTTGTCTGAGTGCGTTCGTCTGATGAGTCCGAGCCGTACGCTCCGGCTCACTCCGACAGCACTCACGACACATCGGTTCTCGATACAGGATGCGGAAAAAGCCTATGAACTGGTTACGGAAGGGGCGGAACCGCATCTGGGGGTCGTAATAGAATATCCGGCCGACGAGGAAGCAAGAGTCGGGCCGATCTCGACTATCGAAATGCGGACTGGTCCGAATCCGGATCCGGGCCGCCGCCGGTGCTCCTTGGGGGTGATTGGCGCGGGGTCTTTCGCGCGATCAAAATTGCTGCCCACACTGGCCCGCCACCCCAAGGTGGTGTTGCAAACAGTCGTGACGCAGCGCGGCGTTTCGGCTGAAGACACCCAGCGCAAATTTGGTTTTCGCCGTTGTGGGACCGACGAATCGGCAGTTTTCGACGATCCCGAGATCAATGCAGTTGTCATCACCACGCCGCACAGCACTCACGCGGCTCTCACCGCTCGTGCGCTGTCCGCGGGCAAAGCCGTCCTCGTCGAAAAGCCGTTGGCCCTGACGCGGGACGAAATGAATTCAGTCATAGAAGCTCGCAATACGTCTTCCGCTTTCTTTCAAGTCGGATTCAACAGACGATTCGCGCCGATGATCGCTTCCTTGCATCGGCACTTGGCGCCGTTGCCTGGGCCAAAAAACGTTCTCATGCGCATCAATGCGGGGCAACTCGCACCTGACAGCTGGCAGCGAGAACCTGACGAGGGAAGCGGTCGCATCCTCGGTGAGCTCTGTCATTTCGTCGATTTGGCCCGCTTCCTGATCGGCGCGCCGATTGTGGCCGTCCGAGCTGATGCGGCGCGCCTTGTTCGCGGGCTGTGCGAGGACGTCACCGTCGCCATTCGGTTCAGCGATGGAAGTCTTTGTACCCTTGTGTATACGGCACTCGGCGATCCAGCCTACAGCAAGGAAAGAATGGAATGCTACGCGGGCGGCACAGTGGCCAGCATCGACAATTTTCGGATGCTAGAGATCGTCGCCAACGGCAGCGTGCGACGCCAGTGGAGCAGATTGAAGCAGGACAAAGGTCATCAGGGTGAGCTCGACGCTTTCGTCGCAGCGGTCGTGGAAAACACCGGCCCGCCTGTTCCGGAACCAGAGATTGTGGAAACGAGCCTGGCAACGATTGCTGTTGTCGAATCGCTTCGAACCGGATCGGTCGTGCTCCTATGAAGCCCGGTCGCATCATCAGAACGGTGCGACATCTGAGTGCAGAGCAGTTGTATTATCGCGTACGGACGCGCGGGCAGTGGGCAATGGCCGGGAAGTTTCCCACGCTTTTCCATAGATGGGTTAAAAAAACAGCCCGAGAGCTTCCTGATCCAGAATTTCGCGATCCGCTGCTTCACGCAGCAAAGCATGTTCTTCACATGCAGAATTGCCTTTACGGCGCGCACCTCGCGGAGATCGCAGAAGGGAGATTCCGCTTTCTCGGCAGGACGATAGATTTTGGCGGGATCGATCGCATCGCGTGGCGCATCGAAATGGGCGAGGGCAACAATCGTCTTTGGCGGATGACGTTGTCGTATCTGGGTTGGACGGTGCCGCTCCTCGCCCGAGGCGCTGCGAGCGACGTAGCCATGATACGTCGGGCAATCGATAGCCTCGTGGCCCAGAACCAGTGGGATGTGCCGGGTGTATTCCGAGACGTTTGGCATCCGTATTCTGCAAGTCACCGTCTGATAAACCTGCTTGCGGGACACGCACTCTTGCGTGCTGCGGGCGGGCGCCAGTCCGATGACCTCAAGGCTTTGCTCGGACACGCAAAGTTCTGCGCTGCATTCGTCCTGTGCAATCTGGAGCGAGACCTCCAGTTCAATCATCTATTGAAGAACTACGTGGCGCTGTCGATGTATCGCGCGGCCCTCGGGCAGAACACGCCTCGCTTGGAATTCTTGGAGCGCGCAATACGACAGACCCTGGATCAGGTCGTGCTGAGCGATGGCGGCCACGCCGAAAGATCGCCGATGTATCACGCACTGTGCCTGGTCGACCTCCGAACGTTGAAGGCGGCCAGCACGCCGGCTGATCCCCCTTGGCTGGAAGCAACCATTTCAGCGATGCAGTCGGCCCTTGGCGTCATGTGCCATCCGGACGGCGACATAGGCCTGTTCAACGATTCATGGATCGGCGAGGCTCCATCGGCGATCGAACTTGCACCGCCGCCGGCGGACGGGCGGCTCGCGTTGCCGGAAACCGGATACATTCGACTGGCCGGTCAGAACGACGCCGTCATTTTCGACTGCGGCCCCTGTGGTCCTGATTCCAATCCGGGGCACGCTCATGCAGATTTTCTCAGCGTTGAACTTTCGATCGCCGGCAAGCGGTTCCTTGTGGACCCCGGTGTGCCAACATACTCACAGGGCTCTGCGCGGGACGATTGCCGATCCTCTTCCCGTCATAACGGACCGCACGTCATCGACACCGAGCCGATCGAGTTTTGGGGGTCATTCCGTGTCGGACGTCGAGGGTCAGCACGTCCTCTAGAGAATCCGACGCTCGGGGGTGTGGCGCCATTGTGGGCGGCCGGATATCAAAATGGCTTTCGTCCGGCAGGGGTTGATGTGGCGCGCTGGGTTGGACTGTGGCCCGGGTGCGCTTTGCTCATCGTCGACGTCTGGCGCGGTGTTGGATCCGCACGTGCAGGCGTTCGATTCCTGGTACCGGGGACGTGGTCAGCGTTGCCGTCCAGCGCATTTGCAGCTGGCGGAGTGCAGGTAAGCCTCGGCGTCCTCATAGGAAAAGCACCGCATATCGAGAGCGCCAAATGGTGGCCGAAATTCGGTGAGGCGCAATCTGCGCACAGCGTATTCATACATCCATCAGCGGACTGCGATGGGTCGGTCGCGGCGACGTTGTGGACCTGGGGCGAACGAGCACCGGCAAGGCTTATTGAAGCTTGCGCCATAGCAAGGACCTTGCTTGCACACTGCCGAGGGCATTCGCCATGAAAATCGTCGTCTGCGGGCTAGGATACGTAGGCGTGACGGTTGCAGCTTGCATGTTACGCAAGGGCGCCACAGTGGTCGGCGTTGACGTAAACTCTCAAAAAGTAGAGATCGCTAACGCGGGTCGTTCTCCCGTGAAGGAAGCCGGGATACACGAAATCTTTGCGAGGGCTAGAGCTGAAAGTCGACTAACCGCTGCAACGACGCTTGGCAGTGCGCTTGCGGACGCGGACGTCGTGGTCGCGTGCGTCGGAACTCCGAGCTGCGGGGACGGCTCGCTCGAACTGTCTTACGTCTCTTCGGTTGCGGAGGAAATTGGTATGGCCGTCCGGCATCGATCATCCCAATGCCGGCCGCTGCTGTGCCTTTTCCGATCGACAATGCTGCCTGGCACCATGGACGCGGTAGTCGTGCCCAAGTTGAGTGAAGCGGCAGGAGAGCCACCCGGTCATCGTTATGAGCCAGTCTACAATCCGGAGTTTATGCGGGAATCGACCGCTATTGCAGACTATTTCAACCCTCCGAAAATTGTCGTCGGCGAGCGATTTCCTGGCGCAGCACAGGAGCTGTATGGCATCTACGATGGGATCGATGCGCCCGTATTCAAAGTGCCGTTTGCCGTGGCGGAGATGGTCAAGTACGTGGACAACTATTTCCACGCACTCAAAGTCTCCTTTGCCAATGAGATTGCGAGATTGGCGCTCGCTGCCGCCGTTAACCCGCAAGACGTAACACGCATCTTCTTGTCGGACACCAAACTCAACGTCTCCTCTTACTACCTGCGACCGGGCAATGCGTTCGGCGGATCCTGTCTTCCCAAGGACGTTCGTGCTCTCGGCGCATTTGGGCGAAAGCACGGAGTGAACGTGCCGCTCCTGCACAGTGTGATCGCCAGCAATACAGCTCACAAGTCGTTTGTAGCGCGCTTGGTTCTAGCGCGCGCGCCGAAGGGATCACGCATCCTGCAGTTGGGGCTTACGTTCAAGCCCGATACGGACGATCTGCGCGAAAGTCCGCTGGTTGAACTGGCCGCGACTCTGCTCGAGGAAGGATACGATCTGTCTTTGTTCGAACCGGACCTCAAGCCGGAGCAACTCATCGGTGCCAACCTGGCGTTTGTACGCGCGAATTTGGCGCGACTGCCGGGACTTCTGGTCACCGATTTCGGGCGCGCGGCGGCAAAGGCGGACCTCATCGTCCTCGGAAAGGCGATGCCTGGCATCAAACTGCCGACCGGCAAGCAGGTTCTTAATCTCTATCGCTTGTAGGCAATTCATTGGCGGCTGGGGTTGGCGAGGTTTGTAAATGCTGCGGACGTTGGCTGCAATATAGCCTCCGCCGTGGAGTTCAAATGGTGGAGAACATGGCACCCAACACAACGTTGCCCTCATCCATGAATGTTCTGCCAGCGCCCCATCGGCTGAGAATTGCTCTTGTGTGCAGCCGGTTGCCGTTGCCGATGACCCGTGCAGATCAATTGACCGTCGCGCACCTGATTTCGTACTTGGCCGCGCGCGGTCACTCCTTAGACCTATTCACGCTGGACACGGGAGAGAAGCCGACGCCTGAGCAGAGGGCATGGCTGGATCAGCGCTGTCGCCAACTTCTTGTGTTCCGACAACCCATGGCGCGCAGCATTCTCGGGCTAATCCGGGCTGTCGCAGTCGGCAAACCGATGCAGGTCGGATGGTTTACCAATCGCGCTCATATCCGTGCCGTCCAGCAAGCCATCTCCCTCAGGGAATACGATGTCGCCTACGCCTATTACATCCGCAGCGCCGAAGCGCTCCGCGCGGTCTGCCCCGCTGGGGCGGAACCCGAACTAGGCCGCCCTCCCACGATACTTGGCATGCAGCTGTCGCAGTCACTGAATACGCGGCGGCTTGCGAAGGACTCCGGCAGGCTGCGAGACAAGATCATATATGCGGTGGAGCAGGGCCTGGTACGTCGCTACGAGGCCAATATATGGCGCGACTTCTTCAGGACGGTCCTCATTAGCGAGAGAGACGCGGAAGAAATCCGCCTGGCCTGTCGCGAAAGGTCGCTGCCAGAGATAAGCAATTACATTCTCTCTCCGCACGGTGTTGATACGAGCCGATTCCGGCCTCGTCCAGACATCGACGCCGATCCAGCCACGCTGGTCTTCTCCGGCGTAATGGGGACCAACACCAACGTTCACGCTATCACCTGGTTTGCCAAAAACTGCTGGCCCCGCATACGAGCGGAGATCCCGGGCACGCATCTCCTCATTGTCGGTCGCCGGCCGGCGCGCGAGGTCGTCCGCCTTGCTGCTCACGACCGCGCAATTACAGTGACCGGCGAAGTTCCTGATCCTGCAGAAGACATTGCGCGCGCGACAGTCTGCATCAATCCTATGCAGATTGGGGCCGGCATGCAGAACAAGTTGATCGAGTACATGGCCTGCGGCAAGGCGGTCGTAACAACGCCGGTGGCCAATGAGGGGATTCATGCAATTTCCGGAACGCACCTCCTCGAAGCCGCCGGTGCCGAGGCATTTGCCGATGCTGTCGTCGCGCTTCTGCGCAATCCTGAGATGCGGGCGGCTCTAGGAAAGAGCGCACGCGAGTATATCCAGCGCTATTGGACATGGGAGAAGCTGTTTTCCGAACTTGAATCTGAGATGTTGGCGATGGCTTCCCGTGGTCTCGCAGCGACCGCGTGATCTTTCAAGGCATTTCGGCTCCGCACAACAGTCGGGTGCCACGCGCTGACGCGGTTAGCCCTGGAGTGTTTCCAAAAGTGGGACCGCGTCGTCTCGCGCGACGTACCGCGTCCGCACCTTAACCCTCATCGGCAGTCGGTCGAAGCAACCGGCTGTACACCAGCATTCAGCATGCGTTAGCCCCTGCGGCACTTTCGCTGCTCAGGAATGCAACGACGTTGTCGACATAGTCAGGAGTGTCGCCGCACGCAATCGACCAATTAATCTGAGCGACGCAACGCTCTATCCGCGCCGCGTGACGGGATGAAACGAGAAGTACCGAACGCGGATCCGCAGCCAGTGCCAGCGTTGCCAAGATGGCCGGGTGGGCCTCGGAATCAAAGAAGTCGTATCCATAACGGCTGGAAAGAGCACTTGCCGTTGCGAACCTGGTGGCAATCGCAGTTTGCAACAGCGGGAGACCATAACGCAGCACGCCATGAACCACACGCAACTCCAAGTTGTCGGCAGGCAGAGCATCACCTGGCGCGTAGCGATGCTGCCAGACATCCCCGTAGCGAATCGAGCGTTCGGCAGGTTCCTGCGTCCCGGTACCTAACAGACGAACCGTTCCCGAGGATACAAGTCGATCTAACTCTCCGAGCAGTTCAGGCGTCATATCGCCGGTCGTAGGCTCGTGTAACAGCAGGACGTCGACCCATTCGGTCTTCAGCCTTCGCAGGCTGTCCTCGAGGGAGGAGCGGACTTGGTCGGGATGGAACAGCCCGGTCGTTGCGAGAGCCTGTGCCTGGCGTAGGGCGAACTGCTTGACCGCCGGCAGCCGCAGCGCGACGGGGCGCAAGGTCTTGCGCACCAATGAAAACAGACCGGGGAGCTTGGGCCGGGCAATTCCGACCTTCGTGGCCAGGATGAAGTCGTCACGATGCGAGTGAACAAGATCGCCAACGACATTTTCGGCAAGCCCGTAAAGCGGCGCGACATCGACGTATCTAATTCCCGCTTCGTAAGCTGCTTCGAACACCGCGATGCTCTCCCGTAGGCTTGCGCCGCCGATCAATCCTCCGCCGCCCAATCCTATCCGGCAGACTTCAGCAGCCGAAGCGGGTATCTTGACCTTATGCATTTCGGTAACTCGTCAGCCGGTCACACAAGCGAAGTGCAAGCGCTAGGGCGGTATAGGTGCAATTTGCATATCCTGACGTGGGAAAGGTGGCCGCACCCGCAACATGAAGGTTGGCGGTACCGTGGACCCGAAGTTCGGGATCTACGACCCCGCCATCGAAGGTCGGCGCCATCCGCAGCCCCCCGCATTGGTGATAACTATCGACGCATTCGTCCAGTATCGAAATGTCGCGCGCAGCGATCTTCGGATGAAGCTGCATGTCCGCAATCCCCATCCTCGTCAAGGCATCCCGAACAATCTCGCAGAACCGGGCTATCGTATGGATCTCCCGCCCATCAATCCTCCAATCGAGGCGCACCCCGGGCATCCCGAGGCAATCACGTCGCTCACTATCCAACCTGATCGCACTTTCGCGGAGGGGCACCTGCTCGCAATTTATCAGCAGTCGAATGCCCCGATCAGAATGATTGAAAATCCTGTGCTCTCGAAAATAGCGGCGGATCAGCGGACCCCAGATCTTGACCAAGGCCAGGCTATGACTTGGGATCGTTCTGAGGTTCGGCGGGACGGCTCCGCGTAACACTGACGAGACGAATAGCTTTACGTTATCGATGTGGTGCTGCAACGAGGAGTCAAACTGCAAAACACCGCTGATGTTGAGCAGCTTTTCGGCCTTTTGCACACGCTCTGCCAAGCGCAATTTGGGTTGGTACTTGTGGCCGGCAAGCAGGATGGAGTCAAAGAGGTTGTCGAAGCTCTCGGTTCTCTTGCGAACTAGCCGGGCTGCACTGATTTCCAGATGATCCTGGAAACAACATCCGAGCCACCTGTTGTGGCCCCAGGGAGCTTCTCGATCGTTCTGCGCGGAACTCAGCAAGAGCCGGGTGGCCTCGATAGTCCCGCAAGCGATCACGAAATGCTGGGCCGACACTCGAGCTTGCCGCCCAGTGATCGATTTGATCACGGCCGTCTTTACGTAATTTGTCGCCTTGTCAAATACGAGATCGGTGACGATCGCATGAAGCAACAGCTTTAGATTCGAACGGCTCGTAAGCTCGTTCCGAAATAGTCGCGCCAGATTTCTCTCGCGCAGGGATCGCGTGAGCACAACTTCGATCGCGTCATCAAACACCGGCGCGGCAGCGCGGGCCTGTTTCCAGACATCTCCGTCGCAGTCGATACCAGGCTTGACCCCGAGGAAGTCGGCCGCACGGTCATAATAGGACGCTATGTCTTGGAGCTTCAGCGGCCATCCGCTGTTCTCGACCCATTCTCGGTGCGCGAAATCGATCGGGGTGTAAGGCAGTAACGTTCCGCCCCAGACAATACTGTTTCCGCCGAGTACGCGAATGCGGGCATGCGACAGTCCATTGTGAGGATGCCCGTCATTGATTCCGACGTTCAGTTGTTGTGCGACCGGGTCGACCGTTCTTCCGCCGGCTTCGAGCACAACCACCTCGTGCCCGGATCGCGCAAGCTGAACGGCTACAACAATTCCGATCGGACCGCCGCCGACAACAACGATGTCACAGGCAGGCAGCTCCGTGGCCGATATCTGGTCAAGCTCGAAAATCACGCCAACGGCAACCTTCGCAAGCGTAAGCGCTCGGCGCGGCGCCCTCGAACGGCGCGAACGACGGGGACGCTCAAAGGATTCGACCAGCCTTCTTTGGGTAGGCCGCCAGCGTATGAACGAAGCATCCGACGCTCACCGATGATCGGGGGGTGCCCAATGGTGGTGAATTCTAAACGGCAGTAGATGCAAGTGATTATCCACACGACTACGCTCCAGGCGACACTGCTTGGTCAGGAGCATTTGGACTATAATGAACCTTTAGCCGCCAATATAGTTCCATTCATGCGAAAGGGTCGGTCGCCCGTTCAGGCATGACTGGTCGCAACCGCGGACAGGAATCTGCTCACCACGACTAGCGGTCGGCGAGCAGTATGCCGCGGATGTGCATGGACGTTGCGGTTATTTTTCGATTGTGCGCATCGTCGGCAAACGCGAGCCGGAATGTAAAGATGAACATTTATACGTATCTCACATTAAAGGCATCCAATACCGTTTTCCAACTCGCGTTTGGAATTCTCACCACGTACGTCTTCCTGCGGACCCTCTCACCAGATGTGTTTGCCGCGTACATTTTGATTTCTGCTATAGGCGCTTATTCGAGTTTAGCCGATCTAGGCTGTTCAAATCTTATCTACGTTAGTATGCGGAAGGCGTATTTGGATGGCGAGCATCTGGGGACAGCTTTGGAAGAGGCGTTGGCGGCGCTGTTTACATTTGGCGCGGTAGTTCTGCTCGTGCTTTTCGTCGTCGGTGCACTGATTATAGCGAACGTCATTGATAACCATGGTAGGCCGCTGAATCTCATCCTGTACTTGCTGTTTTGGCTGCTGCTGTTGCCGTGGAACATAGTGAGGACCACCGCGAATGCCGTCGACCTTTATGTCCCTTTCGAAGTCCTCGAGTTGACGCGCCACTTGCTGGTGACCGCATTCTTGATAGCGCTTTTGGCGCGGCTTGAGGTCGGAGAATATCTGATCGCGGTAAACGTTGTTTGGGGGGCTTGCTTTATGATCGCGGCATTTTACGGTCGCCGCTTATTGGGCGAATTCGGCGCCGGCAAAGGCTCGATCGCCGCAGCCGTCGTTCGTCTATATCGTGATCGGCTGGCCAGCGTGAAGGCCGTCGCTGCCTTCAACGTGAGTGCATTCACCATCTACGTCTTCCCATATTTCATAATTCCTGCCATGTCATTTCCCAGGGATGCCCTGGTAGTATTTGATACGTTTTACAAGGTCGGACGTTTTGGCGCGACGGCATACCGAGTGGCCGCAGATGCTTTCCTGCCAATGCAGACACGGGCAGTGCACGAGGGCAGAACGCGAGATTTGATGTCGTCGGTTGGGATGGTCTTGGCCTTTCAGTTCGTCATCTTCCTGGTTGGAGCAATTTGCTTGTTAGCCGGGTCGGATTGGATCTTTCCAGTGCTCCTCAACGGGAAGGTGGAGATTAGCCAGGCGATCGTGTTGATGATGGTGGCAATGCTCTTCTTGGAGCTCTTCCAGCTTACGCTCGAGATAATACTCATCAATTCGGGTTTATTCGAACCGATGGCAAAGTTGTACGTGACCGTGGTGACCGCGCTGGGCACGGTTGCTCTTGTAAGTTACCTATGGGAATTGTCTTTCCCGCTGTTTATTGGAATGTATGTTCTGGTCTACGGGGTTGGTGCAATACTGCACGTTCCGCTTTTCTTGCACTATTTCAGTCGGCAAAATCGCGTCAGCCAGACTGACTGACTTCCGAAATCTGCGGAGATTACTCCAGCTGGCATCGTGGTCGGCCAAAGCTCGCTGCGCGTCGAAAAGTCGGTCTGCGGCTGTCTCGCGAGCGGGCGGCATTCGAGGACTCGCTGCGGGAATTCGGTGGGTTTGGATAGTGAGGCCGCGAACGGCACAACACCAGGCTTCGGCCCCAGGCCTGAACGGTCTGGGCCGCCGAGTGACAGCGATCGCGCGGTAGCAAGCGCTTGCGTTTTGTGCGCGCTGCCTGGAACTCGTTGGCGCCTAGCGTGTTCCCACTGCGCCGCATTCCTTGGAGGAACATGCATTGGCCTCTCTCCTGACGAGACGACCACCAGTTGCGGCGGTCTTTTCGGCCCTGACCCGGTGCGATTTAGCTGGGGAAGATCAACTCGGTGACCGCCGAGCGGTCGGTCGCGCGCGAATTCGTCGGTCAATTTCACGCATGAGGGTGTCTCGCATGCCCCGCGGTCCTCCTGTCGGCGCGCTGTTCGCACGGCAACAGCGGGGGCAGGATTCATGCTGAAGAAGATGGGCAAGTTGCTGGAAGTGCTATCAAACCCGAGTTACTGGAGCGGACTGCGACACGGGATAGCTCCGACCACCGAACACAAGTTGGCGCTGCAGAGATTGAACGTAAGGACGGTGCTCGACATCGGCGCCAACAGAGGCCAATTTTCGCTGCTTGCCCGATGTCTCTACCCCGCGGCGACCATTTATGCATTCGAGCCGCTTCAGCGTCCTGCTGAACAGTTCCGCGCGCTATTTGCAAATGACGCTAATGTGCATCTTTTCCAGGTAGGCATCGACGAGGCTCTGGGTGACACCAAAATGTTCCTTGCCAACGATCATCATGCCTCGTCGTCGATCCTGAAAGCGCACAAGCAGTCACAGATATTCGGCTCGCGAGAAACAGGAGAGGAAACGGTTCGTGTCGGCCGTCTCGACGACTTTCTACCTCTTGATCGCATACGTCCGCCCTGCTTGCTCAAAATTGATGTCCAGGGCTATGAGCTGAAGGTCATAAATGGCTGTCGTGAGGTGCTGCCCCTCGTTGATTATCTGTACGTCGAATGCTGCTATGTCGAGTTGTATGCGCGTCAGGCGCTCGCTCACGAAATACTGCGTCGGCTGGGAGAATTTGGCTTTGCTCTCCGGGGCACCTTCAACCAATACTGCGATCCGGAGGAGGGGCCTGTGTTAGCCGATTTCCTTTTCCAATCATTGAAATCGATGGCCGCGGTCCGGGCGGCTTTGTTGAAGTAACGACGCTACCTCAAGAGCCCCAGGAGCGGACCCGAAATGCTCAAGAGCGACGTTCGCAGCTTCTGGGACCAAGGCTCCGCTGGCGAATTCTGGGCTGTCGGATCGGAGGCGAAGTTGCGCTTCCTTACTGAGGAAAAGTCGCGTTATCAGTTTGAACCTTTCATACCCGCTTTCGCCGACTTCGCCGCCGCAGCGGATCGGGTCGTGCTCGAGATCGGCATCGGCATGGGATGCGACCATCAACAATGGGCGCGAGCGCGCCCGAGACGTCTGCTCGGCACCGACCTGAGCCGGCGTTCCATTGCCTACACGCGCGAGCGGTTCGATTTGTTCAATTTAAATTCCAATCTAATATTGGCCGACTGTGAATGTCTGCCGCTATCTTCCGGCTGCGTCGACATTGTCTATTCATGGGGGGTAATGCATCACACCCCAGATACCCGGCAGGCGGTTCGAGAGGCCCACCGCGTGCTACGACCCGGTGGAACCGCAAAGGTCATGATCTATCACAAATGGTCGCTGACCGGCTATATGCTCTGGATGCGCTACGGCCTTATGCGATGGCGACCTTGGTTGGGACTCGAATACATCTACGCGAATTTCCTGGAAAGTCCGGGCACCAAAGCCTACACCGTCGACGAAGCACGCCAACTGTTTGACCAATTTTCCGACGTTCGCATCGCTATACAAGTGAACTACGGCGACCTGCTCCAGAGTGAGGTCGGCCGACGACACCGCGGTCCGCTGCTCAGCATCGCAAAGAAGCTATGGCCTCGCTGGCTGATCCGCAGATTGTTGAAGCGGCATGGCTTATACCTGCTGATCACCGCAGTAAAATAGAGCCGCGCTTTATCTGCTCGTCCTGCAACGGTTGTAGGGATGGGTGATCGACAAGGCGGCGAGCTACTCGCCCAAACTGCTTCAGGAGCCTGCCATGAGCTTTTCACGGGCTGAGGCTCGGAGACGCTGAGTTGCCTCGACGGCAAAGGTCGGACCAGCGACTGGCTGGGGTCGGGGGGCCGGGACCGCCGGTGACAGATGCGCCACCGCGATCTCGCTCGGAATTGCAACGGTATTCCGTTGCAAGCGACACCGAGCCTCGTCGCCATCGGATCCTGTAGCTCACTCTGGCACTCGATGAGAATGTGGAGAACCTCCCTTTCGCGCCTTCTAACAGCTATGTCCACACGACGTCCGCTTCGATCCATTCGCGCTTTGGGACAGGATCAACAAGCGACTTGCGTCCGGTCGAGAATGCTTAGGACGCCACTTGGCGAAACGTAGGCTTGGAACACGCATCTCCGTCCCGTTCTAGCTGTTCGCAATGGCGCACCGGTAAGAGGAGGCTTGTCCTCAATTTCCTATCGTTGATTTCCATCAGCCGGGGGCCGTCCTTCGCGGATGTTACGCCCTCTTCAACTGCAAACGTTGGGTCTGGCGAGTTCGCGACAAATGTGAGTGTCGGCAAACGGCAGGATGTCGTGAAATGCGAGCAGGCAAGGGTGGTCCCAATAGGGAGACCTGGCTCCGGCTTGCAGAAGAAAGCTTGCACGAGGACCGGCGGATCAAAGCCTTGTTCTGAGTTCCCGACAAGAGAAGCGCTTGTTAAGAGCAAGGCTGGCATCAGGTAGGTCGATCTTAAGGGCTGCTTGAGTTCGAGCCAAGCCGTGATCGAGAATGCGCGCGATCGGCTCTTAGGGCGGAGAGCATGACCGAAGTGCTCACACATCATCGGCCGCCAACTCGGTGCGTCAAGTTGGCGTTGTGTCCGCGGATAAGCGGGTCGATAGTAGAGTCCTGTCCGCGTAGCCGCAGATAGTCGGGGGCAAATCCGGCGAGACGAACCAGCTCATTCCAATTGGTTATCGTAATCGTCTTTGATTGCCACTGAAGAATATTGGCGCGGCGCAAGTCCCGGATGACCCGGTTGGCATGAATCGCGGAAATGCCGCAGGCGGCGGCAAGGCCCGACTGCATGAAGGGTGAGGGAATCCGAAAATCCCTGGCTAGGCCAACTGCGCGCAAGCGCGCTGTGACCTCACATAGCAGGTGCGCCACGCGCGCCAGCGCATCCCGGCTTCCCAAGTTGACGATGCAGTTGCGCGAGGCGGCGGCGTCGGTGAGCAGCAAGAACAATAGCGCGCGCGATATCGACGGCGACAGCGCGGAAACCTCGCGAAAGAACCTGTGCGGCACGGATGCGACCACAGCTGGCCTGAGCGCGACCAGATCGAAGTCGATACGAGGATCGTAGACCGTGTAGAGGTCCGGCACATCGCCCGGCACGTGAATTGAAGTAATCTGTCCGTGGTGGTTGTCGACATCCTGCCAGCAAAGATAACCCTGCAGCAGTAAACAGCAATGGTTCGGGTGATCGCCCTTCTTAAGGACATGGTGACAAGAGTCATAGTGGCAAATGCTGCTCGGCATATTCGCAAGCAGTTCAAGGTCACCGGGCGATAATTCGACGATGCTTGCCAAGCGATCGGCGAATCTTGAGAACGCAAATCCAGTTTGCATACTTCCTACCAAACTGCTTACCAAATTGCGTCAGCACGCCGCCCTTGCCTCTACGGATGCAGAGCGGATTTTATGTCCACTACCTGTGACACCCCCCAATTTCGCGATTGACCGTCGAGTGGACGGTACATCAATGGCCAGTTCGACGCATGGGGTAACAAAAGGTTCCCTTATACATATGAATTGATCTCTTTCAGTCGATTCGAGCGCAACAGCCGCTCTTGCACCGAACGCGGTCAGCAGGGGAACCCGCCGCGCTATAACTTTCGCTTTCGAGAACGCCTTCTCAAGCTGAAACCGCTCCTGCACACGGCTGCTGGAGCGCCGTCGAAGTCTTGTGCAGCGCCCGAGTGTCCTTCCGGTAGCAGCCGCGTTGCGGGTGTGAGCGCGATATTGAGAATTTTGGACAGTGATAAGTACAGTTCCCAGATCGGGCGGCTCGAAGTTGAGGAGACGGGCCGGGATGCGGATCACCGGTGCGGTCGACGTAGGGACGGCGTCTTGTGAATGTTTGTCACGGGCTACCGCCGGCGCGCGGCGGTGGCCGATGCCGAGCACATCAAGATCATCTCGCTCGCCGTCGGCATTGCGGAGGGCACGGTATCCTGGAACACGCCAGGCATAGGCGATAGGTTTCCGACGTAGCTGTTGACGGACAAGGAAAGGCCGTTCTTAATTGCCAACCGTGAGCGCAAACTGCTCCTTGACTTCATCCAAGTTGACGAGACAGAGCTTGGAGCGCATCGGCGTTGTTTTCTAGGAGTTCGTTTCCCGCCGGAATCATGATGCGAACTTTGCACTGAGAGTGCCGTCTTGCACGCTTGTGCAGGTCGAATAAGCCCCGGTTACACAACAAGGAGGGGTACAGTGGTTGGTATTTCAGAGTTCAAATATAGCGGCGGCTCACTGAACGCTTCCCATCGTTACTTGTTGCCCGCCATTCTGAAGATCTTGCACAACACATCTTCAAGCGTTCGGGAGAAATCGCTATTTGACTTGGGCTGCGGTAATGGATCAGTGGCTAACGAAATTCATAAACTCGGATTCCGAGTTGCAGGCGTCGATCCTTCAACCGAAGGCATCGCGATGGCCAAGCGGCACTATCCCCATCTCGATCTAAGAATCGGATCTTCACACGATGACCTTAAGGGACAGTTTGGAACATTCTCGTACGTCATGAGCCTTGAAGTCATCCCGCTTGTCCATGATCCGAGGTCATTTTCCAGAGCCGTTTGCGAGCTTCTTAGAGATGATGGCTATGCTATGATCAGCACGCCATATCATGGCTACTTCAAGAATCTGGCCATCGCTGCTATTGGAAGCTTTGACAATCACGTCAACCCTCTAATGGACTATGGGTATGCTAAGTTCTGGTCGGTAAATACGCTGAGAACTCTCCTGGAGGAGACGGGACTCAGATCAATCGAATTCGTTCGGGTTGGCCGTATTCCAGCGCTCGCGAAATCGATGATTGCGGTAGCCAGAAAGAAATGAGGACGCGCGCAACGTAGGTAAGAACGCTACCCTTAAGGGCGCGCAATACAGACCGCCAAGCGAGTGTCCTTAAGTTGTTTGGGTGTACGTGCTGAAGGGCGCGGCCGCTGGTGTGATTGTCCACCCGAATATGTACGAATCCGGCGGCGGCCCCTGGTTTGGTGCCCTTGGGCCGCTACTGCTTGTTTGGGTGAGCGATGTTCTGAGGGCGCCAGTTCCAGGGCTGGTTCGTGGATAAGCTTGGCCGGATGGAGCTGGCAGGCGGCCCACGCTGGCGAGCCAACTCTGGGCATCGATGTCGTTGAGCTTGGCGATGGCGATGAGGCTATAGATCGCGCTGATCATTAGGCTATAGGTCGCGCTGATCTAAGCGTCGATTTTCTTAGACCCGCAATGTGGGAAGCATCGGTCCAGATCACGTCAAAACCCGCGTGCTGCAGAATCTTCTGAATTTCAACCGGAGCAGTTCGCATTCCGCGCTGCGCGAGAGCGAGAAAATGAACTTCTACAAATACACCGCGTAATCCGGGGGTCCGCAACGTTTCCGTCATGCCCTTCAGCACTTCGAGCTCAGCTCCTTCGACATCAATTTTGATAATCGCCGGTGCATTGAGGGAACACATTGAGTCGCCACGTTTTACCGATGTTCGAATGGATGCGCTGTTCCCAGAATGAAAAACTAAGCTGTCTGCGACGGTTGAGCCTCTCTCAGCTACAAAGAAGTCGGCCTGCCCATCGAAATCAGATAAGGCAACTTCCTGCAAAATCACACTCGGTTCAGTTGCGAACGAGGACTGCAATTGCGCAAAGGCTCGAGGCGACGGTTCGAATGCAATGACCTTCCCATTGCCACCCACGCGATCAGCAAAAAGCCTGGTGTACAGGCCCACGTTCGCGCCCACGTCCCAGACAAGATCGCCCTCCCTTATGTTGGTCAGAAGCAGGTCACGAAACTTTTGTTCATAGGCCTCGCTGAAAAGTCTTCGGTAGATTCTCACTATTGGAGGAAGAATGTGCAGTTGCTGCGCGAGTGATCGAATTTGGATCAACAGTGGATTTGCGTAATTCACGACAATCTCCTGGTCCCTGGTTCAACTCGCTTTAACGTGGCGGCGCGAGGGGATTTTGGATCGCCCGACGTCAAGCGGGCATCGGCGCCGATCCAAGCACAATGCCCGGGCCGCAGCTTCCGAAGATGTGGAAGCGTATGATGACCAGACGAATCCGTCTCCCTACGGACAAGGTCGATGTCGCGTAGTATATCCAGGAACACCGGCAACGCCTAAAGTTCTGATGCAAACAGAAGCGCGTGAGGTAGCATGGCCAACGGTTTGACGCCGACCTCATCGCGACCAATAGTCTGGCCGGGCGCGCGGTCATTGCGGGCAGTACGGCGGGATCCCACGTCGCCATTCAATGCCCGTTGCCGCGGAGTTCTGGCGCCAGAGTTCCATTGCAAACATCCCCAGCCGGCTCGGCGGACACTGGTGGAACCCGACGTTAAGCCGACCCTAAAACGCGATCGCCTGTTTTCGATCCCTGCATTCACGCGCAAGCCGCCCTGGACGCTGATCGGGCTCAAGGAACCGATACCGACCGCCTCCGTTATAGGCAGTGGATCGCGGCTGAGATCCTTCCGGTTTGCGGCGCGTGGTTCTCTTGCACCAGTTCGGCCGTCCCGCGATCCGGTGCAACTTAGTGTATGCCGGAAAGGCACATGCACGCTCGAGCGCCATCACGCGCGACAACCACCGGTCGTCTCGGCGGAACACATCTGCGCGTAGTGTTATGCGTTGCCGCGCTACTCTCGCTCTTCCTGTCCATCCATCTTTCGGTCTCGGGAAGTCTTCTGTTCCCCTATGTTGCGGCGTTCGCAACATCTTTCGCTCTGATCTGTCTCGAATCGCGGCGGCTCTCGACGGGGTTTGTCATCGCCGCCTTTCTTCTGTTGACGGCAACCGTGGCGTTCTTCGCTTTGTCGATCCCGTACGCGGTCGACCCGTCGCGTCGCCTGCTCTCACTAGCCCAACTATACGTGGCCCTCATCACCAACTACGGACTTTTTCTCGGATTATCTTCGTTGCACTCTCGAACGATTTCCCGCCTGTTCCTGTCTGTGGCCGTCTTCATGCTGATAGTCGCGACATTGGAGGTCTATTTCGGGCTGAGACCGTTTGTCGACGCAGTCCGGTCCGTGATTCATCGGGAGTATTACGACGACACGACGCGAGACTTGGCGCTCTACGGTGCCGTGCGACCAAGTGTCTTTGCTTCGGAACCGTCGCTCGTAGGCATTTTCTGGGGCCTGTCGCTGTGCGGGTGGCTTCTCGCCGATGTGGACAGGTTTGGGATCAGACGGCTTGTTGTCGCTTCACTGCTAACCGCATCTGCGGTTTTTGTAATTCGCTCGCCCACCATATTCTATGCCGTCACCATCTGCGTGATCGGGTTGATCGTTGACCGATTGAGAAGAAGCCCTAATCCCGGCGTGCGATTGATCAAATCGGTATCACTGCTTGCCTGCTTCATCGTGGTCATCGCCTCGACCTCGCTGCTCATGCATGCCGCCGACGAATTCGGAGGATTGATCGAGAACATAGTCAAGGGAGACAGCTTCTACTCTCGTCAGATTGGACCGTACCGTCTTGCGTCCAGCATGGCCGACACCAGTCCGTTCTTTGGCTTCGGATTGGGAGGTGACGCGGAAATGACACCTTACGCGATGGACGCGTTCTCGCCCGTCATCGAAAACATGATCGCGGGTATCGACGCAGCGGACGTCGACAGCGTTCGGGGCATGGGCCTCAATTTCAGAGAGGGCAAGGCAAGTCATCTGCTCACAAACTCGTTTTGGCAGTTTTGGATTTCATTTGGCATTCTCGGCGGCGCGATCGTGGTCGCCATCATGGCATTTGCGCTGGCGGAATTGGGCGTGAGCGAAATTGGTTTTGTGCTGCTCGGGGCGACACTTATGGGGCAAACCATGGGAGCCGTCGTGATTGCTCCAGCGTGGACGCCCCTGTTTGTCATCGCCGCCCTTACGGTTGGCTGGGCGCACGCTTCTCGCGCAACAAAGGCGAGCTAATGTTCGGATATTTCTCCGATCTTGCTTCACTTGCAAACCGCGACGTCTGCGTTGTGGGCGGTGGACCGGCAGGTATCGCGGTTGCGCTTGCTTGCGAGGAGCGTGGGCTCTCGGTTCTCCTTCTGGAATCAGGAAAGGATAGGGTCGACCCGTTTTTTGCTGGCCTCAGCACCGGACATGACATTGACTTGGAGACGCATGCGGCCCCGCATCTGGCTATCTGCCGTGCTCTTGGTGGCGCCTCGAAATGGTGGGGAGGCAGGTGCACGCCCCTCGACGAAATGGATTTTGCGAAACGAGCTTTCGTACAAGCGAGCTGGCCTATTTCTTATGCAGAATTGGCAATCTGCTATGATAGTGCCGCCGAGTTCTTTGGTGTTGCGCCCGCGGACTTTATTGCGCCGATTCCGCCATGGGGGCGATTGGAAGGCGTGCGATTTGAAGATCTAGAGCGATGGACGCCTGAAAGGGATGTAAGCAAGCGCCATCGCGAGCGCCTCGCCAACTCGAAAGACATTGTATTAGTGGCCGAAACTACCGTAACCGAAATTCACGTCTCGGAGGATGCTCGACACGTCAGCCGCTTGACCGTTCGCAGTCGGGAGAAATCGATCACCATCTCGCCTAGATACATCGTTCTCGCTTGCGGCGGTCTGGAAACAACACGTCTACTGCTGTGGACGCAAAGCAAGTTCCCAAAGCTCTTTGGAGGACCTGACGGACCGTTGGGACGGTATTATTCAGGCCATATTTCCGGCAAGATAGCCAACTTGGTCCTGAGCGACCCCGCCCATTTTGCCGCCCACGACTACTTCCTCGATTCGGGCGTCTTCGTGCGCAGGCGATTTACATTTCCTCCGGAGGTCCAACGACGCGAGGAGCTTCTCAATATCGCCCTTTATGCAGACAACCCGCCGTTCCATTCTGCCGACCATCGCAACGGCGCGCTATCACTTGCGTGGCTCGCGTTGGCAACTCCGATCCTAGGACGCTTTCTTGCATCGGAAGGCGTACGGATCAGTCACCTGGGCCCAGCACCCTATCAGTGGTTTCAACACCTTAGAAACATTTTGTTGCAGCCTGTAGCCACGTGGGCGAGCATTGTAAGCATTCTGAATCAGAGATACTTTAGCGTTCCCAGGAAACCAGGCTTTCTATTGTTCAACGAGCGCGGGCGATACGCTCTTCACTACCATGCCGAGCAATCGCCAAATCCGAAGTCGCGAGTAATGTTGAGCTCCAAATTTGACGCATTTGGCTTGCCATACTTGCGCGTCCGGCTTCGGTTTAGCGAAGCGGATGCACAAAGCGTCGTCAGAGCTCATTCAATTCTTGACACGGCCTTGAGGCAATCAGGATTGGGCCATCTCGAATTCGGTGAACCCGGCGCGGGGTCTCGCGTCAAGCATGTGCTTCGCCAGGCAAAGGATGGCTTTCATCAAATCGGAGGCACACGCATGGGCTTTGATCCTCAGCAAAGTGTTGTGAACACTGATTGCCGCACGCACGATCTTGAAAATTTGTACATTGCGTCCAGTTCGGTGTTTTCTTCAACCGGCCAAGCTAATCCAACATTTCCCATGGTGGCTCTGGGTTTCAGATTGTCGGCTCATCTCGCAAGCCAAATAGCCAGGGAAAGGATTGCGGGAGGCAGCAAACATCGTCTTGCTCCATGAGACAGGTCTATTCAAAAGCGCTGGAGCGCAACGTGTCGGCAATAGGCTTCGGGTGTGCGTCCCTTGGCTCTCGGATTTCGCCAAGCGACGGTCGCCGAGCCGTAGAAATGGCTCTCGAACACGGCGTGAGGTGGTTTGACGTTGCCCCTTCATACGGGGATGGACAGGCTGAGGAGCTGCTTGGCAGTTGCCTGCAAGGTCAGCGCGATAGAGTTGTTATTTGCACCAAAGTCGGCATTGCGCGTCCTAGCCTTTCTTTGTCACAGCGCCTCTTACGGCCTTTAGCGCGAACTATCGTGTCGGGCATTCCGGCCGCACGCTCGGTTGTAAGGCACGCTCGTAAGTTTCCCCACCGTACAGCCATTCATCCAGACCTGATCGAAGCGTCCCTTCTGCAGAGCCTACGATCATTGCGGACCGATCATGTGGATGTCTTGGCACTTCACGAGCCAACGCCGGAGGAGGCAGCAGATAAACGCATTTTTGATGTGCTCGAGCGGTTACTGGACCGCGGACTTATCCGAGCAATTTCTGTTGCCGGGCAGCCCGATAGCATTATCGCGTCAGTATCTAGACACCTCCGCGTCGACTATGCGCAGTTTCAGGATGCACCGCATAATGGCATCGCCGCTAGAATGCGTTCTGAGCTGCCAAGCGATAGGCGACCTCAGTTTGTCACACATGGCGTATTCGGGACAGAGAACTCGAACGAAATATCTATGCTGTCGTCCCGAGCATCAGAAACTCTCAAGTTCTGGCTTCAGGAGTACGACCCCAATGCAACGGAGATTGTAGCGGATCTCTTGTTGCATTTTGCGTTCTCTAACAATCCGGATGGTGTGGTAATAACATCGATGTTTAGCGCGCGGCATATCGAACACAATTGTTCACTTGCGGCGAAAAGCCCGACACCAGAACTCGCAGCCAAGGTCCATTCACTTCTAAGAAACAAATAGAGGAGCTATCGTAGCCGATCTCGCCGTGGTCGCGGACCTTAAATGAGCAACGTCCCCATCTGCTGGGCCCTCAATTCTACTTCGTCCACTGCGAGGTATTTGTAATAGACGGCTTTTTTACCGATAGGACGATTTGAGCTGGCACGCGAGCGCGGCGCTTAAGGTCCAAAACGGAAATGCAAATACCGCATCAAATCATCTATCAAATTCGATATATCTCTTGTTGGCTGAAGTCCGACCAAGAGGCCGATCAAGCTTTTCGCGTTAGACTGAATTCTCTGTTGGGCGGAGCAAGCGCCATAATACCGTTAGGGCGAGCCCGCTCCGGAATCTTTCTATTGGTCAAGCAGGTCGTTACAGAAACGCGGCGCAACGTAATTATGTCGCCGTACACTATACCTGACGTCGTTAACATGGTGAAGTTTGGAGGGGGCCAGCCAGTTTTTGTGGACTTTCGTCCAAATTCGACCAACGTTGATTTTGGCCACCTCAGGTCGCTCATCGATAAGCGGACCGCGTGTGTTCTGGTCACTCACTATCACGTCCCCCAAGCGGAAACGAATGCGATAGCTGACTTCTGTCGCTCCAGAGGCGTGAAGTTCTTCGATGACTGCGCCATATCTTTGGGCGCTAGTATCGAAGGCAGGCCAATCGGTACCGTCAGCGAAGCAAGCGTGTTCAGTTTCTCGGGATTTAAGATACTGAATTTTTTTTGGGGCGGAGCGATAGTCATGCCTCCTGGAGAGATTGCAACGGCGATCGAAGCTGAAGTTGAAGCGTGGCCGCGGCTGAGGTTCTGGCAATATCGATTCCAAGCAAAAAAAATTCTAACATACAGCTTTGTCACGAGTCGCTTCGTGTTTCCGCTGTTTTTTACGCTGCGGCGCTCAATGATTGAGTCTAGCGAGATTGTCGACGTCCTTCCTTTGTCACGCATTGAGACGGCTAGCCTGGACGACACTATTACCAGCCGCCCGGCCCTCGCTGCCTTGGCTGAGTGGAGCCGAAAATTTAGCGATGTCGCAGACATACTCAACCACCGTCGCTCGATCGCCGCGGTTTATGATAGGTATTTTCGCCAGATTAGTGTATCGGCTGAGACACCTGAAGAATGTCGCGCGGCGGCTGGATTCGTCAATTATCCGATCATCGTTGGTCGCAATTCGCGAGATAAGATCTACAGGGCGCTGCTAGCCAATAACTACGACGTAGCTTTGTCACTTTACCCGAATGTCCATGAAATGGAGAAGTTCACCGATATACCGGGCCGTACCACTAATGTTTCGGAGTTGGTGCGATCTATTATTACCCTGCCAACGCACACGCGTGTGACGCCCGCATATGCTGAAAGGCTGAGCCAGTTTCTGTTGGCATTGATCCCGAGGCACTGAGTTCGATTCATTTGATCGATAGTGTGGATCCAATGGAAGATCGCATCGGACCTGAGCGCTCGGTCTTTGACGTGATCTGGACCAGGATCGACATGGCCCCGTTGCAGGGCTTGCGCGCCACGCGGCCGCAGGCTCTTCGCCAAGGTTCCGAACGGCCGTTGGCACCATGACCTTCCTGGCGGCATTGCATTACAACTGGACCATCGGACGCTGCCTCGACCGCTTCACCGCGCGAATGCGCCAACTACTTCGAATCCGGTGGATTGCGAGCCACCCTGATCGGGAGCTACTTGAATTGCGGAAGCGCACAACGTTTGTTGCTATAGCTCGCTAGGAGCAGGGGACAGCAACGTCTCCCTCCGGTGACGGCCGCCTTGTCGAGTTAAGTCGAGTGCTGTGTAACAGTCCTTATGGACAGCAATAAGTGCAGTGCTCAGATTGAACGGTTCGAGATTGTTGAGACTGGTCGGCGTCGTCGCTGGACCGATGATGAGAAGCTCAAGATCGTTTTGGAGAGTTTGCAGACACCGCGCGCCGTCTCATCGACAGCTCGGCGATATGGAATCTCGCGCTCGCTGCTGTTGACTTGGCGGCGATCGTTTGGGACCCGGGCGAGCGGTAATGAACAGCCTCAGCCCGGCTTTGTGCCGGCGATGGTGATGCCGGACCCACCTCCAGCGCGGTCGACCGTTTTGGCGACGCCGGCGAGCGGACGCATGGAGATTGTCGTCGGCAAGGCTTGTCGAGTGATCGTGGACGCGGGCGTTGATATGACCGCGTTGTCTCGAGTGTTGGACCTTCTGGAGCAGCGATGATCCCGATCGCAGCAGGCGCGAGAATCTGGATCGCGACTGGTCACACTGACATGCGCAAAGGCATGCAGGGCCTGGCGTTGCTGGTGCAGGAGGGCCTTGGGCGAGATCCTTTTGCCGGCGACATCTTTGTGTTCCGTGGTCGCGCCGGCACGCTGATCAAGGCGCTTTGGCACGACGGGGTTGGACTGTCGCTCTACGCCAAGCGGCTGGACCGTGGCCGCTTCATCTGGCCGGCGACGGTGGACGGCGTGGTGGTCGCTGACCGCAGCTCAGATGGGCTATTTGCTGGAGGCGATCGACTGGCGCAACCCTCAACACAGCTGGCGGCCGCAGAGCGCGGGATAGGTTGCGCAAAAATCCCGTGAGATTGCAAAAAACCCGCGCCAAATCGCAGCTTTTGTGATTCCATCAGGGCATGGGTGACAGTCCCGAGAAGCTGCCGGAAGATATTGAGGCGCTGCATGCGGCGCTGCTTGCGACGCGCGCCGAACTCGCCAGCGTTCGCGCCCAACAATCCGACGACCAGGCGCTGATCGCTCACCTGAAGCTGCAGATCGAAAAGCTGAACCGTGATCGTTATGGCCCGCGCTCGGAGCGTACCGCAAGGCTGCTGGACCAACTTGAACTGACGCTGGAGGAGCTCGAGGCCTCAGCGACCGAAGATGAACTGGCCGCCGAAATGGCCGCGGCCAGGATCACGAACACCACCACCGTAGCGTCGTTCACCCGCCAGCGGCCATCTCGCAAACCATTCCCGGATCATCTGCCCCGCGAGCGCGTGATCGTATCAGGGCCGACGTCGTGCGCCTGCTGCGGTGGCTTGCGGTTGTCCAAGCTCGGCGAGGACATCACCGAGACGTTGGAGGTGATCCCGAAATCCTGGAAGGTGATCCAGCACGTCCGGGAGAAGTTCAGCTGCCGGGACTGCGAGAAGATCAGCCAGGCGCCGGCGCCGTTCCACGTCATCGCTCGCGGTTGGGCCGGTCCCAGCCTTTTGGCGATGGTGCTGTTCGAGAAGTTCGGCCAGCATCAGCCCCTGAACCGGCAGGCCGAACGCTATGCCAAGGAAGGCGTGCCGATCAGCCTGTCGACCCTGGCCGACCAGGTCGGCAGCTGTACGGTCGCGCTGACGCCGTTGTTCCAGCGCCTCGAGGCCCATGTGCTGAGCGCCGAGCGGCTGCACGGCGACGACACCACGGTGCCGGTTCTGGCCAAGGGCAAGACCAGCACCGGCCGGATCTGGGTCTATGTCCGCGACGACAAGCCGTTCGGCGGGCCAGAACCGCCGGGGGCGGTGTTTTACTACTCACGCGATCGTGCCGGCGAACATCCTCAGACGCATCTGGCCAGCTACAGCGGAATCTTCCAGGCCGATGCCTATGGCGGCTATGGCAGGCTTTACGAACCGGGCCGCAACGCAGGTCCGATCCTGGAAGCCGCGTGCTGGGTCCACGCCCGACGGCCGTTCTTCGTGATGGCTGATCTGGCGGAGAATGCGCGCCGCAAGGTGCAGGGCAAAAAGCCCGCGGTGATCTCGCCCCTGGCGCTGGAAGCAGTCCGCCGGATCGACGCCTTGTTCGAGATTGAGCGAGGCATCAACGGCCAGAGTGCCGAACGGCGCCGGGCCGTCCGCCAGGAGCTGAGCGCGCCGCTGGTCGCCGATTTGGAAACCTGGATGCGTGAGCAACGCGCCAAGCTCTCACGTCGCAACGACGTCGCCAAGGCGATGGACTATATGCTCAAGCGCTGGAGCGCGTTCACCCGCTTCCTCGACGACGGCCGCATCTGCCTGTCGAACAACGCCGCCGAACGCGCCGTGCGCGGCATCGCTCTGGGCCGGAAGTCGTGGCTGTTCTGTGGCTCCGATCGCGGCGGCGACCGTGCCGCGGTGATGTACAGCCTTATCGTCACCGCCAAAATGAATGACGTGGATCCGCAAGCCTGGCTCGCCGACGTCCTGGCGCGCATCGCTGCGCATCCAGTCCAAAGGCTCGACGAACTGCTTCCGTGGAATTGGCGCGACCAAAACAAGCGAGTCGAAAAGGCAGCCTGAGTGGACCGCTACGCGGTCTTCACCGGATGCTTACACAGCAACAGGGTGCAGCCGCCACTTCAGACAGTTTCGAAGCGCACAGCTTAAGGTGACTACTGGGGCGATGTACACGCCTGCAGACGACCCGCGCTGCAATGCACGTTTTGGTTAATAAAACGTATCCCTCCGCCAAAGGCCGTCTTGTTTGAGGGACGCGAGGGCTGCAGGTCCTAGGGGTAATCCTAGGAGAAGCGCTATGACGATTTCGCGGGCAGAGGTTATCACATCGGTCGAGCGGCGGCGCCGGTGGTCGCAGGATGAGAAGGAACGGCTTGTTGGAGCATCGCTCGAGCCCGGAGCCAGTGTTTCCGAGGTGGCTCGCATGGCCGGCCTTCATGTGAGCCAGCTGTTCAGGTGGCGCAAAGAGCTTTGCAAGCATGGTGAAGCGAGTACAGCGCCGTTCGTGCCGGTCGAGATTGGGCCGTCTGCGCCGCCGCGGGAGGTGGCCGAAGTGCCATTGACGACGACGGCGGCGCGTCGACGGAAGAGCCAGGGCATCATCGAGATTGATCTTGGTAGCGGGCACCGCATCCGGGTCGATGGCGACGTTGATGGCGACGCGCTACGTCGCGTTCTCGATGCTTTGGTACGCCGATGATCCCGGTTCCGACGGGCGCGCGAGTGTGGCTGGCGACAGGCTACACGGACATGCGCCGAGGCTTTCCGTCGTTGGCACTCCAGGTGCAGGAGGTGCTGCGCAAGGACCCGCTCAGCGGTCATCTGTTCGTGTTCCGCGGTCGCCGAAGCGATCTTGTGAAGGTGATCTGGCACGATGGCCAGGGGGCATGCCTGTTCACCAAAAGACTCGAGAGAGGAAGGTTCATCTGGCCATCGGTTGCGGGCGAAGCAGTGACGATCTCACCGGCGCAGATGAGCTATCTGTTGTCCGGAATCGATTGGCGCAACCCTCAAGAAGCGCTGCGACCAACGCGGGTCGGATAGCCGTTTTACTGTTTGAATCTGCAACGTGATCTGATTCAATGGCTTCATGATATCGAAGCCGGACGACCTTCCATCGGACCTCGTGAGTGCCCTGGCTGCGCTGCAGGCCGAGCGTGAGGCGCGGCTGCAAGCCGAGGCGGTAGCTGCCAGTGCGCGGGCGGAGCTGTCGGCCAACGAGGCGCTGATCGCGCACCTCGAGCTGCGGATCGAGAAGCTCAAGCGCGAACTGTACGGGCAGCGCTCCGAGCGCACGGCGCGGCTGATCGAGCAATTGGAATTGGAGCTCGAAGAACTCGTCACCACGGCGAGCGAGGATGAGCTTGCCGCACGTACCGCCGCGGCGAAAACCCAGGCGGTGCGCGCCTTCACACGCAAGCGGCCGGTGCGCAAGCCGTGGCCGGACGACATCGAACGCGAGCGCGTCGTCATCGAGGCCCCGACGAGCTGTGCATGCTGCGGCGGATCGCGCCTGGCGAAGCTGGGCGAGGATGTGACCGAGACGCTGGAGGAGATCCCGCGCCGGTTCAAGCTGATCGAGACGGTGCGGGAAAAGTTCACCTGCCGCGATTGCGAGAAGATCAGCCAGCCGCCGGCACCGTTCCATGCCACGCCGCGCGGCTTCATCGGTCCGCAATTGCTGGCGACGATCCTGTTCGACAAGTTCGGCATGCATATCCCGCTCAACCGCCAGAGCGTGCGCTTTAAGGCTGAGATGATCGATTTGCCGCTATCGACGCTGGCCGACCAGGTCGGCCACGGGACCTTCGCCGTCATGCCGCTGTTCCAACTGATCGAGCGGCATGTGCTGTCGGCCGAGCGCCTTCATGGCGACGACACCACCATCCGCATCCTGGCCAAGGGCAAGTGCACGACCGGGCGAATCTGGACCTATGTGCGGGATGACCGGCCCTACGGTGGGCCTGCGCCGGCGGCGGCGGTCTATTACGCCTCGAGCGACCGACGAGGTGAGCATCCGCAGAAGCATCTGGCCGCCTTCACCGGCATCCTGCAAGCCGACTGCTACAATGGCTTCGAGCCGCTGTTCGACCCGCAGAAGAAGGTGTTGCCGATCACGCCGGCATTCTGCTTCGCCCATGCGCGGCGGGGCTTCTTCGAGCTGGCCGATATCGAGAAAACCGCCCGGGACGGACAGAAAGGCAAACCGGTCTCCCCGATCGCGCTGGAGGCGGTCAGGCGTCTGGACGCCCTGTTCGAGATCGAGCGCGCCATCAATGGCCGCAGTGCCGACGAGCGGCGTGCCGTGCGCCAGGAGAGAAGCAAGCCGCTGCTCGACGACATGCACGCCTGGCTGCTCCGCGAGCGAGAAACCCTATCGCGCTCCTCCGAGGTCCTGAAGCCTATGAATTACATGCTCAGGCGCTGGGACGACTTCGCCCGCTTCCTCGACGATGGCAGGATCTGCCTCAGCAACAACGCCGCCGAAAGAGCGTTGCGCGGCATCGCCTTGGGAAGGCGCAACTGGACCTTCGCCGGCAGTCTGCGTGGCGCTGACCGCGCCGCCATCATGCTGACGATGATCACGACCTGTCGCCTGAACGACGTCGATCCCAAAGCCTGGCTCGCCGACATCCTCGCCCGTATCGCCGATCTTCCCGCATCGCGTCTGCACGAGCTGCTGCCCTGGGAATGGAAGCTCCTGCGCCAAGCCGACAACCCCACCGATCAGCAAGCCGCCTGACCTTCACGCATCGCCATCATAGAACTCGCCGTGCCCGCGCGCATGCGTCAATCAGGCGGTCTTCTTCGTATGCGTACAATAAAACACTGGCTTGTCGTCGTGCTCACACCTTCTATCATCCAACTGCATCGCGAATTACGAATCATCCTAGGTCCGGAGCCCTCAGTGGTCGGCTTAATGATCGTCAGCTTCGTCTTGGGTGTGTATGTGGCGCGCTTTAATATTGTGGCCGCAACCGTGGCGAGCATAGTCTGTGCCGCGGTTTCGCTACTTTACGATTTGAGTAGCGAATCAACTCTCATGCACTCTCTTCTGGCTAGCGTCGGCACGGCATGTGCGCTGCAGGTCGGCTATCTCGTTGGCCAGCTACTGCGGCTCCCGAGAAGATAGTGTTGCTGCCGCTCGCAGCGCCCATGGCGTTGCTAGTAGGCATTCTCATAGCTTTTCTTTGAAAGTATCGTCATCAGGACAATTTTTAGATCGAAGCCCAAAGACCAATTATCAATGTAGTACAGATCGTGCTCCACACGGGCGCGCATTTTCTCGAAAGTGTCGGTCTCACCACGGAGCCCATTTACCTGAGCCCAGCCCGTAATGCCTGGCTTGACGTTATGACGTCGAGATAGGCGGGCGATCTGACCTTCAAACATTTGATTGTGCCAGACGGCGTGAGGACGTGGTCCGACAATCGACATGTCCCCCCGGATGACATTGAAGAGCTGAGGGAGTTCGTCGATACTCGTTCGCCGCAATATCCGTCCTATGCGCGTGACTCTAGGATCATCCCGAGTTGCCTGACGAGCACTCGCTGGACCCGCCACCATCGTGCGAAACTTTAGAACCGTTATGGGCTTATTGTTGTAACCATGGCGAGTTTGTTTGAACAGGACGGGACCTCGCGAACTCAATTTTATCAACGCGGCCACCATCAGTATCAGCGGCATGAGTAAGAGGCCGGCGGCTGCAGCAACAAACAGATCAAAACTCCGCTTGAGAAAGCGATCCATCACCCAATCGGGTCCTGACGCGCTCTCGAGCACGGAGGCATGGCCGAAGCATCCAATTCGGCTACAGCGCATGAAATTCAACATGCCAACAGGTAGAAGTTGAATCCGAACCGGCATTTCGGAGAGCATATCCACTGCACGAGTAACCGCGTCCATATTGTGCGAATGAAAGAGCAGCAACACCGCATCACATTGGTGGGTCCGAGTGTCGCGCAGGATCGTTTGAAGCTGAAGCCAAATATTAGTCGAGTCTAGACGATAAACTTGGCGTATCTCGTCCTGCGTGGATGATAATTGCTCGAGGAGTACGGTCGGTTTCTCGACGTCCGGGAAAACTAGGACCACGACGCCCGGTGAGGTCCAACGGCCGCTTTTTCGGCCGACTTCGATAGCGTGCAATAATAGTGCTCGAATCGTGATCTGCGTTGGTAAGGCGATGGCCAACTGCGCGAGGAACGTTCCCCTAGAGTAGCTCAAGACCGTCCCACTGATGAACATGAGAGCGAGAAGGAAAACAAAGGCTAAGGCCAATGCGAGCACTCCTCGGTGAAGTGCTTGCCGATTCCATTCCGCGCCATGAAGATCGTATTGCCTGTCGGCCAGACAGATGATGCCGTACATCAGTGCCAATTGCGTGCATATCCATCCGTACGAAATCGTGCCGGGCAGTCCGCCCCAAACAGTTAGATGATATGCAACAAAGGCTAGGTAGGTCGATATTGCGACAGCCGCCATTTCGGTTAGTGCCAGCATTGCAGCGAGCACGAGGCGATCGTCGTGGCTCTGACCAATTTCCTTCGAACTCGCCACCGGTCCAGAAAAAGTTGATTGTAGCATGCTGGCCTCCGGCGAAAATCAAGTTCGTTCTGGCACTATTGTTCCAATTCTACCGGATCTCGCCTCTTGCTTCGGACCACCACAGCGCAATGCTCCCAAGAAAATAGAGAGTCGCCTACGTGATAGCGCGAAACCGAACGCCGAGGCTCCAACCTGAGCCGGTAGAGCCATTTCAAATGAGCCGAGCGAATCCACAACGGAGCGCGGAAGTTCGCCGGCCCATACAATCAAGCTATCCTCCGAGAGTGTTGCCCGGCGTGCAGCCGGTCGCGTCGATATTTCGCGTAAGGCGAAGCTCGTGGGCCGGATTTCCTAAGGCAACAAGCAACAGGTACGGCCTTGCGGATCGAATGCGTTGGAGTAGAGCGGGCGAATTGAGATCGGCGGATCCGTGTTGAACGCCCACGAGTTGGTGCTGCGAAAGATGCTCTACCAGCGCGGACACCACCATCTACTCGTCGCAGGCAAGTCATTGCCTTCGTAGCGAACGCATCGGCCTTATTCGCGAGCTTGTGAATGTTCGCCCCGTTCTCGATACAGAATGAACCACTGAGGCGAATATGGCTGAGGGGCTCGTGGTCGGTTTGGCTCACAGCGGCGATCGAAGCGTAAACTCTCACCGACATCAGTGTGATTTCACTAAACCAGTTCAGTCCCAAGGAAGAACCAGAACAGGTATGGAAGAGCCCGCCGTGCGTCGATACAAGCAATCTGCGGCGATGAGATGCTTTCGTTACGGCAAGAAAGTTGGCGAGTAAATCGGTTGCTTGGACGTGGACAATGTCAGCGCCACTGGCAGGATATCGGGGTGGTTGCCAACACAGAATCCTTATCAGCTTGACCTGATGAATGGCCTCATAGGCAGGCAAACGCGCACCGGTCGTGGCGGTGTAAAAGATGCGGTCAGGCATCCCTGCCCGTGGCGCAAAATCCGACTTCATTTGCCGCGTGGGAAGCTCTCGAACGACGTATTCAAACGCGCCGACCGAGGCTGCAAACCGTCCAACTACGTGCACTATCGACATGGGCCGCTCCGGACTTAAGCGGCGCCCCTATTCCCCTGAGCAGCCATGATCTGCGCCGGGTATTCCCAACCGTTCAACTTTTACTTAAGTTGATCGCTAGCCTTAGGCTTTTATCAGAAACCCCGCAGTTGATCGGATCCCTCTGCCCACGATTTTCAAAACGATTGACGTGGATTTATATCGGTTCCCCTGGAAAAACGGTCAACGAAAACTCCTGTAACCAGCAACGTCGGCCGCAAGAACGCCGACGAGACGTCGCACCAGGCATCCGCGAGATGAGGATTCTCCTTGCTGCGACGCGACGCATGGCAACGCGACCGGGCTGCCGATAGGCAGGCAACAACAGCCATCGGTGGTAGGGTGGCAAGTCGCAGCATGGCAGTTGTGAACCGCCGCCTCCAATTTGACAGTCATGATGAGGCGAAGACTTGCGACGAATTTCAGGTGCAGGCGTTGTTGGGCGCTCGTAAAGCGCTTTCCGCGGCCGTTCATCTATGTCCGCCGCGTGTTGACCGGCGAATTGGGTAATAGTCGGTCGGACTGAAGCTGGCTGGTCGAGTGCTGTTTCTAGCAAGGAACCACTTCATATTTGTGCCGTTTCCCTTGCATTTCTCACTTGTGACAAGGAGAACCTTGAGTAGGAGGTTCAAATGACCACTCGCATAGCGACTGCAGTCGCATTCACGCTTATTCTCGCATCGCCGGCGTTTGCTGATTGCAACCAAGAACTGAAAATACTGGAACAGAAAGTCATTTCGGCGGAGACGGGCGCGAGCACGAGCGAAACCGGAATGGCGGCGACCAGGCACCAAGAGGAGCTTCTAACGGGAAAGCAAAAGAGCGATACGCCGGAAACCACCGGAACAACGGCGCGTGCTGTGGAGCCTGTTTCACCTCATCAAGAAAAAGTCACCGGCAAACGTAGCGTCGAGGGCGGGGATCATGCCGCCCAAATGATCGTCGAAGCCCGCAAGATGTCTGAGGCCGGCGACGAGCAGGGGTGCATGAAGAAGGCAGCGGAACTGAAAGACATGCTGGGGCCCAAGTAAGCGTCAATCGCGCCAGGTGAAGGTTCCCGGATTCATGCATCACAAACCAGCCGCTCTCGATCGCGAGCTTGATGTCCCGCGATGGATCGTCGGCAAGCAGCAGCCCCGAAAGCCACGAAGAAGCCGAGGAAAGCGGCCGCTGGAAAGAGATGTTGCTGGCTGGCGATCTCTGGTAAGAAGCCGGCGAAGGAGAATGCTGCAAGGAAGACGACGTCGAAGCCGCAGCGGAAGTCGGCATAGAACGGGCTCCGCCGCAGTCGCGATGAGGTCCGCGGCGTTAGCCGAGAGGTCGGGTTTGTCTGAAATGGAAACCGTTCGGAGTGAACCTGCGGGCCACGGCGCGCGCCTTGTCCTCGCATGTCTCCAGCGCGATCTTCTGGGCGAGCATGACATCTCCGATCGGCAGCGCGCCAATCGGCATGAAACACAACCCTTCCTGCAGGCGACCTCTTTCGTCGATCTCGCACACGTTCACCGAGGCCCCGGCGTGGATCCTGTACCGCTTTCCGCTGTCGCTTCCGACGACTTCGAAGTAGCCCCTCCTGGCGAACTGCTCCCGCTGTGCGGGCGATAGCCATTTTCGCAATAGCCGCAGCGACCGGCCCTCCGGCGTGCCCTCGGAGCCGTGCCTGATAAATAAGGCTCGCGTCGCTCTGATGCGGGAGCGGGTGCCCGGCGGCAACGGTCGAAAACCGAACATGGCCTGCTAACCTCCGACCAACCTGGGGAAGAAGAGGGTTTGTTCCGCAGTGGGGTCGAACGATCGGATCTGCGAAGTCTGACCGGAACCCGTCCGGACTGCAGCGATGAAGCCGGCCTTCGTCAGCTCATAGAACCGCTGCTCCGCTTTCGCCATTTCCTGTACGTCGTGGGGGTTGAAAGGGTGACGGCTGTCGCCGGTGCGGTTCATCACGATCTGGATCGCCATGATCGTCCTCCTCGGATGATGATAGCCAAGGGCCCCAACCAAGTATCCGACCGACCTGACGACTTTCAAGAGAAGAACATTCCGATGGGAAGACGCCGCTCGTGCGTCCGAACGCGCGGACTGCACTCAGGCCTGCGGGCACTCCGGGCAGGCGTCGCCGATCGAGTCCAGCATATCCCGGAACCTTTGCGACCGCTTGCTGCTGAGAGAGGCCGCACGGCGGTTCCTGGCGGGCGATGTCGAAGGCACGCTGCCGGGCGTGCGGATCGCCGCGATCCTGCATCCAGCCATGCTCTTCGCATTCGCGGATGGCGCCAGCCTCCTGGAGGACAGAGATCGCCCAACCACGTAGCGTCCGGATCGCGCGCCGCCTTTCCTTGAACATCAGCGTTCGAGATTCGCGGCATTAAAACTGCTTGAAGACGGTGCGAAGATCGATCTCGTCTTCAGCGATATTGTTATGCCAGGGACCATCGACGGTGTCGGGCTCGCGAGAGAAATCCGATGGCGGTATCCCAGTTTGCCGGTGGCCCTTACGACCGGTTACAGCGATGCGGCAAAAGCAGCTCCCTCAAATTTAGGAATACTACGAAAGCCGTTCGATACCGAGGCGCTACGAGATTTGATCCATGATATTACGCCTCCAAGATTATTGAAACCATCCCGGCGTGTCGCTGGCGGCAAGCATGACTGACGCCTTGCGCAGAAGTTGACCAGCCGCGCCATTGAGGGCATTGCTCGGCCGTGCCGACGCGATGATCGAATGGGCTTCAGTGGCTTTCCAAATAACCCCAAGGGATTGGGCTCGACATGTCTTATCATTCATGGCCGACGTCAATTGAATTGCTGACTATCTGATCGTTGAGATGTCCCGTTTGTCCTGCCGGCCGCCCGTTTATCGGCGTTCAGTCCTCTGGAGGTTCATGCCTTGACCGTGCGCTGTTACTTGAACGGCACGATGCGCGGTTGGAGCCAGTGCAAGTTGAAGCCTAAGGCTGTCAGGAGCGGACAAACCGATAGATGTGAAACGGCGCACATTTGGTGCGAGCGGGTTGGACTAAGATTATTGCTGGAAGTCGTGGTGCGATTATCCCTCTTTTCTAGGGAGCTTGCCATGAACAAACTGTTCTTGATCGCGCAAGTCGCAGCTGCGTTCGAAATGGCAAATGCAGCAGCCGGGAAGCTTCCCAGTTGCATTAGCCCGGAATTGTCGGGACCGAGGAGAAGTGTCGCGCTCTGAAGGTTCGCTCTTAGAGGGAAAACCGACGAGAGCTCATGCAGATCAGCAATTAGATCGGGTGCGACATGGATTGCCCGAGCTGCGGCAGAGTCAACCCAGAGGGAAACAAGGACTGCGGCGACTGCGGCGCGCCGCTGTTCTTGCGCTGCCCTGCGTGCGGAGCCGACAATCCGTCGGGTAAAAGGTTCTGTGGCGACTGCGGCGCAGCCCTCATGCCGACGGGAGCCGCGCGAGTATCGGCAGCGGCTCGAGCGTCGAGGTCCACCGTGGTGCGGGTCACGGAGCGCCCTACCTTGTCATCCGCCCCGAGTTCGTACGCCGAGCGCCGTCAACTCACAGTGATGTTCTGCGACCTCGTCGGCTCGACTGCGCTTGCGACGAAACTCGACCCCGAAGATCTACGAGAGATCATCGCTGAGTACCGCGATGGCGTGGCGGCCATCGTTCGCAAGTACGGTGGCACCATCAGCCGCTACATCGGCGATGGCATGTTGATCCTGTTCGGTCATCCTTCAGCGCGCGAGAACGATCCCGAGAGCGCGGTGCGCGCCGCGCTTGAGATCGCCGCGGCCCGGCACGCGCCGGGCGCTCCACCGGATCTCGAGCTGCGGGTTCGCCTCGGGCTCGCGACTGGTCTCGTTATCGTGGGGGACCTCATCGGCAGCGAGGCCGCCGAGCCGCAGGCGGTGCTCGGCGAAACGCCGAACCTGGCCGCCCGACTGCAAGCGCTCGCCGAGCCCGACGGGGTGCTAATCGCCGAGGACACGCGGCGGCTCATCGGCGGGCTCTTTGATTACGAGGATCTCGGCGTGGTGACGCTGAAGGGCTTCGCAGCGCCCGTGCGCGCCTGGCGGGTGCTGCGCGAGGGAAAGGCGGAAAGCCGTTTCGAGGCGTTCCACGCGGCAGCGCTCACACCGTTGGTTGGGCGCGAGAAGGAGCTCGAACTGCTCGTGCAGCATTGG
Organism: Bradyrhizobium icense; assembly: GCF_001693385.1. Classification (NCBI taxonomy): domain Bacteria; kingdom Pseudomonadati; phylum Pseudomonadota; class Alphaproteobacteria; order Hyphomicrobiales; family Nitrobacteraceae; genus Bradyrhizobium; species Bradyrhizobium icense. The sequence continues at coordinate 1,804,349 of NZ_CP016428.1, forward strand.
CAGCGCGCCAAGACGGGCACCGGTCAGGTAGTGTTGCTGGCGGGCGAGCCGGGGATTGGCAAATCGCGCCTCGTCGCAGCGCTCCAGGAGCGTATCGGGGGCGAGCCGCACACGCGCTTGCGGTATTTCTGCTCGCCGCATCACCAGGACAGCTCGCTCTATCCCTTCATTGCTCAGCTCCAACGAACCGTCAATTTCGAGCGCGAGGACACGCCGGAGCACAGGCTCGACAAGCTGCAGGCGGTGCTATCCCCGGCATTGCCGCCCGACGAGGACGTGGCAATCCTTGCCGAGCTGCTATCGATTCCGACCGGCGAGCGCTCTCTGCCGATTGCCCTCACGCCACAGCGAAAGAAAGAGAAGACTTTCGATGCCTTGTTTGGACAACTTGAAGGTCTGGCCCGGCGACTTCCAATCATGATGGTCTTCGAGGACGCGCAATGGATCGATCCGAGCTCGCGCGAGTTGCTGCACCGGACTATCGATCGGGTGGCAACCCTGCCGCTGCTGTCGCTGATCACCTTCCGCCCCGAGTTTCAGTCCGGATGGACCGGAAAGTCACACGTCAACACGATGGTTCTGAACCGTCTTGATCATGAGGCGGGCGCCGCGCTGATCCGGAGCATGACTGGCGACCGGGAACTGCCGCCCGAGCTCGTCACTGAGATCGCTGAGCGAACGGACGGAGTGCCGCTGTTCGTCGAGGAACTGACCAAGGCTGTGCTCGAAGCGGGTGCTGCCGGGGTCGAGCGCGCCGTCTCCGCTGCGCCGCTCCCCGGCCTCGCGGTCCCGCCCACCTTGCACGCTTCGCTGATGGCGAGGCTCGACCGTATTGGCCCGATCGCCAAGGAGGTCGCGCAACTCGGCGCGGCCATCGGCCGGGAGTTCTCCTACGATCTGCTTGCCGCCGCCGCGCGCCGGAGCGAGAGCGAGCTGCGATCGGCGCTAGACCGGCTGATAGGTACCGGGTTGGTGTTTCGGCGCGGCGAACCACCCGAGGCCATTTTCCTCTTTAAACACGCATTGGTGCAGGACGCGGCATACGGCACGCTGCTGCGCGGCCAGCGTCGTGAGTTGCACGCCCGTATCGCTGGCGCACTGGAGGAGAAGCTCGCGACAACGGCCGAAGCGCAGCCCGAGATCCTCGCGCACCATTTTGAAAATGCCGGTCTGATCGAGAAGGCGGTTTCCTATTGGCAGGAGGCCGGCGAACGCTCCAAGGCGCGCTCAGCAACCGCAGAAGCGATCAGACAGATGCGGAAGGCGCTCAATCTGCTGTCCCATCTACCAAACGCTGCCGAGAGCCAGCGTACCGAACTCCAACTTCAACTCGCAATAGGCGGCGCGCTGATCGCCGCGAAGGGCCATGCGGCCGAAGAGACTGGAAAGTCCTACGCGCGGGCGCGTCGTCTCTGCGAGCTGCTTAACGACACGCCGAATCTGCTCAAGGCGTTGTGGGGCGAGTTCGTTCATCACCACGTGCGCGCCGAGACGAAACTATCGCATCGCGCCGCCGAAGAACTGCTTGAGTTGGCCGGACGCCAAAACGACAGGGCCGCGCTAGTGGCCGGTCATCGGGCGGTTGGCGACAGCTGGCTGCATCGCGGAGAGTTGCGCTTGGCGCGCGCGCATCTCGAGCAGGGGCTTGCACTTTACGATCCCACGCAGCATCGATCTCTGACGGTTCTGTTCGCCGAGAACGCCAGCGTGGCGATGCTCTCCTTCCTGTCGTTGACGCTCGGGCTTCTAGGCTTCGTCGATCAAGCCCGAGCGCGGAGCAGGGAAGCCCTGGCAGAGGCGCGCGAGCTGTCGCACCCCATCAGCCTGGCATTCGCGTTAAGCGTCGCCTGCCGGCTGTACTTCGTGCTCGACGATCCACGGACCGTGCGCCTGCTCGCGGATGAGCTGATTGCGCTTACTACCGAGCAGGGCTTTGCCTTCTTTCTCGCGATGGGAACGGCGTATCGCGGCTGGACTCTGGTCGAGGCCGGCGACTCGGACGCGGGGATGGATTTACTGCGGCGCGGGATCGAGGGTTTCCAAGCGTCCGGCGCGGCGTGGACCCTTCCGTTCTACCTCGCGCAGCTTGCCACGGCGCACGTGAAGGTGGGAACGCCCGAAGAAGGGCTCGGCCAACTGCTTGAGGCTTTGTCTCTAACCGAGAAATCGGGCGTGCGGTGGTTCGAGGCCGAATTGCGATGTCGCCGAGGCCAGCTGTTGCGAACTACTCACCAGAACGCCGAGGCCGAGGCGGAGGCCGACTTTCAGTATGCCATCGCAATCGCACGACAGCAGGAGGCGAAGCTCTGGGAACTGCGCTCCGCCATAAGCCTTGCTCGGCTCTGGCGCGACCAGAACAAGCGCGATGAAGCACACGGTCTCCTCGCGCAGGTCTACGGTTGGTTCACCGAGGGCTTCGACGCATCCGACTTGAAGAAAGCGAAGGCCTTACTCGACGAACTAAGCGCGTAGAAGTCCTCGTAATCGTCATTGCCAGCCCGGATTCGAGCTGCCATGACGCACACTACGAGATGTCCAACGTTTCCGAGGAGCGGATCTGCTTGCTGCGGAGGCCGACTTCCGAATTGACCCGAAACGGAGTGCGCCAGGAAAAGCTGGCAAAGAATAGGAGGTGAAAGTCCCCCATGGGGTAAGGACTAGGCCATCCGCCCCGACCCCGAGTGATGCGCGGCGTCCCGCGAGGGCCGACGTGAAGCGTTCACAGGGGAGACCACGGGCCAAGTATTGAGCTGCGAAACGGGTCTAATTCCGAGGTGCCGATCTCATTCCGTTGAAGAGAAGGCAACATCGTCCCATGGCGAATGGCTTGCATGGGAAGAACCTCGCGCAGTCGGAGACCTTGTGCACGTGGAGAAGTTCTTTGTTCGGAACCTGGGAGGTCTCATCCATGCCCGGACTAGTGTGCCGGGTCGGCTCGGGAAGGCGACAAGCCGCACGCCGAGCATGTACGTGGATGAGAAGTCGGATGAGGCCATAGTACTTGCGAAGCGACTGAACAACGGGGGCAACTCCCGGCGGAAGTCGTGGAGGGAAGGGCCTCACCCAAGGGGAACAGCCGTTAGGCGGCCGCGGTTCGGACACTGAGCCGAGATGCCGCGTTGATCCGAATGATGGCTGCGCGTCGGGCGACGAGCGCGACTAGATCGTTCATCGCACGACGTCTGACCCGAGGGAGGAGCCCGGTGCGTTAGCAGCGCACGCCGGGATCTGTGCGGGGGGCGGGGAGCAATCCTCGTCCCTACCGCGACCAAGCTGATGCTACGCCCGGCATCCGCTCTTGAGGGGCGAGCGGATCTATATCCGAGGCAATGCGAGTTCTGAAAATGCCCCATTCCGGACTCGCGCGCTCAGCGGCCAACGCTCTTTCAAGACTAAATACGCGAGGTCTAGTTGTTGCACCAGAACCACAGACGCGCAGTGCCAGCCGCCGGCGGCGCCATCATGCCTTTCTTCCAACAAACAACGGACATCTCCTGCCCAACTGCAACGGTAGGAGACCATCCATGCCCATCTCCATTCTGCGGCTGCTCGCGAGTGTCCTTTCGCTGGCGCTCATAGTTTCTACATCCGCCACTGCAGAACCGAAACTTGAAATGCATCGTGTCGGCGTTAACGTAGACGATGGCGCGGGGTGGTATCCAGCTGTTTCGACCAAGGGCTCGTTCTCGGTTCTCCTGCCAATTCCATTCAATGATTTCACGACTCGCGACCCGGGCACGGGAGAAGTGAGTCATGTCGTCGGCGGCAAGAGTTCTGAGGGAATCAAGTTTACGGCGGTCGAACTGCCGGTAACTGCAAGGACCCCTGTCGACCTCGCGGCGATCCCCAAATCCGTCTCATCCAATCCCGCTAACAAAGTGTCTGATGTAAGCCGCAATACCAAGGATGACGTCGATAATCTGTCCTTCTCAGTGGCTAACTCGGCAACGGCTGCGCATTTCCGCTACATCAGGATGAAAGGTACGCTCTACATACTAACGATTGACTGCCCCAATGCGTATCGCGACGTGGTGGCGGAAAAGAAAGAAAAATTCTTCGGATCCTTTAAGCTCAAAGGGAAGTCCTGATCGAGCATAATAGGAATATCCGATCGGAATGCCTCCTCCTGGCCCGAAGCAGAGTGCGCCAGGAAAGCTGGCAAAGAATAGGAGGTGAGAGTCCCCCACGGGGTAAGGACTAGCCATCCGCCCCGACCCCGAGTGATGCGCGGCGTCCCGCGAGGGCCGACGTGAAGCGTTCACAGGGGAGACCACGGGCCAAGTATTGAGCTGCGAAACGGGTCTAATTTCGAGGTGCCGATCTCATTCTGCTGAAGAGAAGGCAATATCGTCCCATGGCGAATGGCTTGCATGGGAAAGAACCTCGCGCAGTCGGAGACCTTGTGCACGTGGAGAAGTTCTTTGCACGGAACCTGGGAAGTCTCATCCGTGTCCGGACAGGCAAGCCGGGCCGGTTCATGAAGGCAACAGCCGAACGATGAACATGCACGCGGATGAGAATTCGGACGGGGTCATAGTACCCGAGAAGCGGCCGAACAAAGAGGGCTTGCCCTCGGCGGAGGCCGTGGAGGGAAGGACCCCGCCCAAGGGGAACGGCGGCGAGACGGCCGCGGCCCGGACACTGCGCCGGGACACCGCGTCGAACGGACTCATCGCCGTGCGCCGAGCGGCGCGACAGAGCAAGAGTGTACGGTTCACTGCGCTGCTGCATCACATCACCATCGATCTCCTGAAGCGGAGTTACCTTGCGCTTGAACGGGACTCCGCGCCGGGCATCGACGGCGTGACGTGGCAGACCTACGGAGAGAACCTCGAAGAGAAGCTAAAGGACCTGCACGACAAGGTGCACCGGGGTAGTTACCGAGCGCGTCCAGCCAGACGTACCTACATTCCGAAGGCTGATGGCTCGAAACGACCGCTGAGCATTCTGTGCCTGGAGGACAAAATCGTCCAACAGGCGGTCGCGACGGTTCTCGAAGCAATCTACGAGGAAGACTTCCTCGGGTTCTCCTACGGATTCCGGCCGGGCCGCGGCCAGCACGATGCGCTGGACGCTCTCCATGCCGGCATTCTCAGGAAGCAAGTGAACTGGGTGCTTGACGCGGATATCCGGGGCTTCTTCGATGCCATGGCCCACTCATGGATTATCCGTTTCCTCGAGCACCGTATCGCGGACAAGCGCATCCTGCGCCTCATTGCAAAATGGCTCAAGGTCGGCACTGTCGAAGATGGACGCAGAACGCGTGGCGTATGTGGCGCTCCGCAAGGCGCGGTGATCTCACCGATCCTGGCGAACGTCTACCTGCACTATGTGTTCGACCTGTGGGTCCATCGCTGGCGCCTCGCCAAGGCGTCGGGCGACATGATCGTCATCCGCTATGCGGACGACACCATCGTCGGCTTTCAGCATGAGCACGGGCGTTCCTTGACGATCTCAAGGAGCGAATGCGCAAGTTCGAACTGGCGTTGCACCCGGACAAAACCCGGCTGATCCGCTTTGGCCGCCACGCGGCCAAGCAACGTGAGAAGCTTGGAGAGGGGAAGCCTGAAACCTTCGACTTCCTCGGCTTCACGCACTTCTGCACGCGATCACGCAAATGGGGCTCGTTCGTCATCGGGCGCAAGACGATCAAGAAGCGGATGCGAGCCAAGCTCCTGGCGATCAAGATCGAGTTGCGCAGGATAATGCACGACCCCATCGCGAAAACCGGTGCTTGGGTGAAACAGATGCTGAAAGGGCATCTGAACTACTTCGCAGTCTCGGGTAACCACCCGAGCCTGTGGTGGTTCTTCAACAAGGTGAAGCGGCTCTGGCTCGCATCGCTCAAGCGGCGCAGCCAAACAGCACGCCTCAGCTGGGAGAGGTTCATCCAGCTCGTCGCCCGCTTCTTTCCGCCAATCAGAACGATACACCCGCTGCCTTGTCACCGCTTCGACGCTGGAACCCGAGGGAGGAGCCCGGTGCGTTAGCTGCGCACGCCGGGATCTGTACGGGGGGCGGCTGGTGACGGCCGTCCCTACCGTGACCGGGCGACGTTGCAATCTCCTTAGTCGGCGTTTAACGGAAGAGCGAACGAGGGGCTGTCAGGGACAGAATTTCTGCCTCTGACCCAAGCGGTCCTCGCGGCTTAGAGGTGGCGGAAAGTCAAACATAGACCTCCTTGCGACATCGGGTAAAGCCGATCTGAGGGGCCACCACTGTCGGGGCTGGAGCATTGCGCGCTATGGTGCCGTGCCTCTCAAACTAACATGGACCATCGATGACGCTTGAATTCAAAATGCTTGGCTCAGTAACTTGCTAGGGCTTGTCCAAATTGCGTTGGCCTCACACGCGGCAGGCCTGCAACGCGGATACATGTGGACTGCGAGTGCGCGCGATGAAGCGTTCCGGTTTTGACGGGGCTGGCTGGCCGGCTGGATTTCGCGCTGCGAAACTTCATCGAGACATTTCCGCTCTTCGCAGCAGCAGTGCTCATTGCCCTGAACCTCCTCCGAATGAGTGGACACCTGTAGGCTCGGAGAGCCAGGAGGTGTCACATGGAAGGACGTCCACGCCGATCGTTTACGGAAGACTACAAGCGCCAGGCCGCTGAGCTGGTCGGGTCGAGCGGCCGATCGATTACGTCTGTCGCGAAGGAACTCGGTCTTCGCGAATCGGTGCTGCGGCGCTGGGTGGAGCAGTTCGGGCCGCAGCCGACGTCGGCGGCGCGGCGCCCCACCACGCAGGCGACGCCGATGTCGGCGGACCAGGCTTCGGAAATCGCCCGGTTGCGTCAGGAGAACGAACGGCTGCGCATGGAGCGCGACATTTAAAAAGTCGATCGCGATCTTTGCCGGAACCCGGACATGCGCTTCCGCTTCATCGAGGACCACCGCGACAGCTATCCGGTACGCTTGATGTGCGCCGCGCTCGAGGTCTCGCCGGCCGGCTACTATGCCTAGCGCGAGCGCCCGGCGGGCGAGCGGACAAAATCCAATGCCACGCTTCTGGCTGCGATCCGGCAGGCCTAGCGAGACAGCAGCGGACGCTACGGCAGCCCCGCGTCCATGCCATCCTGCGGATGCAGGGCCGTCGCGCCAGCCGCGGCCGGATCGAGCGGATGATGCGCCGCCACGGTATCCGCGCCGTCATGGCGCCGCCGCGCCGTATGCCCACCACCGACAGCCGTCACGACTTGCCGATCGCACCGAACCTGATCGCGCGCGACTTCACCGCCGCAGCCCCGAACCGCGTCTGGCTCGCCGATATCACCTACATCCCAACCGCGGAGCGTTGGCTGTATCTGGCGGCCGTCATGGATCTCTTCAGCCGAAAGATCGTCGGCTGGGCCATGCGGGATCACATGCAGGTCGAACTCGCATCCGCGGCGCTGACGATGGCCATCCAGCAGCAGCGGCCGCCGGGCGGACTGATCCACCACTCCAATCGCGGCGTGCAGGTATGCCTCACACGCCTATCGCGATGCTCTCTTGGGCGCCGCTTAACCGCCTCGATGAGCCGCAAGGCCGATTGCTATGACAATGCATCGATGGAGAGCTTCTTCCGTACCCTGAAGACCGCGCTCGTTCATCATCGCAACTACAAGACTCGCGCCGAGGCCCGGCGCGATATCTTCGCCTTCATCGAGGGCTTCTACAACCGAACACGGCTCCATTCCGGCATCGGATCTATCGTCCCGATCGAGATGGGGCTAAAAGCCGCTTAAACCCGTCCACTTTTTCGGGGAAGATCATAGACCGCCTATTGGAAAAACTCGGTAGTTAAAAACAGCTGGCAGGGCTGGGCCACTGGCCGGCTTCTTCCATAACGTCTCACTTGCGAATCCAAATGCAATGTCGGGATACTCTTGGGCCGGCAGCTTCCCTGATGCCCGGCCGGTATGTCCGCTCCGAGAGACAGAGCGGACCAAGCCATCCCGGGCAAAGAATGACTGCTAGTGTGAAGGGTTACGGATGCCTGCCGCTTGAGAGATGGCGCCGCGTGCTCGGCGGCCGGCGTCCGAAAGCCTCCAAGTGAGGAAACCGCGCTTGAGGGACGTGAGGCGGTGGGGCAGGCGCTATGGGGATTTGAGTGCTGCGGGCGCGCTGGCTGATTGGGATCGAGCCGAGGCAACGAGTAGTTAGACGGCGCAGCGGCTGAGGAATGAGCGGCGGGTGGCGTCGGGCTCTACAAATTGTCGAACGATTTGCGACGATGGGCGGATATTTGGGCGCGCTCTGCCGTGGCCGGTCGAGAGCCAGCGAGCGCGACGCGCAGATTTGCGGGAGTGTGACGCGGTCACGAGGTGTCGATCCTGATGCGGGTCGTTGCAGCTGTCGGCCGCTGCCGTGGCGTACAACCGCGCTCGAATACCTCGATGATGATCATGCGACCGCCGCAGCATGGACAAATGGGCTTGCCGGGATCGGCGGCGCCGGTGGGCTCGCTGTCAGGTTTTGCAACGGCGAGCAGTTCACGGGCGCGGGCGATGTCTCCGCCCACGGTGGGCGTATCTCCTGACAATCAGCACCGACTCGCCATACCGTGGATGGAACGGATAGTAGATCCGCCCCTCTGTTGGTGGGCAGTATGTCTCTGCTTCGAGCAGCACCTGGATCACGCGGACGTCGATGTTCTGCTCGAGCAGGTGGGTGGCGAAGCTGTGCCGCAAGGTGTGCAGTGAGACGCGCTTGTTGATCTCCGCCATCTGGGCGGCAGCATGGCAGGCGCGGTTGAGCTGGCGCGTGGTCATCGGCTGCGCCGGATCGCGGCCCGGGAACAGCCAACCTTGTGGGCGCGCCGCCTTCCACCAGGTCCGCAGCAGGTCGAGCAGGCTCGGAGATAGCATCACATTACGGTCCTTGCCGCCTTTGCCCTGCTCGACGCGGATGATCATACGCTTGCTGTCGATGTCGGAGACCTTGAGCGAGACCACTTCGGTGGCGCGCAGGCCGGCACCATAGGCCACGCTCAGCGCCGCCTTGTATTTGAGCTCGGGTGCGGCATCGAGCAGCCGCGCCACCTCCTCGGCGCTGAGCACCACCGGCGGCTTGCGCGGTTCGTGGATGACATGGGTGTGCTCGACGATCTCGTGGCGCCTGAGCGTGACCCGGAAGAAGAACCTCAACGTCGAGACGGTCTGGTTGAGGGTCGGCACGCCAACACTGCTCGCCGCCAGATGCAACTGGTAGCGGCGAACGTCCTCGAAGCTCGCCGTATCCGGTGATCGCCCGAGAAACGCCGCGAAGTTCTTGATCCTTTGCACGTAGTCATGTTGGGTCTTTGGCGCTAACTTGCGTCTTTGATCACGCGCCGCCGCAATGGGCTCATGGCCTCGTCGGTCATGGGGGTGCTCCTGTCTTGAGTGAGGTTGTCGAAACACCTCGATCTCAAGACAGGACGCCCCGTTGCGCTATCCTCTTGGCTGTGTCGCCAGCCGCAGCGCCCTACCGCGCGAGCGGTTTAGTCCAGTGGGCCCGTAGCGGACCTCAGGTGCCGCTCACGCGATGTCGGCTAGTGCAACCCAAAACGGACATGCGACAGTGGTCGATCGACGTCCGGCAAAAGCCCAGCATCGGTAGCGGCAAGAGCGACCACGTCTCCTGATTGTTCGACATTTTCAGGAAGTAAGTAAAATGCTCGACGTTCCCCTCCACGGTGCGGCGGGCTTTTGTTTTGTGAGTTTTCCTGAGTGTCAAAGCGTATAGAGATGCCGGGGTTCATTAAACCCCAGCTTGCCACCCTGAAGACCAAGGCGCCAAAGGGCGACCCGTGGCTCCATGAAATCAAGTTTGACGGCTACCGTGTGCAGGTTCACGTGAACGGTGGACGGCGGAAGGTGTACACCCGCACCGGGCTGGACTGGACTAAACGGTTCTCGACTATCGCTGGGGCTCTCGACATTCCCGGCCAAGCGATCGTCGATGGAGAAGTTGTCGTAGTCCACGAAGGCCGCACCAACTTTTCCGAAATTCAAGCCGAACTTGCCACGGGCAGACAGAATCGACTGGTCTTCTACGCATTCGATCTCCTCTGGCGGAATGGCGACCTTCGCAGACTACCGCAGATCGAACGCAAACAACTGCTGTTAGACCTGCTCGGCGAAAACGATATCGAACTTCCCGTTCTGTTTTCTGAACATCTCGTCGGCGACGGTCAAAAGATGTTTGAGCATGCGGCCAAGTTGAGCTGGGAAGGCATCATTTCGAAGCGGGCAGACGCGCCGTATCGGTCGGAGCGAAATGAGAACTGGCTGAAGATCAAGGCCGTTCACAAGGGCAAGTTTCCGGTCGTCGGGTTTGTCAAAGACCCGAGCGGCGTCGCGGCGCTATATCTCGGCAAGAAGGAAGGCAACGAACTCGTCTACATGGGCAAGGTCGGGACCGGCTGGTCGCGCACTGTCTCAAGCCAGATCAGGAAGCAACTCGACACAGTGGTTAGCCCGAAGTCGAAGCTAACCAAAACCATCAAGAAGCCGAAGGCGACATGGGTTGAACCGAAGTTCTTCGCGGACGTTGAGTATCGCGACATCACATCGGAAGGGCTACTACGTGCCAGCTCGTTCAAAGGACTTTCTTGGGATGATAAATCCTGATTGTCCCACCTGCTTCGGAGTAGGATGGGTATGCGAAAATCATCCCAAGCGGGCTTGGAGCGAGGAGCTGGGCTGTCAGTGTGGGGCGGGCATGACGTGCGAGTGCGCCAGTGTTGACGGCCTTGAGGAGCCTGACATCAGCCAAGTCCTCGGAGCCCCGTCAACCCGCCATTAGCGCCGCGCGGTCTTCCGACGATTATCCGGTGAGCGGTTCACTGGCCTCAGGGAAATCTCCTCGCGCTGTCGCCGTGCTTGCAATAGACGCGCCCCCTTTGGTCAGTAGCCGAACAGACGGAACCTTGAGGGGGAGCTAACTTTTGTTGCGGCAACAAATGAAAACGACCATGGGAGGTTTTTACTTTCATCTTCGCCGAGAAGGCGAACTCGTCACCGACGACGAGGGGACCGAGTTGCCGAACGTAACGGCTGCCCGTCGCGAAGCGGAACAGGGTGCTAAGAAATGTTGGCTGAGGCGATCAAGACCGGCGGACATACTATTCCCGATGCCTTCATTGTCGCGGATGAGCATGGCCGTGAGATCGATACGGTGCTACTCGCAACGCTGTTGCCGAAACCGCTGAGGAAGTAGGGCCGCCGCAGTTAATGGCCTCGCTTAATCCTATTCCGAGTGTCCAAACGAAACGGCCCTAGCTGGGGGACGTATAGGGCCGTTTCAGGGGCTCTATATCAGCTTGTTCTTATTACTTTACAGAGAAACGGCCTCGTAAGAAGGGCAAGGCACTTTCCTCCGTTGCGGGCGTCCACACAGACGCACATTGCCAACCATCACCCCGGTCGATGGTTCCGAACGTGCATGTCGTGTACCCTAACTGGGACCGCACCTGAGCCGCGCCGCGTCGGCGCGGGAACTGAAACCATTTTAACATAGGTGAATTTACCGATGGGGCTGGCAAGCGATGAGGCGCGCTATGACCCCGCTCCCGACGGGCGACGTGTTCCTGACGGTCGCCATTATGAGCATCACGTTCCTGACCGAAGTCGGTGCTTTCATCCTGATTGGACTGCTCTGAAATAGGTCCTCGCGATCGAGGCCGACAAGGCAAATGCCGACGCAAGGCCAACGGTTAATGTTTGCGTAATGCATTGCTAAGGGGGGGTGAGCTCGCTCCTCCAGTTCGCGGAGCCGGTCCAATTGCTTTCGAAGTCTCGCTGGCACTTCCGGCTCTGGTTTCAGTGACGCCCGCAATCTCTCGCCGATCTTTTGAACGATGGCGCGGCTGTGCTTGTGGTCTATGTCGATTTGGTTGCGCATATTAAGCCGCTCCGCTTGCGAGCGCGGCTGACAATACGGATGGAACCGGAGACCGTCGCTTTTGGCTATCGGCGCGAGCGCTGTTCTGACAACAGCGGGTCTTTGGTGACCTATGGCTATCCGCGACCTGCGCCGTGTTGTCTACCGGCGAGCGGCGGTCTCTAACTGATTAATTGGTCGCGGGAGCTTTCGTTCCCAATCCGATCGCGAGCGGCACTTATCTCCTAGGAACGAAGGGCTTCGACGTCTGTTGCAGGCTTCATCAACTGTGGAGGAAACCATGGTCACTGAAGCAAGAGAAACAGAAAACCTGATTGGTAGCGACAAGGTGGAAGGCACTGCGGTCTACGGTGCAGACGGAACCAAGGTCGGGTCCATCGAGCGCGTAATGATCGATAAACTGAGCGGCAAAGTCTCCTATGCGGTCCTCAGCTTCGGAGGCTTCCTCGGGATCGGCGATGATCACTACCCATTACCATGGCAATCATTGACGTACGATACCAGTCTCAGCGGCTACGTGACTGGAATTACTCAGGCGCAGCTGCAAAACGCGCCGAAATATAGCAACGACAATTCATGGAATTGGAGTGATCCAGACAGAACGCGTGCGGTGAACGACTACTACGGAGCTGGAATTTAAACTGATAGAAAAGGGCCGCATCGACGGCCCTTTTTTCTGCGCCCTTAGGGCTGCGCAATGGTCGAAGAAAACCCGCACGAGCTTAATGGCAATGGCACCATCATCATGGACGGCGAGAACGTCGGGACGGTTTTCTATTGGCTCTCAATAAGCCCTAAGCCGGGCCGGGTCATAGCCGAGGCTTGATCCCAGGACCATAACCGCTGCTGCGGGGGATAAAGAAGGCGAGCAGCCCGAAATTGGCCTTACAGGATGGGCCTATGGTCACCATCCGCTGCTAAGGAGGTCGTAATGGCGCTCTCTGGATCAAGGCGATCAAAGCTTGATGTTCACCCGATGCAAGTCTCTCAGCTTGCGCATGTAGTAGCCTTGCCTCTGAAGCGCTGACCTAATCTCCTCACTGACTTTGGCAACCCTTTTCTTGCTCTTGCGCCATTTTCCCGGCCGCGCAATCGGCGGTATCGGAGATCCCTTCTTCACAACGAGCAGATCACGTCTGGTGTTCAAATACACGTCCATATGCCCGTCTCCCAAAACGACTGAGCTTATCGCTTGTGAGCAGAGTACGGGTTACCGAAAGGCAACACCGATCTAATGTTGTGCGCCCTCCTAATTTACCACTGGCAAGGTGCGCCCGAGGCGCAGGTAATCTCGTGCCAGCAGCCGACCGAAAGCGGTTGGACTGGACGCAAAGGGGGCGCTTGACAAAGCTAAAGCGGCGCAGGTCCAATAAGCAGCTAGGTCTCGTGGATTGCTCAGGGGCTTTGATGACGCTGTAATAGCTAACCATGAGCACCAAGACACGCGAGGTTATTTGGGGCGGCCGGATCATGGGCGCGAAGATGCGCGCCGAGAGGACCCGCCAAGAGGCTAAGAAAGCCGCCCGTGCGGCAGATCGAGCAGAGGCCGAAGCATGGTCGGTCCGCATGGAAGTTACGGCGGCCCAGCTCAGCCGTCCCCAATGATAGGTCAATGCCTGAACGGCGGTTAACCTCACACGGGTGATGAACATCGTCGGCAAACCGAGCCTGATTGCAGCCATCCGCGCCACCTGAAGGTCGGAAAGTGCGTCGAAAAGCGTAATACCGCGTCGCGATACCCACTTTGGCCGTCATTGGACGATCCGACGCGAGAACATCGGCCGCCTGCCGACCACGGCCGCGTGCCGACTTATCGGTTTGCACACAACCAAGACCCGACGCAGACATTCAAACAGCAGTCAAATGGGACCGCAAACACTCCGAGCAATTTTGCCGGTACCATCAAAATACAGTGTTGCCTGCACCAGCCCATCGGGGACGCCGTAAGAAATAATTATCCCGTTTTCGATCGGCTGCAAATCTGCCAACTCTCTGGCGGGCATCTCGGAAAAAAGTTGACGCCAATATCCAGCGATAGCGGCCCGCCCACAGACCGTCTTCATACCGCCGCAACCGCATTTCGAGGGCAGCGTCCGAAGCGTACAAATCCACTATCGAGAGGGAAGCTGCGCGATAGGCATCAAGCCAATCAATCGCGACGGCCATCGGGTCAACGGTGCTCATGCGCCCTGCCTACTTGCCATTCACCAGGGCGCTTTAATTTGCCATTCATGAACGATCTCTGAACCGAAGGTTCAGCAAAAAGAACTGTTGGGCAATGCATGCGTTGTCTCCCGAACAGCGATGATGGGAGACGGTAATGAGGTATTGTCTGATTGCAATTTGTGCGGCGACGATGCTGAGCGGCGGCCCGGCTCTCGCTGATCCTTGGAAGGACGAAAGTGGCAAGGGCCGTTGGGGCTATGGGGCGCGGCTATGAAGGCCGTGGCTATGAGGGGCGCGGCTACGAAGGTCGCGGCTATCGAGCCTACAATATGGACCGCGAGTACAAAGAGGAATACCGCCGAGGCAACTGCAAAATTGAGCGCAAGTGGGAGCGCGATGGCGGTTACAAAGAAGAAACAAAATGCAAGGGCGGCTATCGCTAAATGAGGCGATGCACGGAGCGCACGATTTTCGTTTGATGTGCAGCGCTGATGAAGCAATGCCCAAAGCCGACATGGACAGCGTTCGAAGTTGCCGATTAGTTTATTCAACCTGAGCGAGCGTGCCTTTCTGTTCTCCTGCAGTTCTCGGTAGATTATCCAATTTCGAACGCTACGGCCGTTGTCATCGGCATGCGATGGGCAGGTTCCACATTTGGGACCAGTCTTCGGGAAAAAGCGGCAACCTTTTCTTAGCAGTGGGATTGAATTTTAAGACGCGGATTTTTGGAGTTTGAGAATGGATGACGAGCCTTTGAAAATTGCCATTGATCGAGCTTGGAGCGTGCACCTAGCCACTCACAAGGATGTTGACGCGGGCGATCCGCGTCGTTGCTCGCTTGAGAGGTATCTAACCGGGAAATGGCGGGCTGGTGAAAGCGACCCAGAAGAACTGACGTGCCACGGTCTTTCTTATTTAGGTCGCCCGTTATCCGAGGGTTGAAGTCAGCATGGCAAATTTTGAAAAAGCTGTAGTCTGCCTAGCTACTGGGACCGCGCGACCGGATTGGACGCTAGCCGCGCTTGCAAGCCTCCTGGCGGCTGGCATCGCAGCCTCGCTTCGATATGCGTTCGGATAAGGATCTCACCGCTTCGCACTTTGGAGGCTTCACCGCAGCGGAAGCGATATGGAGACCGGCGAACTAGTCAGGCGGCGGCGCGTGGCAAAGCGCCCAAGTTCTGCGAAGGGCAAAAAACGGCCCCAGCGCCCTCGGGGACGACTGCGCCGGGGCCGATGAGGGTGAATGCGCGCCCCGGGCAACAAGATAGAGACGACGCAGTCACCCCACATAAAGCGGACCCAGCGCTTCGGGGGATGTGCACGCTGGGGCCGTAAAGTCCCTCTCCTAACCAGTGCCTAATTTTCCCGAGCCGGGTTTTGTTCCGGGCTTGATGAAAATTTGGCGCCCTGAAACCCGGAACGCGCCCCTCTTTTCCCTGTTGTTTTTCGTAAGTAAGAGGAGGAAACGATGCCAGTATTATTACTCTGGGGCATTCCCACCGTCGTCGCGATTGGCGGCATTAGCTACTATTTCCTTCGCGTAGTCCACTAAGTGAATTGTTGAGAAGTAGGCCCGCGCCGGGAAACCGGCCGGGTCTTTCTCTATGTACGAGGTCGCTGGCTAGGGTCGCGCGAACAGGTCAACGCAAGTCGGGCGGCGGAAGCCCTCGTTTCCAATCCTCCTTGCGTTCGACATCTGCTTGTGGCCGATTTTGTTGAAAAAGGCGGCTGTTGCGACGCAGAGGGATCAGTGATTCAGTCTGTCTGACTGGCAGGACTGAAGTTCATGATGGGGCATCGACAAGTCGACCAGGCTGCGTTGTTCTATGAGTTCTCGCTCGAGAAGCATATTCCCGCCGACCATCTGCTCAGGTCGATCGACAGGTTCGTCGACCTTCAAGAGATCAGGCGGGACCTTGCTCCGTTCTATAGCAACATCGGCCGGCCTTCGATCGATCCCGAGCTGATGATCCGGATGCTCCTGATCGGTTACTGCTTCGGCATCCGATCGGAGCGGCGCCTTTGCGACGAGGTTCACCTCAATTTGGCCTACCGGTGGTTCTGCCGGCTCGGCCTGGATGGAGCGGTGCCGGATCACTCGACATTCTCCAAGAACAGGCATGGCCGCTTCCGGCAGAGCGATCTCTTCCGTCGTGTGTTCGAGAGCGTCTTGCGCCGCTGCATCGAGGAGCGACTGGTCGGGGGTGAAGGATTTGCCGTCGACGCGAGCCTGATCAAGGCCGATGCCAATCGGCAGAAGGGGATCGAAGGCGACGGGGGACTTCCACCCGAGGCTACCGGCCGAGCGATCGATGAGTATCTGGCTGTCCTCGATGATGCCGCTTTCGGGCAGCGACCGAGGTCACCCCGAAGTTCGTGTCGCCCTCCGACCCGGCGGCGCGCTGGACGGGGGCGCACGGCGGCCAAGCCTTCTTTGCCTACTCAACGAACTATCTGGTCGACGTCGAGAATGCGATCATCGTCGATGTCGAGGCGACCACGGCCATCCGGCAGGCGGAGGTGTTGGCCGCCAAGCGCATGATTGAGCGCTCGCTCGAACGCTTCGATCTCTATACTGATGAAGACCTATTGGCGGAGGCGAAGAAGACGTTTCCAAACAGCCGGATTGCCATGGATTTCGATCATATCGTGATCTAATCGGCCGGCGCGGAGTACATGCATGGCGAAGAAGCTGAAGACCTACGAGACATCATTAGGCTTTTTCGACCTGGCAATAGCGGTGCCTTCGATGAAGGCGGCTTTGGAAGCCTGGGGCGCGGACAGCAATCTTTTTCACCAGGGCGCGGCGAAGCAAAGTGAGGATCCCGACGTTATCGCAGCGACCATGGCGGTGCCGGGCGTGGTTCTGAAACGCCCCGTCGGGTCCAGTGGTCCCTTCAAGGAGCAGGCAGAACTGCCTACCGATCTCGCCGGCGACCGCAGCTCGAAGAGGTCAGGCCGCAAGTCGCAGGGCCGTAAGGCACAGAAGCCTTCGAGGCGAGGCAATGAAGAGGCGGCCGATCGGAAGGCTGCACTCGCTTTCGAGAAGGAGCACAATCGCCGCGCGCGCGAGCGCGCGAAGGAAGAAGCTGCCCTGGAGAAGGAGCGCGAGCGGCGGCGGCATGCCATCGACAAGGCGCAAGGCGTCTTGGACGCAGCCCGTCGGAAGCACGAAGAGAAAGTAGCAGGCATTCGAGCTAAGCTGGAGGCTCTCGAGGAGGAGTCGCAGGCCGAAGAGGCGCGTTGGGAGAAGGAGATGACGAGCCTGCAAGCCGCGTTGCGACGGGCGCGAGGGTAAGCAGCCGCGCCGCCAGGCGGACGCCGTGAACGGCGTGGACAAGGGCGGGATATCGGCTTCGGCAGCGAAACCTTTGCTGCAGCGCATGCTCGACAGAATCGGAAGAAGCTTGTTCGCCGAAGGTCCATTCGGAGCATTCCTGCGGAAATGTGAACGAAGGCCGTCCCTGAAACTTCCGTTCCTTACGTCCGTTAACTCCCCGGCCATAGCTCCGGCTTAGGCCTTGTACCCTGTTGCGTTGGAGTTTCCGTTGCCGGCATCCCGACCATACTGGAAGGGCTATCTCAAACTGTCCTTCGTCTCGTGTCCTATTGCGCTCTATCCCGCAACATCGGCGGCGGAGCGGATCTCCTTTCGGCAGGTTAACCGGCGAACAGGCCATCGTCTCAAACAGAAACTCATCGATTCCGTAACCGGTCAAGCCATCGACGCAGCCGACAAGGCGCGCGGCTATGAGGTCGGCGAGAACGAGTTTCTCCTGGTGGAGGACCGAGACCTTGAGCAGGCGCGGTCTCAGCGGCGGGCGCCAGGGGAGGTGGAACTCGTCACGCCGCCTCAGCGTGAAAGCCCGCCAACCGTCCCCGCCAGCGTTCACGACGAGATCGCCAAGGGTGCCCTTGACTATGATGATGAAGAAGAGGAGCAGGAGGAAGCCGTCAGTTTCCAGCGGTCGCAGAATACGCGCACGATCGAAATAGAGCGTTTCCTGCCGGCCGGGCAGGTCGATGCGCGGTATTTCGAAAAGCCGTACTACATCCTGCCTCGCGAGGAGATCGGCCAGGAATCTTTTGCGGTGATCCGAGATGCGATGAGCCGGGAGGCCGTTAGTGGCTTGGCTCGCATCGTGCTGTCCTCACGCGAGCGGCCGTTTCTGCTCGAGCCGATGGGCCGAGGCCGTTCGCGGCGTAACGCTGCGCTTCGCGCACGAGGTCCGAAACGACTCGGAATATTTTAGCGAGATTCCCGAGATGAAGCTTCCGCCCGAAATGATGAAGCTCGCGCAGCACATCATCCGGACCAAATCAGCCGATTTCGATCCCAGTATGCTGAAGGATCACTATCACAGCGCGCTCGTGCGCATCCTGCGTAAGAAGCAGGCGAAACGCCCTGCGAAGATACCTACAGTCAAACCCTCACGCGAGAACGTCGTCAACCTCATGGATGCGCTCCGGCGAAGCCTTGCAGCGGAGCGCGCGCCAAAGCCGGCCACCCGTGGCGGCTCCGGAAAGCCGGCCACTGGGGGGCGCGGCGCGCGCCAGCGCAGAACCGGTTGACCCAGCGCGATCATACGTCCCGGCCGATCCTTTGGTCCAGAGGTCACCTGCGGCTTGTCTGATTGGGCACAAGGCCGAGAGCTCGGCACTTCATGCCTCCTTTAGGAACCGCCCCTGGTCAGGAAAGTTCATCCACAGGAGGTGGCGTGTTGCTAATCGATTCACCCGATGCCGCGCAGACGATCGTCGATCCGCGTGATGCGGCCGAATCTGCTGGCCTGAGGTATGTGTCCGACGAACGGCCCGGAATTCGACGCAAGAAGCTAGGGACCGGGTTCAGCTACGTACGACCCGACGGCTCGAAGCTGACCGGACCTGACGCGCTGAAGCGGATCAAGGCACTCGCGATCCCGCCAGCATGGACCGACGTGTGGGTCTGCCCATCTCCGGATGGCCATATCCAAGCAACTGGCCGAGACGCAAAAGGACGTAAGCAATACCGCTACCATACGCGCTTCCGGGAAGTACGCGAAAGCACAAAGTATGAGCGTGTGGTCGCCTTTGCAGACGCGCTTCCTTCCATCCGGGACACCGTGCGCGAGCACATGGCATTGCGCGGCCTGCCGCGCGAAAAAGTTCTGGCAACCGTCGTGCATCTCCTGGAGACCACCTTGATCCGGGTAGGTAATGACGATTACGCCAGACAGAACAACAGCTATGGCCTGACGACGTTGAAGAACCGGCACGCAGCGGTCGAGGGAAACGAGGTTCGCTTTCGATTCACGGGCAAAGGCGGCAAACAATGGTCGCTGCGCGTACGAGACCGGCGCATCACCAAGATCATCAAGGCCTGCCAGGAGCTCCCCGGACAGGAACTCCTTCAATACATCGATGAGCAAGGTAATTGCCAGGACGTCACATCGACTGACGTGAACGAGTATCTCAAGGCAATCACCGGAAAGGATATCACGGCAAAGGATTTCCGAACCTGGGCAGGAACGGTGCTGGCGGCCATGACCCTGAGCGAACTTCAGAGCTTCGACAACGCCGCACAGGCCAAGCGCAATCTGCGCAGTGCAATCGAAAAAGTCTCCGCGCGACTCGGCAACACACCTACGATCTGCAGGAAGTGCTACATCCACCCGGAGGTACTTAACTCTTATCTGGATGGAAATTTGGTCCTTGAGATCAAGTCACAAGTCGAGAATGAGCTTCGGAGCGCTGTCGAAAATATGAAACCTGAGGAAGCCGCCGTGCTCGCGCTACTCCGCGGTCGGCTCGCCAAACAGGCAGAGCAGTCGGGACGGACCGATCTCAAAGAGTCGTCTAGCAAGCGGCGGGCGCACGCCGCTTGAGTTGGACCATAGTCAGTGGAAGATTCTCCTTGCACGTGTTTTGGCAAATGTGCGGGAGCATGCAGAGAGAGAGATCGCTTACCTCCGGCGCTTCAGATGTCTCATGAGCTGTGGCAGGCTCATAGCATTCATTACCCGGTCCGCTGGTACGCCGCCTTTGCGAGCCATCTCGACGCCCCAGTGCATATGATCCAGCTCCCCGATAGAGTGAGCATCCGGGTTGATGCTCAACATGCAACCAAAATCGAGTGCAGCCTAGTGCCATCGCCAGTCGAGATCCAGCCTCCAAGGATGGGCGTTGACTTCTACAGCCACGCCGTACCTTGCGCAGGCCCGCAGTACCTTTTCGATATCGATGTCGTAGCCCGGACGGCGCATCAGCTGGCGTCCAGTCATATGGCCCAGGATCGTGGTGCGTGGGTTCGAGATCGCGCGGAGTAGGCGGGCGGTCTGCTCTTTCTTATCCAGCTTGAAGCGACCATGGATACTTGCGACGACGAAGTCGAACCTACCAAAAATTTCGTCCGGGTAGTCCAGGGAGCCGTCGGCTAAGATATCGGACTCGATGCCCTTGAGGATCCGGAATTCCTTGCCGAAGCTTTTGTTGAGCCGCTCCGTTTCCCGGTGCTGCGTCTCGATCTCCTCAAGCGACAGTCCGCCCGCGTAATGGGCTGACTGTGAGTGGTCAGCCACACCGAAATATTGAAAGCCGCGCTTGCGCGTGGCCTTCGCGATTGTCTCGAGCGTCTCGGTGCCGTCAGAGGCATCGGTGTGACAATGCAGGATGCCACGCAGATCGCGGTCGGCGATCAATTTCGGGAGCTTACCCCTTAGTGCGCGCTCTATTTCGCCGCGCCCTTCGCGAAGCTCCGGCTCGACAAATGGAAGGCCGAGCGCGCCATAAATTTCCTCTTCCTTTGCAGCCAGCAAGCGCCGGCCCTTCCTTAGCCCTTCCGCTTCAAGCTTCATGCCCTTATCCTCGGCGAGCGCCCGAAGCTGCTTGAGGTGATCCGCTGATCCTGTTGAGTGAAGCAGGGTCGCGCCGAAGTGCTTCCGGTCCGTGACGTGGACTGTGAGCCTGCCCGAGTCCAGGGCGGCGGCAGGTCTGTCCTCTCTCTCGGGCGCTTCGGCAACAAGAGCGAGGTCGCCCACCAGTTAGCACCCGCGCCGGAAATCGCCAGCGATGGTGACGTGCTTCAGACTGGGCCGCGCCTTCTGAAGCGACGCCTTCGCATGCTCAAGGAGGGCGGCCGCGCGGTGCAGATGCAGCCGGCCGTCGCCGCTTTTCGCGATGGCCAGATTCTGCAGGATCTTGGCTTGCAGCGAGGCGCTAGGCCCCTTTGCCTTCTTGATGCGATCGTCCTTGGCGGCGGCCTCGAGTTCGGCAAGGGAGGTGATGCCGAGCTCCTTGTAAAGCCGCATACGGCCCGAACGTGCATCACATGGATGACTTTAGGGCGGCACAAAAGCTGGAGAAATCGCTCGAGTGATGGGCATGGCAAACTCGTCAATCGAAGCGGCGCCAGCGAAGAATTGCGTTCGCCGCGGAAGAAGGCGGGATGTCCGGCGGGAGACGAGTTGACGATGGTTGCCGACCCCAGACAGTCGCAAGGCTGCTACGGGAATATGCGCAGCGGACCGCATTGCGCGGCGGCAATCCATATCGTGCAAAGGCCTACTCCCGCGCTGCGGATAGTCTTTCGGCGCTTGCGGTCCCGCTCCACGTGCTGATCGAGGAGGATCGCCTCACCGAGATTCCCGGAGTGGGGCAAGCTATCGCCGACATCGTCACAAAGCTGCATCGGACGGGCACGCATCCGAGCCTCGAGAAGCTGCGTAAGGAGATCCCGGGCGTCCTTGAGATGCTGACGGTGCCGGGCTTGCGACCCGAGAAGGTGAACCGGCTCCTTCGTCAGGAGGTGATAGATCCTTCCTACCACGACCTGGAGATGCCTCATCCGTCCGACGGGCATCGCCCGAGCCTTGCAGAGGGCTCGGACGGCATGGGCCCGGAAATAGTGGAAAGCGTCCGACATGCCGGATCCAACGTCCGTCGGGTATTTTGGTTCTTTCGGCCTCCCTTCCAGGAACCCCACGGAGATCACCTGGTTGAAAGGCATGACTAGAGTTCTCTACGAAAGCGCCAACGGTGACGTCTGGCGGCTGGTCCACGATCCGCAATCGGGCGTCCCGATGGTGGAGCACAAGCCGACTGCCAGCTCCGGGGGGCGTACGTCCCTAATCGAGATCGGAAAATTCCTTCGAGCTGGCGCCAATGGTCCTGAACACCAGGCTCTACTCCAGTTGATCGGCACCCTGGTCAAGGACTGACGATCCCCAGGAAGGCTCGACTGGCGTCGCTCTGGAACAGTTTAGGAACTGGCCGGTTTGAATAGCGGTCACTGGATCTAAGTCAGCCCGCACTGCGAACATGTTCTTCTTTTTCTCGAACCGCCCGGGCTGTTTAGGTTCGCTGCTGATCTCGGCCCTCGTTACGGTCGCGCTGCTTTTCACGTTCGGACTGCTGCGTTTCTGAAAGGGCATTTGCAATGCATGTCGTGGACATACGCGCCTGCGCGCGAGGGTCGAGTTTGACTCTATGCGATCGAGCACTTCGATGCCGGGACACGGGCTTGGTTTCCATGCGTAGTGATGATGAACAGCCTAAGCTGCACCATCGACACCCGGGGCATGTATCCTTTGTGTTGACGTGTCCGGATCATCGGCAAGCTGGCATTCATTCATGAGCTGGTCAACGCGAGCGGTCGGCGTTATCGCCGTTCCCTTGAAAGTAGCGCATCACCAGCAATGATGAGCCAAAGGTGCGGGTGGCGGTAGTGTGTGCTCCCGATCTGATGCAGGAGGTGCGCATGTGCGATTTGTGCCGCGAGCTAGACTATAAGATCGAAGCGTGTCGCAGATTGGAAAACTCAGCTAATGACGAGCTAACGCGCGAAGCTGTCGCTGACCTCATCAGGGAATACGAGGAAGACAAAGCCAAGCTCCATCCAAACCAGTCGGGCGAAGCATCGCGAAGTTAAGTTGCTTCGCAGTGTCTAATTCTGCGCGAGCCTTTGCTCGACCGATTGAGTGGCGAGTTGCAAACGCTCACTCTGCGCTGACTCATCGGCACGCCGGCCGCACCATCAGCTATTAAGCGAAGCGGATGAATTGGTAGGATTCCTTCAATTCAGACAAGGGCCTAGCAGCGAACGGCATACAAACACTTTGCATCGCTAAATCTGTGGGAGTTTCAAGGAGCCGCTCCGAACATGGGCGGTTGCTTTTTTACGCCTGGTAGATGGCGGAACCAAAGCTTGGATAGCGCTTTTACTGCTAGCGCATAGGCTCGCGTTGCAGCGAATGCGTCCGGGATTGCTCATGAACAAGGTCAAGGATAGGAGACTAGCCCAGGCGGCGGCAAGCCTTCGGCGTGCTACCGTGCTGGAAGGTAAGCCCTTTCCGCTTGGAGCCACCTGGGACGGCCTTGGCGTTAATTTCGCGCTGTTTTCGGCTCATGCCATCAAGGTCGAACTCTGCCTCTTCGATGACAACGGAAAGAAAGAGATCGAACGCATCGATCTGCCCGAATACACCGACGAAGTCTGGCACGGTTATATACCGACCGCACGTCCGGGTACAGTCTACGCCTACCGAGTCCACGGCCCTTACGAGCCAGATGCGGGACACCGTTTCAATCCCAACAAGCTCGTGATTGATCCTTATGCAAAGCAGCTTGTGGGCGCGCTGCGTTGTGGACCAGAATTATTCGGCTATGAGCTCGGTCACGCGGACAAGGACAAGTCCTTCGATTCACGTGACAGCGCGCATCTTATGCAAAAGTGCCGCGTGATAGATCCCGCCTTCACCTGGGGCCATGCGGCAAAGCCCGAGGTATCTTGGGACCGCACTATCTTTTACGAGATGCACGTCAAAGGTTTTACCCGAAGCCATCCGCTTGTACCGGAAGGCGACCGCGGTACATTCGCCGGACTTTGCCATCCGCATATCCCTCCTTATCTTCGTGCGCTTGGGATCACGAGCGCTGAATTTCTACCCATCCATGCATTTGTGGATGATAATTACCTTGCGGAGAAAGGCCTGCGTAACTATTGGGGCTATAACTCGCTTGCGTTTTTCGCGCCCGAGCCGCGCTATCTCAAGACGCCCTTTGCGAATGAGTTCAAGGAAGCCGTCAATCAGTTCCATGCCTATGGTATCGAGGTGATTCTCGACGTCGTCTATAATCACACTGCCGAAGGCAACGAACTCGGGCCAACACTTTCCTTCAAGGGCATCGATAATGCGAGCTATTATCGCCTGCTTCCAGACCAGAAGCGCTACTACATCAACGATACCGGTACCGGCAATACGGTAAACTTGTCGCACCCGCGCGTGCTCCAGATGGTCGCGGACAGCCTGCGCTACTGGGCGACCGACATGCGCGTGGATGGTTTCCGCTTCGACCTTGCGACCATTCTTGCGAGGGAGCCCTACGGCTTCGATGAAGGCGGCGGTTTTCTGGATGCCTGCCGGCAGGATCCGATCCTTTCGTCAGTCAAACTGATCGCCGAGCCGTGGGATATAGGCCCGGGGGGCTATCAGGTCGGCCAATTTCCCCCTGGATGGGCGGAATGGAATGATAAATTCAGGGATGCGGCGCGGCGCTTTTGGAAAGGGGATGAAGGCGTGACGCCCGAATTTGCGCGGCGCATCACGGCATCGGGTGACCTCTTCAACAAGCGTGGCCGCAGGCCATGGTCATCAGTCAATTTCGTTACGGCGCATGACGGCTTCACGCTGAACGACGTGGTTTCCTACAATGATAAACACAATGAGGCCAATGGCGAAGACAACCGCGACGGACACTCGGACAATCATTCGTGGAATCACGGCGCTGAAGGGCCGACTGATGATCCAGAGATCATCAAGCTTCGCGAGCAGCAAAAGCGCAATCTCCTAGCGACGACGCTGCTGTCGCACGGAACGCCTATGATCCTTGCAGGTGACGAGTTTGGCCATACCCAGCGTGGCAACAACAACGCCTATGCTCAGGACAATGACACGGCATGGCTCAACTGGCTCGGTATCTCGGCCGACGGCCGCGCCTTGCGGGAATTCGTCCGCAAGCTAATCGCGACACGGCGGGCCTTTCCGATCTTGCATCGCTCAAGGTTCGTCATCGGCAACGTCAATGAAGAACTAGACGTGAAGGACGTAAGCTGGCTCGCTCCGAACGGCCTTGAGATGACAACGGCGGATTGGGACAATCCGGCCACGCGATGCTTCGGTATGCTGCTTGACGGAAGGGCCCAGGAAACTGGTGTCAAACGGAAAGGCTCGGATGCGACACTGCTGCTTATTTATAACGCGCATCATGATTTGGTCGAATTCGTCTTGCCCGAAGTGCCGCAGGGCCGCGCCTGGGCCGGGCTCATTGATACCCATGTACCGGATGCGACCGTGACGGTTTATCCTTTTGGCCACCGCCTAAAGGCCGCCGGTCGATCGATGCTAGCGCTCGGCCTCTCGACGGAAGAGACCATGACGCGACGGCTCCGGCAGGGTCTTGGTGCCATCATGGATATTGCCGAGTTTCCACTTCCGGTCTAGCCCACGCCTCCTTCTTCGAGAACGCGCAGGACGCCTTGCAATGGCACGGAAATCCAAGCCGGTCGGTAAGAGAGCTCGTATTCGACTTCATAGAGCGCTTTTTCGAGTAAAAAGAAATCCAACATCGCTTTCGTATCCTCGGCGCGGTCAGGCCACAGAACCGAGGCGCCTATCGCTTCCTGATAAGCGCTCAGAAAGGCATCTGTCGTCTGTTCGCGCCACGCGAATAAGGCTCGCGACTCCAGAGTGTTGAGTTTTTCTGACATCCGCCTCTGCTGTCTCGAGGCCATGGCGGCATAATCCAGGGAGCGCAACACACCTGCGACATCGCGCGCAGCAGGCGCCTTGCGCCTCCGATCTGCCAAAGGTCGGCTGGGCTCGCCCTCGAAGTCTATGATGACTGCGTCCTCATTGGCTACAAGCACCTGGCCCAAGTGCAAATCGCCATGATGGCGTATCTTGCAGCGGCCCAGCGAAGGACGGATGAGGTTAACTGCGTAATCATACAGCCGGGGCTTGACCCGAAGCAGGCGCTCCATGAGGGGGCATTCGTCCACATCCAGCGACGATTCCTCCAACTTCTTGAAGATACGAGCAGCGCGCTCCATAACATCGCCGATCCAGAAATCGAGATCGCCTTCGTCGATCGGCTCAGGCTTGAACGCCGCCACTTCGCCGCGGCTTGCCAGGGCGCGATGCATCTCGGCGACACGGCATCCCAAACGCCGCACCCACTGGAGATAATCCCGCCGTGCGGTGATCGCCTTGTCGCGTTCTTCAGAGCCTTTCCCCATAGCGTCAAGGTAAATGCTGAGGCGCTCGGCAGACCAGGTCCAGGCATCACCGCTGTTCGGCACAAATGAGTGGACGATACCAAGGGCATAGCTCGCGGAAGTATGAGCAGCCTCGAGGTGGCCAAGCAGCGCAGGCGTATGCGCAAAATTCGCCGCCTCGGTCAGAAAGTGTCCCATCTCGACCTCGGGGTTTTGGCCGGGCTCGATCTGGCGGTACAACTTGACGACATAGTCCTGGTCAACCAGCGCCGTACTGTTGGATTGCTCGCCGGCAATGGCGCGAATCCGGGATGGAGTATTCGGAGGCTGGCTTCCGAGTTTGCTCGTGGGCTTGAAATCCAGCCGCCAACCCGAGCCGGCAATGGAAGCCTCCCGCCGAAGGTGATCAAGGAGCCTGCGGATGAAAGTCGGATCAGCGGCGACGTCGCACAGCAGTCCTTCACGCTCTCCCTGGTGCAAACGAGCCACGATCGATTTATCCAGCTCGGGACCTGCCTCAACGGACCAGTCGACCCGTAACGGCAGGAGATAGCGCGCGCGTTGGTTAGTCTCGATAACGACGAAAGTGGTTGAGTCCGCGGCGAACGGAAGGTTCGCAATGATCTTTGGCTTAATCCGCGTTGCAGAGTTACTGGGAAACCACCTGGTTTTGGCGAGATAGGCCGGAAGAAAATGTCTTTCGAGAGCTGCAGTCACCTCGCTGTTCGCAACCCATGAAGAACCTTCCGGTATGTCCAAGAATGCGAGGCGTTCAGCGGCGGTGCCCATGTTCGTTAACCCAAGCACCGGAAAATAAGCACGGGATCGTGGATTGGATCGATCC
Organism: Bradyrhizobium icense; assembly: GCF_001693385.1. Taxonomy (NCBI): domain Bacteria; kingdom Pseudomonadati; phylum Pseudomonadota; class Alphaproteobacteria; order Hyphomicrobiales; family Nitrobacteraceae; genus Bradyrhizobium; species Bradyrhizobium icense. Next base: position 1,831,479 of record NZ_CP016428.1, read on the forward strand.
AAAGCCGCATACCGCCATAGGCGACGGGCGAGGTCGGACCGGATTTCAGGTTTTCAAGCGCGGTCACGGGCTTCAAGTCGCCATGGCCTAGCCGCACCTGCACATCACCGAGCGGAAGCCAGAATTCCCGGAAACCACCCGTTAATGCGATGATCGTCACAACTACGTTTGTCTGATCGGCGGAATGTTTGACGTAGGCGATGACCGAGCTGTCCTCCACGGGCAGAAACCGGATCGCGGAGGTCTGTTGCAGTGCTGGGTTTTCGCGTCGGATACGATTGATCTGGGCGATATAAGGCTTGATGTTTCCGGGCTTGTCCCAATCGCGGGATTTCAATTCGTATTTTTCGGAGTTGAGATACTCCTCGCGGCCCGGTATCGGCTCATGCTCGAGAAGCTCGAAACCGTTATAGATGCCGTAGTTGCTCGATAATGTCGCAGCCAGCGCAAGCCGTGTCTTGAACGTCCATGGCTCGCCGCGCTGAAGGTGGAACGGCAGGATGTCGGGCGTGCTAACAAAGAAATTGGGACGATAAAATTCGCGCTCGGGGTAGCCCGTGAGCTCGTTCACATACTGCTCGATCTCCCATCTTTCCGTGCGCCACGTGAAGTACGTGTAAGACTGCGTGAAGCCGAGCTTGGCAAGCCCCTTCATGACTTTGGGCCTGGTGAATGCCTCCGAAAGGAAAAGCACGTCAGGATCGCGCGCTTGTACCTCCTTGATCAGCCATTCCCAAAAGCGAAACGGCTTCGTGTGTGGGTTGTCGACACGAAAGATTTTGACGCCTTGCGAGACCCAGAACAGGACGACATCGCGCAACGCTCGGTATAACTCCTCAGCATCGTCCGATTCAAAATCAACATTCACGATGTCTTCGTATTTCTTTGGGGGGTTCTCCGCGTATTTCATCGAGCCGTCTGGACGGCGTTTGAACCATTCCGGATGCTGCTTGAGCCAGGGGTGATCCGGTGAACATTGAATAGCGAAGTCGAGCGCGACCTCCATGCCGGCGGCAACGCATGCCGCAACAAACCGCCGAAATTCATTCAGGCTTCCGAGCTGCGGATGGATGGCATCGTGTCCCCCCTCATGTGAGCCAATCGCGTAAAAGCTGCCCGGTTCAGCATCGCTGGCTTTGAGAGAATTGTTGCGTCCCTTGCGATTGGTGCCTCCAATCGGGTGGATGGGCGTCAAATAGATGACATCGAAGCCCATGGCCTGGATGTCGGGAAGACGATTGATGCAATCGTTCCACGTGCCATGTTGTCCTGGCTGAGGACTTTGGCTGCGAGGAACCATTTCGTACCAGGAGCTGCAGCGGGCCTTGGGCCTATCCACGGTAAGTGTCAGTGGCTTCGATCGGGTGAGATCCGCCCGATCTTGCCCTTCGGCCATTGCCTTTTTTAGGTCATCGGCGAGTAGGCTCTCGCACTTGCCCGACTGTAAGAAGATTTCGCATGCACGCGCGATCTTTCCTGTGGCTTCCTGACCGCCGCTAAGGGCGCGGGTAAGCAGGGAAGCTCCCTCCATAGCGTCAACTTCGGTCGCCACATTGGCTTTGCGTTTTTGCTCAAAGCCATGTCGCCACGTCGCGAATTCGTCGGTCCACGCCTCAATCGCGTAGCTGTAGCGCCCGGTCTTCTCAGGCACGAAGGATGCCACCCAGCGGTCATTGCCATGGTGAATCATGGCGGTCCGCTGCCAATCGGATTCGGGCTCGCGGCGCCATATCAAGTCGGCGGCAACGACATCGTGACCGTGGCGATAGATATCTGCCCAGACCTCGACGGTCTCGCCCACGATTCGTTTGACCGCAAAGCGGCCGCAGTCAATTGAGGGGAAAATCTCCTCGATATGAAAGGCCTGTTTTACAGGAACGCTCATGGCATGATGGGGACGCGGCAGCATAGAGACTTATGTACGAATGCCGGATGTGCCGGATTGGTTCCTGGGTGCTGCCGGCGCCTCGGGAAGGAACTGTTTGGGGATAAGGCGGTTAGACTTTCCGGACCATTTATCTTGGTCTTCGGCGACGCATTGAGCTACCAAGAGGCACTCGATATTTCGAGTTGCCACTAAGCATCAGTGCTTGTCCTCTTGCCACCACTAGTCCGAACGGACTGGTCGCTAAACATGCCGCGGCCAAAAGTGCGCGGCTGCGCGCATTAACGAGGAATGTCATCATGAGCCCGAAAGCGGAGCCAATCGGCAACATGAAAAAGGACCCGGATGACGCGCAGGCATAGTATCGACGAACAAGCCGACAACACGCCTTGGGTTAGGCTCTCGCGAAAGTGTAGCTGAAAGTGTAGCTGATGGCGGCGCGGGAGGTGCTGCTACCAGCACGTCCAGGTCATCGCGGTGGTCATCGACCAGTACGCGGAGAAGGCGCTGGGCAATCGCGAGTACTTCCTCAACAAACCCTAAAGCTTTAGTAATGGCAGGAAGGATCACGTCCACTGATTGTTCGAGATTCAGGGAAATAAGCAAAAAGCCCGCTCGCCCTCCAGCATGGTGCTCCGATCACGCCGCCGCAACTGCTGTAAGCACGACAGTCCCTATTCGCCGGGGCAACTGGCGATGGGCAGCCGGAGGCGAGCCCCGCAGGCCATTGGTGAAAGCTAGGACCGCGGCCCAAGCTTATTAGTTTTTACGGATGGCTTAAGCCAAAGTCCGCATTTGTGAAGGGTATCGGATGCCGGCCGCTTGAGAGACGGCGCCGCGTGCTCGGCGGCCGGCGTCCGAAAGCCTCCAAGGGAAGGAACCGCGCGTAAGGGACGTGAGGCGGTGCGGCGGGCGCTATGGGGATTTGAGTGCTGCGGGCGCGCTGGCTGATTGGGATCGAGCCGAGGCAACGAGTAGTTAGACGGCGCAGCGGCTGAGGAATGAGCGGCGGGTGGCGTCGGGCTCTACAAATTGTCGAACGATTTGCGACGATGGGCGGATATTTGGGCGCGCTCTGCCGTGGCCGGTCGAGAGCCAGCGAGCGCGACGCGCAGATTTGCGGGAGTGTGACGCGGTCACGAGGTGTCGATCCTGATGCGGGTCGTTGGAGCTGTCGGCCGCTGCCGTGGCGTACAACCGCGCTCGAACACCTCGATGATGATCATGCGACCGCCGCAGCATGGATCGGCGGCGCCGTTGGGCTCGCTGTCAGGTTTTGCAACAGTGTTGCAAAAGTCTTTTTGCTTCACCGATCAAAAATTGTGCGGGCTGTAGGCGCGGCAGTCGCTAATGTGGGGCCCACTGCATTTTGCAACGATTTCATAGGCGACCTCGGTGGCTCGTTTAAAGCTCCATTGATCCGCGATCGCTCTTGTTTTGCCATTTGGCCGAAAGTTAGTCGCGCGGCATTTTGGGACTTTTAACACTATCGAGAGTAAAGCGGACTTCGCCGCTACGCGCGTCATCAATATGCCTTCGGATGCTCTTGCTGTTCTCTATCCTCAGAGTTGAGGTGACATGTTGCTCATAGACAATGGACCCATCATTCATACTGTTAGAAGATCCGCCCGCTTTTTCTTCTTTTCTTGGCAGCCTCTTTAGACCGTGTGCGAAGCCTGATGGGTCGCCGAGCCTTTGTCGGCGATCTGCTTCGGATCGACCGCATACATCTCCAACTCGGAGAAAATGTTGAACGCTTCTTCAAACCGTTTTTTCAGGTCGTCGTCCTGAACACGATCGGGATGCAGGCAGCTCCGGATTTTCTTGAACGCCGCAATCGATATGATCCCCTTGCGGGCCTTCAGAAGATCAATCCTCTCGCACAAATCGAAATCGCGTCTGCGCAGACGATCGATTTCCTCTCCGAGCTTGATGAACCACCCTTTTAGCTCGGCAGTCAGCCTTCTGTTGTCCCTGCGCAGCCTCTCGATCTCCTGCCGCGCCTCGGCTAACTCCTGCCGCGCCTCGATCAGGTACGCGTCGGACTTCAGACCGGCTTCCAGCGTCGCCAGCTTCTCCGTCAATTCCTTGGTGAGCTTCTCGCGAAACCGCTGCTGGCGTTCGGTGTTCGAAAATCCCATGGTGGTCCTCTTGGACAGGTTGCAAGCTGGGGTCTAATGAACCCCGGCATCTGAATACGCTTTGGCAATAACGCAACTCACAAAAGCCCGCCGCACCTGGAGGGCAATGGCGGCCATTTTACTTAATTCCTGCGAATCCCGAACAATCAGGGGGAAGTGACCTCTTTAGTTCACTACCTGTATAAAGTAACCCCGACCGGTAGAGGGCTCTGCATTAATCATGTCTCGGTGCTGCAACATCCGCACAGTTCCTTGCGGGAACAGAAAATTATGACTCCACAGTCGTTATCGCTCGCATCAGTATCCAGAACATCGGGCAGGCGGATCGAGCGTTTTCATCACCGATTATTTAAGCCCGAAGGTCGCAGCGCGAAAATGCCTGCGACCCTTTTTCGTTCGCATGCGGACGTAGTAGGAATTGAAGAATGGCCTATTTCATCTTTGCCCGCAATGGCACGAGCCGCATAGTATTGAAGCGAGACAGTCGGGACGGAGCCGAAAAGAAAGCGCGCGAGCTAAAGGAGCTAGGCTGGTTCGAAGTGCAGATAGAAGAAGCCTCGCCAGCCCGAGAGCCAGCCCCATGAAGGACCACCAAGCTCATTTGGAAAAGCTTCGAAAAGATGCCGCCGAGTGCAGACTGATCAGCGATCTTGCAACCAGCCAAGCAAAACGAGAGCTGTTCGATAGGTTGGCCCGTCACTTGAGCAGCCTGGCCGATCAAGTCGAGCAAGCGATGGGAAATGCAAAGCCAATTACGCCAGCCTAAGCGTCAATGACGCCGATTGGGAGCCCCGTCGTGCCGCTCCACACAACCGCGCTCCTCCCGCACGGAACAACTAGAGATCAGAAGTCCCGAGCCTGGTAAAACGTAACTTGGTTGGCTTTGATTGGAGATGTGTATGAAGCGTTCATCCAAGGGTGCTTCGCCGACTGAACTGCTATGAAAAAGTATGACAACACCAGCAAGACGCCAGCTAACGTCACCACCAGACCTGCGGTTGCCAGTTCAGGAAATTCGTCCATTTTCGCCCTCCAAAATACGTCGTTACTAAAGCTGAACCGGAAGCCCTCGTTCCCGTGATACGGGAAAAAATGGCAACTCCAGCAGCGCAAGCGCATCAGACCATCGTTGGGTCGCGGGGGGGGCAGGTAGGGAACCGGAAGAGATTTCGATCGTCGTTTCGGCGTCAGGAACTGCTCGTGCAGATGCGCATTGAGACAAAGTCGCATCTCCCCACGATGCGACAGGCCGACCCAAGAAGGGCCTCAGCCCCGCCGGCTGGCGCTCTTTTGGCCAACTGTCCACCGTTAGTAAGGGATCAGAATTGCAGTGTGCCGTTGATAATTAAGCCTTGGTCCCAAGACGACATCGAACGCCTGAAAGCCATGGCTGCCTCAGGCGCTTCGGCACTGCGTACATCGATTGCTCTTAAACGATCGCTCGCGATGACGAAGCGGAAAGCGCACGAACTCGGGACCCCCTTTCGAACAAATGCGGAGCTAAGGAAGCAGCGTCGCCAAATTTTCAGGGGCTCGACGGACCGGCCGAGAGTCGTCTGATGCAATATTGTGTGAGATGCGACAATAGTCGCTGGGTTTGTGAGTACCATCTCGATCGCCCTTTTTGGGCGACAGGGCCTGTCGACTGCGGCGGGGCTGGCGCGCTGTGTCCAAAATGCAACCGAACCGATCCCTCTGATCCTGTCGACATCCCGGCAATGCCCACGGGCTTCATTGCGGAAAGCCGTCGGTCTGGCGATGCCGATTAAGCCATCTCAGCTTGAGCGATATCAAGTTTGGAACAAGTAGGACGCTGCTAGTTTATTTTCCGGCCGAGCGACCCAAAGCACTGGGCCGTTGAGGTCACGAGGTCCGGACTCCTAGGCACCCCGGGCCTCGTTGTCTTGCGTCGCCCCGTGAACCATTCCGGGTTACTTTCGTTCTGCTTTCAGAATGAAGGCTGCTGCCGATGCCACGTTACTCTTTCGACATACGAGAAGGCGGCGAATTAACTCCCGACGAACAAGGTCTGGAACTCTCCACCCTACAAGCAGCGCAAGAGGAGGCCGCCCGCGCGCTGGCGGACATGGCACTCGATGCCGTGAGAAAGTGGTCTAACGGAACCGACCACCGGATGGCGATTGAGGTCCGAGACGACGATGGGCCGGGCTTCAGGTCAAGTTCACATTCGAGCTCGATCGGCAGAGGCAGAGAGGACAATCAGGTAAGGTCGGAGCCACGTCCCCGATGCGACGCCTGGCGGAGGAAGGGGCCTCGTGCGACGCTTGTCAGAGGAGGGCCTGGCGCCGCCGCCGGGGCCCCTCCCTTCGCACGTCATGCGAACAATTCTGCGCCGGCCGGCGTGAAGGTGATGAAGGTGCCGGATTCGTGCATCGTCAGCCAGCCGCGCTCGATTGCGAGCGTTAGCCCGGCGCCATAGTCCGCTGGCGTACCCTTATCCCTGAACAGGAACGGCTCGTTGACTTTCTCGATGTGGATGCGGCCCTGAACCGGCTCGACCGCGTTCGCGATCTCGAGGATCCGGCGTGCAGCTTTTTCCGGGTCGGCGTAGGGACGGGTGTCGGCGTATTTCATGCGGCGGCCTTGTCTTCCTTATCAGCCTCGGGCGACGATCTTTATCGCATCATCGGGCAACGGCCGCTGCAACGCCTTCGCTTCATCCCACGGCGCACGCATCCAGACGTCGCGCTCCTCGTCTGTCATCAGGATGACCGGCATCGCTTTCGGATGGATCGGTTCGACGACGCTATTCGGGGGCGTGGTCAGAAAGCCATAGACCAGATGCGGGCCTGGGATTGTTTCGATTTCGTCCCGCGGTCGCCCTTGAACTCGGTCCAGATGCCGGCAAAGCAGGTCAACGGCCGGTCGTCGTTGATCGCGAACCAGATGACGTCTTTCTTTTTGGTCTCAGGGTTTGGCTCAGACGCGTATTCGGCGAAGCTGTTGAACGGCACCAAACATCGGTTCTCAGGCTTCAACCAGCCGCGCCAATGCGGGGAAGTGGTGTTGCGGATATTCGTGACTGGCGGACCGCCCGTTCGCGGGGGCGGCAGCATGCCCCAGCGCATCAGGACGAGCTCGCGCTCAGCGCTGGCGTTGCGAATGACCGGCGCGGGATAATCCGGAAACACGCCCGGGCATCGGCGGCAGGTTGCCGACATAGCGGTCATTACGCGAAAGAGTGCGCGGATGGCTTTTTGGTGTGGTGATGCTGTAGAGATTGCACATTCTTATGGAGCGCTGCCGCGATAGATGTTTCCGCTAGTCTCGATCAGTATGCAGTTTTCTCAGCTTGCGCATGTAGTAGCCTTGCCTTTGGACCGACGACCTAATCTCCTCGCTAACTTTGATAACCCGTTTCTTGCTCTTGCGCCATTTTCCCGGCGGCGCAATGGCGGTATCGGAGACCCCTTCTTCACAACGAGCAGATCACCTCTGGTGTTCAAATACACATCCATATGCCTGTCTCCCAAAACGCTGAGCATATCGCTTGTGGGCAGAGCCCGCGGTTACCGAAAGGCAACACCGATCTTATGTTGTGCGCCCTCCTAGTTTACCACTGGCAAGGTGAGCCCGAGGCGCAGGTAGTCTCGTGTCAGCAGCCGACCGAAAGCGGTTGGACAGGATGCAAGGGAGCGCTTGACCAAGCTAAAGCGGCGCAGGTCCAAAAGCAGCTAGGTCTCGTGGATTGCTCGCGGGCTTTGATCATTGCCTAATTTTCCCGACCCGGGTTTGTTCCGGAGGGCTCAATTTCGGAGTTCCAGGTGGCCTATTTCGGCCAGTACCAGATGGATTAGGATCAAAGATCGTTCCCGGTCGTTACCCCTCCAATCAACGGGAGAAACCAGAATGGGCCAATCGACCCCAATCAAACGCAGGAATCGGTTTTCGGAGGAAGAGCGCGCGAATCGTCCCGCTCTTGAAGAGCGGGTCTTGCAAGTCGCGAAAGATCTAGAGGAACGAGCGAACAAGCTGCCGCCAGGTCGAGAACGTGATGACCTCATGCGCCGGGCGCGTCTGACGGATACAGCAAATCATATCAACGAGTGGCTTTCATCCCCCGGGCTGAGGCCTCCTATCTAGAGCTAAGGCCGCCCCAATTGGCGGCCTCTTTCATTCGAGGACCTCATACTCGAACGCCACGCCCTCAGGATCGTTCTCTTTGAACCAGGCTTCGGCAACATCTTGGCTCGCAAAGACCTTGGGGATCAACGTCGCCGACTTCCTTGCTGGCATCGACATATTCCAGACCGTCATTGATCCCTCTTCAGCTTGCGCTTGCCCCAATGATGTTGCGATCGGGATTAAAGATCCGCTCGACGTGACGGTTCAGCGCCCGTATCACGCCGATCCGGGCAAGCATTGTTGGCCCGTCGTTCTCGGCGACGAGGATCAGCGCCTCCATGGCGGCCTGCCATTCTGGCGCGGAGTGCTCGGCCTTCGGCAGCCTCATGATGTAGCTGGCCGTGTCCTTCAAGGTGAGTAGCCGCCGGCCCTTTGGAAGCGGTATTGGATCGTCAAACGGGGTCGACCAGGGCAAAGCGAGCTTTCAAAGAACAAGAGCAGTTCTTGCTTTCGACCTTACTCGCTCCAAGTGCGGTCCCCGCACTGCCCGCATTCAAACATATGAATGACAACTCCGCTTTCAGATTCAACAATCGTTCTGACATGCGTGAGCCTTGCCCCGCAGAAACGGCAGTCATGGTTTGACCGGTCCTGGACAGTGGCAATCTTCTCAGCCCGAAGGAGGTCCATGGCGGTCCCACCCCAAGGGTAGGATAGTGGAGCATTGGCTCCGGGCAGAACGGTCAATCGAGGTAACTCGTTGGGAACCCAAGCCGAAGGCTTGTCGTTGCTTTCACTCTGCACGTAAACTTAGTGGAGTAGCAATGCGTACTGCCCCTTATCCTCCGCCACCTCCAAATACTAAACATGGGATAGGCATGAAAGATTTGGACGTTAGAATTCAGCACCTCGAAAAGGAGGTCGAGAAGAACCTCAACGTCGAGACGGTCTGGTTGAGGATCGGCACGCCGACGCCGCTCGCCGCCAGATGCAGCTGGTAGCGGCGCACGTCCTCGAAGCTCGCCGTATTCGGTGATCGCCTGAGAAACGCCGCGAAGTTCTTGATCCTTTGCACTAGTCATGTTGGGTCTTCGGCGCTAACTTGCGGATCGTCATGTCTTCGATCATGCGCCGCCGCAATGGGCTCATGGCCTCGTCGGTCATGGGGATGCTCCTGTCTTGAGTGAGGTTGTCGAAACACCTCGGTCTCAAGACAGGACGCCCGTTGCGCTATCCTCTTGGCTATGTCGCCAGCCGCAGCGCCCTGCCGCGCGAGCGGTTTAGTCCAATGTCGCAGATCGTCAACAGGTCGCAGCCGGCGCGATCGAGCAACATGACCCAGGTATCGCGCAGGTCCTGGTCGTGTTTTTGGTCGAGTCGCCGGCGCTGTTGATGAACATCAGCGACGGACACGGCTTCAGGCGCCGTGCTCCGTCATCGCAATTGCTGTCGCGCGCCGCTTCCGCCTCCAGTCATTTCGTCAGCAGATGGGCGCGATGATCAACTGCGCGAGCGCGCTGCGCCTTGTTCTCTTCATTGAGCGGGAAAGACGCGAATAGCAGTTCGGTGGTCAACCGCTCAGCGCGGACGATCACCTGGCGAACGCTATCGCGCGCGAGAAAGCCGAACACCGCAACGGCGCGCGCGGTCGACACCCTATGGCGACAGGTGCTGTCGTCATAAGGTTCGCCATCGTCCTCGTTGACGACGAGTTCGAGCGGTACAGTCTCAAGCTGAAGCCGCAGCTCCAGTGGTGGTCTCAACCTGAAATATCGAGAAGGCAGCGTGATCAGCTGAAAGTGCTGCTCGACCATGCCCGCGAGCACGTGCCGTTCTATCGCGAGCGACTGCGGGACTTAGGTTCTGGTCGCCGCGCAGAAGCGCGATCACGCCAAACGCAGCGGACCAGATCAAGCCTACTCCGATAGTGAAATACCGGAATGCGAGATCGCCGAGGCGTCGAACGCGGCGTGGCATGTCATCGGCTTTTCGCGCGATGAGAGGATATTGCTCTAAGCGAATAGAACGTTACAAGATTAGGACTTTTCGTTAACCGAAGCCTTCAGATTGATGATTTTGTGACCGGAGCGTACCGCTTTCGTCGTTAGGTAGCGCCTGTTGTGGGGGGTGACCGGCGCTTCAAGCGCGACGCGGGCAGCGATCTCGATTCCGGCTTTTGTGAGTCCGTCGAGCTTGGCTGGATTGTTGGTGAGCAGGACGATCCGCGTGCAGTTCAGGGTTCGCAGCATCAGCGCAGCAACGCCGTAGTCGCGCTCATCGTCTTCAAAGCCGAGCGTCGTGTTGGCATCATGCGTATCGAGCCCGCCGTCCTGCAGTCGATAAGCTCGCATCTTGTTCGCAAGGCCGATACCGCGGCCTTCCTGCGCCATATATAGAATGACGCCGCCGCCGAGGCTTTCTAGGCGTGCGAGGGCGAGCCGAAGCTGGTCTCCACAGTCGCATCGCCGCGAGCCGAACACGTCTCCGGTCAGGCATGCCGAATGAAGCCGAACAGGGACCGGTTGGGTAAAATCTGGCTTCCCGACGATGATGGCGACTTGATCCACGCCGAGCGCGTCCCGAAACACGACAAAGCGCGCCGCCGTGCCCGACGCTAGTGGAATTGTTGCTTCGCTCGCGAGTGCAAATGCATTCGTCGCGTCCGCGGCAAACCGATTGACCGCGTCCGCTTCAACCGTAACGATCAGATGCATCAAATCGTTGTCGAGGTTCGGCACTTCCGCTGCGAGCACCGCCGGCAGGCTGCGGCTCAACTTAACGAGCCGGATTGCCGCCGTGGCAGCACAGCTTGCAGTCTCCGCCGCTCCTGCGAAATGCCCCTCGTTTACAGCATTTGCAGCGAGGTCGAAGATAGTGCTCATGCCGACCATCCCGGAAAGTGGTAACGCCATTGCGGTCGATGCCGTAATGCCGATCGAGCGGGCTCGCTGTCGCGTGACGACGATTTTCAACACGTTCGGACTGCACAGGACCGCAAAATCACTCAGGCCTTGTTCGTCAAGGCCGTCGACGGGCAAAGCGAGCAAGGATTCGCCAGATGCGCTAATACGAATCGGTCTTCGCGCCCGCAGCTCGCTCAAGGCGCGGCTGAGACTGATGTACTCCTTGTTGCCAAGCAGGGATGAATTTGCACACGAATGCGCGGCGCTCATTCGCGGGTGTCTTTCTTTGACTGGGCACGTTCGTGGAACACCGAGAGCCCTGAATCGTTCCGCTAGAAATCAGATGGATCTTTGCAACCGAGTGGTGGATAGTAGCATTGTTAATGCACAGGTCCCGAGTTTTGATCTCTGCCGTGCTGCTTGGCAAATTACCCACCCGTGAATTCGCGTCTCCTGATGCATGGGAGAACTTTGTCCAGCGGTTTCGTCGAGGGCAGCAGCCCCTCCCTCAGGGCTGGGTGGATCTGTTTGGCCCGTTGCGCAACGGGGGCGTGGACGATCTCGTGATTGTGGGGCAGATCGGCCAATCGCTCGATGGACACGTCGCGACGGCTACCGGCCATTCAAAGTATATCAATTGTCCGGCTGGCATTGAGCACCTCCATCGGCTGCGTGCGCTCGTCGACATTGTCGTCATTGGCGTTGGCACGGCCGTCGCTGACGACCCGCAATTGACGGTCAGACAAGTCGCCGGCCCTCAGCCGGCGCGTGCCGTAATCGATCCAAGAGGTCGCCTTGCGGCCAACGCGAGATTGTTTGCTGATGATGGTGTTCGCCGCCTGCTAATCACGGCAGAGGGCACACGTTGCACGCCGCCTCCCGGGGTGGAAGTTGTGGCTCTGCCAGCCCAAGATGGACATATAGCTCCGTCCGCCATCGTAGCCTCCCTGACGCGGGCAGGGATGCGCCGCATGTTGATCGAGGGCGGCGCTGACACCGTTTCGCGCTTTATCGCGGCCAGATGTCTCGATCGCCTGCATATAACCGTCGCGCCCGTCATGTTGGGAGCCGGAGGTCCTGGCATCGAGTTGCCGCCGCTCGAGCGGGCCGATCAGGCCCACCGTATGCCCGTGCGCGTGCACATGATCGATGATGATGTACTGTTTGATTGCGACTTGTCGGCTCAACGTGTGGCACTCGGTTTGACCAAGAAGTCGACGTGACCTACGCGTATTGAATCGCTTTGCCGACTATCCTTCTCGTCTGACCAACCAGATGGCACAACGACTTCTCGCGTCGCAGCAAGAGCGGCCTACTCGCTGCGACGCAGCACTTCCGCCTGATTGGCAGATAGTTCCCATTCCGAGGCGAGGAATGATGCGAGCAGCGGGTTCCTGTTCGCGAGCTTCGCGATCGCGCGGTTAACCGGAGGCGTCTCATCGCACAAGGAAATCCCTCGCCGGGATCGCGACATTCGACAAACCAGCCCAAATCCCGGAGTTCAGCGATAACCCGCCGATCACACGCGTAACCACCGGTTAGCGTGTCGAGGCTGCCCGGCACGGCGAGGACGACGTCTTTACCACAAGGGAGCCTCGTATTGCGCGCGAGCGACGTGTGACTCTGAGAGCGTGATGCGCAGGGCCTTGAGTTCCTGGCCGGGACGCCCGAGTTCGCCAGCTCGGGCCGACTTCGCCAGCCCTTCGAAAATATACTTGGACAGAAACTCCGTTGTAGTGTTGCTGCCCTTGAATTCGGGCACGTCGTCGAGATTGCGGAAGTTGAGTGGCGCCAGGACCGCTTTAAGCGCATGGTGTGCGCGGCCGAAGTCTATAACAATTCCATTGTTATCGAGGGTGTCCGCGATGAACGCGGCATCGACAACGAAGGTCGCCCCGTGCAACGTCTGCGCAGGCCCGAAAACCGCGCCCCGGAATGAATGAGCGATCATGATGTGGTCGCGAACTTCGACGGTGAACAAGACAGCTCCTTACGAGTAAACGACGGGTTGGCAGAGTATGCCGGCCTTGGCGTCGAGAATTCCCGGCAGATGATCCGGCAAGTCGCCAAACGCAACCGCCGGTGCCAGCAATGCGTCGAGCCGTTGATCATTGAGCAGTGCGACGGCGGCCGCGAGACGGCGGACGCGCGTCCAGCGCGGACGGTGCGATGGGGCAACGCGCCCGACCTGGCTGGATACCAGGCGAAGCCGGCGGCTATGGAAGGAGCCGCCAAGCATTGCGGTCACCGCCGCGTCACCGTACCAACTCATCTCAAGCACAGTAGCCTCGTCTCCGCCCAGTTCAAGCGCCGTTCGTAGTCCATCGGGCGAACCACTGGCGTGAACGATGAGGTCGCAGTCACCCCTTGCTTTCCCGGGTTCAGCGAAACTAACCCCGAGTGTTCCTGCTATTCTCGCCCGACTTGGATTGTTATCGACAAGCGTGACGTCCGTCCCAGGAATCTGCCCGCACAGATACGCGACGAGAGAACCGACCACGCCAGCTCCTATGACGGCGATGCGGTCGGCTGGTGCCGGTGCAGCGTCCCACACGCCGTTCAGCGCGGTTTCCATGTTAGCCGCCAGCACCGCGCGTCGAGGTGGCACGGCTTCCGGAAGAGGGACCGCTGCGCTCGCAGGAATGTTGAAGGCGGTCTGGTGCGGGAACAGCGCGAAGACGTTCTTGCCCAGCAAGGCTTCTCCGCCGCTCTCGACCCGTCCGACGGCGGCGTAGCCGTACTTAACGGGAAAGGGAAAATCACCCTGCATGAACGGCGCGCGCATCCTCTCGAATTCGCTCACGGGTACACGCCCGCCAAATACCAGGGATTCAGTGCCCCGACTGATCGCGCTATAGATGGTTTTCACGCGAACTTCGCCTGCGGCGGGCGGAGCCAACTCTTCCCGGCGAATCTCAACCTGTCCAGGTCCGTGGTACCATAGGGCCGAGGCAATATCCGCACTCGCACTAACAGCCATTTTCTTAGATCCCGGCCTGGAATTCCCAGCGATTTAACGCGTTACAAAACGGTAGTCTGCACGGCCCGCTGGCAAATGAGAAGCCATACCTCTTTGCTACAAGAACATCCACCAGCAATGATATGCGCGCTCTCACCGAGATAGGACCTTCGTGCCCCCACTCCTTAGCCGATCGTCTCGATTGCGGCGGCAAACAGTCGGGCGGAATCTTGCCAAGTGGGGAGCTGAGCCGCTGCGGCGCGAGCGTTCGTGGCGAGCCGCCGCCGTTCAGGCGGATCGCCGATCAGACGGCGCAGTGCGTGCGCCAATGCGATCGTATCGTCCGGAGGCACCAGCAGACCGGCCTCCGCCGGCACTGTATCGGGGATTGCGCCCACCCTAGTAGACACGACCGGAAGCCCGTGCCCGATCGCTTCGGCGAGCGCCATCCCATACCCTTCGAAACGCGACGCGAGAACAAATATGTCGGATGCCAAATAGAGTTCGATGATGCGCTCAACCGGCACAGCACCGAGCACCGTGACCCTGTCGCCGAGGCCGCAGGCCTGGATATCGGCGTCAAGCTGCGCGGCCGCGACCGGGTCGCGGGTTCGGTCACCCGCGATCGTCAGCCGCCAGGGTAGGTCGGCAAGTGCGATCAACGCGGCGATCAGCAGATCGTATCCTTTGTCCGGTACCACCGAACCAATCGAGAGAAGCCGAACGACGTCATCATTGCTGCCAGGCGCTGCCGGAACAGGATCATTACCCGGTCGGACCACGCTGACGCGGTGAGCCGGGACGTCGTAATCAGCGATCAGGATCCGGGCGGTTGCCTCACTCGTGACCACGACGTGCGCCGCAGCAGCGAGCGCGACGCGCTCGCTGTCGCGGAAGGCGTCTGCCTGCCTGGTGTCTAGACCAGAGTGCAGAGCAAGCGGTTGGTGCACCAGCGCGATGAGCGGTGTGCGGGATCGGAGCGCGCCGGCTTCGGGCAGGACCCCGAACGCAAGGCCATCCACGACTATCGGACAGCCGGCCGGCACCGCGGACAGTATCGCCAGCGCGGTCGCGCGCTGCGCGATACCCGGGAACGGAAAGCTGTCGCCTATATTGTCGACATCGACGTGCCAACCGAGCTGCTGAAGCTCCTGGATGATGCGTCGATCATAGCGGTAACCTCCGGTGGGCGTGCAGAGATCACCCGGCACGGCGAACGCAAGGTGCCGTTCATTGGATGGAAACGCGCGCATGGTGCGGGTCCAGCGATGGTTGCCCCAAGTCCAACGGATTTGCGCGAGCCGTAAGCCGAACAATATGGCTCTTCATGATGGTCATTCCTTATCACTGCGAGGTAGGTGTCGCGTCCTTCCAGGCGCATAGTGAAAGGCCGCCGCGGAAAGAATCCAGTCGAGCGTATCGTCCGATGACATCAAGCATGGTGAGTAGTAGCGCAACGAGGGCGGGCACATCTCCCTTGGGAATGAACGTCCAGGCAGCAGAACGACTGCGGCGAAACCCAGCTTGATCTAGCAGCATGGAGAATTCTTCGCGAGTCAGCAGTCGGTCACTGGAAAGATGCTTAGTGCGAACCCCCAACGCAGGCGCTATCGTCCGATACCAAACGTAATCGGCATTCGGTGTCAGGCAGAAAAAACGGCCGCCAACCTTCAGCCCCCTATAGATGCTGGCCAACACCGCTCTCTTGTCGAGCATGTGCTCGAAGGCACCGATACAAATGGCCAGATCGATCGACTCGTCCGCGATTCCGTTCAGTTTCTCGGCGTTGCCCACCTCAAACGTAAGATTGGCTGTCCAAGCTGAGTTCCCAAGACGCGCGTGCGCCAATGCGATCATGCCCGGCGAGACATCAATCCCGATGCCACGAGCTACTGCAGGTGCAAGCGCGAGGAGGTGATTGCCGTTGCCGCAGCCGAGGTCCAGCACCACATCAGAGGACCGGATTCGAGCCAGATGTCGCACAAGTGCGAGGCGGTATTCGAGCAGCCGTTGCGGGTGACCATGCTGCTCAGGGGATCCTGTTGATGCACATCTATCAAAGAAAGACCTGATGTCCGTGGTGTTGCATGAGGCGGTGGTTTTGACGCCGCGAAACCAAGACCAAGGCGCTCGTCGCTTGGCGCAAGGTGCCTGCCCCTGCAGCGTGCGGCCTGCGAGATCGGCAGAACTTGTCGGTTTCCGCGGCTGTATCATCTGCATGACAGGGCGCCCCGAGAACCACTCTAAGCGGCAATCAAACAATCCAATTGCCCCGCATAAGTTCCCCGGAAGCTCAATACGCTCGTGCGGAACCTGGCGCGTCGATGCCTCGGTTTGCAAATTTGCTATCCGGGATCGGCAGATGTTGAATCCCGACGCCCCATCGTCTGGCAGGTCGCAGGTTCTAGGCTTGAGGGTCCGGAGAAGAAGAGGATGCTGCACGCCGCAGAAACTTCTTTGGACTTCGGTCCTGACGCGGTGGAGCGCACACTAAGGGGGGCCCGTAGTCAGGATCGGGCCACAGTCCGCCTCGGCGGAGCTGAAGATAATTCCTGGCGGAGTGTCAATTATGAGCTGGTTTTTCATTGCTCTGTGGGCGCCATTCCTACTTGCTTGCGCCAACCACAATGACAAGTTTTTGCTATCGAGATATCTCAAGCAGAAAAGTATCGGATCGATTGTCATATTCTCGTCGCTGTTTAGCGGCGTGGCGATCACGATCGTATCGTTCATTCAGCCGGACGTGTACGAGATCAGTTTTGTTCAAGGAACAGCGCTTGTCGCGACCGGTATCTCCAGCGTCTGCGCCGCTGTTTGCTATCTTTACGCGCTTGACCTCGATGAGGCATCTTTCGTTACCCCGTTTTATCAGACGGTGCCGATCTTTGCTTACTTCCTCGGTTACTTCATTCTGAGTGAAACGATCGCGCTTGCTCAAGTATTGGGTTCGCTCGCTATTATTGTTGGTGCGCTTGCATTGTCGTTTGAGTTTGGTCGGCGGGGAATGCGGCTCAAGCGAAACGTTGTGGTATTGATGCTAGGGGCCTCCTTCTTGAGTGCGGTAAATGGCGTCGTTTTTAAGCTGATCGCCGTGGACAAGGGTTTTTGGGTTTCGCTTTTTTGGGGTTTCGTCGGCCAAACGGTGACTGGTTTGACCTTCCTGGTCAGCGTTCCGAGTTTCCGCCGCGATTTCCTCGACCTCTTCAAGCAATCGAGAGTTCTCGCTGTTGCCCTCATCGCGTTGAGCAAGATATTGTTCAGCGTCAGCGAAGCCGTCACGCTTTACGCGACGCTCCTGGCGCCCGTCGCCTTGGTTCTTCTCGTGAATTCGTTCCAGCCACTTTTCGTCTTTGCATTCGGTATCGTGTTGACACTGTTTTTCCCTCGCGTGGCCGAGGAATCGCTGACCCGCATGAAGATGCTGCAAAAAGGCCTGGGAACTTGCCTCATGCTCGTGGGGGGTTACTTGATCAGCAGATAACACGTGACCAAGCTAACGCAGCCTTTTTTGCGGTGCACGAGCCTGGTACTGGCATCAACTCCACCGTGAGGATCGTCAGGGCGCCGTCGACCGGTGAACTTGTTAGTCAAATCCGGGACGCGCTGCGCGTCGCGATCGATCCCGAACTCGGTCACAACATCATTGATCTCGGCTTCGTTTATGACATCGCCATCGTCGGGGACGCCGTCCGCATTACCATGACGACGACCAGCCCGTCTTGCCCGACAACCTGTTTCCTGAAGGAGGGCGTGGCGAACATCTTGCATGTCCCGGGCGTCGGCTCGGTCGACATCGAGATGACGTTCGAACCTCCCTGGACGCCATCCCGCATCGAACCTAGCGCCCGAGCCTCGCTCGGCTTCGCCGCAATCAACTGAGGTAAATGGGCAGCCACAGATAAAACGCGCGGGCGCGTGCCAAGGCTGCAGCGGAGGCGGGTCAGCCGGTCGCGCCTCAGGTCTGTCACGGGGCGGATCCGACCGATATATGGGCCGATCCTGCACGTCACTTGGACGCCAGACGCGCCGCGATCAGTGCGGGGACGTTCGAGCCCGAGAGGCTGGCCACCTGAGATTGCCAGCCAGATTGCGAAGCCCATGCAGGAGCGTGGAAAGAGCTACTTCTTCTTTCCGTCCGCGTCGAACTGTTTCAAGAACGCGATCAGATCACTGGTCCTTGCTCGTCCTTCAATCCGGCATAGATCATTTTCGAGCTGGGAATCTTGGCCTTAGGATCCTTGATGTACTCGCGGAAGGTCGGCTCATCCCAGGTGATGCCGGAATTTTTGTTGGCAGCCGAATAGGAGTAGCCAGGCACGTTGCCCGCCTTGCGACCCATGATGCCGTTGAGAAGGGGCCCGACGGCATTCTTCGCGTTGTCGCCGATCTGGTGACAGGCCTTGCACGCTGCGAAAACCTTCTCACCCGCGGCGGCGTCCTGGGCCCTGACTTCAGCCGAAGAGGCGACCGCCAACAGCGCCACGAATACAAGTCCTCGCATCCCATTCTCCTTTCTGCGTCCGCATTCCGGCTGACCCTGCGTATTAGTCCGTGACTAACGGTTCACACCGACGCAAAGATCCGGCGTCAGGCTCCATAGACAAGCGAATCCCCGCCGACCGTGACCAGCCGGGCCTGCACGGCCGGGTCGATGAGCCGCAATTTCCCTGATGCGCGAAGCCGGCATGAGGCTGAACGCTGTCGAGAGCGCATCCGCTTCCGTGGCCGTCGGCGCAATGACGCTGACCGAGCGGTACAAGGCGGGACTGCGTCCCGTCGCGGGATCGAACAGGTGCGTGAACCGGCCGGCGGAATCGAACCGGAAACCGGCCCCGGCGGTGGTGGCGACAGCGCGATCAACAAGATCGACAGTTTCCGTGACCGCGCCGGGCCCGTCCGGATCGGCAAGGCCGACGCGCCATGGCGTGCCATCGGGCCTTGCGCCGATGGCTCGTATCTCGCCCATGTTGACGAGCGTCGTCGATAGCCCGGCCTTCCGCAGCGTGTCCACCACGCGATCGGTCGCATACCCTTGTGCGATGCCGTTGAGGGTAATGCCGGCGTTGTGCCTAGTAGAGCGACGCGTTTGCGTTCACGAGCAGGCCATCGCGACCCACCTTCGCCAGCGCTTCAGTGAGCCTTTCCTGAGGTGGCCCCTCCGGATCAGGCCGGTCCGACGAGAAATGCCCAGCATAAAGCTGCCATAGGCGTTGCACGGTCGGATCGAACGCCCCATCGGTCAGATCGGAAAAGAACAGCGCGGCATTAAGCAGGGATACCATGTCGGCGTCGGGGGCAGCTAGAATCGGCGATC
The DNA here is from genome assembly GCF_001693385.1 of Bradyrhizobium icense. Taxonomy (NCBI): domain Bacteria; kingdom Pseudomonadati; phylum Pseudomonadota; class Alphaproteobacteria; order Hyphomicrobiales; family Nitrobacteraceae; genus Bradyrhizobium; species Bradyrhizobium icense. Next base: position 1,850,767 of record NZ_CP016428.1, read on the forward strand.
CCTTCAATGCGTTCGCAGGTTCGCGCTGTCGTTTTCCGTGTGCTCGCCGGGGGCGTCGCTACCCAGCACGTATGCGCTGGGAATCTGCGCGAACGTGACAACTTTTCCGCCGTTGGTGGCGGCAAAGGCATCGGCGGCGTCACGATTGCCAAATGGGACGGCCTCGGCAGTTCCCATGCCGACCGGCCTACGGCTCTCGATCACAAAAAACGCCTTGCATGCGTCGATCCAATTTGTCGCTCCCGGCTCATCCCAGCTTGGCGCTTGCGCCATGTCTGACACGTAGGTCGCCCGAATGTCGCGAGGTTGGTGGGGCATCAGCGTGAATGCCACCGTGTCGCGCACGGAAGTGAACCAGAACGGGTCGATCCTGCCTGCGGTGATGATCTGGCCTTTTGGTCCGGGATGTTCGAGCAAGTTCATGCCACAGAACACGCCCATTGCGTCGCTCGTGAGCGCGACCGGCGGTGGGGCGACCGATTTGGACGCGTCTTGATTACAGCCTGTCAGGAGAATAGCGGCTAGAACGGCAGCGAGGAATCGCAGGGTCATAGCTCCCTCCGCACAAAGAATGCGGTCGCAAGCCCAAGCGGCGCCAGGATCCAGGCGATCAGTCCGAGCATCAATGCGCCGATGCTTGTTGTCGCGGTGCCGGCGAGCCCTGTCATGCCGGAAAATTGGCTCACGTTGAATCCGGTGAGATTTGTCATCCGGTAGAGGTCGGTCGGATTGAGAAACAGCAGGGCTTTCAAAACCGGCGCCGAGACGACACGTCCCTGATCGACGACCAGCACGCCGAGCAGCGCCATGTCGAACACCAGCACCATCAATAGCCAGTGCGGCGCCGCTCATGATTGTGTGGGAGCAGCCATCTTCCATCCCGTCATCGCACATTACGGCTCGTTACTTGAATGTCATATCGAGGCATCGGGCGACTTCGCCGCCCGGTCCTGCGGCGATCGTGATGCAGCCGCGCACTTTTTGATGCGTCGTATCTGCAGCCCAAGCCGAAAAGCCGCCATGTCCGAAAAATGAGTTGGTGCTTGGAGGCGCAGTTTCGGCGAATCCGAGATCATAGCTGGAATCGGATTGGAAAACTCGCATCTTGCGCGCGCAGTAACCGTCTGTCTGCACCGTTATTACTTCCTTCGCATCCCGCACCACGGCAAGCGAGACGTCGCACCGGAAGTACTTGGAAGTGTTCGTGTTGAAGAGATAAGCGTAGGAGCTGCACGACGAAATTCTGAGTTTGCCCCGCTTGAGATCACGGCTGCAGGAAATGTTCTCACAGTTGCTGAGCTTGAACGCTCCCTCCGCCGTTGCAGCGTCGAGGAGCGGCAGAACCAGGAGCGCTCCGAAGGCAGTTCTCTTCGCGACATTGTTCATTCTGCTCTCCCTCTCATGTCGCTGCTCCGGGATGTTGCGGGCAAAAGCATATTGTCTCAATGCGCTTTGGTACAGGAGATGGTTGCGGAATTGGCGCGTGCGGGATGCGCAGATTTGGTACGCTATCGCTCCGAACTTCGCCGGCAGGAAATTTCGGCAGAAGACGGGGAGAAAGTCACGAATTTGTTGGAACGCATGTGCGCGTGGCCCGCTTTTTGCGGGCGTCGTTGGGCCGAAAGGCTGCACTGCTTCGGCAAGACCAGAGTCTGTCTGAGTGTCCACGAGACTATCGCGAGATTGGAAGGGGCAATTAGTTGGAGCGTCTCTCTCCAGGGATCGTGGCTTTCCCGCCGAGCGTCTCGCGGATCCACAGTTTCTGCACCAGCACCATGATGACGACCGTAAGGGGTGCTGCAAGAATGACGCCTAGCGCGCCGAAAGCAGAGATCCCAAGAAAAATGAGAGCCGCCGGTTATCTCCATTGCACGCTTCTGAACGATCGGAGTGATGAAGTTGCCCTCGAGCTGTTGAATGACGAGAACGGCGCCCACAGTCCACAGCACGACGTGAAGATCTAAGACCACTGGCACGGCTCCGATAATCGGGCCGATCAAAGGGATGAAGTTCGTCGCGCCTGCAATTGCTCGAAGACCTACGGGCGAAGGCAATCCAATTACCCAGAAGGACAAGCTCGCACAGCAGACCGACCAGCGTCATGGAATCAGCTGTGCCCGATTTCTCCCGCGTCGCAGGCACCCGTGAGGGTCTGATCCGCATCGACGATGTGCTGCCACGCCTTGAACTCGTTGGTAATTGTCCGGGGGAGGTTTGTTCCTCAGCGGAACAGCAAGCGATGGACGCGTCCAACGGGTGCGTCATTCCCGGCGATATCGATCGGCGCAGGGAACTGGTGAGCGCACGATCATTACCGTCGCGAAAATCGTGGTCTCGAATCGAACCATCGAGAGTACAGCGCTGTTAACCGTCTACTCACGCGCGCCGGTAAGAGACACGCAAATGTTGCGATCATTCTGCGCTATGGGCCTGGTTCTCCTGTTGGTGGGATGCGACTTCCCCCGAGATTCCAATGGAGCACTGTCGCGCGTTCGCCGCGAAAGTGTTTTGCGTGCAGGCTACTGCGAGCGGCCGCCTTGGGTCGAGAACAAGAACGGCAACCCTGAAGGGATCGAGCCCCAGTTGATCGAGAGGTTCGCATCCCGCCTTGGTGCCAGGGTGGAGTGGGTTGCGGGATCGGAATCGTCGCTGATCGAAGCGCTGCGGAGCGGACAGGTTGACGTTCTGATTGGCGGTTTTCTTCGCGATACCAACTGGGCATCACGAGCTGCCGTCAGTCACGTCTACAGAGAGGCGAAGGTCGTCGTTGTCTTTCCTACTGCAGATTCCGTCCGAGCGCTGACTGATCTTGAGGGCGCTGTCATTGCGTATCGCCCTGCGCGGCCGGATTTTGCAGCATTGATCGCGAGCCACGAAGCGCGGCCCGAGGCGCGCAACGATCGGTGGGGGCAGATCGCTGTCGCCTATGAGTTCGAGCTCAGCGAAGATGTCCATCGTTCCCGGCCGCTGAAAACCGAGAAGCACGTCATTCTCGTGACGTCGGGAGAGAACGGACTTCTGTACACCCTGGATCACTTTCTGATGCAGCCGGGACAGCTTGCAGGCACAAACAAGCCATGAAGCGGGTACGTCTCATCGAGTTTCCGGAAGAGGAGGAAGCGGCGTTCGCAAAGGCGCGCCGGCTCGAGTGGGTTTCGATTGCGTATCTGACAAGTGCAGCGGTGCTCTTGTTCCTGGTAATGGGCTCGTCGCAGGCGATGCGAACCAGTTGGCTCGAAGACATGATCAGTATGGTGCCACCCATGGCGTTCCTGATCTCCTCCAGATTTGCTACCCGCGCAGCCACAAAGTCGTGCCCGTATGGAATGCATGCAAGCGTCTCGATAGGATACGTCACTGCCTCTCTCGCAATCTTTGCGATGGGCGCATTTCTTCTGATCGAGGCCACCCTGAAGCTAATTCACCAGGACCGTGCGACAATCGGCGGCTTTGATTTGTTCGGCACGACAATATGGGCAGGCTGGCCGATGCTCTTTGCCCTGGCCTATACGGGGATCCCGTCGTTCTTTCTCGGTCGAGCGAAGAAGAAGTTGGCTCCCGTGATCCACGATAAGGTGCTTTATGCGGACGCGGAAATGAATCGCGCCGACTGGATGGCCGAATCGGCTGCCGCCGTTGGCGTTCTCGGGGCAGGCTTTGGCTATTGGTGGACCGATCCGGTTGCGGCGGGACTCGTGTCGCTCGACATCGTTCGCGATGGCCTCAACAACCTGCGCGCAGCAGTCAATGACCTGATTGATGAGACGCCCCGGCGGACCACCGATCGGAGCCAACTGGAAACGTTACCTGAGGAGGTGGCTGGCGAACTGGAGAAACTGCCCTGGATTGAACGAGCAGACGTCCGTATGCGCGAAGAGGGGCATGTGTTCTTTGGTGAAGCCTTCGTCGTTCCGATCACCACCGAGAACATCGTGCGAGATATCGCCGACGCCGTGCGCAAGGCGAGGGCGCTCAATTGGCGGGTTCATGACCTGACGATCATGCCGGTCGAGGCATCGGAGCTGCAGGACGATGACGACGATCGCAAGGAGCGTTAGCTGCCGGGCGCCTTGAATCCCGCAGCGCAAACCCGCTTCAGCGTGGCGAGGGTCGCCGCCGCCACGCAGTTTCGGCGACTGCATTTATCGGAAGGCTGAGACGGGAGCGCGATCTCCTGAGATCCGTTTGGGCCCGGTGTATCGCTCTCTGCTGCCGCGCGTTCTACTGGTCTGGGGCGGCTCGCCGGCGGTTCGATTGGTACACCGCTTGTTGGAACAGTCATCACCGTAATCACCGTAATCGCCCTAGATTGGCTGCGCTCGTCAACCGTCGAGCCGCCGCAAGTTCGACGATCAGCTCTGCGAGATCGATCAGGTTATGACCCAACGACTCCCGGCTCGGTGGACGGCGGCGCCGCCGTGGTGCACAATCAATCCGAATGGAGCGCGTCGAGGTAGCACAATCCGCGTCAAACGGACGCCTCGGACAGTTGTCGAGGAACAAGATCGTGCCGGTTACCTTTAACGCAAGACTTGTCCTCGTCGGCTTCATCTTCGGCATTCCAGCAGCTCGGCTTTGATGCTCAGTGTCGGCCGGAACGGGACCAAATATCGGCGGGACTCCGAAGGATGGCAGCTTCAGCACGGAAATACAGGAAGGGAGCCAACGGCCGGCGAACGACGATCTATAACCCTCGGCCGCGTCCCAAGCCGCCCTTGCGCAGAAAGAAAAAGGTTCGCCGGAAACTGAAGTGAGGCTCCCTCCGATCCATCGCTCGATCTGGTTCGTTGAATAGATGCCACAAGGGATACGAATTTGCTCATCATGGCTTGGCCTGTTCTCTTGACACGGTCCGCTATCGTACGGGTGAGCCCAATACGGATGTGCCGGCTTCAGCAATAGAAGAGCTGGCGTACTGGACTAGTCCGGTCGGCCGCTTGAGCGGCTTTTCATTAACAATCGGCAAGCCGTACCCAGTCGAACAAATAGCAGCGAACGACGTTTTCAAACAGCGGGACTACGCCGGCCGGAGAACGTCATGTTCGATCGCAGTCTCACCCTGTTCAGATTGTTTGGCTTTCGCGTCGGAGTAGATGTCAGTTGGCTGCTGCTGGCTGTGCTTATCGTTTGGACATTGTCGGTCGGATACTTCCCCCAGTCGTCTCCTGGCCTTGAGCCTGCCACCTATTGGGCGATGGGTGTTGCCGGGCTGCTCGGGCTAGCCGTCTCGATCGTGCTTCATGAGCTTGCGCATGCAGTTGTGGCACGTCAATACGACATGCCAATCCGCGGCATCACCCTTTTCGTTTTTGGCGGCGTGGCCGAGATGGAGGACGAGCCGACAAGCGCCAAGGGCGAGTTCTTGATGGCGATTGCCGGTCCCATCATGAGCCTTGGGCTGGCAATCACTTTCTACTTGCTTGTGCTGCTGATTCCGGGAGGCGTAAGCCTTGTCGAGGGTGAGATGGCGTTGTCGGCCCAAGC